>JBBDTM010000001.1:0-64045 GCA_040904425.1 Alkalispirochaeta sp.
GAATCACTGTCCGCTTTCCACCGGAATCGGTGTCCGTTTTGGGCCGGTGTACACAGAGGATTGGGCTTCAGATCCTGGGAGCAATAGCGATCGATGCATGGTCAGGGGGTGCTGCAGGCTGGCAGACGCTTAACGCTTGCTCCACCGTGGTCATCATCGACGGAGTACTGATCCTGGGACCGTTCTTGGCTTTGATAGGGACCACGTTCAGCCTGCTTTCTATCAGCGAGCAAGTATCCGATTTACGTTAGACTGGATTATTTCTCCCTACGCGCGATCCTGCCCATTGCTCGTCTTAACGTTGGCCGTGTTCAAGGCGACTAGATTCGGACAGGATGATCTTCGGAGCCGTATCAGTCTGAATGAATGCCAGTAAGATCAATTCCGCCGTTCCGAAGGGGAAGTCTGGAGCAAACATCGAAGACACGGGGAGACACGTTGGCAACGGCGAGATCGGGACCCTGCTTGTATCGGTTCGGATACCGGATCGGGTGGAAGCATACACCAAACGCCGAGGGCTCATTGCAGGGTTCGCGGATCAGAAGAACGCCTCGCGAGACGGAACTCAGATAGTCGGCTTCATCCGCCGCGCACTGGCACCCGAACGCCAAGTTAGTCGACGTCGTCAACATTAAGGCGTACATGCCACACTACGATACAGAGCGACTTTGAATGCACTCTTCAAACCTTGCCAGCCATCCGGGGGGCTCCTCAACGTCATCGTTTGCCGTTCCAGGGACCGGTTGAGCTCACCAGTCACATAATCTCGGTTTGTGAGGTGTTGTGCCGATCGATCGCGGCAGCTCTACACCTGTTCTTTGTTTGCGAGCCAAGAATCGAAGGTTCTTTACCGAGAGAAGTGCCTGGAGCGGGCGTCCCGTAAGTCGCACTATTCCTCGGTGGAAGGAGAGGCTTCGCGCTTGAGGCCTTCCCGAAGCAACTTCAAGAATGAGCTGTTCCGCGCCTCTGCGTCGGACAGAAGCGCATCGTACGAGAGTACGAACAGCCCCGCCGGCACGCCTTGCCTATCGTCCACGTCAAGGTAGATCTGTTGTGACTTATAGTACAGATCACCGGTCGAGTAGAGCTCAGCAAACTCATCCTCGCGGAGCGACAATCGGAACTCGTCGTCGAAGCCGGTTACCCCATAGAACCAGATTCTCTGGATTCTGCTTGGGTAGTGTAGAAGGAGCCTGCGAGCCCTCTGACGGAGTTGGCTTACAACTTCTTCCTTACCAGCGAGATCAGTGCCTAGCCTTTTCAGTTCGACGATCACGACGTCCAGTCTCGCATCACCCTCCGGATCACCCGAGAAAATGATCGCAATGTCCGGTCTCTTGTTTCGACTCCCGCTGGACTCGAGCGTCGCGACATCGATCTCGATATCGTCATAGAGCTCAGCCAAGGTCTTTTCACTTAGAATGGTAGAGTAGGACATGAACTTGTCGTCGAGAATCCATGCGTTGTGCCTGAAGATGTCTTGGATAACGCCCGACTGATGAAAGCGTTGCCGCCGCGGTGCGAGAATCTCGTGAATATCTGTTTCGGAGTCTTCCTCGGTCATCTCCTTGAGGCGGAGGATGATCTTGTTCCTGTACAACACGTACTCTGTAAGGAGCCGCGATGAGACTTCCAAGGACTTCTCATACTGTTCATCGTCCAAGTGCTCCGCTTCGAGCGTCGCCTTCTGATCCAGGAAGAAGCGGCGCTGTGCGCCGTCAATCAGTTCAATCTTGTCGATTAACCCGACGGACTCCGTTTCGAAATACCCTTCCAGATGAGGAAACTGTCTCGATACCTGCTCGTGAACCTCGTCGTTCTTGGCGCCGATTTCCGGAATCATTTCTTTGATGACAGCTCCGACCTCCCGTCGAAACGCCGTCTTGATGGCCCGAAGTGTTGTGGAGTCTAGCGAAACGCTGTCTCGAGAGCTACTCGTGCTCCCCGTCAAGTAGTCCGAAGTGAGCACGAAGACCGCCTCATATTCCTCTGGTATCGATCCATTGGACAGGATGTCCATCTCGAGTGTTCGACCGTCTGCCGAGATCGCGGTGATTACGCTTGGCGACTCATACTCCTTGCGAACCGAGTACAGCAACCGGAACTGTTCAAACATCGACACGGTCGGTATCTCAAAAGACCGCTCGTTCAAATCAGGCAGGTCATCTAGATCCAGCGTCGATTCGGCGTTTACAAAGCCTTGGTCGGGCTTTGGACTCGTCGTCTCCAAAGAGAAGGTCATTCTTAACTCTCGTCCATTTAGCCGGAGCTGATACAGCTGCGGGAGGAAGTGTTGGAGAACTGAGGCCCGCAACCTATCGGGAATCACATAGTCGTAAGACTTGACCCGCTCGCCTGTGTAGTCACTCAACGTCATTACGGTCCCAGAGGGAGACCCGTCTCCGGCCCTGACCTGGCTCTCCCCGGAGAACTCTCTGTCAAAAGTGAATTCCCGAATCGAGCTGTCGAAGTTGCTGACCACATGAACCTTCTTGAAGTACTTGAGAAAGACCAGTCGCCCTACGCCCTTGTGCTCCTCCTCTTCCTTTTCCAGCAGCGTGCAAAACTTGTTAAACCTTTCGTCCTTGAAGCCTACTCCGTTGTCAGCGATCGTCACCGTAAAGTCGTCAGGATCGTGGATCTCAGATACCGAAACAGAGATGTCTATTTCCGTCGCCGAGGCATCAATCGAGTTCGCGATCGCCTCGAAATAGACTGACTGAAGTGTGGGATTGGGAAAGAAGAATGAGACTGCATTCGAAAGATTGACACGCAAAACTATCTCCTTTGTGCAACAAACCAGCAACCGTTGAACGACACCGCACATTCTATCGCGAAGCAACCGTGCGATCGATCTCCGCGTCGCCCCTTACCGCGGCCCAGTCACTCGTTCCAGGCTTCCGCTCCGAGAGGCAGCTCGTTGAGTTCAGAGCGCGCCTCTCGCCATGACGGGTAGTGTTCCGTCAGCAGAGACAAAAACCTTTCGCTGTGGGTCGGTTCAATGAGATGGATCATCTCGTGAACAACGACGTATTCAAGGAGGTCCTTGGGCTTCTTAATCAGCTCTGTGTTCAGGCGAATATGTCCCGCGGTGGCATTACAGCTTCCCCACTTGGTCTTCATGCGCTGCAGGAAGTGCGCGGAGACTCGAACGTCGAGCCTTGGCTCCCATTTCCGGATCAGCGTCGGAACCAAATCGTGAAGTAAGGACTTGTGCCACTCGTGTACGACAGCTGCCCGTTTTGTCTGGTCACTACCTGGACGTACGGTGAGGGTTATGCGCTTGTGGTCGATTTCTACACCGGGCTTCTCATCCTTCTCAACCACGGTCATGAGATAGCGCCTTCCCCATAGGTAGTGGCTTTCGCGCTCGACGAAGTCACGCGGTGTTTCTCTTGCCTGACCACGGAAGCGGTCTTGTTGTTGATGAATCCAGGCGAGTTTGGAAATCGCGTAGGCGCGCGCAACCTCCAGGCGTGTATCTCTCGGTGCCGATAACGTAACGCGGCCCGTTGGTGGGTGCACGGACAGGTGAACGTTCTTTATGTCCTTTCGGTTGACAGCAATGGAGATGTCGCCCAGCTCTATCTTTTCACTCACGTGTACCCCGATTGATTCTTGATGATCTCAAACAATGCCAGCGTGGCCTTACGATCGCGTTCGAGTAGTGGAAACAGCGCGTTTAGTACCTGCTTCTCCCGGGTCTCATCGCCTTTCCACTCTGCAGGAGCTTCCTCTTGCATCGCTCGGTCGATTCGAAGAGCAAGGTCGGCACGGTATTCAGGCTCAGGATCACAAACGAAACTATCGGTAGGCAATGAGTCCAGATTATTGTAAAGAACGATCGCCTCCGGATGAGCGTTCAGCACCGACGGGTAGGTGCCTTCCGGTGTCTGGCCCCACATACGCAAGACAATCGCCTCAGCATCATCCAGGAACTGCTCGTACGTGATCGTTCCATTGCGCTTCTGTTCGATGAGGTCTTCAAGGAGTGTCGATATTTCCTCATAGAACTTAGGATCAGTTAGCTGATCACGGATTATCGTCTTGCGAACGTTGTTTATGATTCCTTCCGCAACAGCGTTCTTCGATAGCTTTCCCTTCTCGTTGAGCTTCTTTGCGATGGCATCGTGGATTCCTGTGTCGACGATGAGCTGGACCAACGAGTAGTTGTCGACCGAACCAAGGTGGTCTGCAGGATCCGCCTGAATGTAGGTGTTGATGAGATGACGCATGTCAGCTTCGTACGGCTTGATATCCAACTCTTCGCCAGAATGGCGTTTGATTGCAGCGCGCACCTCGCTGAAGAACTCGACCTCATTGTGCAAATCAGTGATCTCCGCAGAGCTGTATCCTGCTTCCGATAGGTCTTGAGAGATTGCGGCAAACGCCCTGACGAACTTCGCCACGGACTTGTAGAACGATACACGCAACACTTCGGTGTCGCCGAGGGCGTTCGGTTCACTGGTGTCCCCGCAGAAGTAGTATAGGTATTGCTCCAACTCTCGCGGTTGCTGGACAGGCTCGCAAAGGTACTTGAGTGCCTCGCGAGTAGACTCCAGATGCGCGCGGCCTTCCGAAAGCCAGTCCTTCAAGTGCACATTATTCGTATCGCCACCATCCTCAAGATCGAGCTCGTCAGAACTGTAGACAGCAATTGCCTCTTGCACATCGCTGAAAAGCTCCTTGAAGTCGACTATATGACCGTACTCCTTGTCGTCGCCATCCAATCGATTCGTCCGACAGATTGCCTGGAAGAGGTTGTGATCGTGTAGCTCATTGTCCAGGTAGATGTACGTACAGGACGGTGCGTCGAAACCCGTTAGGAGCTTACTCACGACGATCAGAAGCTTGCAGTTAAATGGCTCCTCAATGAAGCGGCGCTTCATTTCATCTTCGTATTGCTTCGTGGTCTGACCATTGGTCAAGACATACTGTGTGTATGTGTCAAACTTGTATCGCTCGTCGCTGTTCGCGGGCTCTCTTGAGATGGCATTGTGATTCGGCTCATACGAGGTGATGATTCCGCAGTAGGAGCCAAACGAGGTGTTTTGGAAGAGTCGGAGGTAGTGACAGGCGTCGTAGATTGACGCAGCCACGAGAAGCGCAGTCCCTCGGTCGTTATTCAGTCGGGGTTTGAGGCTGAAGTCCTCAATGATATTGGCAATTATTCGCTGTTTGCGTTCCGCGGCGCTCATGAGTTCTTCCATCGTCGCCCAGCGCTTGCGAAGGACTGCCTTCTGGAAGTTGTTGAGGTTGCGGGTCTTCTGATCAAACCATGCGTCTATTGTCTGACGAGTAGTCAATCGCTGTGGAACATCTCGCGCCTCGTACTTAAGATCGAGCACGACATTATCCCGAACCGCTTGGTGAAATTTGTAGGTGTGAATATACGTGCCGAAGATTTCGCGCGTTGTCTTCTTGTCCTTTCGCAGCAGCGGCGTCCCTGTGAAACCGACGAAGATAGCGTCAGCCAGCCACCGCTTCATCTGCCTATTCATGTCACCCCCCTGGGTGCGATGACACTCATCGACAAAGACGTAGAATCGTCCGGAGATAGGCGGTGGTTCACCCTTTAGGTCGGCGGGGTCAAACTTGTGGATCAGAGCGCACAAAAGCCTGGGTGTTGTCGCCCTGAGCTTTTCAATGAACTGTGACCTGCTCATTATTCGGGGCGACGGCGAATCCTCTCCTACCACCCCAGCATTTCGCATGACACCCACGATCTGTTTGTCCAGCTCGTCGCGATCAGTGATAACGAGGATTCGGGCGTCGTGATCATACTCCATCAGCCATTTGGCCAGAAGCACCATCAGGATGCTCTTCCCGCTGCCTTGTGTGTGCCAGATGACCCCGCCCTCACGTCTCGCAATGCGTTCTTGGGCTGCTTTGATACCGAAGTATTGATGAGGTCGAGGGACTTTCTTCTGGCCCGCATCATAGATGATGAAGTTGCGGATGAGGTCCAGTAGCCGGTCTTTGCCGCACATTTGGGCCAGCGGTTTGTCGAGTAGCGTGCCCGGTTCCAGTGCAGCGCTCCTTTCTTCGTCCTTCCACTGAACGAAGAACTGCTCCGGTGTGCCGGTGGTTCCATATCGCAAGCCTTGGGAATCACTGCCGGCAAACACAAGTTGCACGGTGGAGAAGAATGGCTTGTTGAATATCTCCTCTTGGTTTGTAATGAGCTGGCGAACGCCGTCGGCTACCTCTACGGAACTTCGCTTCAATTCGATAACGCCAACAGCGATCCCGTTCAGGTAGAGGACCAGATCGGGCCGACGTTCATGCCCGCCTTTGAGCGTTACCTCTTCGGCCAAGGCAAAGTCGTTCCGGTCAGCGTGCTCCCAGTCGACCAGGTTCACCGTTTCATGTGTTTGCCCGACGGCGATTTGCACCTGCACGCCGTAGCGCAACAGATTGTAGACACGCATGTTCGCCTGGTAGAGCGTGACGCCCGTCGTATCGGCGGCGGTTTCCAGCTTCTGGAGCGCTGCGGAGATGTGGGCACCGGAGTAGCCACGTGCGTTGAGGTTTGCTCGCAGCAATTCCGACTCGATTGGCCGGTTGTTCTCGCGCTGATGCCAGTCGCCGAGGTATCGATAGCCGAGCCAATCCGGCCTTGACCGGTCGGTGAACATGGCCACCACGCGGTTCTGAGTCAGGCGCTCGGGTCGAGCTCGCTCAGGCATCTTGGTCCTCCCACACTGCGAACTCGGCTAGGGCATTCCGTAATTCATCAATGACGTTTCTGACATCTGCGTGTGAACACTTCCTCTCGATGCGTGTGTCTGTGAACGTGAAACCGGCCTTCTCGGCGAGAAACTCAGCAAGAGCGGGTCGCTTCTTGTGATTATACAGAATGCGATACAGGACAAACCCGTCTTTGCTTCCCTCCAGTTCAAAGTAGGGCTCGCTATCGCCAGACCAATCAATGCGGATACCCGGCTCAATCGCCGTCTCGGTCGCCACGTAGTAGTCCATTAGGTTGAGCGGAGCCATATCACCCTTTGCAGCTTCTGAGCGAAGCTCCTGGTAGAGACAGAACGTGAACAGCTCAGCATGAGCACCGTTCATCTGTGAGCGTTTGAGCAAGTAGATGGTGCCATAGTCATCCACTCGGATCGAGCTGCGCTTGCAGTAATCGAGAGCCGCAGGACAACGAACAATCGCATCACGCCAAGGATCGAGGTCGTCAGCTGCCTCGATTATTCCTTCCAGCTGCTCAACCATATCCATTTCCGGCGACAGCTTACCGAAGAGCCCCTTCAGAATTCTCCGCGCAGCAGCTGCACGGTCGCCGGAGCCGCTGAGCAGCCGCTTCCAGCTCGCCTCTTCGGTCACGGGATTCACCAGAAAGGAACGGTTCCGGCCGCTCGGGAGAAGGTAGTCACCCAAACAGAGAAGAGCTCTCTGCCAACGGTGCGAGGCGGAATCGTTGAGGCCGTCTGCCGAGAACATTGCTTCAGCCAATTTCGTGTTCTCGGCGAGGGTTGCCTGCAGATCAATATGCTCCGAGGCATTCCATTCGTGCAGCTTCGACTCAGTACTCCTCTCGGCGATGTCCGCGAAATCCAGCAGGAAGCCAATCTGCCCACGAAAATACTCGTGTTCTTCGGCGCGGTCGATGTGGGCCCGCCAGCCATCGTGGGCCAGTATGAGTTGTGTCTTCAGCTTCTCTTCTGCAATCTGCGGTTCGCTAAACCCCGTCGCGGGCTTTTCGGCCTGGGCGAAATGTGTGAGTATGTTGTCGGAATGCCCAAGCAGTGCCGCCAGTCCACGCACACTGCGCTGGAAGTCGGCGGGACGGTTGTAGCCGGTGTTCACGGCAAGGTTCTGAATGACCCGCATCCATTCCTGAAAGGTCCCGGCACCGATGCTGCCCTGATGCTCAACGATGAATTGCGCGTAGGCCGTGAACTGAACGAGATCGGTGTAGGAAAGGTTCGCACCGTTGGTTACGATCTTCCTGAAGAGCGCCTCTTCACACAGATACCGGGCATTGGGAAGCAGTTGGTTCAGCTCGCCTCCGTTGGCGCACCAAGAGTCGAGTAGGCACATGAGGGTGCGCGTGAATTCCTCATCGAGCCAACCGCACGAGTGGAAGTCAGTGTATGATGGGGGATGGTCGGCCGTCCTCAGCTTGCCGAAGTCTCGCAGGTACTGCGGCGATTCAGGGCTGCGGGTGATCAGCGCAACGGCCCGAAACATATTCATGAATGCGTCGTCATATTGGTCCTTGCCCCGGCTTCGATGCTTCCAGAACAGGTCAGCCCAGGTGGTGTCCATGCGGCGGGCGACATAGTTGGCTCCGTCGAAAGTCTGATCGCCAATTGAGAACGTCTCTCCCTGCAGCTGGCTCGCCAATTCCTGCTCGTACCGCGCCTTGAATGTCTCGAAAGCGGTCAGGGGTTTCCCGCGCGCGTTCATTTTGATATACAGGTCGTCGGAAAGACCGAAATTCTCCAGGTCTAGAAGCTGGAAGGTGACGGCAGGCTGGTCCTCATCCAGCAGTCTTTCAAACAGGCCTTCTGATTCGCCGAACTCGGCATGGATGGCGTCCAGCATGTGGAGGACAGCCTGGATCGTCGGATCAAGCCGCCAACTGCGGAAATACCAGGGCTGGTCGGCAATCATGCCCGCCAGGCTCGAGACCTCTTCGGGGCTGGTACCAGGGCGATAGATCACCAGTTGGTCGAAGAACTCGTTGCTGCTTGGGCGCACGCTGTAGGCAAAGCGCGAATGGCCGTTCGACAGGAAGAGTTGCTCAAAGGCCGCCCAAGCGTCGTCCTTCCATGCCAGATACCAATGCAGGAGAAAGAGCGTCGTGAGGCGCTGCTGACCGTCAAGGGGCAGAAAGCGGGTTTGCGCATCGCCCTCAACGCTGCCATAGATGAAGTCGAGATTGAGCGGCAGGCTCGCGTCATCGGCTGGCTTGTGCAAGGCATCCTTCAGGGTTCTGAGAAATTCTTCGCGCACCTCTATTTCCGCCGGACGCCCTTGGGCGTAGTCGCGCTGGATCATGGGCACCCGGATATGCTGGTGCCGTTCCAGTAACTGCTTGTAGTTGATCTGGCTGCCGAAGCTCATTGGGCTCCCTCCATGATTCCGCAGAAGAAGTCCGCCAGCACGTCGGTAACGGCCGAGAGGTAGCCGTTGCGGTCATCCTCTCCCCAGAATATCACGTTGTCCACCTGGGGGTTGTAGCACTTCAGAAACACATTCCGGGTACACAGAGGCACGAAGATGCCGGACTGGTCCAGGTCCAACAGGCGCTGTCGTTTCACGGCGAACACGGCGTTCTTGTAGCTTCGATTCGTGGATTCGTCGAGTAGCGTCAGGTTCGATATGCCGTGTTCGGCCTCGCCGCCGTTGGTCTCGTGGAAGTACTCAAGCACACGCTTGTAGAGAGGGTCAAACACCTGGTTGGCGGCCTCGACCTGCGAGAGTTCCAGGAACCCCCGGATTTCCTCCCGCAGTTCTTCTTCGGCGTCTTTCGACTCCAAGTAGCCCAAGGAGTTTTCCAGCCAGTGCCTGCGTTCGTGGTGACGCTCGGGCCGGTCATCGGTTACGGAGCGGATGTGCTCGATGTCCCAGCGCTCGCTTTTGAAGCTGTCGAACTGAAAACGCAGGTTCGAACGGCGGTTCTGCAGCAGCGTCGCCAGGTTGAAGAGGAGCAGAAGGGCCCTGATCGTGTCCCGGTACGAGAGGTAGGTGAGTTCCTCCAGGCGGTTGGCGACGCATTCGCGAACGGCGGCGCGATCTGTCGGGTCAGGCATTTCTTCGCCGATGGCTCGCCGGAAGATCTCCTTGCGCAGATGCTGCACGAAGGCGCTCTTGGTGCAGTCCGCCGAGAGGGACTGGATCTCTATGATCGGCATTCCCTGGCTCACCAGGAAGCCGACCATGTGATAGAGCACCCGATCCTCGAACCATTCTTCCAAGAGCAGATACAGCTGCTTTATCTTCTGCCATTCATCTTCCGGGGTCGCGCCGTCTGTGTTCAGATGCTGATTGAAGGTGTAGAAGATGCCGTAGGCGTCGCTCTCCGCCCCGGGCAGCACGCCGTCCGTCCGGGCCACAAGGTCGAAGAGCAAGCCGATACGATTCTCGCTCTTTCCCGGCTGATTGCTCAGGAAATACCAGAATGCGTCGGACTGGAGTGCCTTCTCCAACTGGTCCCACTCGTAGGCGATCCGCAGTTGCAGATTTGTGGCGTCCTTTTCATCCGGTCCCGAACGGCGCAGGAAAAGTGCCCGAATCAGTTCGTCATTTGTCAGCGGTATCTTGCCGACATTCAGGCGAGTGAAGGCCTCCACTGGATTATCCGACTCAGCCAATTGGAACCAGATCACCTTCGTCTTGTTGAGGAGTGCCGATTCAATGTCGCCCACTTCGCTTTCTCGTTCAGCGAACCATGCCTTGATGGTTTCGATGGCGTGGAAGAGGTGGTAGAAGTCAACGTTGTCATTGGCCGCCTCCTCACTTGGGCTCTCCAGGAAGGCGGCGAGGCTCTGGCGAGTCTTGTAATCCAGCCTAAAGAGCGTTTTTCGGTATGGTTCGGTCAAGCGTTCATTCATGTGGCGCATGATGAGAAGCAGCGTCGTCAGCCGTTGCTGCCCATCCACGACCTCGTAATCTGCCACATCTGGTCGCGCCTTTATAACGAGTGGCTGCAGGCAGTAGAACTCTTCAGGCTGAGGGTTGCGACGCTGGGTAAATTCGCGAATGTCGTCAAGCAGTTGCTTCACCTGCAACGGTGACCACCGAAAACCACGCTGGTAGTCAGGGATAAAAAAGCGCAGGCTGTTACCCGAGGCATCGACGCGTAGCTCGTCAACCGCTTTCAACTCGATGCTTTGATCAGGCATGGGAACCTCCGGCAATTTCAGACCCCAGCAGGGCGTCGCTCTGTTTGATGGCTTCGGCGATGTTCGCGTCGGAGAACGCGGCGCGATCCAACTTCGCCTCCCATTCCGGATGGCTGGTGATCACGTACTTCACGGCAGCGACATTCACGGTCTTTCCGGATGCCCGCAGTTCCAACGCCGCCATGTCCACGGTGGCCAGCACCTCCATGTCGTCGTTTTTCTTGTAGCGGAACTGCTCCAGCCACTGGATGACTTCCGGACCGTACCACTTCTCGAAGTAGCCTTCGGCCTGGGCGATGTTGTCGGCAGCGATGAACCCGCTGTGTCCCTTCGGGCCTTTATGCTGCGTGATGTAACCGTTCTGCTTGGCGATCTTTTCCGGGCCGCCGTACTTGGTCTGCGGGTTGTACGGCCCTGCCGCCTTCTTGAGGTATCCCTCGGCCTGCCGTTCCACGTGGCGGTGCAGCAGGTAGGAAAGCTTCGTGTACCGCTTACGGCCGAGGGGGTAGTTCTCCCCTCCGAAGTGCTTGACCAGCGTGGCGATCACGACCGCCTCGTTGATCGCCCAGTTGTGTCCCTTGGCGTTGCCCGATGCAGCATCGGTCTGCTCGTCCGACGCCTGAAGCTCGACCAACCGCGTCTTTCCAGTCAGCAACTCCTGCATCATCGCCTGTTTGAGGTTGGCGGTCTTGGCTCGACGCTGCTCGAGGGCTTCGATTTCGGCGTCCATGTCGGAGAGGACGGAGGCGATGGCTTCTTGCTCTTCGGCATCGGAGGGTATTTGGATCTCGACTGCTTTCAGGTCCGTCGAATTAATGGATTCGAAAGTCGACCCCTTCGAATGTTTGGCCCAAGCAGTCTCAAGAAAGATCAGATACTGATAGAGGAAGTCATTCGGAAAACGCAATGCACATACACCGCGTCCAAGACAAACGTCATATGCTGCTTGGGATATCTCACCGACTGGAGCGCGGACGGACATCAGGACATCGCCCGCCTGGGCTCGTTTCGTGATCTGTGTGGTGAAGATACGTTTGATAGTCCTGCGATCCTCGATATCAGCGTTGCCTTGGATCAACGGGAGCCCGTCGCCTCTCGAATTGTAGTTCGACGAGCTGGGTGACTGTCCCATCACGATTGAAGCTAAGTCTCCCAACCGCTTCGTCTCCCACTCCCCCGCAAACCCTGGCAGCCGGGTATCGCCGGTGAGGAGTTCCTGCATGGCGGCCTGCTTGAGGTCGCGTTTCTTGGCGATCAGCCGATCCAGCCCCTCCAGCAACGCATCCACGTCGCTGAGTGCATTGGCAACCTTTTTTTGTTCATCGGTAGTCGGTGGTACAACCACCAACAGTTTACTGATGCCCTTGACGGTTAGCTGAGGCTGAGCACTTCCAAAGGAAAGACGTTCTACCTGCAATTGAATCATATGTGATTGCAGGTAGTTGTATAGAAACGTGTTAAGGATTGACTGTGACTCGTTCCTGAGAATCACCATCCCCGAGTTGATTCGCATATGATTGAATGGGATTTCCGAGTCAAAATACGCAAAATTCCCTACTGTTCCTCGTGTAGTTAAGACAATATCTTCACGCCGGAGTTTTCCCTTACTGAGAACTTCGTCCTTTGCGCGACTGATAAAGGAGCATTCGATGAATCTAAATCCGTCTTGAGTTACATTTCCGGCGTTAAGAAACAGACAATATCCATCAGCACGAAAATCTTTACCGCTGGGGTAATTTACTCCGCGATCCCCATCAATTACTTTCCCCAACTCATCGAAAGGAATCAGGTTCCAATCCTCTGGGAGTACGCCCACCTCAGTCGGCTTGTATCCCGGCTTCAGTCCCATACCGCCCCCATTCTCGCCAGGTGTTCGTCGACACGAGCGGACAGGTCGGCCACGCGGCTGGTAAGCTGTGGCAGCGGCGTCTCGTAACGCTCCGCCAGTTGCCGGACGCGGCCGCTGAGCTTCTGCGAGACGCGGTCTAGTTCGCCCTGTACGGCGGCTGCCAGGGCGGGCAGCCACTTTTCGTCAACCACCAGCGTCTTGATCTCCTTGATGCTGAGCGTGGGGTACTTGGCATAGGCGAGCTTGTCGAGAGCAGCGTCCGCCTGTTTGACCTTGCTTTTGAGGGCGCTCTGCTGGTCGAGCAGTTCCAGGTAGCGAACGGTGACTTGCAGATCCGCAAGTTCGTCGGGCCGCGGGTCGTTGTTCAGTCGCTCGCGATACCGCGTCTCGACTTCAGCCAGCAGTTCGGCGGCCTCCTTCGTCTTGGCCTTCTGCTGCTTGTCAGCGTCGAGGTACTTGTTGAGCGTCTTCTGCTCGATCTTGTCGCCCGTCGATGCCAGGCGGTCCTTGATGGCCTTGAGTGTCAGGTTGCCCTTGCTGTTTTTCAAGACCGAAATGTGGTGATGGTCAGCGAGTTTGCGAAGCTCGGCCGCGTGTTCCTCAGCCTCGTCGATCAAGGAGCTGTACTTGTCGCACGCGGCCTTGTCGTCCTCGTTCCACACGGCGACAAGCGCCTGGGTGTACGCCTCCTGGGCGTCGCCCTTGGTGGATACGTCCTTCAGTGCGCCCTCGTCGCCGCCATGCTCCTCTGCCAGTTCGGTGAGGTTGGCGGAGACAGCGTCGAGTTCGGCCTGGAGGGCGTCCCGCTCGGCCTGTTCTTTAGCGAAATACCGGGCGACGATGTAGGGCTTGGGAATCAGATCACAGGCCCAGCCCTTGTCCTTCATCTCACCTTTCTTCTTGCCGTTCGTAACCTCCTCCAGCACGCGGTGGGGTTCCGCCACCCAGCCATCGGCGGCGATGAGGTAGCAATCGTCCTGCATCGTCGCTGCCCAGTAGTCCATCAGGTGCTGGTACATGTCATAGGAATCCAGCAGCGGCGCGGCCTTGAATGCGGCGAGCAGGTCTTCCGCTATGGTCGCGATCAGTTCCTTGGGCAGGCCTTCCTGGTCGAAGCCCTTGAGTCGCTTCACGTTTGCGGATCGCCACTTGTCGAAGATGTCGGTCACGGTAGATTTAAAAGCGGCGAACTCTTCATGGCGGCTGATTGTGGAATTGGTTTTCTGGGTCTCGACGCGCAACTCGGAATAGCCTTTGTGCCCATTGTTCTTGAACAGGGCTTTCCTGAGTGACGGCATGACCGTCCAGTAATACCGGAGTCCTTCGCTTGGTGGCGTCGACTTTTCATCTCCATCGATATCGCGATTAGGAATGCCGCCATTCAGGTGAGCGTGAATGTCCTGAATGTCTTCGGGTTCTGTACTGTCGATGTAACGTGGCAGGTTCAGGTTGTAATCGTTCTTCGGATCGGCGAACTCCTCAAAGGGCACCATGCGGGCGTAGCGGGGCGTCTCCATCAGCTTGTCGAAGGTATCGACGATCCGGTGAATGTCCTGCTCGCGGAGGCGGTTCTTCGCGCCATCCTTCATAAAGCCTTTGGACGCGTCGATCATGAAGATACCCTTGCGGGCAGGGGCATTCTCCTTGTCGAGCACGAGGATGCAGGCCGGAATGCCGGTTCCATAGAACAGGTTGGCCGGCAGCCCGATGATACCCTTGAGATAGCCGGAGCGTACGAGTTTCTCACGGATGACGGCTTCGGCATTGCCTCGGAACAGAACGCCGTGCGGTAGAATGCAGGCGCCTTTTCCATTGCTCTTCATAGACCGGACGATGTGCAGGAGGTACGCATAGTCGCCTTGCTTTGAAGGCGGCGAGCCCCAGACGAATCTTTGATACGTGTCATTACTCGGAGTGAGACCTGTGGACCAGGTCTTGTCGGAAAATGGCGGATTGGCTACCACGAAGTCGTAGGTGCGTAGCTGTTCGCCATCCTTGAACTTGGGCGATGCAAGAGTATTGCCGTTGACGATGTTCGCGGTAGGAAAATCGTGTAGGATCATGTTCATGCGAGCGAGACCCGCAGTGGTTACATCCTTCTCCTGCCCTTCAAGCGTGATGTGTTTGCCAGCTTCCGACGCAACCTTCAACAGGAGTGACCCGGATCCGCATGTTGGATCGTAGGCGGTGGTGGACGCAACAGCCGTTTTGGGCGAGATCCCAATGACCTGCGCTATTACGCGACTTACCTCGGACGGGGTGTAGAATTGACCTTTGCTCTTCCCGCTTTCAGTCGCGAAGTGCCGCATAAGGTACTCGTAGGCATCACCAAGGATATCGTCGTGGTCTGCGCGATTCTTTGAGAAGTTGAGCTCGGGCTTCTGGAAAATGCTGATCAGGTTGGTCAGTCGCTCTACCATCGCCTGTCCTTCACCGAGCTTGTTAGGATCGTTGAAGTCGGGGAAGTCGCTACGTGCAAGGCGGGAGTTTGCGTCGACCAAGGGCGCGATCACCTGCTTGTTAATCCTGTCGCCGATGTCGCTCTTGCCCTTGAGCTTTACCATGTCGGCGAAACTCGTCCCACCGGGGATCGTTACGGGTGGGGCAAAATCATCTGAGTTGGCGTACTTATCGGAAACATACTTGATGAATAACATAAAGAGGACGTAGTCCTTGTACTGCGACGCATCCATGCCCCCGCGTAGTTCATCGCAGCTCTGCCAAATCGAGCTGTAGAGTTGAGACTTTTTCAGTGCCATAACCGTTCACCCTGTTTGTTTGATTGCCCTTTCATTTCGTCCCTCATATTGCCTGGAACCACTCCGGATTGATCTCAACGTCTTCGACGATTCTCTTGGAAACGACGATGCCCAGGCCGAGATCCTTGAGCCGATCCATCAGCTCTGGACCATCAATCAGGTCAATTGGCGTAGCCCCGTCTCTGGTTGCTTCCGCGATGGCGTCGCGCGTGAACGTGCCAGTAGTAATGATGAGCCCCTTGTCCGCTCGGCCCATCATGGCTCCTCGAAAATCGCGGACAACTGAAGATCCCACGGTATTGCGATAGCGCTTGCACTGGAAGTAGACGTGAAAGGACAACAGGCCCTGCAGCTTCACGATGCCATGCCCGTCGATTCCACCGTCTCCACTTCGCCCAGTGACTTCCACCTGATTGAAACCCGACTCTCGAAGCAGGCGCTGGGACAGTCGTTCAAAGGCTTCGGGGCTCATCTCAACCAGGATGGACAGAAGGCGGTCTTTCCAGGACTCCTCGCTTTCCGAAGTTACGTCTTCATCCGGATCGTGGGTCTGCGATTCTCCATTTCGCCTCTTGTTGGCAAACTCCTCACGGACGGTTGCCTTGACGTCGCTCGGGTCGACCTCGGAAGTTTTCTGTCCTGCTGCGGTGAGTGCCCAAACACCCCGCTCGGTGTTGTCCACCAGACCATGCTTCTTCAGGTACGACTTCGCCCAAGCAGTCCGGTAGTTCAAACGAGTCTGGGACTTCCCCTCTCTGCGCTCGTACGCCTCGTCCTCGGGTAGCTGGAGAATCTCGATAACCTTGTCCTCGAGCTCCTGATTCGTGGCTGACCCACCCAGGTCATGGAGCGCTCTGAGGACAGGATTGAACAGCTCGTCGTACTTAGGAATTGCCATCTGCGCTACCGTCCCTCCAAGATCAGTGATTGTAACATACGTTAGGTAACTCTATGAACTCCATATCCCTTCCCCTTAGGGAGTTACTCATTTCAAACAACTTCCAGCAGGCGGTGTACTCACAAAGTACTCACAGCTACTCACACGAAGCTCTTCTCAGGTCGCTTCTGCGGTCACGGAACCTCACCCTGCCTTCGCATCCTTCTTGAAGGTCTTGTCCTGGATCTTCACCACGTCGTCAAAGCTCGCC
Organism: Alkalispirochaeta sp.; assembly: GCA_040904425.1. Classification (GTDB taxonomy): domain Bacteria; phylum Spirochaetota; class Spirochaetia; order DSM-27196; family Alkalispirochaetaceae; genus Alkalispirochaeta. The sequence goes on from JBBDTM010000001.1 coordinate 16,625, forward strand.
ATCATCACGTCGGTATAGTTGTCCGTCATAACCGGAGAGCTGTGCCCCATGTACGCCTGTATCAGGAAATCGGGAATACCCTGGTTCCGTAGTCTTGTATTGAATGAATGGCGCAGACTGTGGAAGACGATGTTCCTCCTGACGCGTTCTTTCTCGGGAATACCGATCGCTTTCAACCTGGCGTAGAGCGCACGATTGACGCTGGAGTTGTCAAAGTACGGTAGCTCCCTGATAGGCGTGTAGAAGACAAAGTCCTCCGGATCTTTGAAAGGCGATTCCTTCATAAACGTCTTGAGTTCCGAGGTGAGCTGCTTTGAAACCTTGAGCCTCCTCTTGGACTTTCTGGTCTTCGGGTCCTTGAGACCTTCTTTGACACCCCAGGAATGGACCACGTTGATCCACCCGTCCTCGACGTACTTCCTCTTCAGGGCGACCACCTCCCCAAACCGCATCCCCAGCTCGTAAGAGAGCCGGCAGATCCAGTAGTGGCGCTGGTCCTTCCAGGCGGAGGGGTCTGTAAAGAGCTTGGTACCTTCCTCATCGGTCAACGCTCCCCGTACTTCTGGTTTGGTGGCAAGCTTCTCCACACCCTGACATGGGTTGCTGTTGATGTAGCCGTCCTTCACCGCCTGCTTCAATATCGCCCGCAGGCAGATCAGCGCATGGTTGATCGACGTAGGGGAAAGCGGCCTGGCGTTCTCCTCATCGCTTCTGGGCGTCTCCAGCATCATGTCCTGCCATCGCTCGATGTCTCTGCTCGTGATGGTCGAGAGCTTCCTTTTCCCGAAGAAGTCGTTGAGGTGGTTCTTGATAATCGCGTTCATTCTGGAGGCGTGGCTCTGCCCGATCTTCCTTCCACGGTTGCGGAGGTGCTTCACATAAGGGCCATCCCAGAGGAAGAAATCCTTGGCGTACGCTTCAAAGCGAATGTCCGCTCGTACGCGTACCTTGCCACCAGCGATCTGTTCGATCGCCCACGCTTCAGCGGCGGATTGATCGGTCTCTCCGGTGGATTTTCCCGACAGATATTCACCGTCAGGGCTCCGGAACTTGACGTAGAAGACCTTCTTTCCATCCTTGCGAGGGCGAGTGTAGAGGTAGTAGGGCTTCTTCATAATGTAGCAGCTCCTTGTTCGAGTGTAGTACACATCGAGGAATCCTGCTACACGAGTGCTACATTTTGGCCAAATTCGGTATGACCGAAAATGGCACATAACAGCAAGTCATTGCAAAGAAACACTTTATATACCGGAGACCGGACTTGAACCGGCACAGACCTTACGGTCCGGGAGATTTTAAGTCTCCTGTGTCTACCAATTCCACCACTCCGGCGTGGACTGTCGGGAGACGTACTCCACGACACGGTGCGGCGCCATCTTAATCCGGCGAATCGTGCCGGTCAAGAATCGAAGTTCCCGCGGTAGGTGCCTGTCACGCGGTATATCGCGTACCACACCTCAGAACAGCGAGAGCTGCCCGTGGGAGTCGCCGCTACTGCTGCCGTCTCCGGGACGATCGCTGCGCCCGGGGCGGCTTCCGGTGCCGCGTTCCCCACGGCTTCCGGAGCGTTCTCCGCCATTGCTGTCCATGCCGGCCTCGGACCCGGGGGCGTACAGTTCCGCCGGGTCTGGTGACCGCGGGGAGCGGACGATGGCCCGCGCCGACGCGAGGCCGGCGGAAAAGCGTTCGGCGAGACGCAGCGCGCCGCGCGCATCATCCAAATGGACGAACAAATACACCTCTCGAAGGCCGCGGTCCAACCAGTCGAGAATCTGTCGGGTCCACTGATCGATCCGCGCACCGTCCAGTGCGGCGTCTCCAGCTGCCACAAATCTGAGCACCAGTACCGGTGCGGTGAGTATCGTGTGCACCACCCGCCGGGCGCCGAGCGTATCGGTCACTACCAGGGCGGCGCCGTACTCCCTCAGAAGTTCTACCGCCGGCGGAGCTCCCCGCTCGTCAGGTCGCTCTTCGGGTGAGTCTCCGACCCGGTCGGTAAACCACGCCGGGTGCCTCAGTTCCACGGCCGCCCGCCTGCCCAGTATCGACAGTGCCGCCGCGAGCCGGTCGTACGACACCGGAGTCGGAGCAAATCGGGGCGGCATCTGCAGCAACAACGGGCCCCGCTGCTCCCCGAGGATCGCGGTGTGATCGAGAAATTCCCGGAGTCCTTGTTGCGCATCGGCCAACCCCCTGCGGTGGGTGAGACTCTGGCTCACCTTCGGTACGAAACGGAACGTCTCAGGTACCGTATCACGCCACGCCGCCAACCGCGCCCTCTCGGGCATTCCATAGAAGGTTGCGGAGAGCTCCACCGCCGAGAAGATGCGGCCGTAGTGCTCCAGGAAGTCGCCTGGTTCCGCGTCGGCGGGATATAGCACTCCGCGATAGCTCTTGTCTCCCCAGGTGGATAGTCCGATGCGTACCACCGGGTCTTCCGGGGGAAACAGCTCCAGGGCCCGGTGAATCTGCTGGTGGTCCATACCATGCCGGTCGGTGTCGTTCAGGAGATGGGTTGTACTGGGGTGTTCCGGCGGTAGCAAGGGAGCCGAGAGCTCCCCCGCATCGTCGCGGATTCTGCCGAATTTCACCTCTTTAATTTACTGGAGTTCGATACCAGCGTCGATCACCGTCCTGAAGTAAGCCGTGACGTGACTTGACGCGGGCAGCCGCTGACGTGTCGCGACACATACGCTATCCTCCTTCGCATGACGACCGGCAGTTCCGATATTGATCTGGCAGTTTCTATCGCCCGCAAGGCCGGCTCCCTGCTACGGCAAGAGTTCAATCGTCCCGGTGGGCCCCGCGGCCACGCAGGACACGCGGAGATCGACCGTCCCACGGAAGAGTTTATCCGCCGCCGACTGTTGGAGGCGCGTCCGGCCGACGCGTTTCTCGGCGAGGAAACCGGCGCGGTACAACCCGACGGCGAGATGGGGCCCGTCCTTGAGCACTCCGCTGGAGACTTCGCATCCCATCGGCGGTGGATCGTCGACCCCAACGACGGAACCAGCGAGTTCCTCAAGGGTGCGCGCGGCCCCTCGGTCTCGATCGCGCTGGTCGTCGGTGATCGTCCGGTGCTGGGGGTCGTGCACGCCTATGCCGCCCCCGACGATCGCGGAGATCTCATCTGCGGCGGCGAGGGAGTCGGCCTGTGGCGGGGTCCGGGGGTGGAGGACGAACTGACGGGTTCCGCGGTGCCCGTAGGTACCGAAGATTCGGATGCACCCGGCCGGGTAGCGGTATCCAGCGGCGCGTTTCGCACCAGTGAGCTCCGCATCGCCAACGAGGAGCTGTGTGCTCCCTGGGAACCGGTACCGGTACCGGGTATCGCCTACCGATTGGCGCTCACTGCCGTGGGGGAGATGCGTGTTGCTACCACACTCACCGCTCCCTGGAGTTGGGATATGGCCGGTGGTCACGCCCTGCTCATCGCCGCCGCCGGCGATCTCTTCACCCGCGACGGCGCCCCCGTGCGCTACGACAGTTCCGGCCACTGCACCTACGCCCCGGCGTATTTCGGTGGACGTGCCGAGGACGTGGAACAGATCCGCCGCCGGAACTGGGACTCGCTCTTTGTGCACCGGCCGGGACGGTCCGTGTAAGGTGTCGTCGTGGCAGGTGTTGTGCAATCAGATCGACTGGCCGGCGGTACGCGACCAGGGCGTGTACCGATGGTCCTATTGCTATCCGCGGTTCTCGCGGGCTGTACTTCTCTCCCCGTGACCGAGCGTTTTTCCACTCCGGGCGTCATAATTCCCCTGTACGTGTATCCGGGAGGTGACGGTCTCCACGCGTGGGATGCGGTAGCAGTGGCAACTCGCCGCGTTTCTTCAGTTCCGGTGCTCGTGGTGGTAAACCCCGGCAATGGGCCCGGTCTGGTGGCGGATTCCAACTACCGGTCGGTGATTACCGAGCTCTCCGGGGCCGGCGCGGAACCGGTTGCGTATGTCGCGCTTGGCTACGGCCGGCGCTCCCTCCGCGAGGTACACGCCGATCTCCGGCGGTGGCGTCGTCTCTATCCATCAGTACGGGGCGTCTTTTTTGATGAAGTTCCCGTCCCCAATGATCGTCTTTCCTGGCGCGAGGCGCGGAGGTATGTGGCGGATATATCCTCCTATGCCCGAGGCCGCAGATTTTCCGGTACACTTATCGGAAATCCCGGCACCGCCGCTCCCGCGGACTACTCGGCTCCAGACGCCTTCGATCTGGTGGTGGTACATGAGGATCGCTGGTGGCCTGCACCCGAGGCGTTGGAAGGTGGGCCGCGGGCGGAGCACTCGGTGGTACTGGTCTACGGCGATGGAGTCTGGGACGCGTCCCGAGCCCGCCGTCTCGCGGAGGAAGGGCGCTTTCTCTTTGTGGACGATCATTCTCTGGACATTACCGGTACTGGAAGCTCCCCGTGGACGTTTTTCCCGAGCAATCTGGAGGAGCAAATGCAGCTGCTACAAGAGCACGGTCGAACGCCCTGAGGCGGGCGGGGCCGGCCCCGAGGAGCGGTGGCGCACCCCAGAGACCTCGGTTCGACTTGTACCCTCCGAGCGGACCTGCTACGGTTATTGAATGAGTACTCAACAATGGGAGCAGGCTCCCGAGATGACGATCGATACCGATTCCACACATACCGTAAAGATGTCCACCAGCAGGGGCGAGATCGTCCTGGAACTGTATCCACAGCACGCGCCGCAGACGGTGAACAACTTCGTGTTTCTGGCGCAGCAGGGATTCTATGACGGCACGGTGTTCCATCGGGTCATTCCGAACTTCATGGTGCAGGGGGGCGATCCCACCGGTACCGGCCGCGGGGGACCGGGATATCGTTTTTCCGATGAGGTGAAAGACAATCCGCTGAAACATGAGAGCAAGGTGCTATCCATGGCCAACGCGGGACCCAACACCAACGGCAGTCAGTTTTTTATCACCCACGCGCCGCAGCTGCACCTCGACGGGCGCCATACCGTCTTCGGGAAGGTAACTGCCGGAGCCGACGTCGTGGATGCGATCGCCCAGGGCGATGAGCTCACCGCGGTGGAGGTTCAGTAGCGGGTGAGTCTTCGTCTTCACGGACCACACATGATCGAAGTCAAAGCGCGCTTTCCTCTTGCCGGGGGGAAGCGGCGGCGGCTCGATCTCTTTGCGTATTCGCCGGTTCAGTTGCAGATCAATCAGCGCTCCCTGCCACGGGAGCGCTTTCTGTCTGGGGTGATTTCTCACGCACGCTACCAGGTGCGCCGGGAGGGGCTCGATATTCTCACCTCGGATGACTCCGACAACCCGCTGTGGCGCCTGGAGCGCGCCGGTGAGCGTGATCCCAGCTATGAGATCCGCATGGTATGCAATCTGTTTCACTCCGCGTTTAAGGAGGAACTGCGGGACGCGGTGTCCGCCGGCGGCGGTCTGGACCAGGTGGTAACTCGCGGGCGCACCGTGCTGAATCGCTGTGAGCGGGTGTTGGCGCGCTTCGAGGAGTGTGCCCAGCCCGCGCGGGAATATCTGTGGGGAACGACGGCGCGGCGGGTGGCGCGGACGATCCTCTCGGAGGAAAGTAAGCGCGCGTCCTCCGGGGAGGGCGCCGCAGCGGGGGTGACAACTGTCGGCGGGGTCGCTGAGGCGGGCGCCTCTACGGCCGCACCTGTCGGCGGGGTGACGGCGCGGGATCGGGAACTCCTCCGGGAGTGGCTCCGCGAACTCGAAGAGACGGCGGAGCGCTGGGGGGTGGTGACGCTGCATGCCGATCCCGAGCAGGTGGCCCGCGACGCGGAGCTCAAGAAGTGGGTGCAGTCGATCCTGTATCTCCCGGGGCGGGAGAGCAATCGCAACCAGCGCGTCTTTCAGGCGATCGCCGCGGTGGCGGCGGGGCTGGCGATGACCGTGGCGGTGGTGGCCACCGTCTTCGCCGAGGCGCGCTGGTCGGGGGGAAGCCTCCCGTGGGCGCTGGCCCTGATCGGCGCGTATATCGTCAAGGACCGAGTCAAAGAGGGAACGCGCGCCGTGCTGGTGCGTCGTGTGCCGGGCTTGGTACAGGACCGGGTGACGCTCCTTTCAGAGCCGGACGATGGTGTTCGCTCCCCGCGGCGGCGGGTGGTGGCGCGGCGGGTTGCGGTGCTTCGGTTCCCCGACGCTCCCGGCGGCTGGAGTTGTGTCCAGTTGCAGAAGCGCTTCACCTTTCGTCTGCGGCGGATGAGCCGTCACCGTCGAGTGGATGCGGTGGTGGAGGTTCTTCGGGTAGACGTGTCCGACTGGCTGCAGCGCATGGACCGCGCCTGGAAGTACTGGCCACGGCGCACCGACGCGGGTGAACTGGAATTAGCCAGTGTTTCCCGGGAGTACACGCTGTACGCCCAGGTGGATATCGACGGCACCGAGACCGACTGGTACCGGATTACGGCAACCCGGCAGGAGATCACCGATATTACCGCGCTGCCCGAAGCGCCTTTTGGTGCTCCAGCGCGTACTTCCGGTAGCGCTCCGCCGAGGGAATGAGATCGTCGAGCTCACTCTGCTTCAGGTCGCGAATGATCTTTGCCGGAACTCCCGCCACCAGCACACCTGAGGGTACCTCCATGCCCGGGGGAACCAGCGCCCCGGCGGCCACGTAGGAGTGGCTCCGGATCAGGGCTCCGTTGAGCACGTTGGCGCCGATTCCGATGAGGCATTCGTCCTCCACGGTGCATCCGTGGACGCAGGCGTTGTGGCCGATCGTCACGTCCCGACCGATGCGTAGGGCGTGCTCTTCTCCGTAGCCGGTGTGCAGTACGCACCCGTCTTGGACGTTGCTTCGGGGGCCGATGGTAATCGTATTGACATCTCCCCGGAGGACGCTGTTGTACCAGATTCCCACTTCTGCGCCGAGCTCCACGTCGCCGAGCACCACCGCGCCGGGAGCGATAAAGACGCCCTCGGCGATGCGTGGTACCAGTGTTCCGTAGGGCCCCACCACGCCGAAGTAATGTGAGGCACCCTTGTCTTGTGCGGACTGTTCGTTCATACCGGTAGTGTAGTGTGCCGGGGCCGCCGGCGTCACCGGTCGGGCTGGCAACGCGTGCGTTTTCTGGTAACGTACCAGTACACCTATGAAACTAACATACGAACGCGAACTGATCGTTGAACACGGAAAGAAACTGCTCACCGCCGGCCTCACCAAAGGCACCGGTGGCAATCTCAGCCTGTACGCCCCCGATGATGGGGTGTGTGCGATTTCTCCCTCGGGAGTTCACTACAATGAGATACGCCCGGAAGATGTGGTGCTGATCGACCCCGACGGCACGGTGGTGGAGGGCACCCGGAAACCTTCCAGCGAATACGCGATGCACACGATCTTCTACCGGGAGCGCCCGGATGTACGGTCGGTGGTGCACACGCACTCTCCCTTTGCCACCACCCTGGCGGTGCTCAACTGGGAGATGCCGCCGCACCACTATATCGTGGCTCTGGCGGGGGCGAGCGTGCGCACGGCGCCGTACCGCACCTTCGGCACGGAAGAGCTTGCCCAGGTGGCGCTGGAATACATGCGGGACCGAAAAGCGGTGTTTTTGCAGAACCACGGCGCGCTCACCGCAGGGGGATCGCTGGAAGAGGCGTTTTATATCGCCGAGGAGCTGGAGTTTACCGCCGAGGTGTACTGGCGGGCGCGCACCGTGGGAGAACCGACGATTCTCCCCGATGATGAGGTCGCGCGGCTCACGCAGAAGTTCAAGGGATACGCGCCGCTGGAGGATCGACGGACGTTGGAGTAGCGCCGGGCCCTGGCCCGGCCGGCGAACAGCCCGGCCCTACGCCCCAAAGCGCGACTTCAGCGCTGCAAACGGATCCTCCGGCACCTCCATTCCCGCGGTGGGATCGGTGCCGGTTTTCTGCAGCAGTTCCGGAGGAATCTCCTCGAGGAACGGGGAGGGCGAGGATTCCACGATCTCCGCCTGCACGTGGCGACGGCGGCAACTGGTCATGTACAGCCGCTCTCGGGCGCGGGTGATCGCCACGTAGAACAGCCGCCGCTCCTCCTCCACGTTGCCGTCGTTCTCCTCCACGCTGCGCTGGTGGGGTAGGATGCCGTCTTCAACCCCTGCGAGAAAGACGATATCGTACTCGAGTCCTTTGGCGGAGTGAATCGTCATGAGGTGCGCCTTGCCGGCGTTCTCCTCCTCCGACAGTTCGTCCTTTACCTGGAGACTGATCCGGTTGAGGTAGCCCTGCAGCGTGGGATCGAACACATCGGGGTTGGTCTCGTAGCGATCGATGGACCGGATGAAGAAGCCGATGTTCTTCCACTTGGCCTTGGCGGCGCGTTCCGATTTCTGAAACTCCTGAACCAGGTAGCCCCAGTAGTCGAGCTCCGTGACGAGGCGCTCGGTGGTGGCGGCGATGTGCTTGCTGCGCTCGAAAAACTCCTGAAAGCGCTCAATGAGCTCGATGTACTCCTGCAGGCTTCCCACGGCGGCCTTGCCGATGCCGTGCTCCTCCGGGGGAATCTCTTTGTGACTCACAAGGCTGATCGCGGAATAGAGGGAGATCTTGCGCTCGTCGGCGATCGCGTGGAGCTGCTCCACCGTGCGACGCCCCACACCGCGGCGGGGCGTATTGATCGTGCGCAGGAGATTCACGTCGTCATCGGGATTGAGGGTTACTCGCATGTACCCGGCAATGTCCTTAATCTCCTTGCGCTGAAAGAAGCTCTGCCCGCCGGACATGCGGTAAGGAATATCCGCCTCCAACAACGCCTCTTCAATCAGCCGCGCCTGCGCGTTTGTTCGAATGAGAATTCCGAAGGAGTCGTAGCGCAGACTGTCCTGGTAGGCGAGGATCTTGATCTTCTCCGAGATAAACGCCGCCTCCTCCTCATCTGAGTCGGGAAAGGAGAGTTCTACGAGGTTTCCCGTATCCAGCTGCGTCCACAGTTCCTTCACTTTGCGGTTGGTGTTATTGGCGATTACTGCGTTGGCGGCGGAGAGAATCTGCCCGGTGGAGCGGTAGTTCCGTTCCAGCTTGATCTCCTTCACGCCGGGGAAGTCCCGCTCGAAGGACTCCAGGTTGGAGTAGTCGGCGCCGCGCCAGCTGTAAATCGACTGGTCGTCGTCACCCACGACGCAGACGTTCTTCCACTCGTGGCCCAGCTGGTACAACACCTTGTATTGAATCGTGCTGGTGTCCTGGAACTCATCCACCATGATGTAGCGAAACTGGTCGGCGTAGTGGCCGCGGACCTTGGGATGCTCCCGCAGAAGCTCGAGCGGTTTCACGATGAGGTCATCAAAATCGACCGCGTTGAACGTGACCAGATGCTCCTGGTAGCTGCGGTAGAGCTCCTGGAATGTCGATACGCCGCGGGATCCGGAGCTGTCGGCGGTGCCGAGATCCGCCGCCATATCGTACCAACGTTCATCGTTCCAGGTGAGCCGCTCCGTCTTGATCCCGGAGAAGAGCTGCAATACGTTGAAGATCTCCAGGTCTTCCGGGTTGATCCGCAATTCCCGGGCGGCCTCCTTCAAGAGGGCGATCTGATCGCCGGTGTCGTACACGGTGAAGTTGGGCCGGTACCCCAAGAGGCGCCCGTAGCGCCGCATCATCGATAGTCCAAAGGCGTGAAAGGTGCTGATGGTGAGATCCTTGGCGGCGGCTTTCGGGGTGAGCTCGGTGCCGGGAATGTAGCGCGAATCGCGGGGTCCGGTGCCGCCCCCTGCAAGTCCCTCAAGCAGTTCCTTCACCCGCTCCTGCATCTCGCCGGCGGCCTTGTTGGTGAAGGTCATCGCCAGAATGGAGGATGGGGAAATTCCCTGGCTGATCATGTAGGCGATCCGCGTGGTAATCACTCCGGTCTTGCCGCTGCCGGCACCGGCAATAATCAGAAGGGGACCGTCGATCGTGGTGGCGGCCTCGCGCTGGTGTGGGTTAAGTCGTGAGAGAAGCTGCTCCATCGAGGTCGCGAGTGTAGCGGACCAATGGGCACGGGTCTACCGGTGGGGATACCGGTTGCGCAGCCCCTGTCGGGAGACATCTCCTGTAGTCTTCAATATCACACCGGCGTAACACCCTGAACCGTGACGAATGAGTATGGTTCCGCGGGCCTTCCCGCGTTGAACCCGGACAAACCGAGAAGCGGTCGATCGTGGGGTGGACTACTTCGATGCAGCGCTGCGACTCCTCGATGCGCATCCGCTCGACTCAGTGCTCTTTCCGATCAACTGGGCAACCTGGCACGCGGGTGGCATCGGGCCGCGCATTGTGGAGTCCGCGCAAGCATGGCACCTCTTCCACACGGGCCAGGGGGGAAACTCGCGCTCAATTCGCCGGCACTGCGCCTGCGTCAACGAGCTGTTGAAAGTGCTCGATGACCGTCGTACGCGTGTCGCGGTACTGGATCCCGAGCATTTCCCTGCTGCGGGTTGTATCGAGCATAAAGGGGATTCCCACGTTACGGGCGACGTAACGGCGGTCGAGGCCAAAACGCGGGGCGATCAGCCAGAAGAGCCGTTTGGGTACGGTCCGGCGCGGGAAGGAGTACTCCGGGCCGAACTGGTCTCTGAGGACGCGCACCATTTCAGGCAAGGTAGCGACGCGTTCGGCGAGGATAACGCGTCCCGATGCCTCCGGCGTCTCGAGCACGCGAATGTGTGCCAAGGCGACATCGCGGACGTCGACAAAACCCATAGTCAGTTCCGGCACGCCGGTGCGAAACGTTCCGTCACCAAGCCGCCGAATGAGTGAGACTGAGGTGGCGTCGAGTCGGCGGGAGAGGGATGGGCCGATGATGAAAGCGGGGTTGATCACGACTAAATCCCATTGCGACTGGCAGGACGAGTCTTCCCATGCGATGCGCTCGGCGGCGGTCTTTGAGTAGCTGTACGGATCGTAGGTCTCGCTGCTGACGTTATTCCAGCACGATTCGTCGGCGCGCCGCCCCGGATTGTCCGCCGCATCGCGCGCGTCGCCTATGACAGCGGCAACGCTCGACGTAAGTACGACGCGGCGCACGGAAGGTGTTGCACCTGCGGCAGTAAGCACGTTACGGGTGCCTTCTACCGCCGGCCTCACGAGCGCCTCCTTCGCATTGTCCACGTGTTGAGCAAAGAAGGGAGACGCACTATGGATCACGGCATCGGCCCCGGCAACGATCTCGTGAAATGCTCCTTTCTCCAACAGATCTGCACGGTGGAGCGTCAGGCGCTCGGCGTATGGGAGGTCACGCAGGTGATGGGTCTTCTCGGGATCATCGTGATCACGAACGGTCCCCCGAACGGTGAAGCCCGCCTCCAGCGCCTGCTTCACGATCCAGCTTCCCAGATATCCGGACGCGCCGGTCACCACTACCGTTTTATTGTGCATCAGTTGAAGGTACGGCGGAGCCGGTCCTGCGACAAGACACCACCGGGTCAATCCAACGCCTCTATGACCTTTTCAAACGCGGCCGGTTTTTCCAGAAAGGCGTCGTAGTGTATTTCCCGGAGTTCCGCTTCGTAGGAGGCGACGCCGTAGCCGGAGAGAATGACAACCCGCTGGAGACCCGTCGCCTGGCGGAGAAAATCGAGACCCGAGTATTCGGACTGCAAATTGATATCCACCACCGCGGTCCGTGGTGACTCTTTTCGAAGTATGTCCATCGCCCGGTCGTAGGTACCGGCGATATACACGTGACCCCATCCCGCAGCAAGGAGATTCGCCTTGAGTCCCATGGCGGAGAGTATCTCATCGTCGAGAATGAGCACCGCGTTGTCACCGATCACCGAGTCTCTCTCTCAAATTTGATCCTCGCCTCAAAACCGTCCTCTCCTGTAACCACAAGAGATCCCCGAAGCTGTTCCACCACGATATTGTACACGATCTGCATGCCGAGGGTTGCCGCATTCTCCATATCCCATCCCTCCGGCAGGCCGCTGCCGTTATCCCGGTATCGAATTCCAATGGCGTCGCCCTTTTGTTCGAGCTCAATGGTGATCGTCGGGGTTTCGGGTGCGGGCTCGGGTACGGGTACGGGTACGGGCTCGGGATCGGGATCGGTGGCGGTGGCGGGGGTAAAGGCGTGTTTTGCGGAGTTGGTCATGATCTCGTTGAGGACGATGCCGCAGGAGATCGCCGTTTCCAGACTGACCAGGATCTTCGGTCCGGTTACGGAGAACCGGATCCTCGCACTGGTGTCGGAGTAACCGAAGAGGAGGCTTGTGCCGAGCTCGCTGAGGTATGTGTGCAGATCCAAACGGGCGAGCTCTTCGGAAGCGTAGAGCATGTTGTGGACCAGGGCCATCGCCATAATCCGATTCTGAGCGTCAACAAGAGAGGTCTTTACCTCGTCATTTGAGCTGGCTGCGGACTGAAGGGCGAGGAGGCTGTAAATCACGTGCATGTTGTTCTTGGTGCGGTGAAACACTTCTTTCAGGAGTACTTCTTTCTCTTTCTCCGCGCGCGCGCGCTCGGTTACATCGACTCCGGAGCTAAGGATTCCTTCCAGCTCGCCGGAGGTGCGGTAACGTAGAATGTTATGCCAATGAATGGAACGCGTTTCTCCGCCGGATGTTCGTACAGCGGTGTCCTGGTGCGAGGAGAGGTTTGATCGCTTTTCGAGCGCCGCCGTGTACTCCCTGCGACGATCTTCGCGCGCCTCGTCCGTCACCGCCAGGTCAAACCAATCTATCCCCGTGAGCTTGCCGGGAGTCATTCCGAAGAGCTCCGCTCCGCGGTTGTTTATCCGTTCGATCCGTCCGTTCCTGTCGATCTCGACAACGAAGGTCTCCGCGGCGTCCAGATAGCGTTCCGCCCGTATGCGTTCTCGCTCCGCCACCTGTCGTGCCACCTCCAACTCCTGGGTTCTCCGGCGGACCTCCTGCTCCAGCTGTTCCTCGTATTTTGCGGCGGCCTCCCGCTGTCGCTTTTCCTCGAGCCTGGCGGCGATCATGAAACAGAGGTTGTGGACGTACGTCTCATATCGGGAGAACGCGTCCCGGTTACTCACGGTGCAGTAGATGGTGGCAAAGACGGTTTTACCCAGATGGACCGGAAACGCGTGGCTCGCCGGATCTGGTCCTGGGCCCGCACTCTGTACCCCCGTCTCATCGGCCATGGCGTAGCTGACGCTGCTCAGTCCCGGCAGGTTTTCCAATCCACGGCTGGTGAAGCCGAGCATGCTCTCGGCATCGGGAAGTGTGGGAAGCATGTTTTGAATGAGGAGAAATGTTGAGAGGATCTCTGGTGCAACGTCATCCGCCGGCATCGTGTATTACTTATGCTCCCAGTAGTTCTTCCGGTGGCAGGTAGTACGGATTGTGGACGATCGTCCCGCGAACCACCATCAGGGCGTGCGCCTTAAGGACATCCATGAGGGTCGCCCCGTCAAAGGCACGGGCGTTGTACTGGCACATGACCACCATCGGTTTGTCCCGAAGAAGCATGTTGACCCGCGCTTCATATTCGAGGAGCCGGTTCGCCCCTTCCATCTGTATTATTGCCGGCGCCATCTCTCCAATGACCCTCCCGCCGGAGTACCCGGAGGTGTGTGCCGTTTCGTGGAACTGTGAGAGGCGGTTAATCATTCCATCCGGGTCGAAGGTGTGGTCCGCGAAATAAGCTTCCGAGGTCCGTTGCAGCTGAATCGAGTCGTTGAGCGCCGCACCGTTTAGGTGCTTCTCCACTTCTTCCCGGGTGACCTCATCGGGAGATATATTATATCACGTTGGTCTCAGTTTTCGTGTGCGTTGTATACAGGGTCTTCGTTCGCTTCTACGTCACCGCAACATCCGACACGGGTAGACGAATAGAAACGGGAGTTCCCTCGCCCTGTGTGCAATCGATATCGAGGCTCCCGTTCGGGTCACCGATGATGTGTTCATCGTCGAGATACAGTAATCCGACCTTTTCACTTCCCATTGTCGATACGTGTATAGCAGGAACAACCGGTGTCAACATCTCGCCTGCAGCATCACACACCCAGCTTCTTCACCAGCGCGTAGTACAGCGGGCCCGCCCCGGAAGCTCGGTCGGGAAGGATCTGTACGCCGAACTCCGTTGCCTCCGCGTTGGGGAGCGTCGGCAGGGCAGCGAGGGTCACTGTGTCGGCGCGCTTTCGGAGCACCTTGCCTACTACGGCGTCGTTCTCCTCCGGGGTGAGCGCACAGGTTACGTATAACGCGTGCCCCCCGCTTCGAAGCGCGTCCACGGCGGCGGCGAGGATAGCCCCCTGCTGAATCGCCAGGCGCTTCACCCGGCTGCGGCTCCACTTAGCCAGTTCCGCGGAATCCTGCAGGACGTACTGCTCGGAGGAGCACGGCACGTCGGCAAGCACCGCATCCCAGGAAGCCGGTTGGTAGATGCCCCACTGTGCCGCGTCGTGGCCGGTGACGCTGACTCGGCGGCGCAGTTCAGGCGGCAGGTGACCGTCCAGGACCGCCATCAGGCGGGCGCGCCGGCGGCGGGAGCGCTCGTTGGCGGTCATCTCTGCTTCCGGGTCCATCCGGCCCGCAACCACCAGCGCCTTCCCGCCGGGAGCGGCGCACAAGTCCAGGATGTTCCGCGCTCCGGCAACGGGTAAAAGACGCGCCACCTCCACCGAGGCTGGATCCAGGTAGTACGGTTGGGTCAGTCCTTCGTCAAAGGCGATGCGTGCGGTGGAGGTGAGGAGGGCCGGTTTTAGCTGCGCCCAACGACTCCCATAGATATCAGTGTAGTAGCGTTCGAATCCTGCCGGTCCCTTCTCGCGTGCCATCTGTCCTTCTATCTTTCCTCTCACCGACATGCTTCCTCTCACCTGACGTGATTGACCCGGCAATGCCGGGAGCGATACCGTACGGTATGCCACAAGCGGTGATTTTTGATCTGGATGGTACACTACTGAACACTCTTGCGGATATCACCGCAGCGATGAACCACGCCTTGGCGGTCCGCGGCTACCCCGCCGCAACCTTGGATGAGGTTCGTACGCGGGTGGGATGGGGGCTGAGCACGCTGGTGACGCGGTCGCTCCCCGAGGGGAGCAGCGGAGACGCGGATCTGGTACAGGCGGTAGCCCGCGGAACACGGGCGTATTACTTGGAACATCCGGTGGTGGAGACGGTGCCCTACCCGGGAGTACTGGATCTCGTGGCGGAGCTATCGCGGGGTGGGTATCGGTTGGCGGTGCTGTCCAACAAGCCCGACGAACTGGTACAGCCGATCGTGGCGGAGTTGCTGGATCCGGTGGTTCGCGCCGCGGCTCCAGATCGTGGCGGTTTCGCGGCAGTGATGGGCAGAAAAGACGGTGATCCTCACAAACCGGACCCAACCACCACCCGACGGATTCTCGAGCAACTGGATGTGTCCCCGGAGGACACCGCCTTCGTGGGGGATTCCGAAATAGACATAGAGACCGCCGTCGCCGCGGGATGCATCGCGGTGGGCGTAGCGTGGGGCTTTCGCGAGCCGGAGGCGCTTATTGCGGCCGGGGCAGACCACGTGTGTTACAGTATTGAAGAACTTCGGCAGGTCCTGGAGCTTGAACACAAGGAGGAAACGGTATGAATCAGCAGGAGATCACAGAGGCAGCCAAGACGTACATCATGGCCGAAAAAGATAAGAGCTTTGCGGACTCCGTACGGGAACTCCTGGCGGCACAGGATTGGGACGAGCTGGAAGACCGCTTCTACACCGATCTGGAGTTCGGTACCGGTGGCTTACGGGGAGTGATCGGCGGCGGGTTTAACCGCATGAACCCCTTTGTCATCGCCCGGGCCACCACCGGACTGGCTCAGTATGCGAACCGGGCCGGCGACGCCCGCCCCGATGGCAGCCGCGCTGCGGTGATCGCCCACGACAATCGGCGCTACTCTCGGGAGTTTGCCCTTTCCGCGGCGTTGGTCTTCGCCGCCCACGGAATTAAGGCGTATCTCTTCTCCGATCTCCGCCCGACACCGGAGCTTTCCTTCGCCGTCCGGGAGCTCAACGCGTCCGTGGGAGTGATGGTTACCGCCAGCCACAATCCGCCGCAGTACAACGGGTACAAGGTGTACTGGGGGGATGGAGCCCAGATTATAGAACCTCACGATTCGCGTATTATCGAAACGGTAATGAACGTCACCGCCGACGATATCTCCTCCCTGGACAAGGACGAGGCGTTGAAGCAGGGCCTCCTGGAGTACGTGGATCAGGAACTGGACGACGCCTTTGTGGCAATGGTCAAACGACAGTCGGTACAGCCGGAGCTCCTGAAACAGAAGGGAGGCGAGGTTACGGCGGTGTTTACGCCGCTCCACGGTACCGGCGCGATGATGGTGGAACGCGTCCTGGGCGAGCTTGGCGTCAACGTGGAGACGGTACCGGAACAACGCGAGCCGGACGGCGAGTTTCCTACGGTGAAATTTCCCAATCCGGAAGAGGCCGCGGCTATGCAGATGGCGGTTGATCTCGGTAAGCGGAAGAACGCCGATATCGTTCTCGGTACAGACCCGGACGCGGATCGCCTGGGAATCGCCGTTCCCGATGGTGATGATATGGTGCTGGTCACCGGTAACCAACTCGGGGTCCTCCTGGCGGACTACATCCTGGGGCAGCGCAAGCGGCTGGGTACGCTGCCCAAGATTCCCGCCTTTGTGACGACGGTGGTCACCACCGAGCTTCAGAAACTCGTAGCGCAGTACTACGGGGCAACGGTCTACGAGACACTTACCGGATTCAAGCACATCGCCTCGATCATGCGTAAACTCGAAGCGGATCCCGCGGGCCCTCAGTTCATCATGGGTGATGAGGAAAGCTACGGATACCTGATCGGTACCGAAGTACGCGACAAGGACAGTATCACCGCCACCATGCTTACGATCGAAATGGCGCTGCACTGGCGGCGAGAAGGCGTGAGTGTGATGGACCGGCTCCGCCGGCTCTGGAACCAGTTTGGCTATTGGGAAGAGCAGACGATTTCCAAGTATTTCGAAGGACAGGCTGGAAAAGAGATCATGGCGGCGCTCATGGAACGGCTCCGGAAGAATCCCCCGCAGCAATTTGGCGGAGTTCAGATTCAGCGAATCGTCGACCTCGGGGCGGACACGGTGTTCTATCCCGCCGAGGGACGGAGTGAGGCGGGAGCGGGACTCCCCCGATCCAACGTGCTGCAGTTCTTTCTTGCTAACGGTGCCAAGGTGAGTGCGCGCCCCTCCGGTACGGAGCCCAAGATCAAGTTTTACGCCAGTTGCCACAGTGAGCCGAATCTGGATCTTGACCAGGCACGGCGAGTGGTGAAGGAGCAGATTAGCGGGATTGAGACCGACCTTCGCAAGATTATGGCGGAGGCCGAAGCGTGACGATCGATACCACGCGGGCCGTTACCGAATTTACGTTCGTGGCGTTCGACTTTGAGACGACTGGTTTGCATCCGGCGGTTGACCGCATCGTGGAATTTGGTGCGGTTCGGTTTACCGTGGGGCGGGAGCTCGCCGAGTTCGAGGAGCTGTCGAATCCGGGAATGGAAATTCACCCCGATGCCGCCCGCGTCAGCGGTATCACCACCGAAATGGTGGTGGATAAGGCTCCGGTGGCGACGGTGCTGCCGCGGTTCATGGCGTTTGCCGGGGACGCGATTCTTATGGCCCACAACGCCGAGTTTGACGCGGGGTTCTTGCGGGCGGAGCTGCAACGCGCCGGTATGCCCACCGTGGAAAACCTGATCATCGATACCCAGGTCCTTGCTCAGAAAGCGTTCCCCGGAAAGAAGAGTTATTCTCTGCAAAACCTGGTGGAGATGCTGGGAATTCCCACCAACACCGCCCACCGTGCTCGGGACGACGCGCGGCAGTGCATGCGTCTCTTCGAGCACTGCGTTCAGGCGCTCAGCTTCATGGGCGACCTTCCGGTGAGCGATGTCCTCACGTAACACATCCGGCGAATCGCGGCACACAGCTCCCAAAACACCGAAGGCACCCCCGAAATCTCCCCGGGCAGAGCGAGTCTTCGGTGTGCTGGGACCTATCGAAGCCCTCGGTCGCCGGGTTCACGATCTTTTTTTCGAGCTGGGGCAGTTTGCGGTATTTCTTGGCCACGTCTTCCGGAACATTCCTCGGCGGCCGCTGCGTTGGCGTCTCCTCTGGGAGCAGGTGGAGCGAATCGGCGTAAGGTCGGTGCCGATTATCGCGCTTTCCAGTGCCGCTATCGGGATGATTTTTGCGCTCCAGATCACGATGCTTTTGGCGATTTTCCAAGCGGAGACGATGGTGGGAGCTGCGGTAGGGATGACGCTGGCGCGTGAGCTTGCTCCGGTGATCACGGCACTCATGCTGATCGCCAAGAACGGGTCCGCCATGACCGCGGAGCTCGGAACGATGCACGTCACCGAGCAGCTCGACGCGATGCAGACGATGGCGGTGGATCCGGTGCACTACCTGGTGACGCCGCGCGTGGTGGCCAGCGTCATTACGTTTCCCTTTCTCACCGCCATGGCCAACGTTGTGGGGTTGGTGGGATGCTACATCGTGGCGGTGGGCATGTTGCGCGTAGATCCGGGAGGCTTCTTCAATCAGCTCTACGGGTTGGTCCAGCCGATCGACGTATTCTCAGGGCTTATCAAGGCGGCGGTCATGGGGTTCATGATGGCGGTGATCTGTTCCTATTACGGTTTTAAGTCCGGCCGTGGCGCCAAGGGCGTGGGCGAGGCGTCCACTCAGGCGGTGGTTACCTCCTCGGTGGGGATTCTCGTGGCGGACTACATTATGGCCGATCTGATGTTGAAACTCTTATATTGAGATACATTGCAAACGATGGACGATTTTTTGATTGTGAAGGATCTCTGGAAGTCTTTCGGCGATGAGCAGGTATTGCGCGGGGTGGATATATCGTTCAGCGAGGGAGAGGTCACCTCGATTATCGGGCAGAGCGGTACCGGAAAGAGCGTCCTCATCAAGAACCTTATCGGAGTCCTGGAGCCGGACCGGGGCGATATTCTTCTGCGGGGGAAGAGCATGGTTACCGGTAGTGAGGAAGAGCGTGCTGAAATGCGCCGACATTTCGGATACCTCTTCCAGGATTCGGCGCTATTCGATTCGATGACGGTGGCTGAGAATATCGCCTTTCCCCTGGTGGAGGGACGAGGGGAAAAGGATCGAAAGCGGATCGACCACATGGTACGGGAGAAACTCGATTGGATCGGCCTTCCCGACGTGGCGGACACCTATCCGGCGGAGCTGTCCGGAGGAATGCGTAAGCGGGTAGGGCTTGCGCGCACGCTTGCGGTGGAGCCGGAGGTTCTGCTGTTCGATGAGCCCACCACCGGTCTCGATCCGATCCTGGCGGAAACGATCAACGATCTCATAACCAGAGTTAACGAGGAGTTCGGCATTACCTGCATTCTGATCACTCACGACATACAGGCCACGTTTCGCATCTCGGACTACATCGGGTTTCTCTATGATGGTCAGATCCAGGCCCAAGGTACCCCGCGAGAACTGAGCAAGACCGATCATCCGGTGCTCCGGGAATTCATTTCCAATTCGTTTTCGAAGCTCGAGGTGTGATGTGTCGCGGTATCTGAGAATCGGTCTATTCGTATCCCTCACCAGTATCGGGCTCATCGTGTACGTGATTCAAACCGCGGAAATCGTCGGGTCCGGGCGGAGTTACACCGTCCACGCCTACATCGACGACGCCAGTGGTCTTCTGGTTGACTCCAACGTAAAGCTCGCCGGGGTAGACGTGGGGCGCATCCGCGATATTCAACTGGATGGTACCCGGGCGCGCCTCACCCTAGAGATCAGCGAGGGCGTCGAACTGTATGAGGACGCCACGATCGCCAAAACCACCGAGAGTATGTTGGGCACCTCCACAGTGTCGATTAACCCCGGCAGCGGGCAGGGAGCGATGCTGAGCGGTGGTGACACGGTGCGAAACGTGCGTCAGAGCGCTTCCATATCGGACGCCGTGGGGAGCGCCAACGATCTGGCGGTTTCTGCCACAGAAATGGTGGAGGAGCTTACGCGGTATCTGCGCGACGAGGAGACCGTACAAGCGCTGAGTGAGATCGTCCAGGTTGCCCGCGAAACGGCGCTCTCCACCAGCCGGCTCCTGGAAGAAAACTTGCGGATCGCCCGCAGTACGATTCAGAACATCGAGTCCTTCAGTGGGCGCCTGAACCAGCAGTCCGTGGATCAGCTCGCCAGTGTTCAGCAGATTCTGGACTCCACCGCCAGCCTCACGGATCGGCTCGACGGTCTGGTGGGCGCCAACGATGAGAGTATGGCCGCCAGCATCCAAGGTATCGAAGAGAACCTGAACAGCCTGCAGCGTCTGCTCGCGTCGCTGGAAAACAGTGCTTCCGACGTGGAGCAGGTGACGCGTCTTGTACGGGACGGCGAGGGTAACGTGGGTCGCCTCATTACCGACGACGAGCTCTACGACCGGGCGCTTCGCATCAGCGAGAAGGCGGAGACGTTTATCGATTCCACCGTGGGCATGGGAGTTCAGGTAGGATTCCAGAGCGAGTTTCTCACCCAGCGGCGGGAGACCAAGGACCAGTTCGAACTGCGTCTGATCCCGTCTGACGATGACAAGTACTACAGCGTGGGCGTGGTGAATACACCGGTCCCGCGAACCTCCATCCGTACCACCGAGACGGTAACCACCACCGGCAGCGACACGGAAAATGCCACCACCCGGGAAACGACGCTCACCAATGACCTGAAGCTCAACCTCCAGCTTGCGCGTATCTGGGGACCGGTCACGATGCGCGCCGGCGTGTTTGAGAGTACCGCCGGGCTCGGTATGGACGTCCAGCCGCTCGATCAGATTGCGCTCTCCGCGGAGGCGTTCGATTTCGGCGCTGAAGACGGTGTGTATCTACGCGGCTACGGTACGGTATACCCATTCTACGACCCGGAAAGCTCCAATCCGCTGCGGTGGCTCTACCTCGCCGGTGGCGTGGATGATGCCCTTGACGTCTACCGCCGGGACTACTTCTTTGGCGCCGGCGTGCGGTTTACCGATCGTGATCTGCGCGGTCTGGTAGGATTCATTCCGATCAATTGATATACTGTACCCATGCCTTCCATTCCGCGGGAAACTGAAGACGACGGCGACTACGTAAGCCTCAAGAAGTCGACGCTTTCCTGGATGGGGTTCTTTGTAAAGGACCTGCAGCATCCGGAAAACAGTTTTCCCAACCGCTATTGGATCGAGTACGGGTACGGTCTTGAGGAGATGGAATACGACCGGTGGATATCGAAGATCCATCCCGACGATCGGGAGCGGGCGGCGCGACTGGAGACGTTGGCCACCGGGACTGATCGCTTTCGCGGCTACGACCGGTATCGAGTGCGCGATGCGCACGGCCGCTACCACTGGGTGATGTCCTCCGGGGCGGTGGACGAGCGCTTTCCCGACGGGTCTCCCAAGCGCTACGTGGGATTGGATGTCGATGTCACCGAGATTCACGAGCTCCAGGAACAGCTCACCACCGCGCGGGAAACGGCGGAACAGCGCGCCGCCGAAGCTGAGGTTCTACGAAACGCTGCCGCCGCCATCGTCTCTACCTTGGATAAGACCGGGGCGATCGTCCGTGTAATTAATGAGCTCCGCAGTTTTATGCCGATCACCACCGCCCTGGTATTCGAACAACAAGACCGAGAGCTCCATCTGGTGGTAGACCCGGAGGTTGTGGAGGCGGAGGCCGGGGGAAAAGCGTCGCATGCGCGGGAGCGGGAACTGTTTGACCGCGGCGTGGGCCGGGAGGTGCTCGTAGATGTGATGCGCCGCCGCGGTCCGGACATGTTTCGTGATCCCCAACGAGCGGGCGATTTCTGGCTGGTGGCACCCCTCGTTGTTCACGGCGAGGTTCTGGGGGTATCCGCCGTGGGACGAAACGACGGCACGCCCTTTGTCGCAGGTGAGTTCCGGGTTGTTACGGCCGTTGCCGACTACCTGGCCTTGGCGTTCAGCAACGCCCAGCTCTACGCCGAGGTACGGCGCCTGGCGCACACCGATGAACTCAGCGGCCTGCTCACCCGCCGGGCGCTCTTCAGTCGGGGCGAGGAGCTCATCGCCGAATCCGCCGCCGCCGGTACGTGTCTTGCCTGCATTATCATGGATATAGACCTTTTCAAGGAAATCAACGACACCTTCGGCCACCAGGAGGGCGATACCGTCATCCGGCAGGTGGCGGAGGTTGTCACTACCAGCGTACGCGCCAAGGATACCGTGGGCCGCTACGGTGGCGAGGAGTTCTGCGCGTTTCTGCCGGAGACGTCCGGGGATGAGGCGCGGCAGGTGGCGCAGCGGATCTGCGATGGTGTCCGGGAACTTTCGCCGGCGCGTGTGCCCCGGAGCATAACGATCAGTTTGGGCGTGGCGGAACTGGTTCCCGGCGAGTATCTGGACGGGCTGATCGGTCGGGCGGACGCAGCGTTGTACCGCGCGAAGAATGCCGGTCGGAATCGGGTGGAGTACGACGCATGAGCTATACCAACCCGCCGGTGTCGGCACGCCTGGTGGTGGTGGCGGCGGTGGGTTTTTCGTCACTTTCCGCCCTGCTTATACGCCTGAGTACGGCACCAGCACCGGCGATAGCTGCGTGGCGGATGATCCTGTCTTTCGTAATGATGAGCGTGGTGGTGTCGATTCGGCGTCACGGCCGAAGGGAATCGCCGGTGGTACCGCTCAACTCGCGAGTAGTGGGGGTATTGGCGGCAAGTGGGGTGTTTTTGGCGCTGCACTTCGCCACCTGGATTTCATCACTGGCGTTGACCAGCGTCACGCACTCCACAGTGCTGGTCACGATGCATCCGGTGATCGTACTCCTCGCGGGGTTCCTGTTTCTGCAGGAGAAGATCGATCGGACGCGACTTCTGCCGGCGGTGGGAGCTGTAGTGGGCGCCGCGATTTTGGCCGTGGGTGGCAGCAGTAGCGGGCGGGAGCCGACGCTAACGGGCGATCTGCTGGCCGTAGCCGGTGCGGTGGCGGTGTCGGGGTATTTGGTCATCGGAAGCTGGGCCCGGCGGCGCGTTGGCGCCGGGGTGTATAGTGTCATCGTCTACGGGACCGCCGCGGCGGTGCTGGTGGGCTTTGCCGCCGTCACCGGTCAGGCGATGTTCTCGTACACGCCGGTGAACTATCTTATTTTTGCCGCGTTGGCGTTTTTTTGCACGATTTTGGGACATGGACTGATCAACTGGGGGCTCAAGTTCGTTCCCGCCGCCGAAGTCTCGATGTACATCGTGTTGGAGCCGGTGTTCGCTACGATCATGGCGATGATCTGGCTGGATGAACTACCGGGTCTGGTAACCGCCGCCGGCGGCGGTATCGTTCTGATTTCCCTGGTGGCGGTGACGCGCCGTAATCGCGAGACGTTTTGAACTTACCCGGCGATGTGAGTACCCTTGTACCTACAGGAGGTATTTCACATGCCACTTACGATCACATTTCTTGGACATTCCGGATTTCTTCTCGATGACGGTTCGCACCGGATCGCTGTGGATCCTTTTCTCACGGGAAATCCCTCGGCGGCTATGGCGTCGGAGGATGTCACCTGCGACTACGTTGCACTGACGCACGGTCACGCGGATCATGTGGGAGACACGCTGGCGATCGCCAGGGCAAATGATGCCACGGTGGTGGGTGTCTTCGAGATCGGAAACTGGGCCGAGGAGAACGGCATCACCCGGGTGGAACGGGGGAATCCCGGGGGGCGAATCACCTTTCCCTTTGGGTCTATCGCGTTTACCCACGCATTCCATTCCTCATCGTACGAGGGCCGCTATATGGGTATGCCCTGCGGTCTGGTGATTTCTATGGGAGGAGAAGTGTTCTATCACGCGGGAGACACCGGCCTCTTCTCCGACATGGCCCTCATTCGAGAGATCTACAAACCGACGGTGACGGCTTTGCCTATTGGAGATCGCTTCACGATGGGGCCGGAGTTGGCCACGAAGGCGGCGGAGATGATCGGTGCCGCTACGGCGATTCCCATTCACTACAAGACGTTTCCTCCGCTGGTGCAGACGGCGGAGCAGTTTCAGCCGCGAAGGGTTACCGTCCGCGAGATGAAGCCCGGCGAACGGTGGACGGTGGGCTCATGAGAGCACTTTCCACACCGGTGCTGCTCCTGGCAGCGGCGATCTTTGTCCACGCCGGCGGCTCCTCCGAGGCGCAAACCGTGACCGATGAGGTCGCGGAGCGCTCCCGGAGTGAAGACGGTACGGTGCTATTGCGCCAATTGGTAGCGGGGCTCGAGAATCCGTGGAGTATGGCGCCGTTGCCCGAAGGCGGGGCGCTAATCACCGAGCGGCCGGGACGCCTATGGCTGCTCTCATCGCTATCTCCCGGTGCCGGAGAGCTGCAGCGCGTACGGGGTTTGCCGGAAGTCGAGGCTACAGGTCAGGGGGGACTGCTGGATGTGATCCCGTCACCATCGTTTGAAGATGACCGGCAGGTTTACATCAGTTACTCCGCCCGGGAGGGTCGCGGAGCGGTTACGCGTGTCAGTCGGGCTGTGCTGGACCGGACCGGTACGGCTCCCCGTCTGGATGGGCTCGAGGAGCTGTTCTCCCTGAACCGGTCGCTCTCCGGCGGCCGGCATTTCGGCTCGCGCCTGGCGTTCGACCGCGAGGGGTACCTCTACATCACTGTGGGTGAGCGAGGGCAACCGGAGCAGGCGCAGAACGCCGGATCGCACCAGGGGACGGTAGTGCGCCTTGCTCGGGACGGGACGGTGCCGGCGGATAATCCGTCGATCGAAGGTGCCGCCCGAGGCGTCTACACCTGGGGGCATCGCAATCCGCAGGGAATGGCGCTACACCCCACTACCGGAGAGATGTGGGTCAATGAACATGGACCCCGCGGTGGCGATGAGATCAATATCCTCGAGGCCGGTAAAAATTACGGATGGCCCCGCGTCACCCACGGTGTCGCCTACAGCGGACGGGAGATTTCCGAGGAGGACTCGCTCCCGGGCTTCGCCGACCCTTTGCTGCACTGGACTCCGTCTATTGCGCCGTCGGGAATGGCGTTTGTCACCGGGGAACGATACCCACCGTGGCTGGATGACGCCCTGGTGGGTGCGCTGGCCGGGCAACATCTGCGTCGGGTTCAGTTGGACTCCGGAGGCTCCCTGGAGGGACAGGAGCAACTGTTCTCCGGATTCGCCCGCTTTCGCGATGTGCGGCAGGGCCCTGACGGGTACCTGTACGTTCTCACCGATGAGCGACGGGGCGGGCTCTACCGCATCGAACTAGAATGATGCGTGATGTGTCCGCAGGGGGCCCTCGGGGCCGCCTGGACTTGTCCCCGGCCGTGCTCCATGCTAGGCTACAGGTATTATGAATTACAGAAATCTCGGTAAAACCGGTCTGAAAGTCTCGGAAGTGTCCCTTGGAACGTGGCAAGTGGGCGGCGGCTGGGGTGGTGATTTTGACCACGCCGCCGCGGAAACGATCATCAATTCGGCGATCGATTCGGGAGTCAACTTCATCGATACCGCTGATGTCTACGACGATGGTCTCAGTGAGGCATCAGTGGGTTCGGTGGTCCGAAGCCGTCGCGACGAGGTGTTTGTTGCAACCAAATGCGGACGAGGCTTGTCACCCCATGTGGATGAATCGTATACGCCGGAGGCGCTTCGGACCTTTGTGGAAAAGAGCCTGAAGAATACCGGTCTCGATCGTCTGGATTTGATTCAGCTGCACTGTCCACCAACCCAAGTGTACTACCGCCCGGAGATCTTCGAGCTCTTCGATCGGCTCAAGGAAGAAGGGAAGATCGCCAACCTGGGCGTTTCCGTGGAGAAGGTGGAAGAGGCGGAGAAGGCGCTGCAGTACGACAACGTCACCACCGTGCAGATGATTTTCAACATGTTTCGGCATCGGCCCCGGGAACGGTTCTTCCAGGATGCCATCGCCCGGGGAGTGGGAATCATCATTCGTGTACCGTTGGCCAGCGGTCTCCTGAGCGGCAAATTCACCCGAGATACCACCTTCCACAAGGACGATCATCGCACCTTTAACCGTGACGGGGCCGCTTTTGACAAGGGCGAGACGTTTAGCGGTGTCCCCTATGAGACCGCCCTGGATGCGGTGGAAGAGCTGCGCTCAGTGCTGCCGGATAACGCCTCCATGGCGCAGAGTGCCGTCCGTTGGGTATTGGATCATCCGGCGGTGAGTACCGTGATTCCCGGCGCATCCCGGACTGAGCAGGTGCGCTCCAATTGCGCCGTTTCCGACCTCCCGCCGCTCACGCACGAGACGCACGAGGGGGTGAATCGGGTGTACGACGAGCGGATTCGCCCTCTGGTGCACTACCGCTGGTAGGTGGTGCGGCGGACGTGCCTTCCGCCGGGGTCACTTCAAAGGAGAAACGGGTGCCGGGACCGGTCTCCACCGTGAGTTCCGATCCGATCTGCGACAGGAGGGCGGCAACGATGCGCATCCCCAGGCTGTCGGTGACCTCCACCGACCAGCCCCGGGGCAGGCCGATCCCGTCGTCGGCCACGGTGATGCGGAGCGTATCCCACCGTTCCCACGATCCGCTGATCGTGATCGCACCGGAGGGTTTGCCGTGGAACGCGTGTCTAATCGCGTTGGTGATCAGCTCGGTGACGATGAGACCCATGGGGATAGCGGTATCGATGGCAAGAGGCGCTGCGGGGGCGTCTACCGAAATCGCCACATTCCGCCGGATGGGCGGGTCCAACGCGGAGGCGAGGTTCCTCAAGTATTCGTCCAGCTGGACGCTGTCCGCGCTCCTCCGCTCGTACAGAAGCTCATGAACGATCGCCATGCTCATGACGCGGTGGCTGCTGTCATCGAGGGCCGCCTGCGCCGCGGAGTCCTTCACTGTGCCGCGTTGAAGAGAGAGCATGCTGGAAATTATTTGCAGGTTGTTCTTGACCCGGTGGTGAATCTCCTGCAGGAGGATTTCTTTCTCCTGGAGTGATGCCGCGAGACACTGTTCCGTTTCCATACGTGCCGCAATTGCCGTGTCCAGGGCGCAGCGGATCTGGTACGTCTCCTCCCCGCGGTCCGTTTCGATCGCCACGTTCCACCCGGACCGTTCTCATTCCGTCCGTTTGAAGTATGGCGGCGGTGATGGAGGGATGCGCTACCAATCCCCGCAGGAGCTGTTCGGTCTGTTGTTCGTTTACCGTCCACACCAGATGCGCCAGAACTGGAAGCGTGCTCGTCTCAACTGCCCTGGTTTGGTCCTGTATCATCCGCTTCGCCACGGAATGCTCGTTCACGGGCAACGGCCACGAAATCCCACGTGGACAGGGGCGCCGGAACGCGAACCAAGTTAGAATACCCCTGGGCCACCTGTTCGGTGCGGGCGAACTCTCCGTCCACGCGTCCCTGGTCCGCTTCCAGAAGCGCCCGTTCCGAAGGTAGGTGGCGAATGGTGAGAGAGACATCTATGCGATCGAAGGCGCGTCGCAAGAGTCGATCGTAGATTCCACTTCCGTCTTCCGACGAGTAAGGCGGGGTATCGGCAGTGGCCAGGACGAGCTGCCGGGGACTATCGACCTCGGAGGGATGCCGCTGAGCCTGTGCGGAGAGTACGCATAGCGACAAGAGCGTGATAACCGCTGCCATTTTATGGATCATGTTCCTGCCACCGGCCAGATTCTAATACGATTTGTGAATCGTTGCATGCTATGGTAAAATTTGGATACGTATGAAAAGCAGTCAAACAGTATTCGTATCGAACAGGCTTGCAGTCCGCGTAGGCCGCGGAGCCGATGGGCTGGACTACGCCCCCAGCGTCGGAGGCTTGGCCACGGGGCTGAGTTCCGTTGCCGCCGACGACGGAAGCACCATATGGATCGGGTGGAGTGGCCTTCCCAGCGACGAGCTCTCCTCGGAGGAGCGCCGGGAGATCGAAGCTACCCTGCGTGACCAGTACCACGCCGTCCCGGTGGATGTTTCCTCCCGGGAGTTGGATCTGTTCTACAGCGGCTTCTGTAATGACACGATTTGGCCTCTGTTTCATTATTTCCCCACCTATGCGGAGTACGATCACCAGTGGTGGGACGCGTACCGGGAGGTGAACCAGCGATTCTTTGAGGTGCTCAGAAAGGAACTCCACCAGGACGCCACCGTCTGGGTCCATGATTACCATCTCTTCCTGCTTCCGGCGCTGATCAAGGAGCAATTCCCCTCGGTGAAAGTGGGGTTCTTTCTGCACATCCCCTTTCCCTCGTACGAGTTGTTCCGGCTTCTGCCGTGGCGTGAAGAAATCCTGGAAGGAATGCTTGGTTCCGATCTGATCGGGTTCCACACCTACGATTACGCCCGCCACTTTCTCTCCAGTGTACGGCGTCTGCTCGGCTACGACCACGCCATGGGAGTAATCCAGACCGCCCGGCGGGCGGTAAAGGTCGATGTCTTCCCCATGGGAATCGACTGGAAGCGCTACGCTCAGGCTGGTGATATTCCGGCAGTACAGGACGTACTGGATACACTCACAACGCGCTACCGCAACCAGAAGGTGGTTCTGTCGGTGGACCGGTTGGACTACAGCAAAGGGATCCCCACCCGCATCCGATCGTTTGGGCGCTTGCTGGAGCTGTACCCTGAGTTACAGGGAACGGTCACGTTGGTGATCGTCGTTTCTCCCTCTCGGGAATCGGTTCCGCGGTACATGGCATTGAAGCGCGAAGTGGACGAGCTGGTGAGCAGCATTAACGGTCAGTTCAGTACGCTGGACTGGATTCCCATTTACTACCAGTATCAGACCGGCTCCTTCGAGGAGTTGAGCGCCCTCTACCGCCGCGCGGATGTTCTCCTGGTGACGCCGCTGCGGGATGGTATGAATCTCATCGCCAAGGAGTACCTGGCGGCGCGCACGGATAATCGGGGTGTGCTGGTGCTAAGTGAGACCGCCGGCGCCGCCCGGGAGCTCAGTGAGGCGCTTCACGTGAATCCCAGCGACATCGATGGGATCGCCTCCGCGATTCATGATTCACTGATTCAGTCTGAGGAGGACCAGGAACGCAACATCGGTGAGATGCGGCGCAGGTTGGAACGCATGACCGTTCAATACTGGGCGCAGAGTTTTCTCGAGAAGCTTCACGGCATGCAGGAGCTCCAAGCGTCGTACCGGGCTCAGCCGATTACCTCTGAGGTGAAAGCGTCTATCATGGACCGCTGGCGGGAAGCGACGTCCCGTCTGCTCATCCTTGACTACGACGGTACCTTGATGCGCTTCTTCCGGCGTCCCGGGCAGGCTCGACCCGATCGGGAGCTCCGGGAGCTGCTGACGCGGCTATCGGAAGAGGAGGGCGTCACCGTTGTCATCTCCAGTGGGCGCGACCGGGCCAACCTGGAGGAATGGGTGGGCGATTTGCCGGTGGGCCTCGGTGCCGGACACGGTGCGTGGATTCGCATGCTGGACCGGGAATGGGAAGCGGCATCGGTGAGCGTCCCCGGATGGAAGGAACAGATCGCCCCGATAATTCAAACCACCGTGGACCGGACCCCGGGGTCTGCGATGGAGGAGAAGGATTTTTCGCTGGCGTGGCACTATCGGAACAGCGAGCCTGAGCTCGCCAACGTTCGGCTGGCCGAGCTCCGGGAGACGCTTATCAGCCTCACGAGCAATCTTGAGCTCTCCGTGCTCGATGGCAATCGCGTTATCGAGGTGAAACCGACCCACGTGCACAAGGGCCGAGTGGTCCACCGGTTTGCAGATAGCAGCAACTGGGATCTGGTAATGGCGATCGGCGACGACGCGACCGACGAGTATATGTTTCAGGCGCTCCACGAGAACTCGATTTCAATAAAGGTCGGCGTTGGTGCCACGGCGGCGCAGTATTCTATCGACGGAGTGGCGGAAGTGCGCAAGCTGCTCTCGGATCTGCTGTAGCCCGGGCTTTAGGTGCCGGGCTCCGGGTTCCGTCCGACTAACGCCGGGTGCCCGGCAGCTCTCGTCTGGTTTTACCTTGCCTGGACGGCGATACCGACTGGCGCCGGGTGCCCGGCAGCTCTCCGCCGGCGCACCGGGCCCTACGTCGGGTCGAAGATCTTCCCCGGGTTGAGGATACCGTTGGGGTCCATGGCGCGCTTAATCGTGCGCATGAGCTCCACGTACTCCGGGGCCACGAAGCGAGGCAGATGCGCCTTGCGTTTGTGGCCGATTCCGTGCTCGCCGCTGATGCGCCCGCCCAGCTCCGCGGTGAGCGTGTACAGTTCGTCCAGTATGATCGGGAGCCGTTCCGTCCACTGCTCGTTGGTCCACGCCGCGTCTCTCACAATTCTTGTATGGATATTTCCGTCCCCGGCATGACCGTAGGCGGGGATTAGAATCTTGTGGCGCGTCGCGATCTCCTCCATTCCGGCGATCAGTTCCGGGATGCGCGCCGGCGGCACGACCAGGTCCTCGTTGGCCTGGTCCGGACTGATCAGCGCATAGCTCTCGGCGATGTTCCGCCGAACCCGCCACACGCGCTCACTGTCGGCGCGCGTATCCGCCACGTACACCTCAATCGCCCCGTGATCACTACACAGCGAGCCGATCGTCTCGTATTCGCGCTCCACCTGTTCCCGGTCCGGACCGTCGACCGTGATAATGAGCACCGCCCCGGCGTCCTCATACGGCAAGGATTCATTGAGATACCGGCACGTCTGGGCAAAGCTTCCCCGATCGATAAACTCCAGCGCCGTGGGGGTAATGCCGGTTTCGGTCATGATTCGCGATACCAGCGTGATCGCCGTGCCGGTATCGGGAAAGGTAACAAGGAGATCCGCCGAGGCCTTCGGTTCTGGAGAGAGACGCAACGTGATCTCAGTAATGACCCCCAGCGTGCCTTCGCTGCCCACCATCAGTTGCACCAAGTTATAGCCGGACACGTCCTTAATTAGCTTGCCCCCCATACGCACGATTTCTCCGGTGGGGGTAACCACCTGCAACGCGAGCACGTACCTGCCGGTAACGCCGTACTTCACCGCTTTGCCGCCGCCGGCGTTCTCCGCCACGTTGCCGCCGACAAAGCACGTCTCCAGACTCATCGGATACCCGGCATAGAAGAGACCGGATCCCCGCAGGTTTTCGTTGATCGCGGCGGTTACCACACCCGGTTCCACCACCACCATCATGTTCTCCAGATCCACATCGAGAATGCGGTTCATACGATCGGTGCGAAGTACGATACCGCCGTACACCGGGACGGCCCCGCCGGACAGCCCACTCCCGGCGCCCCGCGGAGTTACCGGTATATGCTCCCGGTTAGCCAGTTGAAGTACCGCCGCCACCTCCTCGGCGGTAGCGGCGTTAACCACCACCTCCGGCTCATGAGCGTACGTTCGGTCGGGAATCTCATCATGGGAGAACGCCTCCAGCGCCTCGGAATCGCCGGCGATCACGTGGGAGGCGCCCACAACGGTGCGAAGTTCATGGAGGATACGATCGGTGACGGGAGCATAATCGGTGGAGCGGTGCATGGTGGGGATACTACCGAACGTGCGGGAGGTGAGTCCACGGCGGCCTCGGCCGGTGCCTTCCAAAACCGCCGCGTTCTGCAACCCTCATGACGATGGGCCCATTCGGGCTTGAACCGAAGACACGCGGATTATGAGTCCGCTGCTCTAACCAACTGAGCTATGGGCCCGGAATGCAGGGCCCAGACACAACGAAGCACAGCGAAGAAGTTCAACCGAGTCATGCCTGGACCTGCACAAGGAAGCGTCATACTGCCTCGGGTGCGCCGCGCGTGTCAATACTGCACCGTGCGCCTGGGGGGACGGTTCTAATGCCGGGAGACGGTTACTGACAGGCGATCGGCTTCTGTGCGGCAAACTGAGTGACGACGCCGTCCCCGGCGTGACCGATCCCCTCGCTCAGGTGTCGACAACGACTTCGGCATTCCAGGATATGCCATTCACCGAAGGCGGTGCGCAGTTCAGGAACGGTTACCATCATTTCCGCATCGGGGGGGCCGCCACTGCTGTACCCGTCCCGGCGCTGGTCCGGGTGGAACCACTCAGCGATCACCAGTCCGCCCGGGCGTACCAGGTTGCGGTGGGCGGCAAACATGGCTCGCTTCTTCTCAGAAGCCACGTGGAAGAACGTACTCACCACCACGTCCGCATGGTCCCGCCGGCCGGGAGAGTTGAGGCCCAGGTCGACCGCATCATCGGTGCGGGTGGTAAGGGATACGCCGTGGGTGGTGGCCAGGCGCTGCGTCTTGTCGCTTCCCGCGATGGACTGGTCGAAGGCGGTTACTTGAAAGCCTTGTTCCGCCAGCCACACCG
This sequence comes from Alkalispirochaeta sp., assembly GCA_040904425.1. GTDB lineage: Bacteria > Spirochaetota > Spirochaetia > DSM-27196 > Alkalispirochaetaceae > Alkalispirochaeta. The sequence goes on from JBBDTM010000001.1 coordinate 48,790, forward strand.
CATTGCGCCCTTCCCCGGCGGCAAGTTCGATTACTCGAAGTTCATCAGGGGTGTCGATTTCGAGATTGGCAAACCACTGGCCGTTGAGTACGTAGCGCCCCACCGCTTCCGCCACCCAGGTGTTGACCTCGGTGCCGTCGTGAAACTCGTGATCCGCAAAGAGGCGATTCCAGAACATGTCCGACATACTGATTCTAAAGTAGCAATTGTTTCCCGCAACGAAAAGGAATCCTCGCCAGGGAGTACAGGCTCAGTCCCTGCGGACGAGTACTGAGCCGAAGCCAAGCTCCTCTAGGCGCGCGCGGTATTCTTCCACGTCCCACCGTTTTACGTCGGTCAGGACCACCCGAAATACACTTTCTTCCTCGGCACTCTCGATAGCCGCCGGTAGACCTTCCTGTCCCAGCTGTTCCGCCACGTTTTCCGCGTTGCCGCGCTGTGAGAAGGAGGCGATCTGGATAACCCGGGAGTTGGGTTCCGGCACGTAGTGTACGATATCGAGCTCTACCGGAGCGATGCCGGTCGCCGTCAGACCGATGCGGGACGCCGCGGCGCGACTCAAATCGATCACGCGATCGTCCACAAACGGGCCGCGGTCGTTAATGCGTACCTCCACAGACTGGTCTGTGGTGAGGTTGGTAACGCGGACGATCGTGTCGAAGGGAAGGGTCCGGTGGGCAGCGGTGAGTTGGTTGGTGTCGAAGATCTCTCCATTGGCGGTGAGCCGTCCCTGAAACTTGCCGCCGTACCACGAGGCAACGCCTTCCACCTGGTGAGTGTGCCGGGAGTCCGGCGGTGCGGGAACGGGACGAGCGGCGTCTTCCTGGGCACCGCCAACCTCCACGACACCGCGACTCTCGCCGGACGCATCCGATTGTACCATTTGCGAGCCGTTTGCCGGAGCCGTCGCCGACACCACCAGCGTGCATGCCGTTGCGATCAAGAGAGCCTTCCACATATGAGCTGTATCGGCGAACTCTCGTTGTAAATTTACCGCCGGGTCTCGTATACTGCGGCCCTATGAGCAGCCATTGGGCGGATATAAACGCGGACAAGATTATACGTGAGAAGGGTGACAAGGAACGTTACACCTGCGCTTCCGGCATTACCCCATCGGGAACGGTGCACGTCGGCAACTTCCGGGAGATTATCTCGGTAGATCTGGTGGTGAGGGCGCTCCGTGACGCGGGACGGGACGTGCGATTTCTGTATTCGTGGGACGACTACGATGTGTTTCGGAAGGTACCGGGGAACGTAGAGGATCGGGAGACGTTTGAGAAGTATTTGCGCTGGCCGATTACGCTGGTACCGGACCCCGCCGGGGAGCACGACAGTTTCGCCCGGGCCAACGAGGCGGAACTGGAAGGGCGGCTGGCGGAAGTCGGGATCACCCCGGAGTATATCTATCAGGCGTCGCGGTATCGCGCGGCTACCTATGCTACGGGTATCCGCACCGCGCTGGAAAAGCGCGAGGAGATCAGGGAGATCCTGAACCGCTTTCGCACGGCGCCGCTTCCCGCTGAGTGGTGGCCGGTGAGCGTGTTCAGCAGGTTTACCAACAAAGATACCACCACGATCGTCGGGTGGGACGGCGAGTGGGGGCTGACCTATCGCTGCGATGAAACGGGGCAGGAGGACCTAATCGATCTCCGGGAAACCGGCTACGCCAAGCTTCCGTGGCGCATCGACTGGCCCATGCGCTGGGCGTTTGAAAACGTCGATTTCGAGCCCGCCGGCAAGGATCACCACTCCGAGGGGGGCAGTTTTGATACGGCGCGGCACGTGGTTCGCGAGGTTTTCGACTGGGAACCGCCGGTCACGTTTCAGTACGATTTCATCAGCGTCAAGGGGCGTGGGGGCAAGATGTCCAGCTCGTCCGGAGATGTCATCAGTCTTCGGGATGTGCTGGAGATCTATCAGCCGGAGGTGGTGCGCTATCTCTTTGCCGGGACGCGGCCCAACAGCGAATTCGCCATCAGTTTTGATCTGGATGTGATCAAGATTTACGAAGACTACGACAAGTGCGAACGGATCTACTTCGGGCAGGAACAGGTAAACGAGAAGCGCGCAGCCAAGGAGCGTCGGATCTATGAGCTCTCCCAGGTGGATGCGCCGCCGACATCGCTGCCCGCCCAGATTCCTTTTCGCCATCTGTGCAACGTGCTTCTGATCCATGACGGTGCGGTGGATGCCGCGCTTGCGGATATGCCGGGCTTCGTCGACATGGATGAAGACCTGCAGCGCCGGGCACGACAGCGGGCGCGGGGTGCCTGGAACTGGGTGCAGGAGTTTGCCCCGGAGGACTTCCGCTTTCACGTGGTGGACGCGACAACGGCAACGCCCCGGGTGCTAACGGACCAGGAGCAGCAGGCGGTGAGCGAATTGAGAACGATGATCCGCAACGGAATCGCCGAACTCAGCGAGAAGGAAGTGCAGAACGGGATCTACGATGTGGCGCGGTCGGTGGGTATGGAGCCGAAGGACCTCTTTAAGACGCTCTACCTGATTCTCATTGAGCAGGAACAAGGGCCGCGTCTGGGAGGGTTTCTCAAGACGCTCGGAGCCAATCGGGTTCTGACGATTCTCGACCTCTATCTGGAGAAGGATTGATCGGTATGGGTACAGGCGATATGGATACAACGGAGATCAAACGGGCAGTGGCGGAGGCGGTGACCGATCGCGTCGTAAAATCCGACATGAAGGTAGGGCTGGGTACCGGAAGCACGGCGATCCATGCTGTCCGCCGCACTGGAACGCTCCTGGCCAACGGAACGCTCTCCAATATTCTGGCGGTGGCCACCAGTTTTGAAAGCACGATCGAGGCGCAGCGCCTGGGGATTCCCCTGCGGACGCTCAACGATCCGGAGATCGAAGGTACGCTTGATGTGACGATTGACGGCGCCGACGAAGTTGATACCCGCACCGGTTTTCTCATAAAAGGCGGCGGTGGAGCGCTGACCCAGGAGAAACTGGTGGAGTACAATTCCGGTACGTTGTACGTCGTGGTGGATGAGTCCAAGCTCTCGCGGCAACTGGGTACCCTCTTTCCCGTGCCGGTGGAGGTCATCCCGGCAGCGTTAGCCTCCGCTCAGCGGACGATCAGGAAGCTGGGAGCTTGGCCGGAGCTGCGCATGGCACAACGCAAGGCGGGTCCGGTGGTGACGGACAACGGAAATCTTATCTTGGACGTGCATTTCGACGGAGCCGACTTTGACGCCGCCGCCCTGGAGCGTGAGTTCAACTCGATCCCAGGCGTACTCGATAGTGGACTCTTTACCCGGGCGCACACCGAGATTTGGGTCGGACGGGGAGACGGTACGGTGGAACAGGTCGTCGTAGGCTGACCAGGCACCCCCGTAATCACTGAATGAGGCGCTTCAAAAGCGCCTCATCGTGCCGCCAGCGCGGTTTCACTTTGACCTGCAACGAAAGGCGCACCGGTGTGGGGAACAGCTCTGCCAATACTCGCTCAGAGTCCTTGCGAATTGCCGTGATCGTTCGACCCTTCTGCCCCACCACGATGCCCTGCTGTGATTCTCGCTCCACAAGAATGAACGCCCTTGCCCAGAGCGTTTCCTTCCGTTGTTCCAGATCGGCGATCTCCACATACAACGCGTGGGGGAGTTCCTGCCGAGCGCGGCTTATCGCCTGTTCTCGTATCACCTCAGCGATGCGAAACGCCGGTTCCTGGTCGGTGTAGAACTCCTCCGGATACCACGCGGGGCCCTCCGGTAGCAGGGGAAACAGTTTGTCCAGCAGCGAGTCCACCCCGCGGCGGCAGTCTTTGAGCTCTTCCGGAAGACCGGCGAGCTCCACCGTGGTGAGCGCCCCCACTCCCGCATCGTGAAGAAACCGGCGCGTCCGGGGGATATCAGCGGCGGGGAGATCACACTTGGTGATACCGACAATTACCGGCAGGTCGTGTTTCGCCACTACAGAGGCCAAGTCCTGCTCTTCATCTCCGGGGTGGCGGGTGGCGTCGACGAGATACACCGTCGCCTCGGCATCCTCGAGATGCTGGAGCGCGATTTCTCGCAGGCGGAGGTTGATCTGCTTTTCCGATCGATGCAATCCTGGGGTGTCGAGAAAGACGATCTGCCCCCGGGGGTCGGTAACGATTCCACGGATCACGTTGCGGGTGGTCTGGGGTACCGGGGAAATGATCGATACATGGTGACCGCAAACGGCGTTAATCAGGCTGGATTTGCCGGCGGAGGGGCGGCCCAGGAGCACTACGAAGCCGCTGCGCGTGTCGATACTTTGCATGTTCACCACTGTTGATAGTATATTCTGCCCTCAAACGCAACTACGGAGATGATTATGAGTCAGCAACAACAGATGAAATATCAGAACGACGATGAGGAACAGGACCAGGAGAAGAAGAACGAGCAGCCGCCGCTTCTGGACAAGATGATCAAGACCCGGACGGTTCTCATTTCCGGGGAGGTCAACAAGGAGCTTGCCGAACGGGTGGTGCGGCAGCTATTGATCCTGGAGCAGGAGAGCGATGATCCGATCCGGGTGTTTATCGATTCTCCCGGCGGGGATGCCGATGCCGGCTACGCGATCTTCGATACGATCCGCTTCGTGAAGCCGAAAGTGTACGTAGTGGGAATCGGTCTCGTTGCCAGCGCGGGGGCGCTGATCCTCCTGGCGGGAGACAAGGACAAGCGCCTGGCGTTTCCCAACTCCCACTATCTGATCCACCAGCCGCTTTCCGGAGTGCGCGGTGTGGCTACGGAGATCGAGATTCACGCTCGGGAGATCGACAAAATGCAGAAGCGCATTAACACGCTGATCTCCAAGGAGACGGGCCAACCGTTTGAGCAAGTGGAGAAGGACACCGACCGCGATTACTGGATGAATGCGGAGGAAGCGGTGAAGTACGGTCTCGTTTCACGGGTGATTACGCACCGGTCCGAACTCGACCAGTAGTCCCTGCGGATCACTACGCGCCCGGCGGTTTCGTCGGGTCAGTTTTTCGTTCGTAACTCTGAACTCGACAAGCGCCACGCCTCGCAGGCCCGTATTGTAGTATCGTGCGTGCCTTTCGATTTTCCGGACGTGTGTTTCTCGTCGGGCTCTTTACCGCGTTGTCGGCGTGCTCCGGCTGCCGTATCGTGGTTCCCGACGACGAAGCGCTGGTGGTGGTCGCCTACAACGTGGAGAATCTCTTCGACGGGCGGGCAAACGGGAATGAGTACGAGGAGTTTCTGCCGGAGGCGGGCTGGAGCGAGCGGGATGTGGACCGGCGGCTACGGGGACTGGGATCCGTCCTTCACGATATCGATCCCCCACCGGACGTGCTGGTTGTTTCGGAGATTGAGAACAAGGCACTCCTGGACAGATTGGTCAATGAACATGCGGTAGACCTTCCTCTGGAGTATCGCGCGTTCGTGGCCGGGGCCGAGAGTGCCACCGGAGTCGCGGTGGCCGGCCGCTATCCGATCGTCTCCGTCAGGGCGCTCCTGGCGAGGTCTGGAGACGTCCCGTCGCTGAGACCGATCATGGAAGTGCGCCTGCGGCTACCGGAGACGGACCTAGTGGTGTTTGCCAACCACTGGAAAAGCAAGCGGGGAGGCGCCGCCGCCACCGAGCCGCTGCGCCGCGCCACGGCACACCTTCTCTCATCTCGTTTGGCGGAGATCGCACAGGCGGAGCCTGATCTTCCGATAATCGTTGCCGGTGACCTGAATGAGCAGCCTCGAGAGATTGATTACACCGATGCGGCATACCCCACGGCGCTCATGGACGTCAACACGATGCGGGAATGGGAACGTGGCACCGGTGACGATGTTCCCGGCTGGTTTACTCAAGACTACCGTGACAGCCGGGAATACATACCCATCGTTCGTGAGATCGATCTGCTTTCACACAGCGCAGCGTACAACGGGGTGCCGGTGTTGGCGAGCCTATGGTCGTGCGGCGACGATCCCGGGTCGTTCTGGTACTTCGGCCGCTGGGAGCGGATCGATCACCTTCTCGTAAACGGCGCGGCCGTAGCGGGGCCGGCGATTACCTTTCGGGAGTTTCGGGCCGTGGAACCGGCGGACGGAGTCACTAGCGACGGAGCTCCGATAAGTTGGCAGGACGGTGGGGTCTCCGACCATCTGCCGATTATGGCGATTTTCGACCGGCGGGAACCGTAGCGAAGGCAGTGTCTTCCGGATGGTGGCGTTCCGGATGGTGGCGTTCCGGGCGACCGGCGGCAGCCCGGAGGCCGGTCTCTACCAGACCCCCGCCGCCCGGAGCTGATCTCGCGCCTGTTCGGACCAGCCCCGGTTCGCTATGGGGGAGGCGGGGCTCGGATGCAGAATGTGCACGACGCGAGGGGCGTGTTCGCCGGCGCCCACCACCCGTTCCAGACGGGTTCGGGCAAACGCTCCCACGCCTACAACGAATTGCGGCCGGTATGCGGTGATCGTAGCGGCGAGCAGCGCGTCACAGATTTCGAAGAGCGGCGTCCGCTCCCGTTTCGGCAGCTTATCGGGGGTGATATTGCGGCCCGATTCCGCCATGAATACCAACGGACAATAGTTGATGACGAGATGGTGCGCGAAAAAGCGTTGCGCCGTGCCGAACTCTTCGGCAAACAGTCCCCACAGCCGGCGACCGCTTACTTCGCTCCGGGTACATTCCCACCCGAGGATCGGGCGCTTCGGGTGTTCCTGCGGAGGGTGGCCGATGGGGGCGCTTAGCTGCATCCAGGAGCGCACCGTTTCAACCTCTCCGAAGGGTACGCCGGTTTGCGCCATTCCCCACGGACCGGGGTTCATTCCAAGAAAGAGTACGTCCTTCGGGGAGGCGCCGTAACTCCGCAGATACTGTTCCCAGGATGCCCGCGCGTAGATGAGCGGATTGTACACGGTGGTAACCGGGGCGCCGAAAGACAGGGAATCGAGCTGCGGGATGGAGCATTCGAGGTGTTGGATGATCCGTTCCGCAGGGTTCATGCCCGGAGGCTACCTTCACGGAAGGTTCTTGCACAAGCGTATGTGTGCCGATACAGTTGCCGCGTGAGCTTCGACAGTGCTGCTGAATACCGTTCCCACCTGGCGCGGGAAGCGCTGCTTCCCCGCGGGTTCCATTACTTCGTGACGTCACTCACCTTTGTTCCGGCGGAGCGGCCGGACGCCGGAGAGGCGTCAATGAACCTGGCGGTGATTGAGAGTGAACCCGGGGCGGTGACGGTGGGTGTTACCACCGGGAACCGCTTCTGCGGAGCTCCGGTACAGTTGGCGCGAGAGCGCCTTCCGGCAGCGGGAGTTCGCGCGGTGGTTGTCAATAACAAAGTGGCCAATGTGGCAACGCTTACCGGCCTTGATGACGCCCGCACCGTGGCCGCCGCGCTTGCCCGGGAGCGCCGCGTGCCGGAAGAGGAAACGCTCTCGGTGAGTACCGGCGTTATCGGGTGGCGTCTCCCCACGGAGCGGATGGTGGCGGCCGTGCGCGGTATTTCGCGCTCCGAGCGGGGCCCCGTAGATGTGGCGGAGGCGATCATGACTACCGATCGCTATCCCAAGGTAGCGTGGGAACGCCGGCACGGTGTTACGTGCCTCGGTGTTGCCAAGGGAGCCGGGATGATCGAGCCTAACCTGGCCACGATGCTGGGTTTCATCATGTGCGATGCCCAGGTCGAAAGAGATCGTCTGGATCGCGTCTTCCGGCGGGTGGTGGACCGTACGTTCAACACGATTTCCGTCGATGGTGACCAGAGCACCAGCGACATGGTGCTGTGCACCAGCAACGGTGCCTCGGAATCGGAAGTGTCCGAAGAGGAGCTGGAAGCACTTCTCCTGCCGGTTTGTCGGACCTTGGCCCAGGAAATCGTTCGCAACGGCGAGGGCACCACCCACGTGATCGAGGTCCGCGTCAGGGGCGTGGAGGATCGGCTTCTCTCCCAGCGGGTCGGTCGGCACGTGGCGAATTCGCCGCTGGTGAAGACCGCCGTCTTCGGGAACGATCCCAACGTGGGCCGTATTCTTGCGGCCGTGGGTGACGCTCTGGATACGTGGGATACGGAGTGCGCCGTGGATGGAGCGGCGCTTACCGTCACGATCGCCGGACGCCGGGTGTACCACGAGGGATCGTTCCGATTGGACGGCGCCGTGGAGCGGGAGCTTGCGGAATACCTGCGGAGTGCCGCTATGGATCCCGCACGTAGCGGATATCCCCAGGAAGCGCCCAACGTACCGATCGTTCTGAGTTTTGGCGAACTTGGTGAAGAAACGGTCGTGTTCGGCAGTGACCTGAGCTACGAATATGTCAGAGAAAATGCGGACTATCGCACATAGTGTTCCGCCGGTGAAGGACGATACATGGAGCAACAGGATCAGAACGGAGATTTTCAGGTTCAAGTCACGCGCGCCAAAGATTTAATCGATAAGGCTCGCAACGAGTTGGGGCGGCGCATCGTCGGTCAACGGGAGATGGTGGACGGTCTACTGACGGGCATTCTCGCCGGTGGCCACGTCCTGTTGGAAGGAGTACCGGGACTCGCCAAGACCCTCATGGTGAAGTCTCTCGCGGAAGTACTGGATGCGTCGTTTCGGCGGATTCAGTTCACTCCGGATCTTCTTCCGGCGGACTTGATCGGGACCATGATCTATCGGCAGCAGACCGGGGAGTTCGTGCCCCGGAAAGGTCCCATATTCTCCAACGTGATCCTCGCCGACGAGATCAACCGCGCCCCGGCAAAAGTGCAGAGCGCGCTGCTTGAGTCGATGGAGGAGCGGCAGGTGACGATCGGCGACACCACCTATCCCCTGTCGGAGCCCTTTTTCGTGCTGGCAACCCAGAACCCAATCGAGCAGGAGGGCACGTATCCTCTGCCCGAGGCGCAGCTGGACCGATTTATGCTAAAGCTCTTCGTGGACTACCCGTCTCGCGAGGAGGAACGCCAGATCCTCTCCCGTGTGGGGGTTCCGCAGGAGATCGAGCTTCAGCGGACGATTTTCAAGACCGATATCCGCAAGCTTCGGGATATCGTGGCTCGAATAGCCATCGATGACCGCATCGCCGATTATATCGTCGATCTGGTAACAGCCACCCGTGCCGACGAGGAGCGAGGCGACATGGGGCCCCTGCGCTACATCGAATTCGGGGCATCTCCCCGGGCCAGTATCTACCTGTACCGGTGCGCCAAGGTGCGTGCCGTGTTTGAAGGGCGGGCGTACGTCATTCCGGAGGATGTAAAAGCGGTTGCGATGGACATTCTCCGCCACCGAATCGTGCTCTCCTTTGAAGCCGACAGTGAGGATCTTTCCAGCGATGATGTGGTGGAGATGTTGCTTTCCACCGTAGCGGTTCCCTGACGATCATGGCTCGAGCGCGCTTCAATCCCCTGGACCAACTCCCATCTCAGGCAAAACTCCGGCAGATCCAGCTGGTGGCGCAGCGGCTTGTGGAAAGCCTGCTTGCCGGCAACTACCGGTCCGTATTTCGCGGGCCGGGAATCGAGTTTGATGAGGTTCGGGAGTACGTAGAGGGTGACGATGCGCGACTAATCGACTGGAACGTGAGCTCCCGGTTTGGTTCCGTGTACACCAAGACGTTTCGGGAGGAGCGGGAGATGACGCTCTTCTTGGTGGTTGACGTGTCGGCCTCCCTGGAGTTCGGATCACGCGCGCGCTCCATGCGTGATATCGCCTTGGTCAGTTCCGCGTTGCTCACGCTGGCAGCGGTTCAGAACAACGACAAGGTCGGGGGGGCGCTCTTTTCGGACTCCATCGAGGCGTGGGTTCCTCCGGCGAAAGGTCGTAATCACGCCATGCGTCTGCTCCAGGAAATCGTGGCTCGAGAGCCTGCCGGCCACGGATCGAATCTCGCGATGGCTCTGCAGACGGTAAGTGAATCCCTCAAGCGGAGGGGGATCGTCATCGTAATCTCTGATTTTCACACGGGAGACTACCAGCGGGAACTATCGCTCATATCCAAGCGTCACGACGTGATAGCACTTCGCGTAACCGATCCGGTAACTGATGAACTGCCGGATTTTCCCGTGTTGCAGGCGATGGATCCCGAGACGGGACGCACGCTGTATCTGAACGGAAAGTCCCGCATCTTCCGCTTTGCCTTTGAGCAGTACTGGCGTCAGCAGCGGCAGCAGTGGATGCGGGAATGTCGTCGTCGCGGGATTTCGGCCCTGGAAATTCGCACCGTTGATCAAGTCGCGGAGCGTCTCATATCGTTCTTTCGGCACCGGAGGGTTCATCGGTGATTCGACGGTTCCTGCTGCTGGTGGCGCTGGCCGGCGTTGCAGCATCGGTCTCCGGCCAGTCGATCACCGAGGTGATCTTTCTGCCGCAGACGTATTATGTCGGTGACGTGGTAGAAGCGCGGGTAGTTGTACGGTCTTCAGAAGACCTGGACCTCACTGCCCCGGAGACACTCCCCTCAACGCAATGGGTCGATTTCCGGGACGTGTTGATCGTCCAGCGCGCCGACGGCTATGAGGTTCGTATCGTGTTTCAACCGTTCTTCGTAGGTACCCGACAGCTCCCGGCGATCGATCTGGGGGCGTTCACCGTATCCGGTGTGAGTTCCGTGGTCAGCAGCCTCAAAACAGAAGACGGGGAGCTGGAGCTGCAGCCGGTCCGGGATCAGCTATTGCTGCCCGGCACGCGGGCGTTGATCGCGGTCCTCGTGCTGTCAATCGTAGGCATTCCTCTGGTGGTGGTGTTCACCGGAGGATGGGTGCGTCGCACGTTTCTTAGGCTTCGGGAGTGGTATCGGGAGAACCGTCCGTACCGGACGCTACAGAAGGGACTGAAGCAGCTCCAGGCGGAAATGCACGAGCTTGACGGCAAACGGTACTATATCCGATTGGTCGATCTTACTCGGTCCTACTTGGAGACGCGTTACTCGTCGGTGTTTCGTTCCGCCACCACCGGCGAGTTGGATATTCAGCTGCGAAAGGTCGGTATTCCCTCTGAGCAGCGACAAGGTCTGATCGAACTGTTTCAGTTCGGAGACCTGGTGAAGTTTGCCAATCGACGCGTCACGGTGCACGACCGGACCCGCCACCTGGAGGCGTTGAAAAGGCTTTCCGGTGAGTTGCAGCGACGCGAGTGGGAGGGTAGTGACGATGTGGGTGCTTGATCGCCCGGTCTATCTTCTGCTGTATCTCGCATTGCCGGTACTCTACTATTTGCGGCACATCCATCCCAGACGGGGTGGGCGCATTCCCGCACCGTTCTCGATATATAATGGTGGTGTCTTTCGTCCGCCCATGACGATGCGAGTGGTATTGTTGCGTTTCTCAGCGCTGATGTTTTGGGCGGGGATGGCGCTTCTCATACTGGCGCTCACCGGACCAACACGAACGGAGCGCGAGCGAATTTACCTGAGTCGGGGTATCGATATCATGCTGGTGCTGGATGTTTCTCCCAGCATGGCTGCGGAGGATTTCCAACCGGTGAACCGCTTCGAGACCGCTCGCTCAGTGATTCGTCGGTTTGTAGATCAGCGTCCCAACGACCAGATCGGCCTGGTGGCGTTTAGCGCGGAGGCGGCGCTTCGCGTTCCGCCTACGCTCAACTATGAGCATCTGGTGGAATCCCTGGACGAGCTGGAGCTTATGGAACTGGGGGATGGAACCGCGATCGGAATGGGAGTGGCGCTGGCGTCCCTGCACCTGCAGGGTAGCAGTGCCGAGGAACGGGTAATCGTGTTGCTCACCGACGGGGTCAATAATGCCGGTGAGATCTCGCCGCAAGCTGCTGCCGAGGTTGCCGGCGACTCGGGTGTCCGTATCTATGCAATCGGGGTTGGGTCCGGGCAGGAAGCGCGGATCGAAGTCCGCGATCCTGAAACGGGTCAACTGTATCGCGGAACTGTCCGGGGCAGCTATGACCAGCGTACGTTGGAACGGATAGCTGAAATATCCGGGGGCAGTTACTTCACCGCCGGCAGTGCCGGAACGTTGGAATCGGTTTTCGATGCGATCGGCACTGCGGAGAGTACGGAACGGCGGGTGCAAATTCGAGTGCTGCGGCAACCGCACCACCGAATTATCCTCATGTGGGCGCTGGGGTTGTTGGTGGCGGAAGTGTTGCTCCGTCGGCTGCTGGTGGGGAGTGCGCCATGAGTTTTCTCTATGGCCAGTACCTGTGGCTCCTTGCCGGCCTGCCGCTGTTGGGAGGACTGCTACTGTTCGCCGGGTACCGCAATCGACGCACCGTTTCGCGCTTTGTCGGCGAGCATCGTCGCACAGAGGTCCTGAATGTGCTCGCCGTGAAGGGGTTCGTCACAGCCGTGCTCTCTACGGGGGCTATCGCTTCGCTGATAGTGGCGTTATCCGGCCCGCAGTGGGGCGATATTTCGGTGGAGGACGAGCGCCGCGGTTTAGATCTGGTATTCCTTATGGACGTCTCCAACAGTATGATCGCCGAGGATATTCCTCCTTCCCGGCTGGTGAGAAGTCGGGAGGTGGCTCGATCGATTGTAGGACGACTGGATGAATCGTACCGGGCCGTGGTGGCTTTCAAAGGTGCGGCGACGGTGGTGGTTCCCATGACCGAAGATCCGGTGGCCTTCGACCTGGCCATGAGTAACCTCTCCGGAGCACTTATCACGACCGCCGGAACCAGTGTACGGAGCGGGATCGATACCGCCCTCAGTTCTTTTCCCTCCGGATCGCCGCGACAACAGGCGATCGTAATGTTCAGTGACGGAGAAGAGTTGCAGGGTACCATCGATGATGAACTGGAGCGGTTGCGGACGGCGGATATACCGGTATTCGGGATACTCACGGGAACCACCGGCGGTGCGACGATACCCACCCGTTCCGGCGGGGTTCTTCGAGACGAGACGGGAAGGCCGGTCATGGTTGGCGCCGATCGCAGCACGCTGGAGCAACTGGCATCCGCTTCCAGCGGACACGTCTACGATATCACCGACGGTACCGTGGCACAGGATGTTGCCGCGGATTTGGGAGAGCTCTCCGGTCGCGGGCGCGATGTGGTATTTCGCGAGGTTGCCGTGGAACGGTACGATCTGTTTGTGCTTCTGGCGTTCCTGCTGCTCACCGGTGTTGTCCTGGTGAATCACACGCGGTGGAGACGGACGCTGTGAAACGGATCTTCCTCGCCCTGATGCCGCTTCTGCTCGTTTCCTGTAACGCGTATTTTCCCCACCTTCGGGTGGTACGGGCCAACTATAATGTCAGTCGCGGTGAGTATCAGCCGGCGATCGTGGATTATTTGCGGGCACAGGGGATCTCCGAGTATGAGCCGTGGCTGTCCTATAACCTGGGCACGGTATACCACTACCTCGGCGAGTCCGGTGCCGCTGTTGATCGCTGGGAGGCGGCCTGGGAGTCCGACGTAGATGATCTCATGTATGGGGCGCGCTTCAATCGCGGAGTGTTTCTGTTTGAGCAGGGCAGATATACGGAATCGTTCAGGGAGTTTCAATACGCCCTGCGCATCAATCCGGGGAGTCGCGCCGCAAAGACCAATCTGGAACTCTCAATCGAACGGATCGAGGCTGGGTCGGAGCTTGATGGAGAAGGGTCGCGGAGCTCCGGCGACGATGAGAATCGCAACGACACCCCGGACGGCGGCGGCCAACGAATGTTGGATTATCTGCGGCGCAAGCAGGAACAGCAGTGGCGCGCGAATCAGGAGCAGGGCGTTTCCGACGAGGCGGAGGACTGGTGATGTCGCAGGGAAGGTACCGGCTGTGTGCTGCAATTGTGTTCGCCGTGGCGGTGCTGACACCTGGCGGACCGCTCTGGGCCCAGGATTTCGAGGTGGAATCTGAGGCCGATATCGATGAAGTCGTCTCATTCACCGGCGGATCACGAATTCAGGTTGATCGGGGGGAGCGATTCGAAGTGAGCTTTACCATTCCCCGTGATGACCCGGAGGCGGTCCGCCTGGGGTTTCCATCGTTGCCGGAGGGGTTCAGACAACCGGCGGGGCCCGTTGTCGTTACCCGAGGGCAACGGGATATGGAGATCCGAATTCCGCTCGTGGCGGATGAGGCGGGACGGTTTGTGCTTGACCCGATTCAGGTGACGTCACCGTCTGCCGTTCGCGAAACGGAGGCGGCTCTGGTGGAGGTCCGGGATCCACAGCGTGACGTAGTTCCATTCCAGGCGCGGTGGCGGGTTGCTGAGGAAGACGTCCGACAGGGTCAGAGCGTCCCCGTCTTTCTGGAGATTGTCGGTATCGACACGTTCGCTTTTCCGGAGATCGTTACCCTCCGATCGCCGGAGACGGGTCTGTTTGAAGAGGTGAGTGGAATCGGCAGTGTGGTCTCTGTGGATATCGCCGATACCACCTTGTATGAGATTCCGGTGGCGGCGTTTATCTTCACGCCCACCTCCAGCGGTTCCATGACCATTCCCGCCGCCACGATCCGCGCTGAAGGAATCGATGTCACCGCTCCGGCGTTGGCGTTCGATGTAAACTCGCTGCCGCAGGAGGTTCAGACCTCAGGTGCCGTGGGACAGCTCGACGTAGATATCTCCATCGGGTCGGACGAGCTGATGCCGGGTGACACGGGAGAGGTTACCGTCCAGGTCTCGGGGACGGGAAACCTTCCCGTTCTCGAGTTTCCTGACGTCGAACTCCGCGGGCTCGTTGAGATTGGTCGGAGTCAGGACAGTTCGATCGTGCCCGACGAGGAAGGAATTCGCGGATATCGGGGTAGCCGGGAGTTGACGGTACGATTTGAGGCCGAGGGCAACGCCGAGAGCGGATCTGTTACCGTGCGATCGTTCTCCGTATTCGACCCGGAGCAGGGAAACGTGCGAACGATTCCGGAGCGCTCCATTCCGATACGGATCATCCCGTCCGATGCTGAAGCGCCGTTGCAGGACGTGGCTCCCGAGGCGGATCTGATCCCCGTCTCCAATCTGATTGGGATCTCGTGGGTGCCGTTTGCCCAAATTCCGTGGATATATTTTCTGTTCGTTCTGGGGCCCCTTGTATTTGCGGCCGTTCGTCTCTGGTCCGTCCGCGGCGGGGTTACGCTCGTTGCTGTGCCGTTTCTGATCGGTGCTACCGTGTTCCCCCAGGTGAATGTGGAGCGATTGGTCCGGGCCGGAGAAATCATTGACGAAGGGCGCCCGGCGGTGGCGGCGGTACTCTACGAGCTTGAGGTACAGCAAAACGAATGGCATGCGGGACTGCATTTCAATCGGGGCGTGTTGGCGCTGAGGGTGAACGACCCCGTCGATGCGATATATCATCTGCGACGGGCGGTCCGTTTGGCTCCGGAGCGTCGACAGTTTCGGACGGTTCTGGGG
>JBBDTM010000002.1:0-13330 GCA_040904425.1 Alkalispirochaeta sp.
TGCAACGGAGGATCACCGTGGCATACACAAACCCGTTATTGACCGAACCGGTCACTGAAGAACTGCTCAGAAACCATCACTGTTGGGAAAACGTCGACCGGGTATCCGGGGACCCGGAGACTACGAAGTTCAAGAGGACCGCTCGCCTTCTGCAGTCCTTATGGAGGGAATCCAAGGGACTCCCGATCGGCAGCCAACCGATGAAGCCTACCAAAGACCGTCCGGGGCGCCCGCTCGGTAGCCGTATCGATCTACAGGCAGCTCGTGAAAGCGGTGCAAACTTCCTGACCAACAACGTCCGTTACGCCGCCGAACACCGCCTCTCCCATCCGCAGCCTCATCAGACGCTGGATGCCGACCGTCTTTACTGTGACCTTCTCTCCTCAATGCCTATGTGCTTCAACCTCTTCGGGGAGCTCTGGGCGGACCTCGCTCGTGCAGACAAGGCGGTCCATACCTGGTGGCCTGATACACCAGGGACCGTCTCCGCTGTTGAGTTTGAGTGGTCTCCAGGGAGAAGTAGGAAGGGAGAGTACCTTGAGAACCGAAGCGCCTTCGATGTCGCCTTCATCCTTGATATGGGAAACGGCAAGAAAGATGTCGTCGGAATCGAGACGAAGTACCACGAGCACGCGGCGGGAATGAAGCAGCCGAGTGACGATCGGCTGAACCGGTATCGCCACGAGGCCGCAGAGTCGGGGGTCTTTGACGGTAACGCGGTAGAAAAGATCGTCGGTACCGAGCTTCAGCAGATCTGGCTGGATCACCTCCTTGCGCTCTCTATGCCGATGCACCCCACAGGTGGATGGAGCTGGGCTCGTTTTGTTGTTGTGTATCCGGAGGCAAACCCAAGCTTCCGCTGGGCAGCGCAGGAGTATTGTGAGCGTCTGGGAAACACCGAGACCTTCACGGTCGCTACGGTTGAGTCACTCCTCGACTCCGGTGTCCTTCCTGAAGAGTTAACCACTCGTTTCCGGGAACGGTATGTGTGGGGGGCGGATCAATGAGGGGGCTATCCGACTCGTTCATCGAAGACCTCCGTAGTGAAGACGGCCTCCTCCAGTTCAACCGCACCTCACGGTGGCAAGAAACCGAGGTGAGGACGGACGTCAGGCCGGAAGTGGTGTTGCTCCTGGCAGGCCACAATCCTCGAAGCACGGCCCTGCGCTCGATCATCGACAATGAGAAGATCGACTCCTTGGCTGACTCCGAAGCGTTTGACCTCAGTTTCTTCGTCTCCACCTTTGCGGGATACGCTCTGCACTCCGCCTGCATGGTCACCCTCGAGGAGATCCGTCGGATTCTGCACCACGATGGAAAGTGATATTGATCTTCTGCGGGTCCTTGGAACTGGAGGTGACCAAACCTTTCGCATGAAAGTGGTGTCGTCGCTTCTGCGATACTTCATCGACCCACACGCTGACCACGGCCTTGGGACTACCCTGCTGAAGGAACTCCTACACGACACTTCGTCGAACTGGCAGGCTATCGACCAGGCCCTCTTGGATTCGCTGGGCTGCTATCCGGGGATTCCCGACCTGGAGATTGAGGTTACCGGCACCGAAGGAGATAGCTTTCTTGTGCTCCTCCGATACGAGACGGCCCTATTCATCGTCGGCTTTCGGACACGTTTACCGGGGCTGCCAGCAGTCGACCTTGTTGAAGACATGGTGGAGTGGAGAGACCTTCTTGCCGATTCATCTTGCTGGTTCAGCTCAGCCGAAATGTCGGAGATTACCAGGACGCACCGGGCGGTGGTATGCGTCGGTCCGACCATGAAAGCGGGACCCGACGTCGCGGATAGCGCTGCGTACATTGCAAGCCAGGCAAACATCGACTTCCTTCACTTCATCCCATGGAGGAAGTCTGGAGACAGGGATACTCGGGACTGTCGGTCGGTCGAGGAGTTACTCGAAACCCTGATGGAACATGTCGCCTCTGACTACCTTGCCGATGCAACTCACCAGACAGGTGAACTACTCCGACGGGTTCGCGAGGCGGTTGCAGCATCGTTCCGTTTCGACGTTCAGAAGGTGAAGTGTGCAGGGAGCGGGTCGTAGTGCTCATCCCATTCATCGGTGACCGGCTGTCCGGTCAGTCCGAAACGCTTGATGACCGATTCCTGCTGGGTGCGTGAAAACTCGCTACCGTGGAGAATCACGAACACCCCCGTCTTGACCCGGAAGAGCACACGTCCTCGGGGAATGGCATCGTACTCGTCCCGAAGTTCCCGCGGTAGAGCCAATAGTTGCCCGCGTTCTCTGAGTACCTCCCATTCGTGCCAATGTGAGAAGGTGCTGTCAACGGCAACGGCGCTCTGTTCTCCAGCTTCCACGGCTTGGGTAAAGACCGCAAAGAGCTCTTCCTGGTAGAACCAGTAGATACCAATGCGGGCGCTATCCGGAATCTCGTATATCATCACGCATAGAAGACCATGGAAGTGTGCCGCTTTCGGTCACAGCCGATAGCGCTCACGCATGTACCGCTCCCAATCTTGAAGCTGTCCGGGAAGCTCACCTTTCATCTTCTGAAAGAGGTGCTGTGCGCTGACCTGGTGGAACGGGATCGGGCTATCTTCAAGAAGCTCCATGCCTGGATGCGGACGCAGTACGGGGCTCTCCTCATTGTCTGCGTTCCGTCTTCGGGCTACATAGAGGTGAAGGAGGCGAACTTCATCAACGGTGTCGTAGTGTTCCAATAACCGGCCGGCAAGAAGATGGTGTCGCAATGTCTGGTAAATGGGTTCGGTGGCAAGCATCTGGACCTGCTCGTCCGTCATAGGACCGAGCCATCCGGCGTCTCGGATGAGTGGCCGATATCGTTCCAGCCGCTTTGCCGCCGTCATCGTATCCACAAACCGAGTTGGGTAGTGCTCGGTATACTTGCTCTCACCGAGGATGAGAACGTTCTTCCCGTGGTTAATCCGTCCCAGGAACACGAAGTCAATCGAGGTGTTGCCGAGACCTCGCTTGAGCACAGCGGAAGGCCGAAGTCTGGAGACCTCCTGCAGGAGATCGACCGGAGGAACCCACTCGAAGGCCAAGTACCGATCCGGTACCTCGATCGGTAGGATACCCGTGAGGTCCGGATAGACGATTGCCATGAGCCGGTGAAGGAGCTCCCGTTGCTCCTGAAATGGTCCCAAGAAGTTCGCGAGAAAAACCTGGGAACTGCACAGGTGGTTGGAAGGATATCCGGGGAGTCCGCCGGTGTGCCAGACGACACCGTTTGCCTCGAAGTACTCCATCACCTGCGTTCGAATGCCAGGCCAAAGATTCTCCGCCGATTGGTCCACCGGAAGACAGAAGGGAAACAGGCGGTTTCCGAAGAGTCCGGAACGTCTCGCACTCTTGCTGAGATCTCCCGTGCGCAGTTTCCATTCGGTTTGCCGGCGCTTTTCTGCTTGAAGAAAACTCATTCGTCCCCCGGAAGCATGATCGTGACAACTGGCTCACCGGCAGCTCCGGGATGGACCATCGCAAGGATCGTAGCAGTCTTTACTACCGGGGCTCCGGTACTCGTTCGTCCGACGACGAAGTCTACCGGGAAGGTAATGCGGTCACCCTCTGCACGGCTCGCATACGCTCGCATCACCGACAGGACGTCCCACAGTCGGCCTTCTGCCGACTGTCCGAGATCCACCGTGTTCGCCGGAGGATCAATGTAGGACCGGTACAGGTTGTCGGTGATCACCGTTGGGTACCGGATGCCCGACTCCTGGGCGGTGGAGGTGATGTCGATTAGGACCCCGTCCTCGATGGCCTGGGATCGGGTGTAGGAATGGATGACTGTGAAGTCGGATGGGTGCATGATGCGCTCCTTCGTCAGGTTTCCATCCTAAGTAGTGAGGTTTTAACGCCTTCTACACTGTGATCGTGGATGCTGTTGTCCCTTCTTCGACGTAGTGAGGTAGGGCCACGGACGAAAGTGTACGCCATATATGGGGCCTTTTTGCCGCCCGGACTTGACAATACCACCTTATATTGTGTATTCATAGAATATGAACTTGGCACTTCATTCAGGAGAAACATCTATCGTCGGCTGAAATAGAATTGACACCGGCCATTACCGTAAGGCAGCATTCGAGGTGCTTCTAAGCCCATGGGAGGGAAGGGAATGGAGTATCTATTCAAGAAATTCGAAGAGAACATCACGCTCAAACCAAGCCAGAAAGAAGACGCTAGGACCAAGTACAATGACGTCTGTAAAACCGTCCACAATCGTTACTACGATGCCAAGTATGACGGTTCGACAAAGCTGCTGTTCGGGTCGTATAAGGTAAAGACGAATATCAGGCCCCTTAGCAAAGGGCAGGACGTTGATGTGCTGATTATGCTTCCGGGCGAAGTCTTTGATCGATTCGACGCGCACACCAACAATGGTCAAGCTGCTCTTCTGAATGAGATTCGCGGTATACTCAAGGAGAGATTCACGACCACCGAGAAGATCAAAGCTTGGGGAAAGGTCATACTCGTCGAGTTCAGTGACGGGCATCATAACGTAGAGTTGCTCCCAGCATTTGAACAAGAGGATGGCCGATTTCTAATTCCGAACGCGGAAGACGGCGGGTCTTGGAATGCTTTCGATCCACGGACCGAAGTCGAGAAGTTCAACACGACAAACAATAGCACCGACAACGCACTTCGGCGTGTGGTGAAGTTCACCAAGCGTTGGCGAAACAACACTCCCTCTCTTTCTCTTGCGTCGCATACAATACAGCAGTCGGGGATCTTGTTTTTCGACGCACCAGTGGATACCTCCTCGTCCTTTGAAATGATTCGAGACTTCTTGATCCAACTGAAGACAGAGGCTTCTGTTGACCAGGTCTCCCATTACGAGACTGCACTCACACGTCTGGAAAGAGCAAGTGAATACTGGGACAGTGGCGATAAACGTAGCAGCACTCTCGAGCTGCGGAAGATATTCGGAGAGGAGTTTCCGGTCGAGGCACGGGAGGAGTCGAAATCACAGGTCTCTCCGGAGATCACCGTTAGGCCCAAGCCATGGTTGAAACCCGATGATTCTCTATCCGAGTGAGCGTGAGCTGATCTGGCTTGAGGTGAATCAATTCCGCCTGGAGTTCGACAACAAGAGGTGTATTTCGGGTGACTACCTCCTGGACCGCACGTTTGCCGGAAATCGCTACCAAGATCGTTTTGCACTCCGGATTGACCTTATGGTGAAGACAATCTCAGACGTTCCTACAGTCTACATAGAGCCCAACTGTTTCCATGAGAAGTTCGATGGACATGCTGACCTTTGGGGAACCTACCACGTAAACCGAGACTACTCCATGTGCCTGTGCCTCCCCGAGCTCGCCGGCCGTTTCTTGCCGGACGGTTTCAATCTCATAGACTTTTGCAGGAACCTTGTGGATCCATTCCTCGTATGGATTACGCATTTGCGTGATCATGGTGAGAAGCTGTGGGGTGAATGCGGACACGGTATCCAGGGATATATCGATGCCCACCAAGAGGGTCTCATCTCGACGCAAACTCTGGCTGGTCAATGCGACTACGCCTATCGCCATGGCAGGGGGACATAGGTGCTCGACGAAACGAACCTCTCTGTAATCCGGCAGAACTTCGCAAACGTTGTCTACACCAAGACCATGCACGAAATCTGCAAGGAAAAGGAGTTCCGAAAGCGCAACAGAATCATCTATGCAGACATCGCTTTGGTCACACTGTCACTGGTAGCTATGATATTCCAGGCGTTTTACGGGTTCTCTATTTTCGCGTCATACCTCGGCATGTTGTTCTCCATCCTCGCAATCACATTATTGCTTATCAAACTGAACTTCGATCCCAGTTCGGCATATCGACAGCACGAGAGAGCAGCAAACGACTTATACGAAGTCCGAGAAAAGTATATCAATCTGATGGCAGACATCCTGCAGAAGACGAGTAACCAAGACTCCATAATCGGTCGCCGTGACGAACTCGTAAGAGATACGAAACGAGTCTATGATACCGCTCCGTTTAGAGACCGTGCCTCGTACAGAGAAGCACAGATGCGGCTCAAGAAGGAGCAGACAGACGGGGAGGACTTCACGTTCAGTGACGAAGAGATCGATAGGTTTCTACCCAGCGAACTGAGGATTTCGACGAACAGAGATCACAATCGGCTAACCGATCGCTGACACCCTGCAGGGAATAGGAGCCATCTGCTCGGACGGCGTCCGCCTTCCGATCTCGCACTAAGTAATTCACGCCATCGACGTTGGAGACGAGACCAGCCGTCGTGATGCGGTCGCCCGATCGGTCGTCCGAAGAGCGTGTGTACAGAGACGCCATGGTGAAAATTCCCCTCGGGTGTCTTCGTATACAGGAGGAGACGATCGTGCGTTCCATCGCAAGACAGCATAAAATGCTTCATCGAATCCGTTGTTGCAGGTCTATAGCTCCGCCTGTTTCTGGTTGGAATACTTGATCGGCCGTCCGTTTCTGACTCGTCGACTCCATCTGCCTGCGCAATCGTGCAGGAATCTCTCGAACGTCACATTTCCCCGGGCAGTCACGAAGACGATGAAAACCTTCCAGACTGCTGCGGGAGACCTATTCCTCCGCTGCCATCCCAAAGAAGTCATAGACGAGCCAGGAAGCGTTCTTTTCGCCGGTTACCCGGTCTATAGGACGATTCAATGGATAGTATCCGTTTGAGATAGCACTTCGGAAGCTTGAGAAGTAGCCTGAGGGGTCTGCCCAGATTTGAACTTCTCCGTAGCGTGGGTCATTGGAGATGATCGGCTGAGTTACCTGAGGTAGCCCTCTCGCCTGTCTGCTTGCTGCACCGCTGAACATGAGCCAATGGTCATCCTTCTGGAAGATCGTAAAGTAACCTACTCGATAGTCGAAGACGGCTCGCATCAGGTCCTCCGGCATCTCCTGCCGTGCGTTCACGTACCACCGCTGAAGACTCGTCATGTATCGCTCTGGAATACCAACGGGAAGTAACCTGCGATTATCGGGATGGAAGGGACGCTGGAAGATGTCCACCAATGGCTCTTCGGGAGAAAAGTCCGGGATCATAAGGACGAACTGAAGTTGGTTGTTGGATATGCTCGCACCCACACGACAGTCGAAGGCAGGTTCTATTCCGCCCAGACGGTCTGCAAGAGCAGCTTCGTCAAAGTAGGGACTCAACGTCTCCGGAAGCTGATTGATGACCGTCAGGGTCTTGCCAGATGGCAGGTCGTAGGTGGTCTGGGAAAAGAGGCTTGCGGTGACGATGAGGGTCAGGGCAAGGATGAGGCAAACAGGCCGGAAGTGATTTTTCATGCAGGTTCTCCTTGTTCGGGTGATACCGGTCTACTCAATACCGGAGATGCGTGCCAAATGTTGGCACGCTTGTCACTAAGTAGTGAGCGGACCGGTGCTCGTGAAGACCATCATCCTCGGAGCCGTCCAGAAGAGGCCGAATGGGCGTGATTTTGGACAGCTGTGAGTATCAAAGGAGTACACTCAGGGTTATAAGTTGTTTGAAATGAGTACATCCGCCAGGGCCGATAGGCCAGGCAGGAGAGCTCCACATTATCGTGTCTCGGGCGGGGCAGTGCTCCGGCCGGTGGGCGTGACGGCAGTCCTGCCCACGGTTCGGGCACTGTGGGATGACGGCCTCGGCTACGATGGTTACGGGTGGCCGTGGCTATTGGGTTGGGAGCGTAAACAGTCGTGCTATCCGCCTCCCCACCCTCCGCCTTTCCTGGAAGGGTATCCGGTTATAGCTATCTCTCTATCCGGTATTCTGGTTTCCATTGCACTACGGATGTAGTGTCTGCCCTTTTCATTTACAATACTACTGACGAGTACGGGGTTCTAATTTGAGTACATGCGAGTAACATCGCTTTGCCCGATGCGCACCGTAGCTGTGGAATCTTGCTCCTGAGCAACCGAACTGTGCCAAGTTTCGGCACATTCATCTGCTATCCGTTGACGCTCAACGGGAGGTAGACGACGGTGATACAGGCTGAACTGAGGGGGAAGATCGGATTCTCCGGGGTCGACGAATCGGATGTGAGGGAAATCGAACGGATGGAGGATCTCCTTACCTCCAACGTGTTCGGTGTTCTGAAGAACCTTGGGGCGGACGCTTGGGGTTCGTTGCTTCCTGAGGACATGGTAGCGGACTATCGAAGCGACTCGATATCGATCGATTTCTGGCCACGATACGCCGGAGAAACCGCCGCTTCGGCGTTACCCGGTGCGGTGAAAAACACCGAACCGGACATCGTTGTTGAAACAAGGAAGTTTATCGCCATCATTGAAGTGAAGTACCTGTCCTCGTTCGGTCGCCAGGTTGGCGAGACCGATCATCAGCTGATTCGGGAGTGGCAGCTTGGCTCGGCGATTGCCACGAGCAAAG
Source organism: Alkalispirochaeta sp. (assembly GCA_040904425.1). Taxonomy (GTDB): domain Bacteria; phylum Spirochaetota; class Spirochaetia; order DSM-27196; family Alkalispirochaetaceae; genus Alkalispirochaeta. The sequence goes on from JBBDTM010000002.1 coordinate 8,365, forward strand.
GCAAGACGTTTCGGCTCGTCACTCTTACGCCCTTCGCCAATTCCGTCGAGACGGAAGTTCGCTCGCTCTTTCCAGGTGAGGATATCGGTCGCGGCGTACACGTACGGTATTGGGAAGATCTGTATGCTGGCCTTCGGAAGCTGGCAGATGATTCACCTGAAGGGATTGAGAAGTCATTCATCAGGGACCTGGTGGACTACCTGCAGTCTAAGGGATTTGACGCTGAGAAGGTGGCGGTGGAGAAACAGCGATCTCTATCGTACTGGTTCGGCGAGGACGATACGGAGCGTTTCCTGACAGCAGTGGAAGCCGCCGTCGGAGCGGTCGATCGGGAGTCGGAGATCTTGACGATTCCGGTGGCGTCCCTGTCTGAAGATGCAATATCAAAGCTGGCAGATGCACTCATGGCATTCTGCGGATCAGAGGCCATATCCAAGTCTCCGCTATCCAATACGGTCATAAGCAAGCAATCCATCTTGCCGAACTTCCTTCTGGAGACAGAGGGAAAGCCGGTCTCGGACTTCTTCTATTGGATTCTCTCGGAGGCGTACTACGCTCCCTATCTCCGGCTTAACGGCAAGAACGACTTCTCCGTGAAAGGCCGGATACGCAACCGTGGCAATGCGGAAATCAGCCTTTTCACGGTACGGTCCAAGGACCTTACGGTGACCGTGTACCTTCGACGGTAGGGGTGGGTGCTGTTTGCTATCCAGTATTCTGGTTTCCCTGGATCTACGGATGTAGATCCGCCTCTCTTATTGTTTCAATACTACCCAGGAGTAACGACTCACAGGGAAACGAGTACATGGGAGTAAAAACTTTCGCGAATTTTCGCACCCGCTCTTTCTGCCGTTTCTCCCTGCGCGGTCCCCGGCGAGTCGACCTTGGTCGACGTGGGTTTCGACGGCCCGGAACTCGTCCGGTATCCGGTATCGACGAACAGGAGGGCCCGCCGCTATGCCGGTATACGATCTTTGATCGTCCGGTAGAGCTCAACCATCGCCAGGGTGTCCAGCTTGCAGTACCGCTTGAGTGACTCCGCCAGTTCTAGACGTTTGGACCTGTCCGCCGTGGATATCATCTGTTTCCAGGCAAGCTGAGCTACGTCTCCACTCTGGACCTCAAGGGTGGCGTAGCTGAGTTCCGGCACTAACACCGGCAGAACATGCTTGATGGAATTAGACCCACCGAATTGCGGATCGAAGTAGTGATCCCGGAATATTGTGAGCAAATCGAAAAACCTGGGAAGGTAGCTTCGTAGGTTCCGCCGGTGCTCGGGAAAGCGCCTGGCAAGGTCTCTGATGACGCGCTGTTCGAAGCTGGCATTGTAGGCAACGATCGAGCCGGGTTCGCCTATGGACCGAATGAGGGACTCCATAAGCGGTCGGCGTGGATCACTGGCGTCCGGATGAAGGTATTCCCGGTGAACGACATCGCCATCGGCGTGAAGCACATGGAGAGAGTACTGGAAGGGATACTGGTGGTACGGGCCAAGGCCTTCGAGCCGGGGAATAGGTTCGGCCATCGTCTCAAAGTCCAGGAAGTAGAGGGGATACTCCAGACTGCCAAGGGCGTCACGAATTGCCGGCCACAAGATCTGTTGTTCCCCGGACTTCAAGAGCTCCACATACCGTCGCTGGTTCTCCGACAACTTGAAGTCGCGAGGAACGTCCGCTATGCCTGTTACACCTTGACTCACTAAAGCGTCGATCTTTTTCGCACTGATCCGGGGAATCGTAAAGATCGATGGGTGCTTCACGTTCCGCCAGCAGTGATCGATGAGCGGACAGTCGTACGGTGAGGTACAGTGCTTACCGATCGGGACCTCTGGAACCCGAGGCTGAAGGAGGAGCTGGTTGAACTCCGCCACCTTTGGCCGGAGGGAGGGCCAAAGCTCTTCGACTCTGTCGTCTACATTCTCAAGAACAAAGACGTTTGAGAGATCGGGATAGCGGCAATCCCTGTTCAGGTGCATCACATACGAGTTACGTACCGAAAGGCCCGCACCCTCAGCGACGTATCTCTGAACGGCAACGTCCGCCACGTGGGTGTCCGTTGTTCTAGTGGTACTCTTCACCTCGATGAGATCCCAAGTGCCGTCGTCGTTCCGCCTGAAGATGTCGACTCTGACGAAAATGTTGTCGTGGATGAAGGCGGGCTCGTAGATAACAGAGGCTCCGGAATCGAGCGCCTCTTCGGTCTCTCTGAGCGCACGCTCTATCTCGTAGGGCGGTGGATCAATGAGGACGCCACCGGGGAACTCCTCTCTGGCCAGCTCCCCAACCTCATGGCCGGACTCGAAGATACGCTGGGTCCCTGGTCCTGGTTCGGTTGCGAGTTCCCTATGGTGGACTTCGAGGTAGAGCCGCTTTCGGCATTGAAGACCGGCTACGAATCGTGACTTACTGAGTCGGGGTGTGTTTCGTGGCATCGTTATTGAGTCTACTCCTCGTGCAGGTCTTCCGCCATCACTCGGTGTCCGCGGCTCTCACGTAGAGCCTGTCGTCTCCGCCGTCCAGGACCACTCCGGGAACGAGCTCTCCCTTCTGTGCTACCTTCCGTAGTTCAGATCTCGAGAGCTCTTTCTTAACTACTACTACCTCCGGGTGCTTGGACTCACAGAAGGTAATAGCCGCCTCTTCGTCGATGACCTCGACTCGTTCGGGGAGCTTGCGGAATCCTATCCGTGCTCCCAGCAGATCCACACTCCGCTTGCGCTTCTTTCCAGAGAGTTCCGATTCCAGGAAAGGGGTAAGTAGCGTCCGCATCGTTTCCACGGACGTTTCGTCGGACCGGTTCGCCTTCTCAAGCCACGTGTCGATCTTCGCCTTGTACTCCTTTGCCAGGCGTCCTCGTTCCTTCATTCGGTCCTCAGCTTGAAGAAGCCGATGAGCGGCCCAGGTGGCCTTCTCCTGGTTGTCGATGACAAAGCCCTGGGGTTTCTTCGCTTCTTGGATGTCGACGTCGTCTTCAAAGACAACATCGTCAATATCGGTGTTCTCTACTGCTGCTACGCTGGACATACATTTCCTCCTTAGAAGATGAGTTCTTCCGAATGATCCTGTTGGGATTCCTCCTGCTCAGACTGATCCGCCGTATCGGTCTCTCCACCAACCACTGACTGCATGTGCTGGATGATCTGCTCAAGCCGTTCTGTTGACGGCTTCTTCGCCAATTCCCGGTCTATCCAGTCGGTGTGAGCCTTGGGGAAAGAAAGGCCGTTGGTCTTGAGCATCTGTCTAATTGCGTTCTCAAGGGACGATCGCTCGTCGGTGCCCTTGGCGGCACTACCGTTGTTGCTACCCTTGGCTGAGGGGAACGGGATCGTCTGACGGTCGGTACGATTCTTCTCGGAGTCAGACTTCTTACGGGTAGTGGTGGCCTTCGCCTTCTCATTACTCGGGGACTCGGCGGAAGACTGTTCGTTACTGGGGCGTCCTACCGGTTGGGTCATCTCTTCGGGAAGCTCAGCCTCGTCGTATCCCATACCGGCTAGCTCCGCCGGAAACGCGAGACGAAACGCCTGGGCGATCGCGGTCTTCTTGAGAAGGTACCGGGGCATTTTCTTCCAGAACGCGGTAAGACTTCCGTCTCGCTTTCGCTGCACCGCCTCTTTCCAGTGGACACGATGCTTGAACTCGTGACTCCAGTCCTTCCGCCAGATCGTTACGACTGCTTCGGTATCCTCGCCGGTACCTTCGATATCCGCGGACCAGCCGTCGAGCCTTCCGCTGAGCTCCGCTCGCTTGACGTAGGTTAGGAAACCGACGATCAAGCTCATGTTCCGGTACTCACCCTGTCCGTAGACCGAGCAGTGGACCTCCCCTTTGAAGGGATCTAGCTGGTAGCTGACGCAGAAGTGGACAAACTGCCGCTTCTCGTTTTCAGTGAGCTCGGCATCGAGACCGGAGACCCGGATGTACTCCTGGATCTTGGCCTCGTCGATCTCGACCTTTGCCGGTGCCGTCTGCACCGCTGTGTCTGCCATGGATGGCCTCCTTGAACAGATAGTTCTAACTGTTCAAGTAGTGAGGCTGGGCGTGGTGGTGTAGTGTGGTTTAGCTATTCAGAATCGAGTTCGAGGCACATACGAACGGCTGATCGGATGTTCTCCATCCACGCTGTAACCTGCGTCATGTGTTCCGGCCCGGGCTCCATAATAGATCCAGGGTATCGTGTTGCCGTTCCGAACGGCGTCAGTCGTTCGCAATCGGTTTCAACGCTTACGAGTTCCGTGCACTCGTTCGCGACTTCGCGGCTGAGCTTTGAAAGGTCATGAATGTAGGGGGGCTTACGACCGTGTTGAACAAAGAGAGCTTTCAGGTATTTCTCGGCACACTGTTGGCAGTGGTACGCGATTATTCCGTAACCTTCAAACAGCTACACCTTCAGACTGGGCGGTGTATTCCACCGTCCATGGTTGAGAGCGTCGTTTCTCAAACTCACGGGCCGTCGTTACCATCACGTCTAGGGCAAGATCAATCCGTTCATGAAGGTGTTTTCGGATTTCGTAGGCGAGTTCGAAAAGATCTCGGGACGCCTCGGTACAAACGACCAGCACATCAATGTCGCTGTCCGGCCGTTCGTCCCCACGGGCGTAGGACCCAAAGACGTACACGTCAGAGACCGGGAAAAAACTCTTTATCGATTGTATGGACTCTTTCAGGGCCGTTTCCATCAGTTCTCCTGAGACAGTATAGTCGATATAAGGCAGATCGTCATCGGTGAACCTGAGTACGCCGCGACTTGCAGTTTTTCATCATAATCCATAGTATTCTTATGTATTATGCTGGAAGTTTACAAGAACCGCGACATGGACACGTTTTTGCGTTCTCACCCGGTCTTTCGACTCGACGAGTTGAGAATGTACCGCTCCGCCTCACGCGCTTCCGGCGACCGGAGCGTGGAGTCCCTCCTTCACTACTACCAGAAAACAGGAAGAATCGAGTCCATCAGGCAAGGCGTC
>JBBDTM010000003.1:0-13058 GCA_040904425.1 Alkalispirochaeta sp.
GGCGGAGGTGACTCCTCGTCCGGTTCCGGCTCGTCTTCGGGTTCCGGCTCGTCGGCGGGTTCATCGGGCGGAGGTGACTCCTCGTCCGGTTCCGGCTCGTCTTCGGGTTCCGGCTCGTCGGGGATGTCGTCGGGATCAAAAGAGAAGTCCGGTGGCGCCGGAAAGTCATCGTCACCGAGGTCGATGCCGTCGTCCACATCGCCGGCGTCGGTGTCTTCGCCCTCCTCCGTTTCATCCTCTTCGTCGAAAAGTGAGTCCAGATTGGAGAGGAGTTCGCTCGTATCCTGGTCCTGGGAGATTTCCTCGCTGTCGGCGTCTACATCGTCCAGCAGAGACGAGAGGTCATCGTCAAGATTCGCCTCCGGCTGGGGCGGGGGTTCCACGATTTCGCCCCGTTCCGCCGCCACCTGCGGTTCATCACCAAAAGGAGTTAACTGTTCATGTATTCGCTCGATCGACTCCGTTGACGGCATCTTTCCTTGACTCTATGTCGGTTGCCGGAGGACGAAAATCAAGTCCCTTCCGGTGTATTCCGATACACTGTAACACATGGGATGTGGAGGAATCAGGCTCTATCGGGTTGTGGCGACGGCAGCGGTTGTATTCATCGGGACCACTCCGCTCTTCGGACAGCAGCAATCGGAAACGCCGGTACGCAGTGACCTGGACACCGGCACGTGGTTGCAGGTCTCCGGCATCACGGAACCCGGGGTGCCGCGCGTCTTCGACGACCTGGTCGTCTTCACCTATCAGCCGTCAGGCTTCGCGCGGCACGTGGCGGCGGCGTTTGCTCACGAGGGATACCGCGAACTTCATACGTTCTCGGTGAGGAAGCTCGCCAACGGTGAAGACCTGTTCTATCTCCCGTACCCGGTAGACATCGACCAGGACCGCCTCGATTACCGGATCGTGGTGGACGGGGTGTGGATGAAAGACCCCAACGCGCCGCAGACGGTCACCGACAGCCGCGGAGTTGAGATCGGGCGCGTGACGCTCAGAGAGCGCCCCCTCTACCAGACACCCTCACCGGTACGCAACGATGACGGCACCGTGACGTTCCGTTTTGCCTTCGACGTTCGCATTTCCGCCACACTGGAAACGGTCAACCGCGAGCGGATCAGCCCGGACGCGTTTCGGAGTCCGGAGATTTACGTGGTGGGCACCTTCAACGGCTGGGACCCGTACGCGCACCGCCTTTCCGAGCCGGATGAGAACGGCTTCTATTCGACCACCATTCCGGTGTCGTCGGGGAATCACTTCTATTACTTCCTGGTCGATGGACGCCGAATACTGGACCCGCTTAATCGATCGCAGGGGCGAGACCGCCAGACGGACACGCGAGTATCACATCTCAGGATACAGCGCTGATGTTGGAGATACGTCTGAAACCTCGTACGTCACCAGACGGGTCGGTGGTACTCGAGCTGGGAATCGGATTCCGCATCGTCTTCGGCTTTCTGGCGACGATCATGGCGGTGGGCATCGGCAGCAGCGGAACGGTGGGGATAGTGCCGGCGGTGGCGCTCGTTATCATGGTGATAGGCGCCCTATACCAGGAGCAATGGGTCCTGGATCCCCATGCAGAGACGGTAACGGCGCGCCACGGCCTCATGTTGCTTTCCCGGAAACGGACGTGGCCCTTTGACCAGATCGAAGAGGTTCAATACACCCAATATCGCGCTGGGTCGGTTCCCGGCGGCACGCAGCAGCCACCGCCCGGGCTCGGCGACACCGACGCACAAGAGATCAGCTCCACCATGGGACGCATGACCCGCGGGCTGCGACGTCACTTCCTGCGGTATTCCTTAGTTACGCGGGACGGAGGCCGAATCCGAATCGAGATGCGGAAGGTTACCGACTGGAACGCCGATTTCAAGCTCCCGCAGACGGTGGCCGCCACGCTTTCGGTGCCGCTCACCGAGACGCGATTGTAAATGGCACCGGCGCCAATGCCGGAACGGGCAGGGAACAGATCAGGAGGAGGTACTGTTCACGACTTCCTGTTTGGGGGCGCTGCGCACCACGTTTTCCGGCGTCGGTTCAAAGTACAAGAAGCAAGCGGTATAATGCGCCGGCTTTACCTCTTTCAAGGCGGGAACGTGCTCTTGGCAGTGGGGCATGCTCTTGGGACAGCGGTCGTAGAAGTAGCAACCGTTGCGCTCCTGGTCCGGTGACGGCACATCTCCGGTAAGTATGATCCGGTTGCGGTGACCCTCAACTTCCGGGTCGGGGATCGGAATCGCCGAGAGCAGCGCCTGCGTATAGGGATGGAGCGGCTCCTCATAGAGCGTGTCGGAGTCCGCCACCTCCACAATGACCCCCAGATACATGACCGCGACCCGGTCGCTGATATACTTGATCACCGCCAGATCGTGCGCGATAAACAGATAGGTCAGGTGGAACTCTCTCTGCAGATCACGGAGTAGGTTAAGAATCTGGGACTGAATGGAAACGTCCAGGGCACTTACCGGTTCATCCGCCAGGATGAGCTGCGGGTTGAGCATGAGGGCTCGGGCGATACCGATCCGCTGACGCTGTCCCCCGGAAAACTCATGGGGATAGCGATTCTTGAAGTACTTATTGAGCCCCACCTTCTCCATGAGCTCTTCGACCCGTTGGTCGATTTCCTTGGCGCCCATCTGCATGAGCCCCCGGTTCACAAAGATCTGCATCGGCTCAGCGATGATATCGCGCACGGTCATGCGTGGATTGAGCGAGGCATAGGGATCCTGGAACACCATCTGAATATCTTTCCGGTGGCGCAGTAGGTCATGGGCGTTGGCCTGGGCAAGGTCGGTGCCGTTGAGCACGATCTCGCCCTCGGTGGGTTTGTAGAGTTGCGCGATCGCCCGGGCCGTGGTGGACTTGCCGCAGCCCGACTCTCCCACAAGCCCCAGGGTCTCGCCGCGTTTGATATCAAAGCTGACGCCGTCCACCGCGCGAATATGACCGGTTACCCGCTTGAAGAGGACTCCCTCCTCAATGGGGAAGTAGAGCTTCAGGTTGCGGACGCTGAGCAGGACATCATCGTTGTTCGACAAGACCGGCCTCCTTGTTCTCGTGTTCTTTGTACAGCCAGCAGTTGACGGCGCGGTTCTCGGAAAGCTGTTCCGGCGCAGGATATTTCTGCTTACAGATATCCATGACGTAGTTGCAGCGCGGATAGAAGGGGCAGGCGTCGGGCAAGCCGATCAGATTCGGCGGTTGTCCTTCGATCGAGAAGAGCCGCTCCTGGTGGTCCTGGTCCAGCCGCGGAACGGAGTGTATCAGGCCCTTGGTATAGGGGTGCTTGGGATCACCGAAGAGTTCCTTAGCAGTTCCCTTCTCTACGATTTTGCCGGCGTACATCACCGCCACGTTGTCGCACATACCCGCCACAACCCCCAGGTCGTGCGTGATCATAATCACCGCCGTGCCCAGGTCGTCGGCGAGCCGCTTAATGATCTCCAGTATCTGCGCCTGGATCGTAACATCCAGCGCAGTGGTGGGCTCATCCGCGATAAGGATCTCGGGCTTGCAGGAGAGCGCCATGGCGATCATCACGCGCTGGCGCATACCGCCGGAGAACTGGTGCGGATAGTGCTCAATCCGCTGTTCCGGCTTGGCGATTCCCACCATGGCAAGCATCTCCACCGCCTGCGCCCGCGCCGCTCGCTTACCGAGCCCCTGGTGCAACCGAATCGTCTCTATCAGCTGAGTAGATACCTTAAGAAAGGGATTCAGCGAGGTCATGGGATCCTGAAAGATCATGGAGATCTTGTTACCCCGGATGTTGCGCATCTCGCTATCGGAGATCTTCATGAGATCGGTGTCGTGAAACATCACTTTACCGCCGACGATCCGCCCCGGAGGGGACGGTATTAGGCGCATCAGGGAGAGGTTGGTTACCGACTTTCCGGAGCCGGACTCGCCGACGATCCCCAATGTTTCTCCCTTACGAAGATCAAACGAGACGCCGTCTACCGCCTTCACCACACCGGCGTCGGTCTTAAAGTGGGTCTGCAAATTTCGTACTTGAAGAATTGGGTCGGAAAAAACCTTCTGATTCATAGTTTCACAACTCCATGTGCGTGCGGTTACAGGCGGTTTTTGCTGTGGGGGTCAAAGGCATCTCGTAATCCGTCACCGAGGAAGTTCATGGCGAATAAGAACAAGGTCATCGCCATCGCCGGAAAGAACAGCTGCCAAGGGGTTGAGGTCATGCGGTTCACGCCCTCGCTTACCAGGGATCCCCACGAGGCAAAGGGAGCGGATATTCCGAGACCCAGGTATGAGAGGAAGGACTCCTGCATGATGAACGCAGGAATACGCAATGTGGCAAACACGATTATGATGCCGGCGGTGTTGGGGATAAGGTGCCGGAAAATGATACGCGTCTGAGAGGCTCCCATGCTGCGGGCGGCCTCCACAAACTCACTGTTCTTGAGCGACATGATCTGCCCGCGAACAACCCGGGCAACCACCAGCCAGCTCACCAGCGACAGCGCCAAAAACAGATTGAAGATGTTGCGGCCGAAGATCGCCATAAGAATGATCACCACCAGCATATATGGGAGCCCATACATGACGTCCACAAAGCGCATAATGAAGTAGTCGGTTTTTCCCCCGAGGTACCCGGCGATCGCGCCCAAAACGATACCAATAAACACGGAGGTAATCGTACCGATCAGGCCGATGGCGATCGAGATCTGGCCGCCATAGAGAATCCGGGCGAACATGTCACGGCCCAGATGATCGGTCCCGAGCAAGTATCGGCGCTGGTGGACCAGCACCTCTTCGCCGTCAATCACCCGGCGCTCGGTCTCGATGCGGTCTCGGATCTCGGCGAGCTCCGCCCGTTCTTCGGCGTTGAGCTGCGATCGGCCGTCGCGTTCCGCCAACAGGGTCATCCGATTCTCCACCCGTTCGTACCAGAGCTCGCCGGCGGTCTTGGTAAACGACGGTGGAAGATCCCGATGCACGGAGACCTGGTGGCGGAAGCTGTGGATCGGAAGAATCGGGGCGGTTATGGAAAGAACGGCATAGATAATGACCAGTACAAGACCGGCCATGGCCATGTGGTTCTTCTTGAGTCGTCGCCAGGCGTCTTTTGTGAGGCTCACGCCCTCAACCGGCTGGTCGAATTCGTTGGTGGCGCCGTCGGGAGCACTCTGCGTATCAGGACTGCTGGGCATATTGCTCATAAGTACTCCCCTACTTGTACGAAATGCGTGGGTCCAGGAGGGCGTATACGATATCCACGAGGAAATTCATTACGATGAGAATCACGGAAAACACGATAACCGTTCCCATGATCAGGGTGTAGTCGCGATTGAACGCCGATTGCACAAAGAACCGACCCAATCCCGGCACGCGGAAGATCTGCTCTACCACCACCGAACCGGTGACGATACCGGCAAAGGCGGGGCCCAGATACGACACTACCGGCAGAAGGGCGCCTTTTAGAACGTGCTTCACAATGACTACCGATTCCCGCAATCCCTTGGCACGGGCGGTGCGAATGTAGTCACTCCGGAGAACCTCGATGACGCTGGCCCGTGTGAGTCGTGCGATATAGGCGAAATAGGGAAACGCCAAGGTAATGGCCGGCATGATCAGTGGTGCCCAGCCGTTACGACCGCCGATCCAGCCGCTAGTAGGTAGTAACTGCCACCGGATCGCTAGAAAGTACATAAGCACCGGTCCAATCACGAAGAGGGGAACGGATATCCCTATCACCGCCACAGACATCGAGAGGTAGTCGGCGAGCTTATTCTGCCTGAGCGCCGAAAGGATTCCGCTGCTGATTCCGAGCACCAGAGCGATACTCAGCGAAACCAGCCCCAGGAACATCGAGGCGGGAAGACTGTTGAACACGTAGTAGTTCACATCCCGGTCCTGGTATCGAAATGAGGGGCCCAGATCACCACGGATAATGTTGTACATATACACGCCGTATTGCACGATAAGCGGCTCATCCATGTTGTACTTAGCCTCAATATTGGCCAGCACCTGAGGAGGAAGCTCCTTCTCTCGCGCAAACGGCCCCCCGGGGGCCACACGGATAATGAAGAAGCTGATCGTGATGATAACAAACAGGGTCGGAAAGAGACCCAAGAACCGTCTGACGATGTATTGCGTCATTTGCCGAGAGTATATCGTACGGTATTACCGCCGTTCAACCATAAATAACGTCCGCACGGCGGGTATGCAAAAAACGGCTGCCCCGGCACATGCCGAGGCAGCAAATCCCGCGTTGAATAACGGGAATCAGTACGCGGCCACATCTCCAACAGGGTGCCAACCCATGACGTTGGCGTACCATCCACCCCACTCTTCCAGGTCAATCATGTTCTGGTTGACGTAGTAGTAAATCGGAATAACTGCCATTTGTTCTTCAATGAAGATTTCCTCAGCTTCCTGAAGTACCTCAAAGCGCTCCTGGCCGGCTTCCATCTGCGCAGCCTGCTCGATGAGCTCGTCGTAGCGCTCACTGCTGAACTGACCGCCGTTCATGGCACCACCGGTTATGAACATATCCAGGAACGTGTTGGGATCCTGATAGTCACCGATCCATCCCGCCCGGGCGATATCAAAGTCACTCTGGCGACGGGTAGAGAGGTAGGTGCCCCATTCCTGGTTCTCCAGCGTCACATCGATACCGAGGTTGTCCAACCAGGACTGCTGGATGAACTCCGCAATAGACTTGTGCGCTTCATTGGTGTTGTAGAGAATGGTAAGTTCGGGAAAACCGTCACCATTGGGATATCCCGCATCGGCAAGCAGATCCTGCGCCATCTCCACGTCTTCACCGAGACCGTCAATTCCAGGATAGCCGGCCATGTCGGGGACCATGGAATAGGCGGGAATCTGACCGGCACGGGTAACGGTATCCACCAGAAGCTCCCGATCAATGGCCAAGGAAAGCGCCTTACGCACGTCGGGGTTATCCAGCGGCTCGCGCTCGTTGTTGATCACGTAGTAGTAGGTACCCAGATAGGGACTTACATGGTAATCATCGCGCAACTGCGCATCGTCGAGCTGACCGGTGGGCACGTTGGTGGCCCAGTCCATCTCGCCGTTGATGTACATGTTGTACATCGTGGTGTCTTCCTCGACCGGCAGGAACACAACCCGGTCCAGTTCGACCTTGTCGGCGTTCCAATAGGTGGGGTTGGGCTCCACCACGATCTGCTGCTGCGGAGACCATTCGGTCAGATCATAGGGACCGTTTCCGACGAAGTTTTCCGGGAGCGTCCACTCATCACCGTGCTCTTCGATGACGTGCATCGGCACCGCCTGAAAGGAATAGTGCGCCAGCGCATCGAGAACGTATGGCAGGGGTCCCACCGTCTCAAACTGGAACGTACTTTCGTCGAGGGCACGCACCGCTACCGCGGAGGCATCGGCCTCACCGGCGTTGAACTCCGAGGCCCCTTCGATGAACATGCTCGGGAACCACGCATAGGGAGCGGCAGTTTCCGGATCGAGCACGCGAATCCAGCTGTCGACGAAGTCCTGAGCGGTGATCGGGGTGCCGTCACTCCAGACCGCGTCTTCACGAAGATAGAAGGTGTATTCCGTTCCATCATCGCTGATGTCCCAGCTCTCGGCGACACCGGGCATAGCACGGGCGGTCTCCGGATCAGGGGTTACCAGACCCTCAAATATTCCCATCATGATACGGTGCTCGGGCACTCCCGAGATGAGATGCGGGTCCAGAGACTCCGGCTCGGCACCATTTCCAATAATGAACTCGTCGATATCTCCGGAACCGGATTCCTGGGCGCCGGCGGCAAATCCGAAGCTCGCAACGAGGACTACAAGACCTACGACAAATAAGGTCTTCTTCATAAGATCCCTCCTTTATTAGGATGCATTTGAGAGTACGGTACCCCATGTTCCCGGAACAGTGCAATCTATATTCGGTCGGTGGAACGGCCGATGTTCTTGCGCACAGCTTTGTTGACAAAGCGTAGGGGTGGGGCTAATGTGAAAGGGTTACGTTTGCAACATTTCTTGAATACTGGGAGCACCAATGCAACACATAGATGAGCTGTTTCGACAAATCACCGATCAGCTTATCCGCAACTCCCGCCAGGACCAGGAAGTAGATCGAGACCGGGTATTTCAGCCGGCAAACACCGCAAACCGGGTGCTGGTGGACGAAGTGATCGATAAGCTGGTACTGCCGGGCAGCACAATCGACGGATTCGAAAACCTGAGCGAGTTGTACGAGCGAGCCTCACGAGGCGAATCATGCCTCATTCTCATGGAACACTACAGCAATTTCGACATCCCATGTCTCTTCTATGTGGCCGATCAGTTTGAGAACGGCCGAGAGATCACCGATTCCGTGGTGGCCATGGCCGGAACAAAACTGAATGAGGAAAGTCGTTTCGTACTGGCGTTTACCGAGGCGTACACGCGACTGGTGATTTATCCGGCGCGGATGATGACCGCGCTGGAAGGGACGGACCGCTACGAAGAAGAGCGCGCTCGCAGCAGGATGATCAATCGCAGCGCCCTACGCGAGATGATTCGCCTGAAATACAGCGGTCACATGGTACTCCTCTTTCCGGCGGGCACCCGCTACCGCCCGGGCAAGCCGGAAACCAAGGATATCCTCCTTGAGGTGGACTCCTACATCAAAGGGTTTGATCACCTGGTCTTTGTGGGAATCGCCGGAAACACGCTGGAAGTGAGCCCCGCCGGCAACATGGACAAGGACACCCCCGCCACCGACGTAATGGTCTACTCCGTGAGCGAGGTTGCCGATGCGGCCACGTTCCGGAGTGAGGCGCGAAATCGCGCGCCGGAGGGCGGCGAGGCGGCGAAGCGGGCGGTAACGCACGCGGTACAGGAACGTTTTGATCACCAGCATGCGCGGGCCGAGTCGATTCGGGGCCGCGCGGTGGAAAAGCTCGCCGAACAGGGCGTCACGCCACAATCGCTCAACGTTATTCCTCCAGGGTAAGAACGAAATCGCGCCGAATATCGCGGAATCCCACGCGCTCCAGCAGTGCGTAAATCGGCTCGGACCTGCCCGGAAAGTGCGCGATGATGGTAGCGACTTCACTCTTTCGAAGCGTGCTGATCGTGTAGTCCACGATCGTGCTGCCGATACCGAGGCCGCGATACTCCGGAAGGACGTATACCTGAACCATTGTGGCGATCCACGAGTCGTCGTCCAGCATATCTCGAGTGCTCCAGACGAATCCGCAGAGATCCTCCATGGGAGTGTACGCCGCGATCACCGAGCTCCGGGCATCGTCGGGACTCGGCAGTCCGAGAAGACGCTGCTCGTAGAGGTAGCGCACCAACTGAGCCGACTGCGCCCCGTACGCTTCAAAAAACGCGTGCCGGTCCAACTCGGTGATCAGCGCCGCCGGCACCGGCATCGCCTCCTGGACGGTGACGTTCGTCAGCACGAGATCGTCGATCTCCTCGTCGGCGCCGAGTTCGAGAATCTCAAGGCCACGGAGTTCCCGGATACGGTTGTACCACTCGAACACTACATTGCGCATGTGCAGAAACTTAAAACTGTAAAACTTGCGCTCCACCTCGGGGTATTCTTTGAGTGCGTCCTTGAATCGACGGAAGACTCGCTTGCCGCTGACCAGGATCTCCTGAAGCTGATCACGAACAATGGGGTTGTGAAGCTCCGTGACAAACTGTTCCATCAGTTGGAATCCGTCGGCACTGGTCCAGTCCGGCAACGGCTGATACCGCGCCGTCGGGTCGATCTCGCTTCCGCTCTGGGGCCGCTCCGCTTCGGAAACGGTGTCCGGGCGCACAAGCTGCCCTTTATTCATATCCATGAGATAGTGGATATTCTGGTTTTCCATGGCAAAGATGACTTGCCGCACGACGGGATCACGCATTTCAAACATGTGAACTGTGCTCTTCTATTATGGATGATATCGTGGCGGCCAATTCGTGTTCGTGTATGCGGTAGATATCCGGCTGGTCCCGGAGCGCCACCTCCACCATTCCGGTGTCCACCGATTCGCGAGACACGACCACCCGCACCGGTATGCCAAGCAGATCGGCATCCTTCAATTTATGACTGATCGATTCGTGCCGGTCATCCAGAAGCGCGTCCGGACCAAGGTCTTCGTAGACACGTTCCACCATATCTCGCACCGAGAGTGACTTCCCGATAGACATGAGAAACACCTTGAACGGCGCGATCTCCATCGGCCAGATAATGCCCCGATCATCACGGTTGGCTTCAACGATCGCCGCCATCAGGCGTCCCAGGCCGATTCCGTAGCTTCCCATGTGCGGATATACACTTCCGGAGCCCTCATCCCGTATGTGAAGATTCATCGCCCGAGTGTAGAAATCCCCGAGGCGGAAGATATTCCCCAGTTCCATCACGCGCATTCGTTCGAGGGTGCCGGTGTTGCAATGGATACAGGGAGCACCCTCGGGGACGCTAATGATATCCGCCACGCGGTCGGCGCCGAAATCGCGCCCGAAATTGGCGTTTCGGGCCGCTACACCGCGCTCATTGAGACCGGCGAAGAGATTGCTGGAATCCGCCGCACCATCGTCGATGGCGACTTCCATACCACGCGCCGTGGCGGCTTCGGGAATGTTCAGCGGGGATACCCACGGGCCGAGAAGTTCGTGTTCCGCAAGCTGCTCCTGGGTGGCCCTCCCGTGGATGGGGCGTCCGATCACCACTGCCAGCTTCTCCTCACTCACCTCATGGTCGCCGCGGACCACCGCCATGACCAGGGACTCCCCGGAGCGCAACACCATCGCCTTCAGTACGCGATCCCGGGGAACGCTGAGCGCGGTGGCGGCGGCGTTGAGGGTGTGGGCATCGGCCACCTCTTCTCGAGACAACGGTAACGGGGGATCCTGGTGGTGGTCTTTTACTCCGATCGCTACCTCCTCGTTGGCGGCGTAGTCACATTGGGTGCACCGCACAAGAAAATCATCTCCGCATTTGCTGGGCATGAGAAACTCGTAGCTCCGTTCGCCTCCCATGTACCCCACTCCGGCCCGGGCGGGAATCACCGGCACGTGGCAACGCTGAAAGATACGGGTGTAGGAAGCAAACACCTTGGGGAAAAAGTTGTTCAGATCGGTAAAAGAGCGATGGAAGGAGTACGCGTCCTTCATGACGAACTCTCGTGCCCGGACGGTGCCGCAGCGTGGCCGCTCCTCGTCGCGGATCTTCGTCTGAAACTGGTAGAGAAATACCGGGAGGTCTCGATAGCTTCGCAACCCGGAGCGCAGCAGTTCAACCATCGCTTCTTCGTGGGTGGGAGCAAGCACGAGCTCCCGCCCTACCCGATCAGTGAAGCGAATCATATCCTTCTCTATGAGACTGTCCCGTCCGCTTCGCACCCAGATTTCCCGGGGATTCACGATCGGGGTGAGTACTTCCTGCCCGCCCAACGCCTGCATCTCCTGATGAAGAATACGTTTCAGGTTCCGCATAATCCGCATGCCCAGCGGCGTTATGGTGAACAGCCCCTGGCTCACGGGGCGCACGAATCCCGCCTGCATGAGAAGCCGATAGCTCGGAGATTTCGCGCTCTTGGGAACCTGGGTCAGCGTCTTCGTAAACAATCGAGAGTAGCGCATTCGCGGTAAGTGTAGGGCATCGCGTCGCGGCGAGCAAGGAACCTATCCTTGACAGACCCGGCGGGGCTTACCATAGTCTGTACGTATTCCATACCCAGAGGAGCGAAAATATCATGAGTATTATTGAAACGGTAGAAGCTCGGGAGATACTGGACTCTCGCGGCAATCCGACCGTAGAGGTCGACGTATATCTTGAGGACGGAAGCATGGGCCGCGCGGCGGTTCCCTCCGGAGCCTCCACCGGTGAGCACGAGGCGGTGGAGCTGCGGGACGGTGACAAGAGTCGCTTCATGGGCAAGGGCGTCCTGAAAGCGATTGAGAACATCAACAGCGAGCTCGCCGAAGAGGTGGAAGGCCTGGACTCTCTCGATCAGGTCGAGGTGGATCGGACGATGATCGAACTCGACGGCACTGAGAACAAGGGCCGTCTGGGAGCCAACGCGATTCTCGGTGTCTCCATGGCGGTAGCCCGGGCGGCCGCGGACCATCTCGGTCTTCCGCTATTTAAGTATCTCGGCGCCTACCACGCCAACGTACTTCCCGTTCCCATGGCCAACATCATTAACGGCGGATCTCACGCGGACAACAGCGTCGATTTTCAGGAGTTCATGGTAATGCCGGTGGGCGCGGACTCGATTCGCGGCGGCGTGCGCATGATCACGGAAGTGTTTCACAATCTGAAAAAGATCCTCCACGACAGCGGATACAGCACCGCCGTCGGCGATGAAGGCGGATTTGCCCCGAACCTCAAGAGCAATGAGGAAGCGGTGGAAGTGATCCTAAAGGCGATCGAAAAGGCCGGATACAAGCCTGAGCAGGATATCATGATCGCCCTGGACCCCGCGGCCAGTGAGTTCTACGACGCCGACAAGAAGCGCTACATTTTCAAGAAGAGCGATGGCCGGGAACTGACCAGCGAAGAGATGGCGGCGTACTGGGCCGACTGGACCGGCAAATATCCGATTATCTCACTGGAAGATGGCCTGGACGAGAACGATTGGGACGGCTGGAAGATTCTCACCGACAAAATCGGCGATCGAGTGCAGCTGGTGGGAGACGATCTGTTCGTAACCAACACCAAGCGCTTGAGCCAGGGGATTGAGAAGGGCATCGCCAACAGTATCCTAATCAAGGTGAATCAGATCGGCTCGCTTACCGAGACGTTTGAAGCGGTGGAAATGGCGAAGCGCGCCGGTTACACGGCGATCGTGAGTCACCGCAGCGGCGAAACGGAAGACAGTTTTATCGCAGACCTGGTAGTCGCCCTGGAGACGGGTCAGATCAAGACCGGCTCACTGTCTCGGAGTGATCGTCTGGCCAAGTACAACCAGCTCATGCGAATCGAAGATATGCTTGATCGAAGCGCCGAGTATCCCGGCAAGAACGCTTTCTACTCTATCACGCGGAAGTAATGGAATAGCCACGTAGACAGGCACGAAGAGAAGAATGCTGTGGGGGCGCCCCGCGGCGCCCCC
>JBBDTM010000004.1:0-61785 GCA_040904425.1 Alkalispirochaeta sp.
CACCTTGGTGGCGGGCTTTGTCGTAGCCGGAGGTCAGCGTGAATCCGAAGAAGGAGGCCCCGTCTTTGCAACGATCGGTACCGGGGGGGTAACGGGTGTCTACTATCCCGCCGGTGGGGCGATCAGCCGCATGGTCAACGCCAAGAGCGATCAGTACGGTATTCGCGCGTCAGTAGAGTCTACCGGGGGAAGTGTGTTTAACATTAACGCGGTGCTCACCGGAGACTTGGAGTTTGGTATCGCCCAGAGCGACCGCCAGTACCAGGCGTTGAACGGCATGGCCGAGTGGGATGACAATCCGCAGTCGGAACTGCGATCCGTTTTTTCTCTGCATCCTGAAGCGATTACACTGATCGCGGCGGTAGACAGTGATATCGAAACGGTGGCCGACCTCGAGGGAAAGCGAGTGAACATCGGCAACCCCGGATCCGGGCAGCTCCAGAACTCCTTGGACGTACTCCGGGCGTTTGGTCTGACCGAGGAAGACATCGATGCTGAACAGGTAGGCGCAGTGGAAGCTCCCAGCCTGCTCCAGGACGGTCGAATTGATGCATTCTTCTATACGGTGGGACATCCCAACGGCAACATCACTGAGGCCACCAGCGGCCGTACCCGCGTGCGTATCGTAAACATCACCGGTGACGGAGTTGACGAGCTCTTTGAGGAGCTCCCCTACTATGCCGAAGCGGTGATACCTGCCGATTTCTATCCGCAGGCCGCAAATGAAGGGGATGCCACTACGATGGGCGTCAAGGCCACTCTTGTATCGTCCACCAACGTTTCCGATGACGTGGTATACGCGATCACCAAGGAGGTTTTCGAAAATCTCGATGAGTTTAAGGCCCTCCATCCGGCGTTCGCCGTTCTCACTGAGCAGAATATGCTGCAGGGTCTTTCAGCGCCGATTCACGCCGGAGCGTTGCGCTACTACGAAGAAGCGGGGCTGGTTGATCTGATCAATCCGAACCTTCTCCCGTAGATCACACACACCGATTACGAGTGCGGCCGGCGATCCGGCCGCACTTGCCGATTTGTAGAAATTCGACAACTTGGGGAGTGTATGGCGGAGAACAGGGAGCTTGAGCGAATTTTGCAGGCGGAAACGGGGATCACCCGTGTCCATCGAAGATTTGATCGAATACTGATCACGGCGGTGAGTCTCGCGTGGGCGCTGTTTCAATTGGCCCTGCCGCGGCTCATTATCGTTGATAGTATTACCGTTCGTTCCGTCCACCTGGCGTTTGCGATGGCGCTGGTATTTCTGGGAGTGCCGGTAACTCGGCGTCGCTCTCGCGATATCCCGGGGATTCACTCCCTGAAACACACACCCCTCATCGACTATATAATCGCGATTGTCGCGATCGTGGCGGCCCTATACATCGTCCTTGACTGGGACGGCATTACCACCCGCATGGGCATGCCCACGACCCGGGACCTCGTCATGAGCGTGGCATTGATACTCTTGCTTTTCGAGGCATCCCGGCGCGGAATCGGAATACCGATGGTAATCATCGCGATCGCCTTCACCCTGTATGCGTTCTTCGGTCAGAGTATGCCAGGAATCTTAGCCTGGCGTGGCGTGAGTCTCACCCGGTACACGAGTCAAATCGTGCTTTCCTCGGAGGGAATCTTCGGAATACCGCTCGATGTCTCGGCGCGGACCGTGTATCTGTTTGTTGTGTTCGGCGCGCTTCTGGAGCGATTCGGCGCGGGACAGTTCTTCAACGATATCTCCATATCCCTGCTCGGCAAGTTTAAGGGAGGCCCGGCTAAGGCTGCAGTTGTGTCCAGTGGCTTTACCGGTCTGGTATCCGGCTCAAGTATCGCAAATGTGGTCACCACCGGAACCTTTACGATTCCCCTCATGCGGAAAGTCGGATACCCGGCCAAGACCGCCGCTGCCACGGAGGTTGCCGCCAGCACCAACGGCCAGCTCATGCCACCGATCATGGGGGCTGCGGCGTTTATCATCGCCGAATATCTGGCGATGTCATACTTCGAGGTTATCCGGGCGGCGTTTATTCCCGCGTTTGTAAGCTACATCGCATTGTTCTACATCACCCACTTGGAGGCGTGCAAACTTGGATTGCGCGGCCTCCCTGCGGCAGATCTTCCGGTCTTCGTGGACGTGATCAAGGCAGGCTTTCACCATCTAATTCCCTTAGCCGTTCTGATCTACGAACTTGCGTGGTTGCGCCGCAGCCCGAACCTGGCGGTATTCAACGCCGTCATGATCCTGATTGCCATTTACGTAGTTCGAGAAGGCTCCGCGGCACTTCGTCGAGGAGACGGATTTGTCGCCACCGCGCGCCGGCTAACGGTCACCATCGGGAGTGGGTTGGTTCAGGGAAGCAAGAATATGCTTCCAGTAGCCTTGGCCACCGCCACAGCAGGAATAATCGTAGGTGTGGTGAACATGGGAATCGGCAGTCGCATCGTGCAGATGGTGGAAGTTTTGGCGATGGGTAACGTCTTTCTCCTGCTCTTTATCACCGCCGTTGTGAGCCTGATCATCGGGATGGGACTCCCCACAACTGCCACGTATATCGTGATGGCTTCAATCACGGTACCGGTGATCACCAAGCTCGGAGGGGACGTGGGGCTCGTCATTCCCGCGATCGCTGCTCATCTTTTCTGTTTCTATTTCGGAATACTGGCGGACGATACACCACCGGTGGGACTGGCGGCGTACGCCGCCGCGGCGATCGCCAAGTCGGATCCGATTGCCACCGGTATTAAGGGCTTTATCTACGATCTGCGGACCGCGGTAATTCCGTTTATGTTCGTGTTCAATCCGATGCTTCTGCTGGTAGGATCGGAAGGGTGGCCCCAGGGAATGCTTATATTTGCCTCTGCAGTGGGAGGAGTTCTGGCGTTCACCAATGCGGTCCAGGGATGGGCACTCACCTCCAACAGCTGGTTCGAGGTTCCCCTGTTTCTGCTGGCCTCAGCGCTCTTTTTCATTCCCAACGTCTTCGTAGATATGATCGGATTTCCTGAAACGAGCTACTATCTGGCGTATCCGGTCGCGATCGCCGTGTATATGCTGGCCTTTGGGAGTCAGACGGTTCGTCTCAAAATTGCCGGTGCTCAGCCGACGGTCTAGGCATTAGCTGGTGAGCTATGTATACCGATACGCGTTATCGCGACGAAACTGCGAGACACCAACCTTGGAGAAAAGGATGAGAAATTTCTGAGAAAGTTAGTGGTCAAATCGATGGCCGCGATTATCAACGTCGGACGTAACGCCGTTTAGCCGACGATCAGGGAAGATGTCCAGTCGGACACCTTCCCGCCGCAGGGATAAGTCTCCGGAGACGCTCGGATCAGGCGAGCTTGCCGGCGATCTGCGCCACGTGTTTGCCTTGATATCGGGCACCATCCAGTTCATTCTCACTGGGAAGGCGGCTTCCATCACCGGCGGCAATCGTTGATGCTCCGTAAGGAGAACCGCCGGAGATCTCATCCATCGTCGTCTGACCCTGGAAGGAGTACGGCAGACCAACGATTACCATTCCGTGGTGCAAGAGCGTGACTTGAGTTGTGAGAATCGTAGACTCCTGTCCACCGTGTTGGGTAGCCGATGACGACATCACGCTCCCTACCTTGCCGACGAGAGCGCCTTTTGCCCATTGCGGACCGGTGGAATCCAGGAACATTCGCATCTGACCGACCATATTTCCAAACCGAGTAGGTACGCCGAAGATTATTCCGTCGGCGTGCTCCAGGTCCTCAGCTGATGCCACAGGTATATCGGCCAACTGTTTCTGTGCGTCGGTTGCCCCCATTGCAGCGATGACGTCGTCCGACAGCAACTCCGGAACGCGCTTAATCGCCACCTCGGCTCCCGCTTCTCGGGCGCCCTCGGCGGCAGCCTGAACCATCTTGTACATGTGACCATAGGTAGAATGGAACACTATCAGAATCTTCATAAGGACTCTCCTAAAGTGAATCTGCCCCCACCCCGAGTTTCTTACACAGAGTGGTGAGCGTCGCTTGTTCCTCCGCCGAAAGCACCTGGGCGCTCTCAGCAAAGCCCGTTGCCATGTGGGGGAAGTACCCGGCGATCAGCTCCCTGCCGGCGGAAGTGAGCTCGATCACCAGTTGTCGTCGATCAGCCTTCGATCGCCTGCGCTGTACGAGCCCACGATCTTCCAGGTGAGACACGACCACGCTGATATTCCCCTTCGTCTTGAGCACTTTCTGCGCCACCACGGTTTGCGGCAATGGACCGAGATGCAACAGCGCTTCAAGAATCCCGAATTGCGACAGGGTAGTCCCTTCCGGAAGCGGAGCCTTCCGAAGTGCGGCTTTCTGCAGACTATCTGAGGACCGCGTCAAGGCAATGAAAAGATTCAGCGCCCGCTGCTCCCGCTCAGAACCGCGGTAGTGTGTGGCCATCTATACTCCTCGTTTGTTTTACATGCAATAGTTCAACGTTGAACAATCAGAAGTATACGAAGATAGATTTCACCCGTCAAGCTTCGCAGTCGAATTCAATGACGTTCAGGAACGCCCGATCACGCCAGAAGCCTAATCCGGCTGAAGATGTACTCCAAACTGTCTTGTTTTATCACTGTACGCCGGTAAGGAGTACCGGAAAGCTCCTCTTCGGAGTCGGCTCGGTACTGGATGTATTTTTGTTTTCTGGTGGTATCGTACCAATACACTAGTCGCAGTTTTCCCGCTTCGATTTCGAGGCAGGTCATACCTCGCTTGCCAAGGACACACCCTGAGTTGAACATGCTCGGCACGAGCAGATGTTCCCGGTAGAGACTGGTTGAATCGTTTTCTTCCGGCTCTTCCGACCGAGACTCCATGAGTTCCGTTTTTAGCCAACCGATCTGTTTTTCAATCTTACCGGGCTTTTTGCTCTTCGGATATTTCCGACACAGCCGCTCTATCTCAAATTGTAGCGCGTCTACCTTGGACATCGATTCGAACAGGGGCCGGTGCGTGTGGCCAATCACCGCCATGATTTTATGCGCTGTGGCAAACTCGTAGGCTCGCTGCTCCACGTGGAACTGTTTTCGACTATCCGCGGCAACCGTACGATTACCGATTCGCAGGGGATTCGCTATGTAACGCAGTAACAGACGGATGAGATCATTGTGCTTCTCGTACCAGCGCGATGACTGGTGTCCGTGAAAGACGAACAGCTCTCCGCTGTCGCAGTTCAGCCGAAGCCCCTCGTACACCTCCTCCATGAACGTCTCCGGCCACGATTCGTGGCCGCTCATCGCCAGGGGAGTCACGGATGGTCCACCTTCAAGGAGATCAATATCGTGGTTACCGACGATCCTGGTGATCCCCCCTCGGAGCGAAACTTCCCGAAGCGCATGGTAAACCTGCGGCCACCGGCGAACGATCGATTTCATTGGATGTCGCTGCAGGTCCTCCACATCCCCATTCAGAATCAGATGATAGTCCGACGGCGCGTAATAATTGCGAATCACGTCGGAAAAGAGATTTCCATTGTGAACGAAATCATCAGTCCGTGATCCATTTCCCATGTGGAGGTCGCTGAAGATAACAATTCGATCGTCGGAGGTCAGCCGACGCACCGGGGTACGTTGGTATAACTCTCCGAGGTTAATGGCGCTGAACTCTTGTGCTTTCACTTCTCTACGTTTAGTCATGTAACGTTAGTTTCCCATTAGATTTGGTCACAGTCTCGGGATACTGCATACCAGCTTCCCATATACCGATAATCATGACAGCACAGGTAGACCTTGATATACTACCCGTGAGGGAGGCATATGCACCCAGACTACATCAGCTTCGACACAAAAGATCGAGAAGAGCTTCTCTCGCAAACCGGAAATTTCACGCCCACCGAGCGGAGCGTTTTTCATCTGCTTTGTCAGCACTGGCAGGAGCGAATCCCTTATGATCGGTTTATCTCGTTTCTGAACCATGAGAACGGAGCCACAACTTCCGACCTGCTCAGTCTCATGGGCAAGTTACGGCAGGCGAGGATGGGAATTCTGCGAACCACCGTGGCTGATGGGCAGCGTTCCAGGGAGGCGATGGTCGTCACCGAACAGGACAGTCCCACCTTCTTCGCCGAGTTGGCGGACGAGTACTTCACCGATATGCTCGAGTCCATCGTTAGTCCGTTGCCGCTCATTAGCACGGTAGAGGAAGAAACCGGTCAGATTCCGCAGAATGCGGTTCAGCCTGTTTCGCCGCAGGAGATAGGTGCCTACTATTCCGGTAAAAGCACCTCTAATATGGCATTGTCAGTGACAACCCTTCGAAATGAGGCTCTTCTCGTTACCCAGAATCGCCTTCGACCATTCGTGAATGTGGCGATTCTCAAAATGCGCTACTTCATGAGTAATACCAGCCTCCTGGGTGGTCTCGCAAAACTCCAGGATACAAGTCTCCTCAGCCTGAAGCAGCAATGCGCAGGCAAAGACCCCACGTTCTGGCTGGCTCTCACCCAAACAGTTGTTGACCATCGCCGCGATTTGGAGTCGATGCGCACCCTCTCCGTAAACGAGAATTTCTTCCACGCCGCGGTGCTCCTGAAGAATCTTATAGAATCTCAGATGAGCGAGGCAAAGCAGAAAAAAGAAGAAGCGGAGAATCGACAGCTTGACTTGAACGCGATCGCCATGGCCGTGAAAGAGTCGCCGGAACAATGGATTGAACAGACGACTCTGACGGAAATGCTCGAACGCCATCAGGAAAAGTACGGTAAACAATTCGAGCAGTTTCGAGAGGAATTCTACGAGCGATACGTTCAGACCCGCGGAAAAAACACCCTTTCAAAGATCGTGCTGCTCAATCGCAAATATATCCACCGGGACAATATTTTCCTTTTTTTCCTGCAAGATTTTCGCATGTTGGAAACGGAACTGGCTGCAGAGTTTTCCCGTCAAATGGAACAACAGCTCAACACCGGAAATCGCGGTAAGGATTCAACCTTTTACAGCATCGACAATTTCAACGAAGCGATCGCGACGCAGGTGCGCTCCAGAAGCGAAATAGTTTCCGCGCTCATAGAGAAGCCGTCGATTCTCGCCGAAGCGATGATTCTTCACATCAAGCAGAACCATCTGGCCAAGGATGTGAACGAACTCAAGCAACGGCTCTCAATCTACTTTGAACCCGAGACGATGCAGCCGTTACCGCTAAACCAGTGGTTCAACCTAAGACCTCTCGATCTTTTTGAAAAAGCGTTCGAGAAGCTACCGATCCTCAAACGCATCTGGATCCGACTAACAGGCAAGTATGAAAGCTATCGGGGGCGCTATCTTGGACAGACCGTAATGAACAGTTCTCACGGATCCGCCGGGGGTACACCTGCGCAGGCCTCGCCGGCCGCGGAACCACGCGACGCGACCACGAAACGTACGCAACGCGCAATACCTCCCGCCGGTAAAAGGGGCAAAAGCTCTTCAAAACCCGCAGCCGGAATCACAGCTCGCGCTCCCCGTTCGAGTTCTGCCTCGGAGGCGGCGAAACGCGCCTATTCCAAGAAACAAGTTGACACTGCCTGGGATCAATTTGGAAATTCGATAAAGAAAGACTCCTGAATGAGATCGCCGGCTATTGCGAATCGGGGCGAGTCCGTCCGGCGCGGAGACGTACCCGGCAAGGACGACGGCAATCACAGATACGGGCACCAGACGTAATGCAAACATATTCCAAGGATACGCATATCAATACAGGATCGACAAACGAGTCCGGTCTCAGCGGCCGGTATTCCGTCGTGGTAATTGGAGGCGGTCCGATGGGGATGCACGTTCTTAGCCGTGCGATATCGGAAGGACTCGTTCCGGCGGAGCGGACGGCGATTATCGATCCCCATTCCGAACTGTTCGCGCAATGGCACCGCCGAGTTCGGAACTGCCGAATGGACTTCCTCCGTTCTCCGGCGAGTCACGGAATCGCCCGCGATTACCGGACGATTCGGCGTACTATTCAAGATGAGCGCGATTTCACTCCGCCCTATCACCGACCTTCGGTACGTCTATTCGGGAAGCATCTAAACCACCAACTCCGGAATACCCTCAATGGGACGATCCATATACAGGGGACGGCGCAATCGATTCATATAGACGATTCAGGTTCCGCCTACCGTATCGATATTTCTCCGGAAGAATCACACCGCTCCGTTACCGCCGATGTGATCATCCTGGCCGTGGGACAGCCATCTCCGCGGATACCGGAACCTCTTAAAGCACTTCCTGCCACAGCTTCCGTCCTCCATGTCCACAATGATACAAGCAGCCTTCAGAGTCTGAACTCCGGCAGCAAGATCGGGCTTGTAGGCGGAGGGATCGCAGCCGCTCACCTGGCGGTGGCGCTCGCGAGTGCCGGGCACGACGTGACGATCTGGAATCGAGACCGTTTCACGAGCCACCAGTTCGATAGTGATCCGTGCTTCGTCGGTCCCCGCTGCGCTTCCCTTTTCGCCTCGATTCAAGACTATTCGCAGCGCCGCATCCTCATTCAGCGCAGCCGGCGCGCCGGCAGCGTTCCGCCGGATCTCTTTGTTCAGTTGCGTCGCTTGCAGCAAGAACGCCGGATTCGTGTCGTCCGAGGAAGCGTAACGCACGCCGCGGCGGCGGGGTCCCAGGTGTTTCTCTCCGGCTGGGAACAAATCGGCGAAATCCGATACCCTTCGGCGTCAGTGCCAGGGCCGGCCGGCGAGTACGATGCGGTCGTAGCGTGTACAGGATTCGACCCCGGGCCTCCGGCGTGTGAGCTGGTCGAAGCCATTGCTCATGAGTTACAATTAAAGCTGGCGGCGGACGGCTACCCCGTTCCGTCCCATGACCTCCAATGGGCCCCCGCTCTGTTTGTTGCGGGCGCTCTGGCGGAACTAGAAATCGGTCCTCCCGCCCGAAATCTCGTGGGCGCTCACGTGGCGGGGAGGCGAATCATTCCGTCCCTGAACGAACTCCTTACAGCCCGGAGATAGCGCTAAGTCCTCCGTCGACACCGATCGTCTGCCCGGTGATCCAGGAGTTCTCCGGATTCAGGAAAAAGAGTGTCGCCCGCGCGATATCTCCCGGCGTCCCCACCCGTTTCAACGGATGGCGCTGCGCGGCGGCATCCCGCTTCTTGTCGTTGGCAAGGAGCCGCTGTGCCAGGGGGGTGTCCGTTAGGGACGGCGCCACCAGATTGAAGCGCACGTTCTTTTCGGCGAACTCCGCAGCCAGGGTTCCGGTCAACCCATGAAGCGCGGCCTTTGCACTGGCTACTGAGGCGTGGAACTGCATGCCGACCCCGGCGGCGACCGTGCTGTACATCACCACGGAACCGCCCGATTCGGCGATGAGTGGCCCCTGGACCAGCTGCAGCACGCGTACCGCACCGACGACGTTCAGATTGTAGTCGTCCAAATAAACCTGGGGTTTCAGCTGCTTGAAAGAGCCAAGGTTGATGCTGCCCGGGGCGAAGACGACTCCGTCAAGATTGTCCGGAAACTTCGGATTCTGCTCCGAAAGGTCCCTCGTTACATCCACCGAGGAATACGTTACCCCCGGCGGGAATCCACCATCGGGCTCAGTACGACTCCAGGCGTACAGGTCCGCGCCTTCCGCGAGAAGTGCCGTTAGCACGGCGTGGCCGATTCCGGATGAGGCTCCCACGACAAGTACGCTCTTATCAGAAAAAGTATTCATGTACGATAATGTAGTGATCTCGATAGCAAGACGGCGACTGAAAACGGGATAGGCGGACGTGTTCCGCCCCCTATCCGCTCAGCAGCTCCAGTTCTTCCTGGTCATTCTGAAAATCGAGGACCGCCGCTTCAATCAATTTGAAGACCATTGGGAACACCACATTGTGGAAATAGGCGCGTTGGGCGATCTCGGACTTCATCTCCTCATAGCGTCGCTGGTACTGGTCCATGGCCAGACTAACGTATCGCTCGAAACTGGCAAACGGCACCGTTTCAACGTCGGTAACCGAGGTCGCATTTATGATGTCCTGATACTTGCCGAGTTTCGTTAGGATATCGAACAGTGAGAATTCCTCTCTCACGGCCGCTTCGAGCTGTTCCTCGAGCCCCTCGTGCTCCTGGAGACGCGTCTCGTAGCGACTGGGATAGAGGACCCGATAGATCGGTCCGCGACTAATCGCAACACCCGCGCGCTCCAGGTGGGATTCAACCGCATCAATAACGTAACGATTGCCCCGATAGTACCGAATCAGGTCCGATACCTGTGTCGCGCCGTACCGTCCGTGGGACAGAAGCGCTTCAACCTGGTTTGCGATCTGCTCGGGAAGATTCGGATTCACCTGGATACTGCACGTCTCGTAATACGCGCCGGATTTCTCCCTGATCGTCACAGTGCGGTGCTGAAAGAGCTCTTCCTTGGTGATCGTGGCGTACCGGCTGCCCAGAGCCTGCGCTTCTCGCCGAAATCGTTCATAGTATTCATCAGCGATGCCGCTCTTCTCCAGAACTTCATAGTACTTGCGCGAAACTCTCAGACCACCTACGGGGGCCGTCGTCTCCATACGCTTGGCATCGATCACCGGCATACCGATTACATCCCACTGTCGGGCGCCTTCGGGACCGAAGTTTCCGATCGTTACCTCTCCCAGGTTGGCGCCGATCCGGATCCGGATCTGAAACATCGCCGACAGGGGATTCGCCACCGCATCATCATTCCGCAGCCGATCGATAATCGCCAGCGCCTTTTTGAGTGCCTGCCGATCATCAGGGGAAGCCGTATCGTCGAGGAATCGCGTGTCCGCACTATTGAACAGCACGCTGACTCGCTGCATCTCCACGCAGGTATAGAAGAGCTCCCGGGCGATATAAACCTGCAGTTCCTCCCGACCCGCAATATGGCGCGCCGTGGCGTCGATAAGGCCCCCATAGTGGAACATGAGAGAGTCTCCCTCGATCTTGTTCAGGTACCCGCCACGACGCCGCAACACGCTGTTGAACGCCGTGTAGAGCCCATTGAGAACCTCTTGATTCTCTTTAGGAGTCAAGAATTTCGACAGAAAGGTATAGTTTGCGATATCGATAAACCCGATACCGACTTCCGCCTCTTCACTGTCGCGTGGTATACCGCCGACTTCGAGGATTGCGTCCACGAGCTGACGGGGGAGATAGAAGGCTTCGATCTGAGAGCGGAGGTCTGCGGACATACGCTTAGTGTAGATGGAGGCCCGGCCACCTGCAACTGCCTCCGCCGCCAAATGCTATTGTTTTTTTGATATGCGCTCCAGAAACTCTTGCTCGCTGATAACCGGAATCTGCAGTTCCGCAGCTTTCCTGAGTTTTGAGCTGCCCCCGTTCGGGTCGTTGGTTACCACGTAGTCTACGTTTGACGTGACGCTCCCCCGCACCGAACCACCATTCGAGGTAACCAGCTTCTCCGCTTCACTTCGGGACATGCTGTGTAACGATCCGGTAAAGCAGTACGTCTGCCCCTGCAGCGGCGAGCCGGGGCCGCTGGTGACGGGGCCTTCCTCGATACTGAGAGCGCCGGTCTCCAGAACTTCTTGCATCATCGGATACACCTCACGCACTCCGCGCGCTATCTGGCCTGCGGTAATCTCGGCAACCCCCTCCGCACGGGCCAGCTCCTCCGCCGAGGCCGAGCGCAGCGACCCGAGCGTCGAGAAACCCGCATCGACCACCTTCTGAATCTTCAATTCAGCGATGCCAAAGATGTCAAAGCCCGCCACAAACCGGGCCAGAGGGATGGAGTCCACTGCAAAGAGATTCGACAACGCTTTTTTGGCACTGGTCTCACCCATGCCTTCTAAACCCGATAGCTCCTCCCAGCGTAGCTGATAGAAATCGGCGATCCTGCGGACTCTTCCCACGTCAAAGAGTTTCGTGAGCAACACGTCGCCGAAGTCTCGGACCTCCAACACGGAGATCCACTTTTGCAGTCTGTGAAAATCGCGCTTTGGACAGGTCAGGTTAGGACAGTACACCCGCTTGCCTTCATTCACGAGCTTAGCACCGCACGTTTCGCACGTATCGGGAACCGTAATCGCCGTGGAATCAGGAAGCTGTCGCACCAGCCGTTCTATTTTGGGAATGATATCCCCCCGCTTGGTAACGATCACTTCACTGCCGATACGCAAATCCATGTGGGCTATAAGCTCGGGATGAACCAGACTGGCTCGGCGAACGGTAGTCCCCGCCAGTTGCACCGGATCGATGAGCCCCACCGGCGTATAGAGATGTCCCGAGGTGCTCCACTCCACCTTCCTCAGGACGCTCAGCGCTTCTTCGGCGGAGAACTTGAAAGCGATCTGTTTCTGCGGGCGGGCCCGGCGCATGTCCGCCCAGTCGATCTCAGGACCTTTAACCACCAGGCCATCGATATCGAAGTCAAGCGATGCGCGCTTCTCCGCAACCACATCACGATAATGGACGATCTCCTCTGCGGTTCGAAACGTCTCGTAGTGAACCGGCAGGAACCCCTGCTCTTCGATCCATGTCAGTTTCGACGGTTCATCATCAAACGGGCGGGTGCCGCCATCGGCGTGGGCATCGTAGCAGAGAATTTTCAGGTGCTCGCTGCCCTGCCCGTCTTTGCGCTTCATCAGTCCGTTGGCGGCGTTGCGACAGTTCGCCTTGTCCGCGAAATAGCGCCGGTGGATCGCGTGCTCCATGATTACCTCACCGCGCACCGCCCCGGTGAACCGGTTCGGGAGCTTCTTAACCACTCCCTGCATTCGGCGCACATTAGCGGTAATATCGTCCCCGATCGTTCCATCTCCACGGGTGACACCGTATTCAAATAGTCCGTCGCGATACTGCAGCTCGATACTGGCGCCGTCGAGCTTGTACTGTACGATATACCACTTGTGGCTAACGCGTCGTGCCCATTTCAACAGTTGTTCCGGCGTGGAAGCTTTCTCCTGACTATTCATGGGCATTAGATGGTGCCGTTTGGGAAATCCAGTGGCATCGTCTCTTCCCACCCGGGAGAAGATCGGATGATCCGGAGCGCGACGCTGAAGCTCATCCCAGAGATCGTCAAACTCTGCGTCCGAGATCTCAGGGTGATCATTGTAGTACCGATCCTGGTGATACTCGACGAGGCGGGCGAGCTCGTCTATGGAGCGAGACACCGTCTCAGACTCCACTGTCCTGATAGAGAGGGTGAATCTTCTTGCGATACGCCTCATAACCCTCACCGGCGTGGTAGGAAGAGCGAACCAGCGGCCCGGCGTCACAGTGGGCGAATCCCTTTTCCATGGCACGCTCCCGCAGCTCCGAGAACTCCTCCGGTGTCCAGTACTTCTGTACCGGCAGATGTGTCCGTGACGGTTGCAGGTACTGCCCGAGATTCACTATTTCCACATTGTTGACCCGCATATCGTCAAAGGTCTCGAGAATCTCATCGCGAGTTTCTCCCAACCCCAACATGAGACTGGTCTTGGTAGCCCGTTCAGGATCTATTTCATGAGCAACCCGGAGAACTTCCAGAGAACGGTCATAGTTGCTCCGAGATCGAACCTGGGGTGTGAGCCGCCGCACCGTCTCCAGATTGTGGCTCATTATTTCAGGTTCCGAATCGATCACCAGCTTGATCGCATCTCGATTACCCATAAAATCGCTGGTGAGAACCTCCACCGAACAATCCGGGGCCCCGTGGTGGATCGCGCGAACCGTATGGGCAAGAATTTCGGCCCCGCCGTCCTTCAGATCATCCCGGTTTACCATCGTTATCACCACGTGCTGGAGGCCCATCTTGGCCACCGAGTCGGCTACCCGTTTCGGCTCGCCCACATCTACGGCACTGGGTAACCCGGTCTTTACCGCGCAGAAACGGCAGCGACGAGTACACGTATCACCGAGAATCATGAAGGTCGCGGTGCGGTGCTCTCCCCAGCATTCGTGGATGTTGGGACAGCGCGCCTCCTCACAGACCGTGTTGAGCCGCTCCTCTCGCATGAGCTGCTTCAGATAGCGAAAATTGTCGTTGGTATTGAGCTGTATCTTGAGCCAATCGGGCTTTCTTGTAACGTTTACCGGCATACAGGTAAGGTAGCCAAATCGGTCGCCCTTGGTAAACCCGCTCTGTGGAAAGCTTGACACCCCCGAAGCGGGCCCATAAGGTTGTGCAATGAAGGTCAGATACAACGCCCCGGTGACGCTTACTTTTGCCCTCCTCTCTTCGCTGGTGCTCCTCCTTGATCAGACGGTTTTCCCCTCTCTCATTACAGGACTGTTCATGGTAGGTCCCTCGATGAGCGTCACCGATCCGCTGGATTACGTTCGTCTCTTGACGCATGTAGTGGGGCATTTTAGCTGGGTCCACCTGATGGGAAATTTTGCCTTCATCCTGCTGCTGGGGCCGATTCTCGAAGAGAAATACGGCACCGTGGGGCTATTTATCATGATCGCCATTACCGCCGTTGTCACCGGCCTGCTAAACGTACTTTTTCTTTCGTCCGGACTACTCGGCGCCAGCGGGGTCGTTTTCATGATGATTTTGCTTATCTCTTTCACTAATATCCGCCAGGGTGAAATACCTCTCACCTTTATTCTGGTGGTTGTGCTCTATCTCACCCAGGAGGTTGCCAATTCCGTGAGACAGGACTCAGTGGCTCAGTTTGCTCACATCTCCGGCGGTGTCATCGGAAGCCTCTTCGGCTTTCTCCGATCACACCGCAGCACCTAAGAGGATCGTGTCGTCATGGCAGAAATAGTCGCAGACCGACTGCAGGAAATCGAAGCACGCCACAAAGAGCTTGAGCGGTTGATGTCCGATCCGGATCTTCACAAGGATCAGAAGCGTGCCGTGGAAACGATGCGCGAGCATTCCCGACTGGGAACGATCGTGGAAACGTGGCAGCGCTACCAGCACCAGCTTCAGGAACTGGCCGACAACCGCGAGCTCCTCGAAGAAGCCGGTGACGAGGAGCTGCAGACGTTGGCCGAGGAGGAAACCGAACGACTCCAGGCTCAGGTGGCCGAGACGGAACGGGAGCTGAAACTCCTCCTGGTTCCCCCGGATCCTCTGGACGCCAAGAACACGATTATGGAGATCCGCGCGGGAACCGGCGGTGATGAAGCGTCGCTCTTCGCCGCAGACCTGTACCGTATGTATTCGCGCTACGCCGAGACGCAGAGGTGGAAGCTCGAGATCATGGATCGAAATGAAACGGAAGTGGGCGGGTTCAAGGAGATCACGTTCTCCATTTCCGGTAACTCCGTGTACAGTCAGCTCAAATATGAAAGTGGCGTCCACCGTGTTCAGCGCATACCAAGCACGGAGAGCAGCGGCCGGATTCACACTTCTGCGGTGACTGTGGCCGTACTTCCGGAAGCGGAGGAAACTGACGTGGAAGTTCGCTCCGAGGACCTCAAGATCGACGTCTTCCGCTCTTCCGGTCCCGGTGGCCAGAGCGTCAACACCACCGACAGCGCCGTACGAATCACGCACCATCCCTCAGGACTGGTGGTAATCTGCCAAGACGAAAAGAGCCAACTCAAGAACAAGGCCAAGGCGCTGCGAGTGCTCAAAGCACGCCTCTTTGATCTGGAAGATTCCAAGCGCAAGGAGCAAGAAGCGGAAGCGCGGAAGAATCAGGTTGGCAGCGGAGACCGAAGTGAACGCATTCGCACGTACAACTTTCCGCAGAACCGGCTCACCGATCATCGGATCAATCTGACGCTCTACAAGCTGGATTCGATTATTCAGGGTGACCTGGCGGAGGTGATCGACACACTCCGCCTCAGTGCCGGAGAGGCGGCCCAGTAGTGCCGGTACCGTTCCCGATGGATGTCACCGTAGGACAGCTGCGCACGCTCGTCGCCGAGAGCCTCACGGAAAGTGACTCCGCCTCACTGGACGCGTTGATCCTCCTGGAGACGGCTACTGCTCGGAAGCGGGACGATCTATTGGCGGAGTTTCGGTCACCCGCGGCGGAGGTCATGAACGAAGCAGCCCTTGCAACGCTCGCGTCCCTCACCGAAGAACGCCGCCGGGGTGTTTCCATCGCGTATATCACCGGTACCAAGGAATTCTACGGCTACGATTTCTGCGTCGGCCCCGGAGTCCTGGTTCCTCGGCCCGAATCAGAACACCTGGTCGAGGAGGGATTGCGCCTGTTGGATACACACCGGCACGCCATCATTCACGACTGCTGCGCCGGTACCGGGTGCGTCGGTATCGCATTGGCCCGGGAGCGGACGGCGCTGGGATACACGACCGACCTGGTGCTCTCCGATATCGAACCTGCCGCGCTGCGTTGGACGGCGCGGAACGCCGAGCGGTTACTGGGTACGATCGACCAGGTTCGCTATACGGTGGAACGAAGAAACGTGCTGGAACCGATTTCGCGGAACCCTCCGGAGCAAGACGACGCATTTCGTTCCGCAAAATGGCACGACCCGACGGATCGAGCCGCCCTCTGCGATTTGATCACCGCCAACCCACCCTACCTGACCACAACCGAAACGCGCCGTACCGCGGCGCAGGGATGGACTGAACCGACATCCGCCCTGGACGGTGGTGCGGACGGCTTGCGCCTCTATGAAGATCTTGCCGCTCAGGCCTTTCCACGCCTCCGTCCGGAGCGATATGTTCTAGTTGAGCACGGGTGGACTCAGGGCGCAGCGGTTCGCGCCCTGTTTGTGGACGCGGGTTTTGAACTCGTGAATACGGTAACCGACCTCGCCGGACGTGACCGCCTCGTCCGGGCTCGACGTCCGGCCGATAATTCGTAGCAGGATGGCAATGATACAAACGCTCGCAGATCTTCAGCACAAAGTCTCATCGTACAGTGCCCCCGATCAGGAGCGAGTACTCTCCGCTGCACGCCAGTCGGAGGCGCTGCATCAGGGGCAGTATCGAGATTCCGGAGAGCCCTATTTCATCCATCCGTTACAGGTGGCCGAGATACTGATCGATATGAAGCTGGACAGCGCCACGATCGTCTCGGCTCTACTTCACGATGTTCTGGAAGACACCATAATGACCCGGGCCGAGCTGAAGCGTCAGTTCGGCCGGGAAGTCGACAACCTGGTGAACGGCGTAACCAAGATCGCCGTGGTAAAAGCGCAGAACAAGAGTGTTCAGGAATCAGAGACGATTCGAAAAATGCTCCTGGCTATGGTAAAGGACGTCCGGGTAATCCTGATCAAGCTCGCCGACAAACTGCACAACATGCGGACACTCCGTTTCAAAGAGGGCGTGCGGCGCCGGGAAATCGCCCAGGAGACGCTGGATATCTACGCGCCGCTGGCGGGGCGGCTCGGCATCAGTTGGATGAAAGATGAACTGGAGGACTTGTCCCTGAAGCACCTCCATCCGGATATCTACCAGTCGATTAAGGAGCAAGTCTCGGAGAAGCGCCAGCAACGCGCGAGCTACCTGAATCGGATCAAGAGTGCCATTGACAAAGCGGCTCAACGCGAGGGTGTACCGGTGGTGGTGGAAAGCCGGGCGAAACACTTCTACAGCATCTACCAGAAGATGAAGCGCTACGGAAAAGAGCTCGGAGAAATCTACGATCTTCTCGGTATTCGGATTCTCTGCGACACCACCAACCAGTGCTACCAGATCCTGGGCCTCGTTCACCGCCTCTGGCCGCCGATCGAGGGACGCTTTAAGGACTATGTCGCCATGCCCAAGGCGAATCAGTACCAGAGCCTGCACACTTCGGTGCTCGGCTTTGACGGGAAGATGATCGAGATTCAGATACGGACCCACGAAATGCATCGGACCGCGGAGTTCGGCGTGGCGGCGCATTGGCTGTACAAGAAAGGCCTCACCCGGGAGCAGGTTAATCCCGGAGACCTGGAAATCATGCACCGCGTACGAGATCTCAAAGATGCCCGCATCACTTCAGGGGAATTCCTGGAGGAAATCAAACGGGAAATCCTGCGGGACTCGATCTATGTCTTCACGCCCAAGGGCGACGCCATACAGCTACCGAAGGGCGCCACGGCGATCGATTTTGCCTACCACATCCATACCGAGGTGGGTCATCATACTACCGGCGCCAAGGCGGACGGCGCGATTATCCCGTTGAAAGAGCCGCTCAAGAACACGCAAGTGATCGAGGTACTTACCAGCAACAACGCTCACCCTCACCTCAACTGGTTGCGATATGCCCATACGTCCCGGGCAAGAAGCAAGATTCGGGCGTGGCTCAACAAGCATGATGAGAATCTCATCATTAACCAGAGTATCATCGCCCGTAAACACGATCAGGCGGCACAGTCTTCCGCCAAGCACCAGGAACAGCAGAAGACACAGGCCAAGCCGGGACCGTCGCAGGAAACGAACGATATCCTGGACAAACATAAAGTCGAGATCCGCGTAGGAAAAGAACGCAATCTCATGATCCATTTCGCCCAGTGCTGCAATCCGCGCACCGGTGACGACATCATCGGATACGTCTCTCGGGGGCGAGGAATCATTATCCACCAGCGCGAGTGCAAAAGTCTGCGAAGTATCCCCGATGTGGATGAACGCCTTATCGAAGTTGAATGGGAAACGGTATCACCGAAGACGACCCACCGGTTTCGGGTGGTGGCGCGTCCCACCAACGACCTGTTCAGTGAAATCGAGGGGGCGGTCCACAAGATTCACGGTCACCTGATCGAGGGGAGAATTGATGAATCCGGAACCAATAGCATCGATGCTAGTTTCACTCTGGAGGTAGAGCGCCGACAGGATCTGCGAAAGATCGCCAAATCGATCCGGGCGATACCGGCGGTCATGAGCCTCCACAATCTTCCGCAAGGCTAAAGGGCACCTATTCGCCCGCCGGGCGCCACGGACGACGGAACTCTCCGGCGCTCCGCCCAACGGCACCGGCCATCCTGCGGCCAATGCGGCTCACGGAAAATTTGCCTCAGCGGCGGCGCAGCAATACGTTTAGTCTACCTATATGACTGAAGGAGTAATAAATGGCAGATATCACGCTCAAAGGAACCCCCATCCATACCACCGGATCACTACCGGCAGTCGGGTCCATCGCACCGGATTTTGTCCTTACCAAAACCGACAAGACCGATGTATCCCTTGCAGATTTCGCAGGCAAGAAGAAGATTCTAAATATTGTTCCCAGCCTCGATACCGGCGTATGCGCGGCGAGTGCTCGGCGCTTCGATAAGGAGGTTGGCGGTATGGACGATACGGTGTGCCTTACGATCAGCGCCGACCTACCGTTTGCCGCGCAGCGCTTCTGCCAGGCGGAGGGCGTTGACAACGTAATCACTCTGAGCGAGATGCGGGACCGAGCCTTCGGCCGCGATTATGGATGCGAAATAGCAGACGGGCCGATGGCGGGGATTCTCAGTCGGGCGGTACTCGTTCTGGACGCAGACAACACCATCGTGTACCAGGAGCAGGTACCGGAAATCGCCCAGGAACCGGATTATGACAAGGCCCTGAAAGCGGTCCATTCCATCTGAACGGTAGGCTTCGGCGCAGCGCTGGTCGTTGCGACTACCTATCGGTGTTGTCGATAACCTGGTCGATTGACAGTGCTCCCCGGGGAAACTACCATTCGGCGTCGTGAATCCAACTATCAAGGATGTAGCCCGCGAGGCCGGGGTCAGTACCGCCACCGTATCGCGAGTCGTGAACCAGGACCCGCGCATCTCCCCAAGTACACGAGCCCGCGTAGAGATGGTGATCGTGCGATTGAACTACAAGGTTAACGGTGTCGCCCGGAGCCTCAAGAGCAAACGCACCCTCACCATCGGGTTAGTAGCACCGGAGATCGCGAACGTCTTCTTCATGCAGGTGGCGGAGGGAGTCGAAAACCGCCTTACGGAAGAGGGATATTCAATGATCGTCCTCAACTCCCGGGAAAGCCGGAACGGTGAAGAGCAAGCGGTGGATCTGCTTCTCGAGAAGCAGGTCGACGGGGTCATCGTCATTCCGTCGGGCAGCGAAGGTGGGCACTTCCATCGTCTGCGTTCCGCTCAACTGCCGGTGGTTTTCGTGGATCGGGTGGTTGAAGGTTTTACCGGGGACGCGGTGCTCGTAGACAACGAAGAGGCCACCCTGCGAGCGGTTGAGTATCTCTGGCAGAAGGGGCGCCGCCGGTTCGGTTTCATCGGCGGTGACGAACAGATTACCACCGCTGCGGAACGGTACCGGGGTTTCCGGCGGGCGCTGACTCAGTGTGGGTGCCCCCTGGAGGAGCGCAATCTCAGGTTTGGCGACTTTCATACAAAAAGCGGCTACGAACTTTTCGGCGAGCTGATCCACCAGAAGGACCCTCCCAACACGATTATGATCGGGAATTATTTCATGCAGATCGGCGCGCTACGGTACGCAGCCACCCATCGCTCGGAGCTTCCTGAGGATCTCTATCTGGCGTCATTTGACGACTCTGAATTCGCTGCGGTGGCTGGTATCCCCGGCCTTTCGATCGCCCAGCCGATCGATCAAATCGGCAAACGCGCTGCTGAGATCTTGCTTGGTCGCATATCAGGTAGAGACACAACTGAATTTAGAACTGAACGCCTACCTACATCACTCGTTTTTAATGGAGAAAGACCATGACAGATTCGTCATCCAACCAGTTGGGATATGCCATACGCCTACAGACGGGAGCGCTAATGGTCGCACTTATTAGTGCGGGCGCGTTCATCTCGGTACCTATTCCCGGCTCCCCTGTACCGATAGTTCTTCAGAATATGTTCGTCATTCTTACCGGTGTTCTCCTGCCCGTGGGCTGGGCGGCACTTACCGTCGCGGTGTATCTCGTAATCGGGGCGGTGGGATTACCGGTATTTGCCGGCGCCACCGGAGGGCTCGCTCATCTGGCGGGGCCTACCGGAGGGTTTCTTATCGGGTTTCCGATCGCCGCCGCCGTGGTAGCGGCAATTCTCCAGATCCGCGGGAAACGCACCGCCGCCGATGTGGGATTGCTGCGCCAGATCATCTCATTGGTGGCGGGCTTCCTGGTGATTTACGCTGCCGGTGTACCCTGGCTTGCATTCACCGCCGGTCTGACCGCCACTCAGGCGGTGGCGGCGGGAATGCTGCCCTTCCTCCCGGGGGACATCATTAAGGCGGTAGTTCTCGTGCTTCTCCTGCGCACCCTACCCAGGTCTGTATGGCAGATGTTGAACTGAAAGACGTGGCGGTGACCCTCGGCGATCCGCCGCGGCGCATCATCGATACGGTGTCACTACGCTGCCTGTCGGGGACGATCACGCTTGTGGTCGGCGCCAACGGAAGCGGCAAATCGGTACTCCTTCGCACGATTTTGTCCCTGGTACAGCCCTCCGCCGGTTCCGTATTCTTTGACGGTGCCGATGTGCGTCGGAAGCCACGAATCCTGCACGCCGTGACGGGAGTGTGCTTCCAGAACCCCGATCTTCAGATTTTCGGCGATACCGTGGCGGAGGATGTGGCATTGGCGCTGACTACGGGAACGCCGAACGCCGAGGAAGATACCGCTGGGCACTGTGACAAACTGGTGGCGGAGTTTGGGCTTGAGGGCCATGAAGGTGACGCACCGTGGACGCTCAGCGGTGGGCAACGGCGACGGCTCGCCCTTGCCGGGGCGCTGGCGGGCCCCCCAAAGGTGCTTATCCTCGATGAACCGTTCCTGGAACTGGACTATCCGTCGGTGAGACGACTGGTCGCCACTCTCCGCGCTTTTCGTGATAGCGGCGGCACGGTGATTCTGGCGTCCCACGAAACGCGTGATATCTGGCATCTGGTGGACCAGGCGGTAGTCATGTATGAGGGCCGCGCGCTCTACACCGGACCTCCGGAAGGAGCGCAACCGTTCGTAGTTCCCGATTACGGTCTTCGCCCGATAGCCGCGGAGGACGCGTGATCACGGAACTACTCTATCTTCTGGGTGCCATCGTCGTGCAACTGATTCTGGTCACGGCGATTCCCGCTCCGTGGTCGGTGGTGATGCCCGCACCCACGCTGCTTCTGGCCCGGTTCGCCGGTATGTCAAATAGGAGCGCACTGCGCCTGGGACGGGCGATTCTGATCGTGACCGTTCCCGTGCTGCTTGTTCGACTTATCGCTGTTTACAGAATTGAGACGGTGGTTTCGTGGCTTGACTACGCCGCCGGCCTGCTCTCCGCCGGATGGGTGGCGGGTGCATATCTGGCGTACCGCAAACCGACCGGCGTGCAATTGGCCCTCACCGCTTTGGCTCGGGCCATCCCCTATCGCTTGGGGTACGCCACAGCCGATATGGTCCGCTCCGCTCTATTTCTATTGCCGGAAGTGCTGAGGCGTATGCGTGACGGTCGCGATGCGGCGAGGATTCGCTTTGCCCGCACCCGAGGCACGTCCACGTTACGCCGAGTGCTTGCCGTGGTACGGGCGTCATTCGTCTCTCTCAGTACCGTCCCTCGTCGCCGGGCGGAGGCGATGATCGTCAGAGGGATTATAGAACATCCCGGGGATACGTCCTGATGGAAATGAACCGGATCGTCGTGGTCCTCTACCAACCGGAAATCCCTCCCAACACCGGAAATATCGCCCGAACCTGCGCCGCCACCGGAACTGCACTCCATCTGATCGAGCCGCTCGGATTTTCTCTCGATGATCGCTATCTGAAACGCGCCGGCCTTGACTACTGGAGCGATCTATCTCTCACCGTCCACCCCACGTGGGAGCGCTTCCTCCTTACCGAAGGGAAGCACTTCACCCCTGCCCTAATGACAACCAAAGCGACCCAATTCTACACCGAAATTCCGCTCGGCAGTGAAACGCGATATTTGGTTTTCGGCCCCGAAACGAGAGGACTTCCGTCGGACATTCGTGACCGCTGGCCGGACGATACCTATCGTATTCCAATGCGCCCGGGACTCCGCTCCCTAAATCTTTCAAATAGCGTTGCCCTCGTGGTATACCACCAATTGCATCTACGACAGTTTCCCGGGTTAACCTAACCCGCACAAGGAGAGCGATTATGCACACCATCGGGATCATAGGAGTCGGCTTCATGGGATCATCTCTGGCCGGTGCAATACGAGGCACCAATCCGGAGTTAAAGATTGGCGTGGTTGAGAAAGACTCTCAGCGATTACAATCGGCATTGCAGAATTTCGATGCCGTCGACTATACAGGGAATCCGGAGACGTTAATTCGGGATTCCCAAGCGATTATCCTTGCGATAAAGCCGCAGGATCTTGACAAAATCGCAGCCCTCTTTCCGAAACAGACGGTCAATACGCCGATCATTTCCGTGTTGGCGGGAACCCCCGCAGATCGGGTGGCCCAGGCGCTCCGCGCTTCGACGGTGGTCCGGATCATGCCGAATCTTGCCGCGCAGATAGGCAAGGCCGTAATCGGCATCACCTTTCCATCTTCCATGACGCAGAAGTTCCGGGACGAAATCAGGGCGTTACTGAGTGGTGCCGGATCCCTGGTCGAGGTTGAAGAGAGACTCATGTCCACAGTCACCGCCGTCTCGGGAAGTGGAATCGCCTTTGCCTTCGAGTTCATCGATGCCCTCGCCATGGGGGCGGTCTCGGAGGGGCTCCCATATGCTCAGGCGCTACGCGCGGCCTCCGATGTCGTCGCCTCCGCCGCAGCATTGATTGAAGCCAACCACGTGCACCCCCAGGAAATGGTCTCTCGGGTATGCTCCCCCGCGGGCACCACGATCGCCGGTATTCAAGCACTGGCGGATGGCGGATTTCAGGCAACGGTAATGGATGCTGTTCAGAAGTCGGCTCAACGGTCTCGGGTGCTAGAACAATGACAATCAACGCGGCGCGGAAGGTTGGCGCAGTTCCGGTGCGTCGGGTATGATGCTCGCATGTTGGACCTGAAGTACGTTCGCGAACACCCGGAGACTGTCCGGGAGAACATCACGCACCGCCACGTAACCGCTGATCTAGATACCGTGCTCGATCTCTACGATCGACGCAATGAGATGTTGCGCACAGTTGAAGAGCAGCGAGCCCGCCGGAACGAAAACGCCCGAGCGATGAAGCAGAAACTGTCCGATGATGACCGCGGACGCCTGATCGAAGAAGGCAAGCGGCTGAAACAGGAGATCGGAGACCACGAAGAAGAATTGCGTCGGCTCGAGGAACGACTTACGACAGCCGCCGAGACGCTTCCCAATTTCACCCATCCGGAAACACCGGTCGGTGCCACTGACGAGTCCAACCGGGAACTGGAAATTGTGGGAAAAGCTCCCGTCTTTGACTTTGAGCCTCGGGATCACGTGGCCTTGGGTGAGCTCTTAGACATCGTGGATTTCGAACATGCCGCAAAGGTGTCAGGGGCGAAATTCTACTATCTCCGCAACCAGGGAGTCTTCCTTGAGCTGGCTCTGATACGGTTCGCGTTGGATCTGCTTACGAAGCGTGGCTTCACGCCGATGATCACTCCTGATATCGCCCGGACCGATATCGTAGCAGGAATCGGTTTCAATCCTCGCGGACCAGAATCCAATATTTACAATCTGGAAGCAGAAGACTCGAGCCTGGTGGGTACGGCTGAGATTACGCTGGGGGGCTATTATGCAGGAGAGTCTCTGGACGGCTCACAGCTCCCTGTGCGAATGGCCGGTCTGTCTCACTGTTTTCGCCGGGAGGCGGGAGCTGCCGGTCAGTTCTCCCGTGGCCTCTACCGGGTCCACCAGTTCACGAAAGTGGAGATGTTCATTCTGTCACATCCTGATAAATCAGAAGCTCTGCACCGGGAGATGCTGGACACGGAAAAGGAGATATTCTCTACGCTGGAGATTCCCTTTCGGGTAGTGGACGTGTGTACCGGCGACCTCGGCAACCCTGCGTACCGTAAATTCGATCTTGAGGCGTGGATGCCGGGTCGCGGTGCCGGTGGTGAGTGGGGAGAGGTCACCAGCACCTCAAACTGCACCGATTTTCAAAGTCGACGGTTAAATATTCGCTATAGCCGGAAGGGTGACGATGGCAAGAAGGAAAAGGGCTACGTGCATCTCCTGAACGGAACTGCCGTAGCGGTGTCGCGGGCAATTATTGCGATCCTCGAGAATCACCAGCAGCAAGATGGGAGCGTTGTTATTCCTGCCGCGCTCCAACCGTATACCGGCTTCGATAGGATTGCCCCCACGTGATTCCCGGCCGGCCCGCACCCTCCGTTCCCCGAATCGTCGCTGAGATAGGGACCGCTCACGGCGGTGACCTTGACCGCGCCCGTGAACTGATCGAAGCGGCGCGGGAAGCGGGAGCGGACACAGCAAAGTTCCAACTCGTCCGCGCAGACGAAATTCTTCATCCGCGGGCGGGAACGATTGATCTCCCCGGGGGTAGTGTACCGCTGTACGAACGGTTTCAGGAGCTGGAGCGGAGTGAAGAGTTCTACGGCAAACTTCAGAGCGCATGTGAAACGGCCGGTCTCACTTTTCTGTGTACACCTTTCGGAATCGGAAGTGCCCGAGTGCTCCGGCACCTATCGGTTCCAGAATACAAGATCGCTTCCCCCGAACTTAATCATATTCCCCTACTCCGTGAGATCGGAAGCTACCAGAAGCCGGTTATCCTCTCCGCAGGAGTTGCCACGGTGAGAGACATCGCCGAAGCGCTTTCGGCGCTTCCCGCCAATCAGTCGGTGACGGTGCTGCAGTGTATTACCGCCTATCCTGCGCCGGAGGAAGAATACAACTTGCGCGCAATCCCCGCTCTGCGGGACACGTTCGGAGTTCCGGTGGGAGTGTCCGATCATTCCATGGACCCGATACTTGTGCCTGCGTTGGCGACACTCCAGGGAGCGGTGATGATTGAAAAGCATATCACGCAGAGCCGCGACAACGCCGGTCTCGATGATCCGATCGCCCTGGAGCCGGATCAGTTCCAGACGATGGTGAAAATAGTCCGACGTATTGCCGCTAATCTCGGCAACGCCGCACGAACCGGTGCTCTCGAGTACCACCAAATGTGGATGGACCATGACCAGGAGCTCAAAGAGCGATTCGGCACAGCCCGCGTGGAAAAGGTACTAGGAAGCGGCGTGAAACGTCTTGCGCCAAGCGAAGAGCGAAACTACGGGTTTACGAATCGAAGCATCCACGCCATCCATGATATTGAAGCGGGACAACTACTCCGAAAAGATAATATTGCCGTTCTGAGAACTGAGAAGAATCTATCTCCGGGACTTCACCCGCGCCACTGGGAAACGATCCTGGGCTGCCGAACTACGAATCCCGTCCAGAGTGGGCAAGGCATCACCTGGGACCATCTGCTCTCACAGTAATCTTTGCTCTTTGTAGCGCAGTGCTTCCGTCCACCAGACAAAAAAAACCGGGAGCGCGAAAATCCCCAAAACGCGCCCCCGGCGACGGAACAACAAGATGTCGTCATCCCGTGCAACACTATCGTCTAATGATGTTCAAGCATTCCTGCTCACTGAAGCATCGTGGCGGAGAATATACCGCCATCCCGTACCGTTGTCAGCATCATGCAACGAATTTCCGCAGGACGGTGTGTAGAATACCGCCGTTACGGTAG
Source organism: Alkalispirochaeta sp. (assembly GCA_040904425.1). GTDB lineage: Bacteria > Spirochaetota > Spirochaetia > DSM-27196 > Alkalispirochaetaceae > Alkalispirochaeta. Next base: position 26,396 of record JBBDTM010000004.1, read on the forward strand.
TACTGCACCTCCACGGGAGTATCTATCCTGCAGACGGTATCGAAGGAAACGGTCTTTCCATCTTCCGTCACCGCGTCGACCCGGACGGTCTGCTGCGGCTGCAACGCATCATCCACGTGGACGGTGAATTGCTCGAATCCGGTCAGTCTTAGGGAGTCCGCAGTTTCACCACGCTGAAACTGCAGCGGAAGCACGCCCATTCCAACCAGATTGCTTCGGTGAATGCGTTCATAGCTCTCTGCAATGACCGCCTTAACACCCAACAGTTGCGTGCCTTTGGCGGCCCAGTCCCGGGAGGACCCCATTCCGTAGTCTTTTCCTGCAAGCACGACGGTCGCCACACCGGCTTCCTTATACCGTTCCGCGACGTCATAGATGCTCATTACCTCTCGCGTGGGCACATGGGTCGTGACTGAACCCTCAGTACCGGGGGCCATCTTGTTGCGGAAACGGATATTGGCGAACGTCCCCCGCGTCATGATGCGATCATTGCCGCGACGGCTTCCGTAGGAGTTGAAGTCTTTCCGATCGATTCCGCTTTCCTTGAGAAATCTTCCCGCGGGACTATCCGGCGCGATCGCTCCGGCGGGACTGATATGATCGGTGGTTATGCTGTCCCCGGCCATGACCAACACTCGGGCGTCTTCAATCGGTTTAATCGGGACCGTTTCCAGCTTCATGTCCATAAAGAACGGGGGCTCCTGAATATAGCTGGAATCCTCCTTCCAGTCGTAGATCGACGAGCCGGCGGTAGGAATCGCGTTCCACTGATCGTTGGAATCTTCGAGACCACTGTAGCTCTCGATGAATGCTTTGCGGTCAAGCGCCTGTTGTACATAGGTCTGCAACTCGTCAGCCGACGGCCAGATTTCCGACATGTACACAGGCTTGCCTTCGGTGTCATATCCCAGTGGATCCGAGCTGAGATCGATGTTGACCGTTCCCGCCAGCGAGTAGGCCACCACGAGCGGCGGAGACATGAGAAAGTTTGCCTTCGTATGGGGATTGATGCGCCCCTCAAAGTTCCGGTTACCCGAAAGGACTCCAGCCACCACGAGGTCTCCCTCTTCTATACCGGCTGCGATATTCTCCGGCACAGGACCACTGTTACCGATGCAGGTGGTACACCCATAGCCCACCAGGTAGAATCCCATCTTTTCCAGGTAGTCCATCAGACCGGTTCGCTGGAGGTACTCAGTGACGACCATCGAACCGGGAGCAAAACTGGTCTTGATCCACGGATTGCGGCCAAGACCTCGCTCGGCGGCCTTCTTTGCCAATAGCCCGGCGGCGAGTAGAACGCTGGGATTGCTTGTGTTGGTACAGCTGGTGATCGCGGCGATCACCACATCACCGTGGGTCAATTCTTTCTTGGATCCATCTTCCAGGATCACGGTAGCGGTCTTCCGAATGTCGGTCTCATCCAGGCCGTAGCCGCGATCTTCCACCGGTGCCCGCATGAGCCGCTGCCATTCGTCCTTTACCTCGCTCACTGCAACCCGATCCTGGGGCCGCTTGGGCCCGGCAATACTGGCTTCGATCGAATCCAGATCAAGCTGCACGACCGCTTCAAATTCGGGGTCGGGAGTCTCATCGGTACGGAACATATCCTGCTCTCGGGCGTACTGCTCCACCGTCTTGATCAACTCTTCACTCCGACCGGTGGACCACATATAGTCCAGCGTCTGCTGGTCTACCGGAAAGTAACCCATCGTAGCTCCGTATTCGGGAGCCATATTGGAAATCGTTGCGCGGTCGGGGACGGTCATCTCGCTCAGACCGGGCCCAAAGAACTCCACGAACTTGCCGACAACACCGTGTTCCCGGAGCAATTGAGTGATGCGGAGAACCAGATCGGTCGCCGTGATACCGGGCCGCAACTTACCGGTCAGCTTGACCCCCACCACAGACGGCGACAGGACGTAAATCGGCTGTCCCAGCATCGCTGCCTCGGCTTCGATACCGCCCACGCCCCAACCGACGACTCCGAGCCCGTTGATCATCGGTGTGTGACTATCTGTTCCCACCAGAGAATCAAAATAAGCGATCTGCGCCCCGCCTTCCTGGCGAACCTGTACCACCTGTCCCAGATACTCGAGATTCACCTGGTGACAGATACCACTGGCGGGAGGAACGACTGAGAAATTTTCGAGAGCGCCCTGGCCCCATCGAAGAAACTCATAACGTTCTTTGTTGCGCTCGAACTCGATTTCGGCGTTTCTTCGCAATGCATCGGAGCTGTTGAAAAAATCAACCTGGACTGAATGGTCGATCACCAGGTCCACCGGGAGTTGAGGATTGATCTTGTTCGGATCGCCTCCAAGGCGCGCCATCGCACTTCGCATCGCCGCCAGGTCAACGACGCTAGGAACACCGGTGAAATCCTGCAGCAATACCCGGGCGGGCTTGAAGGGAAGCTCATCTTTTTCCGGACGTGACGGATTGTAGGTCCCGATCTTTCGTACATGATCGGCGGTCACTTCGTAGCCGTCCTCATTCCGCAGAATCGATTCCAGGAGGACCCGCACCGAAAAGGGGAAACGCGTTACGTCGGCGAAACCCTTGTTCACGAACTCTCTGAGACTGAAATACTCGACCTCACCCATGGCCGTTTTCATCTTCTTTTTTACATCGAAGCTATTGCTTTGAGACGCATCACTCATTCGTTTTCACTCCTTACCTGCAAATTATAGCGCTCACCGAAGGTGGTCGACTACCCGTATCCTTAGTGCTATAGTCGGCTACGGAGGGTACATGGCTACGAGCATAACTGACGATATGCAGACGTTGCGACGTCTGTACCAGACGATGGTTACCGCCCGCGAAATGGATCTCGTTGAACAGAGTTACACCTCACGGGGAGAAGCGTTTTTTCACGTGTCCGGAGCCGGTCATGAAGGCTCTATAGCGCTATTCCCGCACCTTTCCGACGCCGATTGGCTCCATTGTCACTACAGGGACAAGGCACTCATGCTTGCCCGCGGAATCAGTCCATACATGTTCTTTCTTAGTCTCTTCAATAAGGACGAATCCCACAGCCGCGGACGCCAGATGAACGCCCACATGAGTTCCCCGAAACACAAGATCTTGAGCATCGTGGGACCGGTGGGCAATAGTGCCCTGCAAGCGGTGGGCGTCGCTGAGCTGATCAAGGATCAACCGGAACGTCCTTTCGTTCTGTGCGCACTCGGAGAAGGCACCACCCAGGAAAGCGAGGTTGTCGAAGCTATCGGTCATTCCGTGCGGGAGAACCTGCCGGTGCTCTTCCTGGTTCAGGACAACTCCTTTGCCATTAGCACCAAGACGCGGGGACAGACGTTCTACTCCTATCCACAGGGTGAGGCTGAAGAGTTTTACGGGATACCCATTACTCGCATCGACGGACGGCACACTGCCGAAGCGATCGGCGCGTTTGCGCCGGTGATCGGGGAGCTCCGCCGTACACGCGGACCACAAATCGCCATTTTCCAAGTTGATCGACTCCACAATCACACGAACGCTGATGATCAACGTTTGTATCGTACACCGGAAGAGATTGAGTCCGCCGCGCAAAGGGGAGACCCAGTAGCAATTCTTCGACGAGAGCTCATCGAATCAGGAGTTTCCGAAGATGCCCTTCGTAGCGAGGAAGATGAGATCCGCGCACAGTTAAAAGAAGCTGCCCGCTCGGCGCAGATGAGCGCTGAACCCACACCTACCACGGAAGCCAAGGCCCCTCTCCCGGCAAAGCTCCAGGACCCTTCAGTTGAATACACCGGCAGCGGTGAGCGTGAACTGGTGATGCTGGAAGCGATTCGCGATGTCCTGGATGCACGTCTTGCCGCAGATGATCGCGTAACACTCTTCGGAGAGGATCTCGAAGATCCAAAAGGGGATGTCTTCGGAATAACTCGTGGTCTCACCAAGAAATACGGATCACGGGTCAAAAACAGCCCTCTCAGTGAGTCATTGATCGTGGGGGTTTCCGTGGGCCGAGCCCTCGCCGGCGGGCGTCCGGTAGCGTTTCTCCAGTTCGCCGATTTTCTTCCAATCGCCTATAATCAAATCTTTGCAGAGCTCGGAAGTATGTACTGGCGCACCGACGGTGGATGGCAGGTCCCGGTAATCGTCATGGTCACCGCCGGTGGATACCGTCCGGGGTTGGGGCCGTTCCACGCCTCTACCTTGGAAGCCCTGGTGGCGCACACCCCCGGAGTCGACGTCTACATGCCCTCCGATGCTGGTGACGCTGCGGGATTGCTGAACGCGGCCTTTGAGTCGGAACGACCGACTATATTTTTCTACCCTAAGAACCAGCTCAATGATCGGTCCCGGGCTACCAGTCGGGATGTGGCGAAACAGCTCGTTCCCCCGGGCCGAGCGCGAGTCGTTAACCGTGGAGATGATCTCACGATCGTTGGCTATGGAAACACGATGCCCCTGGCCGCTCAGGCGGTGGCGGAACTGGCGAAACACGACGTGGGGGTTGAGCTTATCGATCTGCGGAGTCTCGTTCCCTGGGACATAGATAGTGTGGTGGCGAGCGTAGAGAAGACGGGGCGGCTGATCGTGGCTCACGAGGACAACCACACCGCCGGATTTGGAGCGGAAGTCGTATCTACCGTGGCTGAACGGAGCCGGCGGCACATATCAGCGCGCCGGGTGACCCGGCCCGATACGTACGTTCCGTGCAACTTCGGTAACCAACTGGAAGTGCTTCCCTCGTACAAACGCATTCTGGAAACGGCGGTTGATCTGCTGGGGGGAACCGTCCTCTGGAAGCAAGAGGACGCCGGAGAATCTGGAATTTTCGACGTCGAAGCGATCGGGTCGAGCCCCAGCGATGAGACCGTATCGATGGTGGAATGGTCGGTGTCTGTAGGAGACGCCGTTGAGGAGGGTGATCTTTTGGCGGAAGTGGAGGCCGACAAGGCCGCCGCCGAGTTGAAGTCTCCCGTCTCCGGCATCGTCGACACGCTACTGATCGCTGTCGGCGATAGCGTCCCTCTGGGCACGCCGATCGCCAGAATCCGCACCGCCACCGACAGTCCGGTTCACGTAAAGCCACTCACCCGGGAAAACCCCGGCGAGCCGGTCATTACGGGATTGTCGACAACATCGACTACTCGTACCCTGGCCGGTGGGTCCGTTCAAAACGGTACAACCGATACCACCCGAACCTGTCTCATCGCCGGTGTGGCGGCCCGAAGGGGCTCACGCATCGTGGAGAACGCCGAGATCGAAACGATGTCCCCCGACTGGGACGCCGCCGGTATCGCGAAACGTACCGGAATTGAGCGCCGCCCTTGGGTTGCTGAAGGCGAAACCGTTCTCAGTCTGGCCACGGATGCCGCCCTAACCGCACTGAAAAGCACCGGCGTCGCTGCAACTGATCTCAGCATGATCATTTTTGCCACCGGCACACCCTCCAGCACCACCCCGTCGATGGCCGCGCTCTTACAGCACCAGCTCTCGCGGGCAGCCGATGGCGTCGAACTCACCTGCCCCGCGTACGATATCAATGCTGCCTGCGCGGGCTATATCTACGGGCTGCAGCAGGCGTGGGACTATCTGAGCAATTCCCCGCAGGAGCTGATTCTTCTCGTAACCAGTGAGGTTCTGAGTCCGCGGTTAAACATGAGCGACGTTGGTACGGCACCGATCTTTGGTGACGCCGCCACGGCAACAGTTCTCGGCGGAGCGACGTCGTCGGTGGCAGAACGGGCTGTGGCCGCCGTGGATCGACCGGTGATCGCCGCGAAAGGTGAATCCGGCGATGCTTTGCGGGTACCCTCCGAGACGGAACTCCCGGTCACCATGGACGGTCCCAAGGTATACCTGGAAGCGGTGAAGGCGATGATGGAAACGCTCAGCGCCAGCGCCGAAAACGCTGAATTGCGCCCGGACAGTCTTGATCTTTACGTTCCTCACCAGGCAAATCAGCGAATCATTAACGCGATTCGGCAGCGGATGAAGCTGGAACCGCACCGTATGTACAGCAATATCGCCGATAACGGGAACACCTCATCCAGCACGATACCGCTTTGTCTGGCGGAACTATTGCCTGATCATGCTCCCGGTGAATACTGGGGACTCACCGCCTTCGGTGGTGGTTTTACCTATGGGGCGACGCTTCTAAGGACGCTGTAGGTAAAGAATCTCCCGCGATGACGGGTGATCGCCGTTCGCAGCACGCGGACAAAAAGAAGCCCCGGGGCAAAGGAGGTAAAATCCCCGGGGCAAAATTGCGGTGCTCGTGTGCGTTGTCACTCTTTATAACAACCCCCGAAGCCGCTGGTTACATCCCTGCGATAACTTTCTTCAGCGTGAGGCGATCTCGTCGGTGATGAGAGCGGGCGGATTTTGCCCATCTGGAACAAAAACCATCGCCGCCGAGTTCATACAGTATCTTAACCCGGTCGGATCCGGTCCGTCCGGAAAGACGTGACCCAGGTGAGAACCACTCATGCTGTCCACCACCTCCACGCGAACCATGCCGTAGCTTGTGTCGAGCCGGTATCGTACCGCATCGGGTTCGATCGGTTCTGTAAAGCTGGGCCAACCCGTTCCCGATTTGAACTTTGTACTCGAATGAAAGAGAGGTTCTCCGGTAGCGGCTGAGTAGTACGTCCCGGATTCTTCAATTTCCAATAGGTCGCCGCTGAAGGCGCGCTCAGTACCATGTTCCCGAAGGACGAAGAATCGAAAGTCGGTCAAGCGTGCCCGCCATTCTTCCTCGGATAATTGCACGGCGAACGACTCAGGGGCGGGAAACGCTTCCACCAGTTGCCGTTCATTGGAAGTGAGATATGCAAGTAGATCCCGGTCCGGGTTCCGGTCATCGCCGGTTGTACTGCCCATGAGGGATTCATCTCCGTTCCGTCCGGGGGAAGAAGATTCGCCCTGCCCACCGGCAACTGCTACGGATACCGCGAACAAGCTACTAACTATCAATATGGACCCACGTCTCACAGATATCATATGTATCGTCCTCCACTACAAGAAGAGATACCACTGAATTGTCGAGAAGGCAAATCAGGTTTGGTCGCGCACAAACACGTTGAAGTCGACCGTATCGATGTACTCGGAGAAAATCCGTGCTCGTCGCCGGAGTTCCTCCAATCCCGCCTCGGCGGCACTTCGATCATCCTCGGCACAGGCATCTTCCACCGCCTTCGCGGCGTCCCCCAGATCCTGGGCGTACAGATTCCATGCTCCACCCTTGATCGCATGGGCCACCACGCGAGCGTCGGAGGTCTCTTCGGCCCCGAGAAACGCCTCAACCTCTCCGATCTGCGACTCCAGGCGCTGTGCAAACTTGCGGACCACCCGCTCGGTAGTAACCGCATCTCCCATAAAAGCCCCGATCGCCTCCCCAATATCGATGGGAGCCTCCTCCGTTCTTTCATTCACCTCCAGGGGAGGCTCTTCCATCGATTCCCGGCGCGTCGCAGGTGTTGCAAACACTCCGTGGTCGCGGAGGCGCTCGATCGCTGCTTCAATATCCGACTTCTTGAACGGTTTGGACATGTACTCATTCATCCCCACCCGTATGCACCGGTCCCGATCTCCCGAAAGCGCATTGGCCGTGACGGCGATAATCGGCACATCGTATCCGAGATCTCGAAGCCGGGTCGTGGCATCATAGCCGTTGAGCCTGGGCATCTGCACATCCATGAAGATGAGGCCGATTTCGGGATCCGACTTCATCGCCTCTACCGCTTCTACTCCATCGGAGGCAACGACGGTGACGAAACCCTGCTTCTCTAGAATCGTCTGAAAGAGCTGCTGGTTCACAAAATGGTCTTCAGCGACGAGCACCTTTCGTGGAAGTACATCATCGACACGCTCCAGGGACTCCACTTCAACCGCGTCGCCATCGATCGCCTCAAGCTCTTCGATGTCGCTCGCGAAGACCGTGTCAAAGGCAGATACCAGCTCACGCAACTTCACCGGCTTGTTGATGTACGCGTCGAACCAGCGCAGGAGCTTCATTTTCGCGTCACCGGTACTCAGTCCCGTGGGACTCATAAGAACCAGCGGAGTCTTTTCTAAGAGGGGATCGTTTCGCACCTCGGATGCCAGCTGCCATCCGTCCATGTCGGGAAGTCTCAGATCGATCAATACCAGATCGAAGGCGGCGTCATCACTAACGGCGTCAATCATGCGCTGCAATCCTGTAGCCGCCGAGCGCTGAACCTCAACGGCCGATCCCCAGCGCTCGAGATATAAAGAGATCACGGAAGCGCTTTCCTTATTGTCGTCGATAATCAACGTTTGGAAGTTCGCGTGAATCGGTGTTGGAGGATCTACCGCCACGGTGGTCTCGCTGGGGCTCTCCAACGGCAAGGTGAACCAGAAGATTGAACCGACTTCCGGCTTGCTCTTTACTCCGATGCGGCCATTCATCATTCCCACCAGATCCCGGGAGATTGACAGACCGAGCCCCGTGCCTCCGAATTTTCGCGTCATCGATGCGTCTACCTGGCTGAAAGGTTGAAACAAGCGGTCCTGACGGTCCTGAGCAATTCCTATGCCCGAATCCTTCACCTGTACCAAGATGTACTGCGTACCCTTCGCCGTCTTTAGTTCTCCGCTGACGCGAATAATCCCGGAATCGGTAAACTTCACCGCATTGTTCACCAGATTCACCAGGACCTGGCGAAGCCGATTGGGATCGCCGGTCATCGTCCGCGGAAGATGGTCATCGACGTAGAGTACGACCTCCAGACCTTTCCTGTGTGCCTGCATACTCACCATGTCCACGGCGTCTTCGATCGTCTGCACGGCATCAAACTCTATGCTCTCCATTTGGAGTCGGCCGGCTTCAATCTTGGAGAAATCGAGAATATCGTTAATCAGTCCCAGCAGCACTTCTCCGGCAAACTGAATTTGATGTAGATACTCCAATTGCTCTTCGTCTAAGTCGGTATCCCGCAGGAGCTCAGACATACCGTTAATGGTGTGCAGAGGCGTCCGGATCTCGTGGCTCATGTTGGCGAGGAACGCGCTCTTCGTGCGCGTGGCGGCCTCGGCCAGTTCCTTCGCGCGTCTCAAACGCTGCTCATCGTTCTTCTGCGAAGTTACATCATCGACAACGGCCAGCATGAAAGGTACGCTATCCGAGGTACGAACCGCTCGCATGTCGATCCGCCACCACGCGGTCTCTCCTTTCCCGACTTTGCACCGCGATACAACCTGAAATTCGTCACGCTCTCCTTCCGTAAGCTCCGCAAATAGCGTCTGAAAGAAATCGGCATCTTCTTCATGAGAATACGCCGTCAAGAAAGCGCCGGACAGATCCTCGGAAGAGGTGCCAAGAAACGACGCCACCGCATTGTTTGCGTACTGAATGCGCCCGGCGCCGTCCATTACCACGATTCCGATGGGAGAGTGCTGAAACACCACCTGAAACTGCCGGCCGAATCCCTGGTCACTCAAATTTGCAGTCCACCCTAAAAATTGAGACCAAGGATTTCAGACGCCTTGTTGCGAATATCGTGTGGCTTGAGTGGTTTGATGATATAGCTGGATACGCCCATTTTTAGCGCCTGCACCACGGTTTCCCTTTTGGACAGGGCGGAAAGCACGATAATGGGAAGACGCAGGTTCTTCTCCTTGAGCGCCTCCAGAACCTGGAAGCCGTTCATTTCGGGCATCATGAGGTCAAGAAATACGAGATCCGAGTCAAGGGAGCCCTCGTCATCGAGGAACGCTCGCCCGTTACCATAGGCGTGGATCTGCACACGGGTATCAGCGAAGGAACTGCGAATAAGTTCCTGTATCACCTCATCATCATCTACGATGGAAATGCGGGTAGAATCACCGAGACTGGAAAGCTCGAACGAGGGCCTGTGCTCTTCTTCCTGGAAGCGCATATTGATCGATTCTCCGCGCTTCTTCTTGGGGACGCTGGTACCGAGCACATCATCTCTGACGTCCGGCCCCGGTTCGAGAATCGGTCCACCTACTTTTCGGCTAAGCAGCCCGTCCATGGCATCTTCCAAATTGTCTAAGATATCTATCCCTGAGAACTCGGACCGGCTCTCCAGGTACTCTCGAACGTACGCACTCCGGGTGAGTACCTTTACGTTTCGCTTGGAGGACCCGGACACTTCGAGCACGGAGGAGAAGAGGTTTTGTAGTTTAATAGAATCCGCAGTCGAAACCTCAATACTGGTCATCAGAACCAATATTCTGGGGCTTTTCAACTCGTACAGGTCGAGGAGCTCGTGAATCTTGTATCTCAAGAGATCGATCTTCTCTCTGTTCAGCCCCTGCGCTACTTCGATAAACATGATGTCTTCATTGACGTGGGCTTCAACAATACAGGGAGTAGTGTCGATCGATACTGGTACCTTCAACGTTTCGCTTACCGCCTTAAGAAGCGCATCAACGCGTATCGGCTTGGTCAGGAATTTGCGAACATTGTATCCCGCTACGCCCATTAGGGCATCTCGGTCAACTTTCGCGGATGCCATGATTACGGGAATATCCCTCGCGTTCGGGTTGTCGTGCTTCTCCTTCAGGAGTTCCACCGCCGATTTGCGCGAAAGATTATAATCAGTAATGAGAAGATCGGGGAGGGATGTCCGCAGTTTCGAAGAACCGTCCAGCCCACTCACGGCAACATCGACCTCGAATCCGTAATCTTCCAGTTTTTTCTTGAGGTAATCTCTGAAGAGTTGTGATTCATCAATAACGAGTACTTTTTTCATATGCGCCTTACGCTGCCTATTATCGGCACTTCACCTGCCAAAAATCAAGGCGCGCTGCTATACTCCCTGCATGCATACGACACCTTCACAACCGGATCGTCACTCTCAGCGCCAAGCTACTCTTCAGGAGATGATTCTCTCCGCCTCCGGCTGGAGAACAATCTTTGGTAAAGACGGTCAATCGTCGGCACCGAGTATCACAGCTCCGCTTCGGGATATTACCGCTGTGGCAGCCGATGCCTACCTATCGAGTGCGTTATTCGCTGATAGCGGCGCCCACGGAAAACCGGCGTGCGTCGTAGTTGCCACGGATAGCCGCCCCACGGGACCGGCTATCGCCGATACCGTACTTCGAGTGTGCCTGGTCAGAGGCATCGAGGTACAATGGCTGGGCGTTACCCCCACTCCGGAAATCCTGTCATATGTAGCAACCGATCCGCGGATCGGCGGGTTCTTCTACGTCACCGCCAGTCATAATCCTCCCGGTCATAACGGGTTCAAGATGGGGTACGCCGATGGATCGGTAATGCCCGGCGAGCATGCGTGGCCTCTCATACGCAGCTTCAAAGAGTTGCTGCAGGACCGGCAGTATGTTGACGAGTTGGTGACACGGATCGCCGAGGTTGACCCTCGCCGTCTCCAAGACCTGGAGGAACGTATGCCCCGGTACCGGTCCGACGCTCGAGTGACCTACCGCGCCTTCTCCCTGGACTGCAGCGCCGGTCGCCTGGGACGAGAACGCTTCTTCTCCGAGATACGACGCCGCCTCAATCACCGCCCTCTGGGTATCGTAGGGGAACTGAATGGAAGCGCCCGTTCTACCTCCATTGACCGGACCCTCTTGCCGGAATTGGGAGTCGCCACGGCGATCTATAACGACACTCCGGGACAGTTCTCGCATCAGATTCTTCCCGAGGGATCCAGCCTGCAGGAAGCCGGCAGACTTCTTGTGACTCACGGTACTCAGGACCCGGCGTTCCGGATCGCTTACGTACCGGACAATGATGGAGACCGGGGGAACCTGGTATTTCTCAAAGACGAAACCGCGGTTACCCTTGACGCCCAAACGGTCTTTGCCCTGGTAGTCATGACCGAGCTCGCGTGGACCAGATACCTGGAAAAGGAATACGGCGAAGAGTATCCACCATTGACGGTAGTAGCCAACGGACCGACATCGTCCCGAATAGACTATATCTGCACCTCCTTCGGCGCGCGTCTCCACCGTGCGGAGGTGGGCGAGGCCAACGTAGTATCGCTGGCGTCTACTCTGCGTGCCCAAGGGTTGCATGTGGTGGTGCTCGGTGAAGGTTCCAATGGCGGCAATATCACACCACCCTCCACCGTTCGTGATCCGCTGAGCACGCTGTTGGCGATGATCAAACTCCATGCGTTTTCTCTGTTTGAATCTCCAAATCCTTCCGGCACCGCGGCAGTCACCGATTTTGTCGGCGTGGCAAACTCCCTACCGGTATATTCAACTCTTTCCACCGACGACCCACGGGCAAAGATGCAGATCGGTACGGTAACTCATGCAGATCTCAAACGACACTACGAACAACTTCTTCCCGATCGACTTCCGAAGATCCTGGATAAGCTCACCAACACATACGGCGGTGAAATAGTATGGGATATTCACAATTACGAGGGGGCTCAGGACCGGCCTGGAGTGGGCGCCCGTACCGGAGAGGAACGCGGGGGACTGAAGGTAGCGTTCGGCCGCTCTACCCCCGAAGGCGCGGAAGAAGACGGTGAGCCGAGTCCGCCACTGGCATTCGTCTGGATGAGAGGGAGCGGCACAGAGCCGGTGTTCCGAATTCTTGCCGATTGCCGCGGAGACCACCAGGAGCTGTTGAATGAGCTGGTGTCTTGGCAGCGGGATGTGGTCTCAGCCGCGGCAGCGGCGGCCCGCGCATAACCGCACGATCAGCCGGCGCGATTAACCGCTACGTCCGATTGCACCCCGGTCAGCCGTAGTTCAGGTTACCTCAGTCGGCGATCGTCCAGCGATCAGGCGCATCTCGTGCAAGGAGCCCCTCAGTCTCAAGCTTTGCCGCAACCGCCTCGGATCGTGCTCGATCGGCGCCGGTAACCATCGGCAGTTCAGCAGCGGAGAGTGAGCCACTCTCCGTGAGCGCCTTCAGGATACGCCCTCGAAGCTGTCGGTCGCTCCCGACGAAAGGTTTCTGCCGCATGTAGTGTCGGCTGCGCCGATTCGGGTTCTCAGTTACCCGTGCCAGCGCAACTCCGTAATCCATAAGCGCCCAATACCAACGCCGTGGATCCTCCCGGAACAGCGTCGTCTCGATCAACGGAAAGAGCTGTCTATCATGAACCTGCTCTTCTCTGGGAAAGAAAAAGTGCAGAAAGACTCGCCGAATATTGGTTTCTATAAACACCACCGGCCGGTTGTAAGCAAAAGCTGCAATAGACCCGGCGGTGTTGGGCCCAATTCCCGGCAGCGCCTGAAGCTGCTGCGGCTCACTCGGGAGCTGACCGTTGTGGCCGGTGACGACTTCCTGAGCTGCGCGGTGCATGAAGCGCGCCCGCCGGTTGTAGCCGAGGCCACTCCATTTACTCAGGATCTCACTAAAGGCGGCCTCCGCCAGCGCCGGGAAGGACGGAAAGCGCGCGACAAAAGGAAGAAACTTCACCAAGACGCGCTTCACTTGCGTCTGCTGGAGCATCATTTCGGATACGAACACCCAGTACGGCGTCGGCTGATCCCGCCAGGGCATGGTGCGCCCCGCCCAGGCGTAGTAATCCAGAATGGTCGACCGAAAACGACCCCGGTCTTTCTCAGAGTCGCCGCGCAGTCGCTCTTCTCCGCTTACCGGAGGTAATGGAAACCGCTCACGTTCCACCGGCACGCTTTTTGATTGATCTCTCCGCCTTCCGGCGGATACCGTTCCAAATGCCCCCGAGGCCACTGGCTTTGCGGACTTCCGTGAGAGTCAGGTGTGCCTCTTCACGCATGCGCATCGTCCCATTGTATATCACCTCGTCCACCAGCCCGGTGCGAGAGGCAAACTCCGTCCTCCGCTCACGCATCGGATCAAGGAAGCTGTTTATCGCTGCGGCAAGTCTCTCCTTCACCTCCACGTCGCCCACCGCACCTGCCCGGTAACGTTCCTTCAGATCGGTTACTTCCTGTACATTGGGATTGAAAGCGTCATGGTAGGAAAACACGGGATTGCCATCCACTTTCCCCGGAACGTCCGCACGAATCCGATTAGGATCGGTGTACATTCCGCGCACCTTCTTCTCCACCGTTTTCGCGTCGTCAGAAAGCAGTATCGCGTTTCCCAACGATTTGGACATTTTAGCTCTTCCGTCGGTACCCACCAGCGTCGGAACATCACCAACCATGACGTCAGGCACGGGAAATACCTCACCGTACAGGTAATTGAAGCGGCGCGCGATCTCCCGAGTCAACTCCACGTGCGCCTCGTTATCTTTGCCCACGGGTACCAGGTTGGCACGAGGCAGCAGTATATCGGCGCTCTGAAGGACGGGGTATCCCAGGAGTCCGAAGGGCATTTCCTGAAGGTCTGCACTGCGGGCCATATCCTTCAGACTTGGCAAGCGTTGCAGCCTCGGCACCGTGACCATCATCTCGAAGAGCAAATTTAGCTCGTATATCTCGGGCACGGCACTCTGAAGATAGATTGTAGAGATCTCCGGGTCTATTCCTGCTGCCAGGTAATCGAGCACCATCTCGCGGGCGTTATCCGTGATCTCCGTGATCGCCTCTTTCTGCGGCCGGGTGGTCAGCGTGTGAAGATCGGCGATGATGAAGAAGCACTCGTACTCGTGTTGCAGACGAACACGGTTATGCAAAGACCCAACGTAGTGTCCCAGGTGCAGCTTACCTGTCGGGCGGTCACCCGTCAGGATTCGGTGTCGTTCACTCACTCGGTTGCGCCTCCTCCGGCGGTCTCTGTCGGCGGGGCGGTTTGAAATTGCCCGTCCCCATTAGTATTCCGAACGCTTCCATTCCAGGAACATTCTCAAAGACGATCTTAATTGCAACAGTCAGCGGGACAGCCAGGAACAGTCCAGCGGTACCCCATAACCACCCCCACAGGAGCAGCGACAATAGTATGATAACCGGTGACAGATTCAGCCGGTCCCCTATCAGCTTCGGATCCAATACGTTGCCGATCACAAACTGAGTCAGTGCCATACCGGAAAACGCCACGATAATCGGATTCCATTCCGGGAGAAACTGCACCATCGCGAAGATACCGCTAATAAACGTAATCGCCACCGAACCGATGCTTGGAATGAAATTGAAAAGAAACGTGAGCACGCTCCACACAAAGGGGAAGTCCACACCAATAATCCGAAACAGGACGTACACCACGATGGCGGTGAGCGTGCTCACCAACAGCTTCACCGCAACATAGCGGCCGATTTGACTGGTTATGTGCAAAAGCACCCGGCTCAACCGGCGAGTAGTCTCATCGCGGACCGCCATAGAGAGCTTGCGCCGCGTGTAAGGCTTCTCCATGAGCAGAAAGAGCAGGAATATCATCACCACCATGAATCCACTGGCGAAAGACATGAAGTTGCCGGAAAAGGACAGGAGCGTGCTTCCGATCGTCCGCGTGACTTCCAGCTGACTCGTGATATCAGGGGGTAAATCAAAGCGCACGATCACGTCTCGCAACAACTGCGAAAAACGAGCCTGGTAGGTAGGAAACTCCCGAAGAAGGCTCTGAAAACTGGAATAGATTATCAGCGCTATCAGGAAGCCGAACGCAAGGAAGATAAGGAGCACGAACGTAATCGCGATGAACCGGGGTACATGCCGTTTCACCAGAAAACTTACGATCGGCGCGAACACAAAGGACAACAGGACCGCGATCACAAACGGAATGAATATGCTCCCGGTAAGGCGCAGGACCGTCCCCACCGACACGAGAGCGATAATGAAAAGGTACACGGTGTTGGCGCGAGCCACTCCGGTGGGAATTCTCAGCTGGCGAACACTCCGTTTCGGTGAATCTGAGGCGTCGGACATTGGTGTCTACATTATCTCCTCGCCTGTGCTTTGACAAGCTGAACAAAAAGAAGGCTACCCCTCCGCTTCATGGAGAGATAGCCCCACCTTGGACCGATCATGGGGAAATTCAGATATGAATCGCCCAACCTTCTGCCACTCGGGCCCCTTCCATTACCGCTTCCGAGAGCGTGGGATGGGCATGCACCATGGTGGCGATATCTTCCGGGAGTAGTTCAGCCTTTTTGGCCAGAAGCAACTCATGGATCAGTTCGGTGGCGTTATGCCCTACCACATGGGCACCCAGGATTTCCTTGGTATCTGTAGCATACACCAGTTTTACAATGCCCTCGCTTTTCTCCACCGCCACCGACTTTCCGGCGCTCCGATATGGAAACGAGGCAACCTCAAAATCCAGGCCGCGTTCCTTGGCAACCTTCTCGGAGACTCCAAAACTTCCGATTTCCGGCTGGCAGTACACTGCGGAAGGAATCAGATCTGGATCGATTGCCGGCTCAGGACGGCGTCCGGCCATATGCTCCACGGCGATTTCACCCTCTTTGCTCGCCACGTGCGCAAGCAGCGGAGAACTAGTCACATCTCCGATCGCGTAGATACCGCTGACGCTGGTCTGGAAATAGTCTCCCACAGTGACGAATCCCCGCTCGGTTTTGACACCGACGGTATCCAACCCGATCTTTTCAGTGTTAGGAGCCCGTCCTACGGCAACCAGCAGCATGTCGGCGCTGAGCGTCTCTTCCTCACCATCTGATTTGTCCACGGTGAGCCGAATGCCCTTACCCTTCTTGTCTACGCTCTTGGCTTTCGTTCCGGTCATTGTGGTAATGCCGTACCGCTTAAACGCCTTGGCAATCACCTCTACGGCATCGCCATCTTCCAGCGGCAGTAGTTGATCCAGCATTTCCACGACCGTCACTTCCACTCCGAAGGCGTTCATGACGTAGGCAAACTCCATACCGATCGCTCCCGCACCAAGAATGATCAGTTTCTTGGGTAGCGTAGTAATATCCAAGATCTCCCGGGATGACAGAATCTTCTTTCCATCAAACTCGAATCCGGGAATCTCTTTCGATCGTGAGCCGGTGGCGATCATGATGTTCTTGCCGGTAATCTTCTTTTTTCCGTCCACATCGATTTCGTGGGGCCCGCTGAACGTTCCCGTCCCCTCGATGTAGTCAACCTTGTTCTTTTTCAGCAAGGACTGAACACCTTTGGATAGTTTTCCTGCCGCATCCCGGGATTTCTTGTGGACATTCTTGTAGTCCACGCCGGCAAGGTCCACCGAGGCGCCCATCTTCCGGAGATCCTCCGCATAGTGGGCGATTTCAGCTTGGTGAATCAGTGACTTCGACGGGATACAGCCCCAGTTCAGACACACGCCACCGGGAGATTCTTTCTCCACCACGGCGGACTTCAATCCCAATTGAGCGGCACGAATCGCGGAAACGTAGCCTCCGGGTCCCGATCCCACAATTACCAGGTCATAGTCATAATTGGCCACAGATACCTCCTAAAAAATGATCCGTACGGGCTGTTCCATCATCTGCTGGAGATCGTGCAGAAAACGCCCGCCGGCGGCGCCGTCAATTACACGATGGTCACAGGAGAGCGTCATTTTCATGATGTTGCCGACGCCCAGCGACCCGTCGGATGTGACAACAGGCGTGGGCCGAGTCGCACCAAGCGCCAGAATCGCCGAACCCGGTGGATTGATAATTGCGGTAAACTCATCCACACCGAAGGACCCTAAGTTGCTGATAGTGAACGTCGCCCCCGTGTACTCTTCCGGCTTCAACTTGCCGTCGCGTGCCTTCGTAATAAGCTCCTGCAGATCGGCGTCGATATCCACGATGCCGCGGTTGCCGCAGTTCTTCACGACCGGCGTAATCAGGCCGTTTCCTGCATCGACAGCGATGCCGATATCGATACTACCATACTGAACGATATTCTCTCCCTGCCACGAAGCATTGACATTGGGGTGACGTTTCAGCGCCTCCGCCACGAACTTAATGAAGAACGCGTTCAATGAGACCTTCTCCGGCAAGGTGGCGTTCAGCATCTTCCTCGCGTTCACCATGCTGTCCATATCCACGGACATCTTGACGTAGTAATGCGGCGCGCTGAACTTGCTTTCGCTGAGCCGTTTGGCAATAACCGCCCGCTTGCCGGCGACCGGGATCACCTGATCTTCCGCCGCCGGCGCCGACGCCGAACCGGCGGAGGTTGAGGTCGCTCCGGCTCCGCCGGGAACTCCCCGGAACTCCTCGATATCACGCTTCACAATCCGTCCATCCGGACCGCTCCCGGAAACCAAATTCAGATTGATGTTCCGCTCCGCAGCAAGCTTGACCGCCAGGGGGCTCGCCTTGATCCGAGAGCCATCACTGCCCGCCGAAGATCCGCTCCGTTTGTCGGTGGTGCCGGCTTTCGGCTCCCCTGTGTCGGCAGTCTCGGCCTTGTCCGTGGATGACGTCTGCTGCTTATCACTCGCCTCAGAGTCCGAACCCGAAGTTGACTTCTCTTCCGAGTGCTCGTCCGCCGGTTTTGGTGCATCCGTTTCTGCTCCGGAAGAATCACCTTCTTGGGCGATCTCATTCTCAATATCCGACGTATCCTCGCCCTTTTCACCGAGGATCGCGATCGTCTGACCCACTTTCGCCTGTCCGCCCTCGGGTACCACGATCTTCAGAAGCGTTCCCTCCTGGGTCGCTTCATAATCCATCGACGCCTTGTCCGTTTCTACCTCGCACAGGACGTCACCGGCGGAGATGGTATCTCCTTCTTTCGCACTCCACCCTGCAATCGTACCCTCTTCCATAGTGGGAGAGAGCGCTGTCATCGGAACCTTTTCCGCCATGATCTACTCCTTGTAACTGACGCGCTTGGCGGCGCGGACGATCTTCTCAACCGACGGTTGCACGGCGAGCTCCAGAGTGTGGTTGTACGGCATCGGTACGTCTTCGCTCGATACCATCTCAACCGGGGCGTCCAGATCATCGAAACAGTTCTTGCTGATGAGCCATCCCACGTGGGAGCCCATGCTGGCAACCGGCCACGCTTCGTCGATTACGACCGCCCGGTTAGTTTTGCGAACGCTGGCATAGATGGCGTCCTCATCAAGCGGGCGCAATGACCGTAAGTCCAGTACCTCCGCGTCGATTCCCATATCCGCCAGCTGATCCGCCGCCTTCAACGCCATATAGATCGGCTTGCCGAAGCTCACCAGAGTTACATCAGCGCCTTCGCGTTTTACATCCGCCTTTCCCAGGGGAATCAGGTATTCCTCTTCCGGGACCTCTCCGGTCCATCCGTAGGCAAGTTCACTCTCCGCCATGATCACCGGGTTGTCATCGCGAATCGCGGTTTTGAGAAGACCCTTTGCATCATAGGGGGTCGAGGGTGCGATAACTTTGATCCCGGGAACGTGAACAAAGTACGAGTGCAACGCTTGCGAATGCTGACTGGAAAGGTATTCCGCCGGTCCGTTGGGTCCTCGTATAACCATGGGTACTTTTATCTGTCCACCGGACATATGCCGCATCTTAGCGGCATTGTTGACCACCTGGTCCAAGGCAAGCAGCGCAAAGTTGAACGTCATCCACTCCACGATCGGCCGCAATCCTACTGAGGCAGCCCCCACGGCAAGCCCGGTAAAGCCCAGCTCCGTAATAGGCGTATCCCGCACACGTTTGTCTCCGTACTTGTCCAGCAAACCCTTACTAACTTTGTACGCGCCGTTATACTCGCCTACCTCTTCTCCCAAAAGGAATACGCGTCCGTCTCGCTCCATTTCTTCGTCCATGGCCTGACGGATCGCCTCTCGCATCTGAATTTCCGGCATTATCGAATTCTCCTGTTATTGCGGCTCTAGGCCAGAACGTCCTCGTACATCGTGTGAAGAGCGGGTTCCTCACTGGCATCAGCGAAGTCTACCGCTTCCTGGACCAACGTCTTCAGCTCATCATCGAGTGCCTTGAAATCATCTTCGGAGATGAGCTTGGCCTCGATCATCTGCGCTTTCAGCTGAACGATCGGATCCTGCTGTTTGTACTGTTCCAGTTCATCCTTCGTTCGGTACTTGGCCGGATCACTGATGGAGTGTCCTTTGTACCGATAGGTCTTCAGATCGATCAGGCAGGCAGTGCTACTCTTACGGGTCTCGTCGGCGATCTTCTTGATTCCTTCGTACACCTCGAGGAAGTCCATACCGTTGATCACATGACCCGGCAAACCATATCCGGCAGCTTTCACTGAAAAATCCTCGACACCGGAAACGCGCTTCGTCGCCGTACCCATCCCGAAGTGATTGTTCTCTACAATGTAGATCGCAGGCAGGTCCCAGATTCGAGCAAGGTTGAGACTTTCGTGAAACGCTCCCTGGTGTATCGCGCCGTCACCAAAATAGCAGAGCGTTACTCCCCCATCCTCATCGTACATTTGCTTGAAAGCGACCCCGGTGGCGATCGGGATTTGCGCACCCACGATGCCGTTACCTCCCAGGAAATGGCGTTCCACATCAAACATGTGCATGGAGCCACCCTTACCTCGGACACATCCGGTGATCTTCCCGAAGAGTTCCGCCATAATCGATTTGGGATCCATCCCCACCGCCAGGGCGTGCCCGTGGTCACGGTATGACGTGAGCAGATAATCCTTGCTGAGGTCTACCGCTGCCACACTTCCCACGGCAACAGCCTCCTGACCGTTGTAGAGATGCAGAAATCCGCCGATCTTGCGCAGTCCGTACATCTGAGCTGCTTTCTCTTCGAAGCGACGGATGAGAAGCATGTCTCTCAGTGCTTTCTTGAGCCATTCCGGATCGTACTTGCTGAGGTCTTTCATAGACGGTCTCCCCTTTTCAGACGGTGGCGCTTACGCGCTCGCCGGTAGCGGTTTGAAGATACGTGATAGATTCGATAGCGGTCTCTATTACGGTTAGATCGGTCTCATCAGGATTCACATGCCAGAATGCCGACAGCTTGCTTCCGAGAGCTTCCAGAACGTCCGATTTTAGAGCCGGATTATCGATGACCTGCGCCTTACCGGTGACTTCAACCGTTTCATCAAGCGATTTAGACTGAAGAAGCCAGGAGACGCGGGGTTGCGCCGCAATGTGCTCAATCTTGGCAAAATGGGGTGACGTCACCGCATACAAGCTTCCCGTTTGCCCGCGCAGGATGGCGGGGACCATCCACCGGCTGTGGGGGCGTCCTTGGGAGTCAACCGTCGTCAACACTGCCGCTCCGGAACCGTCAAGGACGCGTTCCATGACGTCCAGAAGTGCATTCAATTCCATTCATTCCTCCTCGCGGGTTCAATTCGCGTGTTTCGTCGTTGTAGTTCGTACCCCGATAATGTAATAGATGCGGTACAATTTGGTAACCCGAAGGCGCGCGCTCCGTCCAAATTGTTGAGTAAAATTACTGTACTTTACCTATCTCACTTGCTATACTCCCGACTTAGAGATAAATATGTATCTATAAAGGCTGATGGATTTGGTCAACAATCTGAGGAGGGCTTGTGTTTCAGAAGCAGGACATTATGCGGCGGGTCGTTTACTCGCTTATACCGGTGTTTCTGTTTGCGACCTTCATGTACGGCTGGCGGGCAATTGTAACTACCGCCCTGGTGTTCGCTCTGGGCATCGGTACCGAGTACGTATTTGAACGGAATCGCAAGAAGAAGGTAAGTGAAGCGGTCTTGGTCACCTGCGCGCTCTACGCGCTGTCCCTGCCGCCGGCTACGCCGTTGTGGATTTCCGCGGTGGGGATCATTTTCGCGGTGGCTATAGCGAAGGAAGTGTACGGCGGATTCGGGCGCAACATATTCAACCCCGCAATTACCGGCAGATTGTTTATCTATCTCACGTTTCCCACCGTCCTCACTACTGCGTGGATGGTTCCGGCCATGGTAGATGTTAGTAACGCCTTCGGTATTACCGGCGCCTTCGGAACATCCGGACAGGTAGCTGTAGATACCATGACCGCGGCAACACCATTAGCACAGATGCGTGCCGGAGAGATGCCGAATCTCTGGAACCTCTTTCTCGGATTTCGAGCCGGTTCCATGGGTGAGAGCAGTATCATCCTGATTCTCGCTGCCGCGGTATACCTGATCTATACGAAAACCGCCAACTGGAAACTGATTCTTTCCACGTTTGGCAGTGCCCTTTTCTTTACGGTCTTCTTCTATTTTGCCGATTGGATTCCGGGTGTAAGCCCATCAGGGTATGACGGAATCCGCCACCTGATCCCGATTGCTGCCTATATGATGAGCGGAAGTATCATGTACGTGGCCGTCTGGATGGCGACGGATCCCATTTCCGGCCCCAACAATCCCGGCGCGCAGTGGGCGTATGGATTCATTATTGGTGGCGTATCCATGACCGTGCGAACGTTCAGCGGGTTTCCCGAGGGGACGAGCTTTGGAATCATGATGGGTAATGTCTTCAGCGCGCTCCTGGACGAGATCTTTCCGAAGAAAAAGAAGAAGAAAAGCAAGAAGGCGGCAGCACCGAAAAGCTCCGCTCAATCGGAAAAAAAGGAGGCCACCGCATGAACAAACAAAGCCTCATCTACACCGTCATTTTCACGTTTCTCGTATCGTTCGTATTCGTTACGGTGCTTGCTTTTGCCAACGAAGCTACCCGGGAGCAGGTCCGACTCAATCAGGAACTCGCTCGGCAGCGGGCGATCCTCAACGCTCTGAACATCGACTATGGCGGCCCGGAAGACGTACAGGCAAAATTCGACGGTGTAAAAGTCGTCGAGCGCAACGGCACCGAGCTCTACCAGGCACAGAAGGAAGACTACTTGGTTGTAGCCAAGGAGTTCTCCGGAAGCGGCCTATGGGGCACAATTCGTGGAATCCTGGCTGTGCAGGAAGACATGGACCGCACGATTGGTCTCGAAATCCTTGAGCATAATGAAACTCCGGGTCTTGGCGGTCGGATCGACGAGCCGTGGTTCAAGCAACAGTTTCGCGACCTCCGGATCGTCGACGGGACGATCGAGGTGGGAGACGCCGGCGAAGGGGATGAAGACAAAGAAAACGGCGAGATTGACGCGATCACCGGAGCCACCCGAACCAGCGACGCAATGCGTGTCATTCTTTCCAATGAGCTGTCCGCCTTTCAATCTATCCTGGGAGGGAATTCATGAGCGAAGCAGGCTCGATCCTAAAAGACAACCTCTGGAGCAACAATCCGATTTTTATGCAGGTCCTGGGCATCTGCTCCGCCCTGGCAGTAACTAACCTGCTGGTCAATACGATGATTATGGCGATCGGCGTCATCTTCGTTATGGCGATGACCAATCTCACGGTGTCTATCATCAAGGGACTGATGCCTCGAAAAGTGCGAATGATGGTGCAGACGCTGATTATCGCGTTCTACGTGATCATCGTGGATCTGCTCCTCCGGGCATACCTTCCCGATATCAGTCGTGCCCTGGGCCCGTATGTGGGGCTGATCATCACGAACTGTATCATCATGGGCCGCGCCGAAGCGTTTGCCCAGAGCAACCCTCCACTGATCTCGATGTGGGACGGAGCCACCAGCGGCTTCGGCTATATGGCTGTGCTGTTGGCAATCGCCTTTTTCCGAGAGCTCTTAGGCTTTGGTACGCTGTTTGGAATTCAGGTCTTCCCGGACGCGTTCGTCCCCTGGACGATCATGGTAACGCCCCCGAGCGCGTTTTTCCTTCTGGGATTTATTATCTGGATTGGCAAGACAATTATGAATCGTGAAGGAGCTCCCGCATGAACGCTGCACCAATGCTGAACCCGTTTTCTCTCTTCTTTGCCTCGATTTTTACCAGCAACATTCTGTTGGCGAACTTTCTGGGGATGTGTTCGTTCATATCTATTTCTAAGGATATGAAGTCGTCCAATGGCCTTGGCCTGGCAGTAACAGTAGTCCTCACCATCACGACCGCTCTGAACTGGGCGATTCTGAATTACGTACTGATCCCCCTGAATGTGGAGTATCTCCGGTACATCGTGTTCATCATTGCCATCGCCGCGATCGTGCAGATGCTGGAAATGATAATCGACCGGATTTCCACCACGTTGTATATGAACCTGGGAATTTTCCTGCCCTTGATTACGGTGAACTGTGCGATTCTTGGTGTATCGCTTTTCATGGAGATTCGGAACTACACCTTCCTCCAAACGGTGATCTACGGATTCGGATCCGGTCTTGGCTGGTATCTGGCAATCATGGCGCTCGCGGCAATCCGCAAGAAGACCGAGAAAGCCCCTGTTCCTGCTGGTCTCAAAGGTCCAGGCCTCACCGTCATTACCATAGGCTTCATGGCCATGGCGTTCACCGGATTTTCCGGGATGCTGGCCGTCCAGTAAGTGATAAGGAGTACTGAATGAATTTGGACATGGCATTTTTCGTAGCGCCCGCGGCTATTGGGGGGATCTCCGCCGGCCTTGCGGCTCTCATCTCCCTCACAGATAAGATCGTCAACAACTATGGCGATATCACTATCGACATCAACGGTGGAAAGAAAGAACTGGTCGTTCCCGGTGGCCAGCCGATGCTTTTCGGCCTGGCGAGTGAAGGCATCTTCATTCCGTCCGCTTGCGGTGGGCGGGGTAGCTGCGGAGCGTGTAAAGTCAAGGTCAAGAACGACGTGGGGCCGGTTATGCCTACTGAGGTTCCATACCTCACCAAGGAAGAACTGGCCGACGATGTTCGTCTATCTTGTCAGATCAAGCTCAAGCAGGACGTAGATATCGAGATCCCGGAAGATCTGTTCAACGTGCAGCAGTTTGCCGCGACGGTTGAACGCATTCGGGACGTGACGCACGATATTAAGGAAGTCTACTGCAAGTTGCCTGAAGACAAGACGGTATCCTTTACGCCCGGACAATATGGACAGTTTGAAGTACCGCCGCATGGTACAGTTAAAGAGAAGACGATGCGCGCCTATTCTATGTCTTCTGCTCCCAGTGACAACAACCACCTGGAGTTCCTCATTCGCCTCGTCCCCGGTGGTATTGTTACCGGTTATGTACACGAACACCTCAAGGAAGGTGAGAACATTAATGTCATCGCGCCGTTCGGAGATTTTTACGTCCGGGACACCGACGCCCAGATGATCTGTGTTGCGGGGGGGTCGGGCATGGCTCCCTTTAAGAGCATCTTCCAGGATATGGTGGACCGTGGTACACTTGATGACCGCGATATCTGGTACTTTTTTGGCGCTCGAACCAAGAAGGATGTATTCTATTTGGATTGGCTGTACAAGCTTGACGAGAAGCATGAACGATTCCACTTTGTCCCCGCGTTGAGTGAGCCGCAACCCGAGGATGATTGGGATGGTCCCACGGGACTTATTACCGAGGTGCTGGACAGCTATCTGAAAGACACGATTTCTCATGAGACCCCAAAAGAGGGTTACCTCTGCGGGAGTCCCGGAATGCTCGACGCCTGCATGAAAGTCATGGGCGATAATGATATGGAAACTGAAAAAATCTACTTTGATAAATTTGCGTAAAATAAAGGGAGAGATGGTCATATGAAAATGTCACCGGAATACACCAAGGCGCAACAGAACATGCAACCGGGAGTCATTACTTCCGATGGTTTTTTCGGTAATGACCACAGAAATCTCGTGGACATCATCGAAGCTGATGAGGAAGAGTTTACCCGACTCGGGTTGGACTTTGACGAGGTGATAAACCTCCTTCGACGTCTTCTCCAGGAAGGCCGTAAAGGATTAGGTGAACCGGTTACCATTGACAACAAGTGGGTGGTCACAACCACGGAGGCGCGGGGACATCTGGCCTCGCCCTTCGAGGACGGGATCTTCCGCAAGGTCAACGCCGTCATCCAGCACGCTCCCGACGGTAAGCACGATGGAAACCACCTGCTGGTAAGTGATCTTTCCCTTCATCTAATCGAGAAGAACCATTTCTTACAAGGAAGAGGATCTTCCTTTCGCAACGAGCCGGAAATGATCAAGAAGGTACTGGAGCTGTAGCTCCAGTACCCGATCCTACCTCGCCTCTGCCCTATTGCCTATTGTTGATTTTTTCTTACCTGCCACATATGCTGTGATGACACACCATGGCTGATGAACGCGTACTAATCGTAGAAGACGAAAAAATCATTGCTCTCGATTTGCAACGACGTCTCGAAAAGTTTGGCTACTCCGTTGTGGCCCTTGCGGCCACCGCCGAGGAAGCGGTTGAAGCAGCACTCGAGTACTACCCAGACATCGTCCTCATGGACATCATGCTGGGAGGAAATCGAGATGGCATTGACGCCGCCATTGAGATCCACGAGCGATATAACGTTCCCATAGTCTTTTTGACGGCCTACGCGGACGAGCGAACCGTGGAGCGCGCGAAAAAGGCGGAACCCGTTGGTTACGTGCTCAAACCGTTCAAGGAGCGCGAGCTTCAGACAACGATCGATATCGCGCTGTACAAAGCCCGTATTGACCGACAGATGCGGGAGCAGGAGCAACTCTTTGAGGCCCTCCTGAACAGTATGAACGACGGACTCATAGCTTATTCCAAAGACCAGACGATCCGGTTTCTTAATCCCGTCGCGCAGAACCTAACCGGCTGGTCCGAGGAAAGAGCTATCCAGCAAGACCTTTTGGAAGTTTTTTCTTTGTACGATGAGAACAGTGAGCTCAAATCAGCGGTACCCTTCGCCCAGGTAGCCCAGGGGAAGGACTTCGAGTTTGAGAACGTCTACCTCACCACGGAACAGGGCGGACGTATCAGCATTGCCGGCTCGATCACGCCGATCAGAACTCACTCGCACATTGACGGGGGCTTGATCACGTTCCACGACGTCACCGACATAAAGGAGATGTCGGAGATCATCGAATATCAGGCAAGTCACGACTCTCTCACGGGGCTTATGAACCGGGAGGAATTCTTCACCCGTCTCCAGGACATAGCTCACGTCGCCCAGGAGCACCAGCGAAGTCACAGCTTTATCTACCTCGACTTGGACCAGTTCAAGATCGTCAACGACGTCTGCGGGCATTTGGCGGGAGATGAACTTCTCCGGCAAGTGTCCACCGACCTTCGCGGACAGCTGGAAGGAGAAGAGCACCTCGCCGCCCGCCTTGGAGGTGACGAGTTCGGAGTGCTTTTGCTGGATGCATCTCTGGCGCGGGGAATGGCGATCGCCCGCACGCTCCTACACAACCTGAACCGTAAGTTTATCTGGCAAAAGAACGCCTTTCACATCACCGCCAGCATCGGCCTGGTGCCGGTTGCCGGCGTAAACTCAGACGGTTACACGATCCTGGCGGCGGCAGACGATGCATCCTATCTGGCCAAGGAATCCGGCGGTAACACGATCAAGGTATACGAAACCGCCGATTACACCTTTCTTAAGCGCCGCGGCGAGATGCAGTGGATCTCCCGGCTCAACCACGCCCTCGAGGGTGACCGTTTCGTCTTGTGGGGGCAACCGATCGTCTCCACCGACGGACATAGTCACGAGCACCTGGAAGTTCTCATTCGGATGCTCGATGATGATGATTCACTGATAAGCCCAGGAGATTTTATTCCCGCCGCAGAGAAATACAATCTGATGCCGGCCATAGATCGTTGGGTGCTTTCCAATGCGTTTCGCCGATTGGACACTTTTGCCTCGGATGGGCGGTACCCCATGCTGAGCATCAATCTCAGCGGTGCATCTATTGCGGATGAGTCGATGCTGGACTACATTCGCCCTCTCATTGAGCGCTCCGCCGCGGACCCCAAGATCTGCCTGGAAATTACGGAAACCACGGCGATCGAGAACATGAGCCGCGCCACATCCTTCATCAAGCGCCTTAAGGTTATGGGTGTATCGTTCGCGCTGGACGATTTTGGAAACGGATTCTCCTCCTTTGCGTATTTGAAACACCTGCCGGTGGATTATCTCAAAATCGACGGGTCTTTCGTACGTGACATCGCCGATGATCCCATTGACTACGCCCTGGTGGAAGCCGTCAACAATATTGGGCACGTGATGAACATGAAAACGATCGCCGAGTACGTCAAGGATGATCGCACGCGGACACTACTCGAAAGGATCGGTGTGGACTACCTCCAGGGATATCAGATATCTCGTCCTGCACCGCTGGACTCAGAGTTTTTGGTCTCCAGTACATAACGTGTTATCTTCGCAGTCGATCGCGGTAACCGGGCTCAAACACGTGGGTAAGTCTACGATTGGTCGTAGTCTTGCTCAGGCGCTTTCGTGGGAATTCGTTGATCTCGATGAGTTACTGGTACGGCGGGCCGTTCACGAAAACGTCATATCACCCGACACCGGAGACAAACACCCCATCGAACCGCGGATACGCAGCGTGTATCGGGCCCTGGGTTCCACCACGTTCGGTGAATGGGAGGCGGAGGCGATTCGGGAGATTCCGACTACCTACCGGGAATCAGACGTCATTCTTGCCACCGGTGGCGGAGTTTGCGATCATCCGGAGTCGATGCGGCTCATTACCACAGCATACCGTGTGCTTTACCTCAGGAACGACCCGGTAGTATTGTATGAGCGTGTAACCAGTCACGGAATACCGGCGTTTCTCGACCAGGATCGGCCACGGGATCACTTTCTGGAAATGGCCCGGCGTCGGGATGTACTGTATCGCACGTATGCCGATCAAATCATAGATGTTGCCGGACTCTCAATAGAGGCCTCGGTCGCTCGAATCATTGCACACCACAGAGGATGAGGAATCACGTATGCCTGGAAACAGTTTCGGTCAGTCTTTTCGGATTACTACCTTCGGGGAGTCTCATGGCGGTGCCGTAGGTGTCATCTTGGACGGGGTCAAGCCGGGAGTGGATCTCTCGATACAGGATGTACAGAAGGAACTGGATCGCCGGAAACCAGGGCAGTCCTCAATCACGACACCGCGAAAGGAACCGGATATCGTCCATTTCCTGAGCGGCGTCTTTGAAGGAAAGACCACCGGTACACCGCTGATGATGATCCTCTATAACTCCGACGCCGAACCGTCCGCCTATGACAACATCAAGGACAAGTTTCGTCCCGGTCACGCGGACTATACCTATCTGAAGAAATACGGAATCCGCGATTGGCGGGGCAGCGGGCGCGCCTCCGGCAGAGAAACCTCAGGCCGCGTTGCCGCGGGGGCGGTGGCGCGGAAGATAATCGCGGAACAAGGCGTCTCGATCGTCGCCTACACCAAGCGCAGCGCGGGTATCGAATGTGAAACATTCGATCCAACAGTGATCGAGCAGAATCCCCTTCGCGCATGTGATCCGGTAGCGGCGGAGAAGATGCTGGAGAAGATAACCGCGATCAAAGACACCGAAGATAGTGTGGGCGGCGTGATAGAGTGCCGCATATCCGGGGTTGAGGTAGGGCTGGGAGAACCGGTCTTTGATAAACTGGATGCTGAACTGGCGCGGGCGATGTTGTCGATCGGATCGGTAAAAGGAATAGAGTTCGGTGTTGGGTTTGCCGCGGCAGACATGACCGGCAGCCAGCACAACGACCAGATGGACACCACCGGCTTCGTTACAAACAATGCCGGCGGCATAATCGGGGGCATTTCCACCGGTGAAGAGATCGTTTTCCGCATCGCGGTGAAACCGACAAGTTCGATTGCCCGTGAACAACGGACGGTGAATCTCGGTGGGGAGGAGCAGAGGATACGGACCGAAGGGCGTCACGATGCGTGCATCTGTCCGCGAATCGTACCGGTGGTGGAGTCGATGGCGGCACTGGTGATCATGGACCATCAAAAACGCCAAGCCGCCACTCACTACTAATTCGTTTTGAGCTGAGGCTGAAAGTTATGGACATACAATTATCGGATACCACAATCGCGGGATACCTCTCCGATGGACTGTACTGGGTGTTTCTGGCGATGCTGTTACTCAATATTCTTCAGCGGAAGCACCAGAAGAAGGCGGAGAAAAAACGTTTCGCCACTCTCTATCTGGCACTGGGTTTATTTGGCCTTCTCATCGTTTCACAGCTCATTGTGATCTATGATGGCGCCGATTGGATGCTCGTGCCGGGGTTCGCAGCGGTGGCGGCCGTTGTCTACCGCTACAGGAGGCACACCTTTCCGTTCCGCCTGTATTCCCCTGCCGACGGGCGACGTCTCACATGGGACGAGATCCTGTACGATGACACCCACGGGGACGATGCTCCACCGGCCAATCACGAATCCTGATCGTCGTTCCGTCCGCCGATCAGTATAAGAACACCGACTCCTACTATCAGCGCCGGCCACCAACGCACCGCCACCGTGGCGAGACTCGTTTGAATCAGGTCAAAGCTGAACGCAAGAAACACGAGAGATAGCAGAACGATTACTGCTCCCGGAATCGTAAGATTGAGCCGAGCATCGCGCCCCTTCTTGAGACCGTATGACGTAAGCGCCGCGCCACCGATCGTCATGAAAATGGGCCAAATCACACTGAGCTCCACCGCCGGCAGAGCGGACTCCCACAAAAGAAGGAACCCCCCGGTAAGAACTAGGAACGTCCCGGAAAAGACGTTCCCCTCCTGTCCATCCGGTGAGAAGGCGCGCACCAGCAAGACGCCCCCGACGATAATCACCACCAGCGGCAGGATAAGAGCCCCCACAGATATCCGTTGCGTCGTCACGAGGAGGAGAGCAGCCCCCGATGCGATTAACCCGATGCTCAGTGACAGGCGTCGATTCATAGGCCTACTGTAGTCTCTTGCACCGGTTCTTGCCAATCGGTCGGATGTACCGCTATGCTCAATGCATGCACAGGCTTTCATCCGTGATGATACTCACGGCAGCAGTGATCGGTGGATCAGCGGTCCTTTCGTTCGGAGACGGTCCGTCGGAGCTACCCCTGGCAGTGCGAACGTACAAATCTCAGGCAGAATCCGACGTACCGCCCTTTCCCGTCGTGGAACGGGCAGCTCAGACCCACCGAGAATTATCGGGATGGCCGGCGATGGTGAACTTTCTCACTACCCACGTTCAGCGCTTTCCCGACGACGACAATAACGGATACTACCTCACGATCGTGGGAGACCTTTACAATAATCATGGAAGCCCTGCCGTGGCACGGCAGTACCACCGGCGAGCTCTTCTCTCCTACCCCGACGTTAGCGTTCGATCAGTCTCGACTCATCGAGTGGTTCTGGACCGTCTTCTCGACATCGTCGATGATCCCGCGGAGCGCCTGGAATACCTGACCTATCTCGAGGACCGTTACCCGGATAACACCGATCCCGGTGTGCTCGCCTATTATCTAGGGAAGGCGTATGAAGGTGTAGGCCGGTGGGACGACGCCTACACTTCGTACCGACAGTTTCTCCGTCATCCAGCGGCCCGAGTTCCAGGGGAACCTCGCGCGCATGAGCTGATCGAAAGGCGAGTCGCGTTCTACGAGTCTTCTCAGTCCTGGACACAGCGGGACCTGAACGACCTGGTGGCGGGGATCAAGAACGCCCTATGGCGACAGGATCCCCGAGCTCTATTGTCTCATCGCGCCGGCGTAAACTTTTTCGCCATGTCCTGGGAGCAGGAAGAGAGCGATGCCAACAGTGATATTCCCACCTTCGACATCGCGGCGTTTCTTCGAAGATCTCGAGTGCGATTCGAGGCAGACCTGGAAATCTCGTCCAATGCTTCTGAAGCGTATCTTCGCACCTGGGGGTGGTCTCACCGAATACCCACATGGTATCTCTATTTCCGCAAGGTGGACTATCCCGCGGACCCGGAGATTCATGGCACCTGGGAATGGGCTGGAATCTACTTCGGAGAGGCGATATAGCGGCAGCTCAGGTCTACTGGCCTTGCCGTTTCTCGCCGACAATCAGAGTGTAATGACGCGCCTGAGGCATATGCGCAGAATAATCTTCGTTCTCCTCTTTTTCACGTTCCTGGGAAACGGAGCAGCCCAGGAAATCGATTCCGCCAGCAAGATCGACTGGGAAACCAATCGGTTCGCCGTCGAATTGGAAGCTCGAGTGGCTTCAACGGAGTCTCGGACGGCGGCAACGGTTCATCGCGCTCAGACGCGACTGGATCAAGAATTCCCGGAGGCACTGTTTAACGGATTGTTGCCGCTCCCCGTTGATTCTCGCCACGTGATCGAGGATGCCGTCCGGGAAGACCCCGACCTGGCATCCCGGATCGCCCGTCTGGCTCGAACCGCCGAGCGAAGCGTCCCGCGTCCGATGCAGAATCTCCGCGGTGTATCGCGAACCTACAGCATCTCACTCTTTCCCGACTTGACGCAGCTCTTTGTGAATCATCGCGTTCCGTACCGCATGGAGCGCGTCGTCCGATGGGTACCCACGCGGGAGTTTACCGGCATCGTCATATATGCCGCCGAACCCCTGCCGCTGCATGGGTCGGAGACGGGAAGCGGCCCACCTGAACGGGTGCAGCTGGTCCCTGCTCTTCTCCCGGAGATCTACGATACCGGTTTACGACCAGTCTTGGAGCAGGATATGATCGACCCCGCAGCGATCGAACGTTGGGGAGTAGCCCATTATACCGACCAGACGAGCCCCGATGCATGGCGAGATCGAGCAGGTACGCAGCCTCTCAGGATCATGGCGCGCAGAGCGTTTGGAATCATTCCCACCGATGTGATGATCAGTCCTGAGGACGCCGATCGAATTCTCGCCTCCGATCACAATCGAAACCTTCTCAAGAATGGTCGGATAGTGATCATCGTCTCCGCCGATCAAATAGACCGAATCCGGTAACGCTGGATCGCTTTCAATTGACACCCTGAAACGAGCGTGATCAAATAGCGGCTGATATGAAACAGACTCCCCCTTGGCTCACTATCAGCATGACGGTGCTGGCGATCACAGCGTGCGGGCAACGGTACCAGGGGTATGCTGTGGTCATGTGGCCTGCCACAGACTCGGGTCTCACGGAAGGAACCCAGGCCTCGATTGTGGCGGGTCTGGAACAAGACGTTCTGACGATATCCGTCGAGGGATCACCGCAGGATGTGGACGCGTGGCGGGTCTTGGTATTTGACGAGCCCCAAGGTGCCACCGATTTTGCCGAGCAGTTCGAAGAATGGAGCAATGATTACGCCATAAGCATGCGCACCGCACTACCCGTCCGTGAACGTCCCGACAGCTCATCGACCCGGATCTACCGTCTTCGTGAAGGCGAGGTGATCAAAATTCTCAATCGAACCCAAGATGTGGTGGACCAAGGTAATCTCACGGACTATTGGTATCGCGTTCTCACCCGGGAAGGTACGATAGGCTGGGTCTTTGGACACCATCTTGAATTAACCGGGGCAAGCGGGCGGAGCACAAGAGCCGGTACTGACAGGGATGCAGCGGAACAGCTTCTCCGGGACATTTCCAGCGTGTCCTGGCGTCCAGAATACTTTGACGAAATGCTCAGTTCAGGTTATGTCGACCTTGAACGGTTCAGCCCTCAGTTCGGGATATTCGCGGATACTGAGAATGAGGAGGTCCGCGTTGTGCTGCCCTCTTTGGAACGGACCTACTCCTACACTGACTTCTCGAACCCGTCACCAAACGCAATCCGTTTCACCGGTACCTCGCTGGAGTTGTCCCTTCAAGGAGAGCGGGAACTGGAGGCCCTGTACACCGTGGATGGTAGGGATCGTTCGGAGACGTTTGTGCGGTTTGAGGATAACATTGCCGAAATCATCGCCGCCGAACGGGAGCGACGCACCAGGGCTCTCGAACAGATTCTGAACCGCGGAAACGGTCTGGTAAGTTCCACCTTTGGCGAGATGCGCCTTACGGACCAAGGGACGGTAACGTGGACCGGTTTCGAACGCCTCACGCCCACCGTCCTTCCCTCCTCCTTTGACGGCACCGCGTCCTGGGAATTCTCACTTTTTCTCTCCGACGAACTCCGTGGAAAGTATGACGGCGCCGTCCTGATGCGTCTCGGTGCAGGGCAGAGTACACCGTTTGTATACTCTATCCTTGACGATGGTCTGCGGCTGACGTATATTCCGAACGACCTCGTCAACGCCGACAAGGTAATTATCGGTGAGCCGGTCTCTCCGGTAGTCATGTTCTACCGGTTCGTCACCTCCTAATCGCTGCGTATGATTGCTGCTTCCAACCTTCACGTTAGCTTTGGAGCCCAGACGATCCTGGACAGCGTGAGTATCACGATCGACCGTGAAATCCGCGCCGGCCTGGTAGGATCGAATGGAAGTGGAAAGACAACACTTCTCCAGATTCTTGCTGGTCGCGCTCACCCCGATGAAGGGGAGATCATCCACGCCAAGGAATCTTCCCCCGCCTATCTACCACAGAGGCTGGACGTCGAACCAAAGACCTCAGTACATGATCTTGCGGACCTCGGGTTCGCCTTTGAACACCAGCTCGTGGCCGAGCGAAGCGAACACGCCGAGCTTCTTCAAAATAAGCCCTCCGCGGCGAAAGCGCTCTCCCGAGTGGCCGAAATCGACGAGGTTCTGGAGCATCACGGGTATTACGAACGCGAGGCGGAAATCGGACGCGTATTGCAGGGGCTCGGGTTCTCTCCATCCGACATCGAAAGGCCGCTGGGGGAATTCAGCGGGGGATGGCAGATGCGCGCCTCGCTGGCACGAACACTCCTCACACGGGCCGACATTCTTCTTCTTGACGAGCCCACTAACTATCTCGATAGCGAAGCGAGATTGTGGCTTGCCCAGTTCATCAAGAACTATGACGGAGGGGTGGTTCTGGTCTCGCACGACCGCGCGTTTCTTGACGATTCGGTCTCCGTTATCCTTGAGCTGTTCAACGGCAACCTTCGCCGGTACAAAGGCACGTACACCGAATACGAACAACGACGCACGGAAGAGCTGGAGCAATTAAAGCACGCCTGGCGCCGACAGCAAGAGGAAATTCAACGCCAGGAAGAGTTCATTCGTCGCTTTCGTTCCCAGGCGAGCAAGGCACGTCAGGTCCAGAGTCGGGTGAAAGCGCTGGAGAAAACGGAACGGATCGAACTACCGCAACACCTGCGCCCCATCTCGATTTCGCTCCCCACCCCGCCCCACAGTGGCGAGATCATGCTGACGATAGAAGGCGCAAGCAAGAGCTACGGCCACAGCTTGGTTCTGGACCAGGTCGATCTCACCGTTCGCCGCGGGCAGCGTTTCGCGGTGGTGGGTCTAAACGGAGCTGGAAAATCTACACTCTTGAGAATCCTGTCGGGAGCAGATACCCCTACTCACGGCTCCATCGGGACCGGCACCGGCGTGTCAATCGCGTACTACGCCCAGGATAGTGCCGACACTCTCCCTCCGGATTCCACGGTGTACGACTATGTGGCCCAGCGAGCGTCCTCCAATGCTCTTCCCCAGGTCCGGGCAATTCTGGGGGCGTTTCTCTTTGACGAAGAAGCCTTGGAGAAACGGCTCTCCGTGCTGAGCGGAGGGGAGCGAAGTCGCCTTGTCATGGCCGGCCTACTGGTGCAACCGGCGAATCTTCTCATTCTCGATGAGCCCACCAACCACCTGGATATGACCAGTCAGCAGGTTCTTGCCAGGGCGCTCTCGGATTATCGCGGCAGCACCATCGTGGTCTCCCACGACCGGTACTTTCTTCGGGCGGTATCCACCGACGTTCTGGCGTTGTGGCCGCGGTCGCTGCCGGAAGAGCTCCGGCCTTCTCGGGCGTGGCGCTACTATCCCGGCAGTTACCGAGAGTTCGAGGGAAG
>JBBDTM010000005.1:0-60624 GCA_040904425.1 Alkalispirochaeta sp.
CGAGCACCTTGACCCGGGTGCCCGACCCGTGGAGCAGCGGAACGACCACGACATCGGCGGCTGCGTATCGGGACGCCAGGTCATCCACGAAGCCAAACGCCGAGACCGACGGGTCGCCCGAATCGAACGCATCTTCGCTGCCCGCCCCCACGAGGTCGAGCGACCAACCCGTGAGATGGTGCATCACCTCGTCGATGTACCAGCGGGCGCCCTCCACGTTCGGGGGATAGGTGAGGTTCGCCACCATGAGCGTTCCCACGCCCGCACCCTCGGTCCCTACGCCACCACCCCGATCATGTACGATACCGCCCGCGGGCCCGACGGAGAAGTGGTCGCCACGGGAGGCAGGATCGGTGTAGATCTCAATCCCGTTCCGGGCGATCCCGAGGCCACTCTCAAAAAGGCGCGCGTTGTGCTCAACGCGGCCCACGCTCCCGGGTCACCCTCCGCTGCAGATATGCGCGTTGCCGCCGATGCGTATCGTCTCGCCCAGCAGGCTCAGAACGATATCTCCACCGAACGGGGGCACACCGCGCACGACATTGGGCCGCCCGCCGCCGGGAGGGACATCTCCACCGAGCGGGGACACACTACCAGCCGAGACGTATAAGGAGCTCCGTCAGGCGCCCTTCACCTCCGGCGGGAACCACCATTTGCATACCGCTGCTCCGAATCGCGCTGTGCGAAAGCGGCACCGTCAGCGCTCCCAAGCCGGCCAAGGAAACCGGGGCGTTCAGTCGCAACACCGCCTCGCGAAAGGTCCCGTCCGCCTCCTTATAGGTGGGGCTCGCGGTGGGAGTTACGGGCATGACCAGCACATCGTACGTTTCCAGGATGCGTTGCATGTACCGGGAGACTTCGTCGCGGGTGGTCTCGGCGGCACCGATGCGCTCCGAACTCCACCGACGCCCGCGGTCGATCAGCGACCACACCACCGGATCGTAGAGCGACTGGTATCGATCGAGCCATTCCTTGTGGACGGAGGCGGCGTCGGATGAACCGATCACGTTATACGCCTTCCACGCGTCGGTTCCGAGAATCGCCGGTCCGTCGACCACTTCCAGCGCGACACCTTCGGTGTCACCGAGATCCGCCAGCGCCAGATTCCATCGGTCTCGGACGTCCGGGTCCAGAGAGACGTCCGGAGGAACGATCGCAGCGATGCGAATTTCCGTGGTGGCGGCTGCGCTGGTGTTAGCTGCGCGCGCGGTAGTGGCTGCGCCGGCGGTAGTGGCTGCGCCGGCGGAACGTGATCCCGTTCCGGTCAGGTCCAGCATCAGCCGCGCATCCTCCACGCCGGATACGAACCAGCCCACAGTGTCCATCCGTAATGAGAGGGGGAACGTCCCGGCCAGCCGCTTCGGATCCCAGGGGAGGCGATACCCGTAGATTCCGCAGAGCGCCGCAGGCACGCGGATCGACCCGCCGGTGTCGCTGCCCAACGCCAGGGGCACTACCCCTGCGGCCACCGCCCAGGCGGAGCCGCTGGAGGAGCCGCCGCTTATCCGCGAGGAATCGAGTGGATGGGGACAATCCCCGGTTATCCGGTTGCGTCCATCGAGGCCGTAGGCGAATTCGTTCATGGCGGTACGTCCCTGAAATGAGGCGCCGGACGCGCGCATGAGTCCTACGAGCCACGCGTCCCTGTCTGCCGCCACCACCGCTACTCCTCCGTCGGTACCTCCCGCGCCACGTACGGCTGAACCGCAGCGCGTCTCTTCGCCGGTTACATCGAAGAGATCTTTCACCAGAAGCGGTACGCCACG
This sequence comes from Alkalispirochaeta sp., assembly GCA_040904425.1. GTDB lineage: Bacteria > Spirochaetota > Spirochaetia > DSM-27196 > Alkalispirochaetaceae > Alkalispirochaeta. Next base: position 1,767 of record JBBDTM010000005.1, read on the forward strand.
AAGGGGAGCCCGATCATCCGAGGCATCGCGGGGAATGTGGTTCCACCAGATAACCACCGCCCGCTGCCTGCGCTCAGAGTCAAAGCGGCGCGGTCGATCGCGGATCTCTCTCATCCACCGTTCCGGGTCATCCCGCCATAGCTCGCGCCAGGCGGCGATCGACATCCGGGTGATTCCTGACTCCCACGGGATGGAGTCCGGTGGCGACGGTCCGGAGGGTTCTGAGCCGTTCCCCCGGCTATCCCCCGACGGTGAGTGAATTCCCAACATCCGTTCCGCCCGGTGAAGGCGTTCCCGTTCCTCATCACTCGGATAGTAGCGCCTCATCGGTGGTATCCTCCTTCCGCCGCCTCCCGGAGCGCAAGCGCGTGGTAGCGCGCGTCGTCAAAGGGAAAGTCCCAGCAACCTCGACGAGCCACGTGACGTCCACCGAAGCCCTCCTTGAAACGCAGCAGCCCATGCATGGGGTGGCCGCTCCGCCGGTCGGAGGGGATACCGAACATGTCGTAACGGGTGGCTCCCAACCGCCGGGATGTTTTCATCGCTTCCCACTGCAGCAGATACGCGGGCATCGCCCCCGTCTCGCTTCCGCTTGATGCCCCGTAGAGGTACAGAGCGTAGTCTCCACTGACCGCCAGAATCATCCCCGCCAGCGCCTCACTTCGCTTTTCCGCGATGAGGAGTCGCACGTTGTGGTCCCGTATCGGCTCCCCCGGCCGCACCGCCGACCGGGGATACTGCGCTGCGGCATCCAGAAGGCGGGCAAAATGGTAGCGTTCATGCACCGGCTTACCGTGGCGCTCCATCGTGCTGACGTACAGTCGATACCACTCCGCCAGTTCCCGCGGTGAAGCAACGCGCACACGAACTCCGCGGCGGCGGGCCAGACGAATGTTGTAGCGCGTCTTTCTTTTCATGTTCCCGAGCACCGTTTCCTCCCGTCGAGTCAGATCTACCACAACCGTATCCGCCGGCTGCACGTCCGTGGGAGACTTGCGCAGTCGGTGCTCTTCCGTGCCAAAATTGAACTCCAGCTCCCGCGTGGAAACGGGCGGACGCCCGTCTTCCCGATCACTCCACGGGCTCCGCCAGGGAAGATCATACCGTAGAAAGACACAGTCCCCGGGGAGCAATGGCTGGAGACTCCGCGACAACCGTTCCAGGTAGGCGCCCGTCCGTTGGTCGGGCGCCGGCTCCGGCCCCCAGGGAACGTACGCGTAGGCGGCGTCCTGAGCAAGGCGGTAGACCAGCACCAGCACGGGAGGGGCGTCCGCGAGTCGAAACGGGTACGGAGTGACGCGGTCGTTCCGCTTCGCTAATCCCCACACGGCGCTCTGCATGAGGTTACCCGTGCGAACGAGACGGTTCAGCGGTACCGGTACGACGTGGGACATACTGCAAGTATCTCCGGATCGCCCGTCGTCTATCAAGGCCGCCCGCCGCCGCGGGATTGACCCACGCCGGTGGCGCGCCTATGCTCACCTATAGTGAACGAACCACGCGAAACGTTTGACATCGGTATTGTCGGCGGCGGTCAGCTTGGCCTAATGCTCACTGAGGCGGCAATTCCCCTCGGTCTGCGCACATTGGTCCTCGATCCCGATCCGAAGTGTCCCGCAGCAATGGTGGCACCGGTTCTAACCGGTGAATTGACCGACCCCGCAGCCCTCACCGCGCTGGTTTCACGTTGCTCGGTGACGACCTTCGAAATCGAACATACCGACCCTCAGCACTTGTGTGCACTTGAAGAGAAGGGGGCGCGATTTGCGCCTTCTCCGCGCGTGTTGGACCTCATTTCGGATAAGCTCCGTCAGAAGCAGTTCTTTCGCGAAGGGGGGCTCCCAATTCCGAGGATCCTCGCGACCGATCCCTCTGGAACTCATGGCGGTCCCGAGCCGGTCGTTCAAAAGACACGTTTCGGGGGTTACGACGGACGCGGAGTTGCTCGCGTCATGCCGGGAGAGCGCTTCCCTCTGCCGGGCCCGTCGTTCATCGAGGAAGCGGTGACGATCGACCGGGAAATCGCGGTGATAGTGGCACTATCCGCTGAGGGAGAACTGGCGACGTGGGATCCGGTGGAGATGATCTTTGATCCTCGGCTCAATCTCGTATCCGACGTGGTTACACCGGCGGACCTACCGCAGACCACGGCTCGGGCCGCTCTCGAAATCGCTTCCGCCGCTGCGCATCTTTTGAAACCGCTGGGATTCTCGGGAGTGCTGGCAGTAGAGCTATTTAGCGATTCTCGCGGGAAGGTACTGTTGAACGAAGTCGCGCCCCGTCCACACAACTCAGGCCACGTCACGATCGAGTCAAGTCGGTGCAGCCAGTTCGAGCAACATCTTCGCTGCGTCGCCGGATTTCCGCTGGGAGTTACCACCGCCATCGGTCCTGCAGCGATGGTGAACCTCCTGGGCCCGGAGGGCGTGAATGGCGAGTATCACACGATGGGAGTGCGTGAGGCGCTCCGTTTCAGCGACGTCCACCTGCACCTGTACGGCAAAGGCAGCACTCGTCCGGGGCGCAAGCTGGGACACCTTACCGCTCGCGCCCCCGACGCCAACACCGCCCGCGATATCGCCCGGGAGGCAGCGGCTGCAATTCGATTCAAAGGCAAAAATGAAGTTAACATGAGTGACGAAAGGAAGGGTTCATGGTAGCGATAATTATGGGAAGCGACTCGGACTTGCCGGTTATGTCCGGAGCGGCGGAGCTACTGGATGAATTGCAAGTTCTGTACCGTGTCGACATAGTGAGCGCCCATCGCACGCCGGATCGCATGGTAGATTTCGCACACAACGCGGAGGGGGCCGGCTACCGCACGATTATTGCCGGAGCCGGGGGTGCGGCTCACCTTCCGGGGATGGTGGCAAGTCTCACTCCACTCCCGGTAATCGGCGTACCGGTGAAGACGCACTTCAACGACGGACTTGATAGCCTCCTTTCGATCGTTCAGATGCCACGAGGAGTTCCCGTCGCCACGGTGGCGGTGAACAACTCCCGCAACGCCGGTCTCCTGGCCGTACGGATTCTCGCTCTCTCCGACGACGCCCTCGCCCGGCGTCACCAAGCGTTCCTCAGTGAACAACGGGATCGTGTATTGGCGCAAGCTGAAGATCTTGACCAGCGCGGTTGGAGAGACTATCTGGAGGGATCTACTGGTGCCTGATGCGATCTCGATCGGACCCGCCGCAGTACCAACCGAGGTGATCGCTCTCCTCCTCGCTCTGGGAATGGGAACACTTGTGTTCCGTCTGATTGGCCGGAAGCACCCGGAATTGCGATCGGAACTTTTCGCCGTAGGAGACCGAATCGTCACCGCACTCCTTGTGGCGTTCGTCGTTTGGAAACTGACTCCGCTGCTGTTCTGGTGGGAGGCAATAATCGCCGAACCGGTCCGCATCCTTCGTCTACCCGGCGGGCGTCCCGGGCTCTTGGCAGGCTCCGTTGCATTTCTCGCGCTGGTAGTACCTCGCGTATGGTCCGCCCGACACCTGCTCCGTCCGATCCTTTTCACCGGGTTTTCCGTGGCACTAAGCTATGCCGTTGTGGTCGCCGCAATTTCGGCCCTCGCCACCACCACCGCCGGCCCACCATCCCAGGCGATCGCTCGGGTTACCGCCCCCGCGCTCAACAGTTCCCGTGACGGAATCCGGTCAACGGAAGTCCCGTTGATGCCCGGCGACCGACCGGCATTGGTAACCTTCTGGGCAACGTGGTGCGGACCATGCCACGCCGAGATACCCGTCAAACAGGAAGCGTTCAGGTCACACGGAGATGCCCTGCGCGTTGCGGCAATCAACATGACCCATACGGAGTCGGGGACGAGTGAGGTAATCGCCTATGCCGATGTGAACGGCTTGGAATATCCGATTCTCTTTGATCGGGACGGCTCAATCGCTACCCTCTTCGGTGTCCGCGGAACGCCCACCACCATAGTCCTCACCGCCGAGGGAGTTGTAGTTGACCGCTGGATGGGACCCTCCGATCTGGGTCGCATCAACCGTGCCGTCGCTCAAGCACAAAAAAGCGCCACCCCGGATGCCGGAGGGCGCTCTGCTATTCCAAATTAGCGGACACTGAATCGGTGGAAACGGTCCGTTCTGTTCTGTTCAGCGACGCGGCAGAGGTCAGCTATTGTCGTCTGAGGACTCGGACTCGGCGCTTTCCACACCTGCATCCTCGGTCTGCTTGTCTGCCGGCGGCTCCGCGGTGGCGGTTGCAATCTCGGAATCTGCACTCGTCTTACTCTTGGTAGATTTCTTTTCAGCCGGTTTCGAAGCCCCGGAGGTTGCTTTCTTACCACTTCCTTTGCCGGAAGCCTTTTTTCCACTGGAGCTCACCTCTTCAGGAAGTAACTCCAAGACCACCATCTCCGCGGCGTCACTGGCTCGCGGTCCAAGCTTCAGCACGCGGGTATACCCACCGGGCCGCTCCTTAAATCGTGGGCCAATATCGGTAAACATCTTCGCCAGAACAGCGGAATCCTCGATGTCCTTACCGATGATCCGTCGATTATGTACAGAATCCAGTTTTGCTCGCGTTATCATCTTTTCGGCGGTGCGGCGAACAGCGAGTGCCTTGGCCTTTGTCGTTCTGATCCGCTCATGCCGAAAGAGCGACGTAAGCATATTGCGGGTCATCGCCTTCCGGTGAGCCGTTTTTCGGCCCAGTCTGTTATAGCCGATCTTATGCTTCATTCTTCTCTTCCCTCTTCTTCAGGAACACCGGGTTGTCTTTGAGGCCCGAGTAATCGGTCATACCCAACTGAAGATCCCACTCCTCGAGCTTCTCTTTGATCTCCTGAAGTGACTTCTTCCCAAAGTTCCGCGTCTTGGCAATCTCGTCTTCCGTCTTTGCGGTCAAATCCCCAAGACTGTTGATGTTTGCATTCTTCAGGCAATTGCTGGCGCGAACAGATAGTTCCAACTCCTCCACAGGAGTTCCCAGCACCTCGCGAACGAGCTTCATCTCTTCGTCTTCATCGTCGTCAGATCCGACTTCATCTTCATTGAAGTTGATGAACACGTCGAAGTGGTCCTTGGCTATCTTCGCCGCTTCGCCTACAGCATCGACCGGTGAGATCGTTCCATCGGTCCACACCTCAAGCAACAATTTGTCGAAGTCGTTTCGTTGTCCCACCCGCGTGTTCTCCACGCTGTACTTGACCCGACGTACGGGTGAATACATCGCATCCAGCGCGATAGTTCCCACTTCATCGATGTACTGCTCGTTGAGCTCGGCGGGAACGAATCCCCGACCCAGGTCAATCTGAAGCTCAACGTCGATCCAGGCATCCTCCATGAGGGTCATCACGCGAAGATCCTGATTCGTCACCTCAACACCGTCGATGGCAAAGCTCGCACCGGTTACCGTCTGCGAACCCTTGAGTTCAACGAAGATTACTTTCTGGTCTGCGGACTCCGGAAGCGCCACCTGCAAGCGACGCAGCCGATTCAGGACGTCCGGAGTATCCTCCATCACGCCGGGAATCGCTTCAAACTCGCTGGACAGAAACCTCTGATTGCCTTCAGAATCGTAGACCGTCATCCGGACCGCGGTCGGCGCGGCTCCGGGAATTGAACTGAGCAGCACGCGCCGCAACGAATTCCCAATTGTGTGACCATATCCCCGTTCAAAAGGATAGGCGACAAACGTCCCGTGGTCAGGGCTGGATTCGCTCGGCTCAAAAGTGATGCCCTTAGGACGCTTAAAACCCTTTAAGAGAGCTTTTCGAGCCATACTAAACTCCTTTCCCGACTGGGATCAGACGCGTCGACTCTTGCGAGGACGACACCCGTTGTGCGGGATCGGCGTGATATCTTCAATCGACCGCACGCGGATTCCAAGATTGCCAAGTGCACGAATCGCGGACTCGCGACCAACACCGGGACCCTTCACGTATACGTGAACTTCCTCGAGCCCGTAACCCTTAGCTTTCTGTCCTGCGGTTTCCGCGGTGGTCTGGGCGGCGTATGGTGTCGACTTCTTCGCGCCGCGAAACCCCAAAGATCCCGCGCTGCTCCATGAGACGACTGCACCGTTCATATCTGAAATGGTCACAATGGTATTGTTGAAGGTCGCTTGAATAACAACGCGCCCTTCATATAGTGACTTTTTCTCTTTCTTTTTCTTGCTGGTAGCTTTAGCCAAAGCTCAGTTCCTCCCCTACTTCTTCTTACCGGCGACCGTTTTGCGCTTACCCTTACGGGTACGGGCATTGGTCCGCGTTCGTTGTCCCCGGACGGGAAGTCCCTTTCGGTGACGAAGCCCCCGGTACGACCCAATATCCATGAGACGCTTAATGTTCAAGGATACCTGAGTTCGGAGACGCCCTTCCACTGTATATTCATTCTCTAGGATCTGCCGGAGCTGGTTCACCTCTTCCGCGGAGAGATCATTCATCCGCCGCTCGGCATCAATTCCAGCCTCTTTACAAATCGAAATCGCCGAAGACCGACCAATTCCATAGATATAGGTCAGTGCCACATCGGCATGCTTGTTCGGAAGATCAATTCCTGCAATACGAGCCATCCATTACCCCTTCTGACGCTGCTTGTGCTTCGGATTCGAGCAAATGACCCGCACGACACCTCGACGGCGAATCACTTTGCAGCTGGCACACATCGGCTTCACACTGGCGCGAACTTTCATACGACCATCCTTAAAACTCTACAGACTTCGGCGGGACTTCACTCGTCCTCGCTTCGTCAGTCCGTCGTGATGATGCATCCGAAGATGCCCCTCGATCTGGGACATCAAGTCCAGATCAACCCCGACCATAATCAGCAGGGACGTACCACCCAACAGGAATGCCACCTGCTGCGGAAAGTCGAACAACCGCTGAACCAGTGTCGGAATTACCGCGATGAACGCGAGAAACAAAGCTCCCGGAAGAATGATGCGATTTAGTACGCGAGTGAAATACTCTTCCATCTTCTCACTCCGGATACCCGGAATGGAGCCCCCATTCTCACGAATGTTCTTCGAAATCTCAATCGGATTCAACGTGACCTGGGTATAGAAATACGCAAAGAACACGATCAGTAATGTATAGATGATCAGGTACGCATTACCGTCCGGGCGCATAAAGAAAGCTACCCGCTGAAGCCATCTCACTTCAGGACCAAGCCCCTGTGCGATCTGCAAGGGGAACGTGAGCACGCTCGAAGCGAAGATCACAGGAATAACGCCGGAGGGATTGATCTTGAACGGAACGTAGGTGTTCTGAGCACCGTACATCCTTCTGCCTACAACCCGCTTCGCGTAGTGAATCGGAATCTTTCGTTGCCCCCGCTGCTCATATACGACCAACGCCACAACCACCACGAACATCGCCATTACCACGATCACAAATACGGGATTCAGATCACCGGATTGAATCCTTGATCCGAGCAACCAGATTGCATTGGGCAACTGTGCCACGATACCGGCAAATATCAACAGAGAGATGCCGTTTCCGATACCCCGCTGGTTAATCTGCTCACCCAGCCACATGAGGAACACGGTTCCGGAGGTGACGGCAATCATTGAAACGAAGGTGTACAACCCTCTATTAATCGTTATCGCATTGGGAATACTGTCAGCATAGACGGTTACCGCAAAGGACTGAATGATCGCCACTATCACGGTACCATAGCGCGTATAGCGCTGAATCTTCTTTCGGCCACCGTCTTCCTGGGAAATCTGCTTTAGTTTCGGGAAAACCAGCAACAGAAGTTGCATGATAATCGACATCGAAATGTAAGGCATGATTCCCAGCATAAATACGCTGAACCGGGAGAATGCACCTCCGGCGAAGAAATCGAGATAGTCGGTGACCGAAATACCGCCGCCCGCCTGCTGCGTATCGAAATACAACTGCAGCGCGTTCAGATTGATACCGGGAATAGGAATGGTCGCCCCCAGGCGAAACACTCCCAGCGCGAACAGAGTAAACAATACCCGTTCTCGCAGGTCCTTGATCCTGAAAATGTCAGCGATCGGATTCGAAGCCATTCGTTATTATCCTTCCGCAGCGGGCGCGGTCACGGATCCACCGGCAGCCTCAATCTTTGACTGGGCACCCGCTGATACCCGTAGCCCCGTCAAAGTGAGCGCCTTGTTGATTTCTCCCCGTCCCAAGATCTTCACATGTGTAGCATTGCGACTCACCAGACCAGCGGATCTCAGCGCTTCCAGGTTAACCTCAACACCGGTCTCAAACGCCGCGCTCAGTCGGTCAAGGTTAACTGGAACGTATTCGATCTTAAAGGGATAGTTGGAGAAACCCCGTCGGGCGATCCGCCGATAGAGCGGCATCTGTCCACCTTCAAACCCTATGCGAACGCCGCCACCGGATCTGGCGTTTTGTCCCTTATGTCCTTTTCCGGACGTCTTCCCGGTACCTGACCCAGAGCCGCGGCCGATACGCTTTTTCTGCCGGATCGCTCCGGCGGGCACGCGCAAAATGCTCATTTCACTTCCTCAACAGTTACGAGATGCGAAATCGTATTAATCATTCCCTGAATCGAGTCGGACAACTCCTGCTCGACGGAATGCCGTATCCTTCGCAACCCCAGAGCCTCCACCGTGCGGCGCTGATTCGGTTTACGCCCCAGAGGGCTCCGTACGAGAGTAATGCGTACTTTCATCACTCACCCCCACATCTCTTTTAGGGTCTTTCCTCGTGCGCCGGCGACTTCGCGGGCACGCATCAGGCTCTCCAGCCCTTGAAAGACGGCCTTCACCACGTTGACCTGATTCTGGCTACCCATGGACTTGCTCAGGACGTCATTGATGCCACCGACCTCCAGCACCGCGCGCACCGGACCGCCGGCTATAATCCCCGTTCCCGGAGCAGCAGGCTTCAGAAGGACATTCGCGCTCTTGAATCGTCCCTGCACGACGTGCGGAATCGACTGTTTCTGGCGCGGCACCTCGATCATGCCCCGCTTTGCGCGATCAACACCCTTACGAATCGCTTCGGAGACATCGTTCGCCTTACCGTAGCCGTAGCCGACGCGACCGTTTCGATCGCCCACCACGACCAGCGCGGTAAAGGAGAAACGCCGTCCTCCCTTTACGACCTTTGAAACGCGGTTAAGCTTGATCAGCTTCTCTTGAAGTTCCTTATCCATTCCGTGATCCACAAAGACCCCCTACAGCTTCACGCCGGCTTTGCGCGCACCTTCAGCGGCCGCTTGCACTACGCCGTGATACAGGTACCCGTTCCGGTCAAAGACCGCCTCGGTTACATTCATATCGAGAAGCTGCTTCCCGATCGCCTCACCAATCCGAGCCGCGTCCTCCGTGTTTGATTTCAATCCTTTCAGATCTCCACTCACACTGGAGGCCGCCGCCAAGGTCTTGCCCTCTTGATCGTCGATCGCCTGCACGTACAGGTTGCGATTCGACCGGAAGACACTTAACCGCGGACGGCTGGGCGTACCATACACTTTTCCGCGAATCCGTGTCTTGCGACGTCGTCGACGTCGATTCTTTTCAATAACTCGCTTCATACGGCTCTACCTGCTCACTTAATTCCGGACTTTCCGACCTTGCGGCGGACGTACTCGTTCTCGTACTTGATTCCCTTACCCTTGTAAGGTTCCGGCGGCCGAATACCACGGATTTCCGATGCCACTTTACCAACCATTTGCTTGCTGATTCCCCGGACGACCACGCGGTTGGGACCATCGGTCTCAGCACTCACTCCATCGGGCAATCGAAACTCAATCGGATTACTGAAGCCCAGGTTCAAAGTAAGATTTTGACCACTCACCTCCGCCCGGTATCCAACGCCGCTGATTAACAGGGCCCGGGAAAAACCCTCGGAGACCCCAAGAATCATATTGGCGATTAACTGCCGATACAATCCGTGAAAGCCGCGCGCTTTGCGACTTTCCGAGACCCGGTCCACGACGACTTCGCTCTCACCCACCTGTACCTTCACCTCGGGACGTAGCGCTTCGGTCAACTCGCCCTTGGGTCCTTTGACCGTCACGCTTTGACCGGATACGTCCACGCTCACCCCTTTGGGCACCGTGATCGGTAACCGTCCTACTCGAGACATCGATACACTCCTTACCAGATGGAGCAGATCAGCTCGCCGCCAACCTGCTTCTCGGCAGCTTTCCGGCCGGTGGTCACGCCCGACGAAGTCGAAACGATAACCGTACCATAGCCGTTTAACACGCGCGGTAGTTTGCGATAGCCCGAATACACGCGACGTCCGGGCGTCGAAATCTTCTGGATACCGTGAATCACCGGCTGCTGCCTGTCGTCGTACTTCAGAAAGACCCGAATCGTCTCGAACTCTTCCTGGTTCATCTTCTTGAAGTTCTTGATGTAGCCTTCATTCTTCAGAATCTTTATGATCTCAAGCTTGAGCTTCGACGGAGTGATGTCGACCCTCTCAAACTTTGCCATACTGGCGTTCCGAATCTTGGTAAGCATATCCGCTACGGGATCAGAAACACTCATCTCTCACTCCTACCAACTCGATTTGGTGACACCAGGGATCATTCCCTCGTTCGCCAATTTTCGAAAACAGATACGGCACATCTCAAACTTCCGCATATAACCGCGGGGACGCCCGCAAACGCGACACCGATTAACGCGACGCGTACTGTACTTCGGTTTCCGTTGCGCCTTAACAATCATGGACTTCTTAGCCATTGAGCCCCCTCTTTCCTACTTACGGAACGGCATTCTTAGACCGGTCAGAAGCGAACGCGCTTCCTGGTCGGTCCGAGCCGTGGTCACGATGACAATATTGAGTCCGGTAATCCGGTCAATCTTGTCGTAATCGATCTCCGGGAAAATTATGTGCTCGGTAACACCCAGCGAATAATTCCCGTGACCGTCGAAACCGTTTGGATTGATACCGCGAAAGTCCTTAACGCGCGGAAGCGCGATGTCGACTAGACGCTCCAAAAACTCCCACATGCGATTCTGTCGCAGTGTGACCTTGGCGCCTATTTCCATACCCTCGCGTAACTTAAAATTCGAGATCGATTTGCGGGCCCGAGTACGCACCGCGCGTTGCCCCCCAATGAGGGACAGCTCGTTCTGCGCGCTTTCAAGAGCCTTCTTGTTATCGATCGCGTCACCGACGCCCATGCTAAGAACAATCTTCTCAACAACAGGCACTTCCATAACGCTTCGATATCCGAACTCTTCTACCAGGGCCGGCTTCACCGACTCCCGATACGCCTGTTTCATTGCCGGTATATACTCCGCCATCAGACCGTTTCCCCCGTCTTTCTGGAAAACCGGACCTTCTCGCCACCTTCAACCCGGTAACCGAGACGAGCAGGCTTGCCGTCCCTTCCGACGTACATCACGTTCGATATGGCGATCGGAGCTTCCTTTTCGATGATGCCACCGGTGTCGTCCTGACGCTGCTTTTTCTGCGCCTTCTTCACCATGTTCACACCCTCGACGAGCACGCGATCACCGTTTTCATCGATGCGCAATACCCGACCGGTTCTGCCCTTGTCTTTACCGGCAATCACAGTCACCGTGTCGTTCTTCTTCAGTTTTGTCTTCATAAGAACGCTCCTACAGTACCTCGGGAGCCAGCGAGACGATCTTCATATAGTCCGCGTCGCGCAATTCCCGCGCCACCGGGCCAAAAATCCGCTTTCCCTTTGGATTGTGTGTTTTATCGATAATCACACAGGCGTTATCATCGAACCGGATATATGTCCCGTCGTTTCGGCGAAACTCCTTGGTGGTTCGAACGATTACCGCTCTCTCGACAGTTCCCTTCTTCACCGGCGCATTGGGGAGCGCGTCTTTTACAGCCACCACGATCACATCACCGACGGACGCATACTTTCGCTTGCTTCCGCCGAGAATCTTGATGCACTGCACGCGCTTCGCGCCGCTGTTGTCAGCAACATTCAAATACGTCTGCATCTGAACCATAGCGTTCTACCTCAGCGTGCGCGTTCGACGATCTCGAACAACCGCCAGCGCTTGTCTTTGCTTATCGGCCGCGACTCAACAACACGCACCGTATCACCGATATGCGCTTCGTTGTTTTCGTCATGAGCCTTCAACTTCTTGGAAAAACGGACGTACTTCTTGTACAGCGGATGCACCATCCGACCGTCCACCTGAATGACGATCGTCTTTTCCATTTTATCGCTCACTACACGGCCCTGGAAGACTTTCTTCCCGGCCGTTTTGATCGTTTCTGCCGCCATCAACCCTTCTCCTGTTCAACCGACGCAATCTCTGCATGGTTGTAGATCAGCGTGTTGAGCCGGGCTACCTGCCGTCGGAGCGTACGAATTTCGAGGGGATTGTCCACATGACCCACCACTTTGTTCATACGCGCATCAAGGTACTTCCGTCGAAGCTCTTCGCGCTTAGCCACCAGCTCTTCAAAAGTCAGGTCGCGAAAGGAGTTTCTCATTGCTCTCCTCCCTTACGCACCACGAATCGTGTCTTGATCGGCAGCTTGCTCCCGGCCAGCTTCATCGCCGACTCGGCAAGCTCGCGACTAACGCCGGCGAGCTCAAACATCACCGAACCGGGTTTCACCGCGGCCACCCAGTGCTCAGGAGACCCCTTACCTTTACCCATCCGCGTTTCTGCCGGCTTCTTGGTATAAGGAACATCAGGGAATATCCGAATCCATACCTTTCCGCCACGCTTGATCTTACGGGTCATCGCTATACGCGCCGCCTCGATTTGACGATTGGTAATCCACTCACCTTCAGCGGCGACCAGACCAAAATCCCCGAAGGCAACCGTGTTCCCGCGAAAGGCCGTTCCCTTCAAATCCCGCTTTACGCGGCGCTGTCTCTTTCGGAACCGTACTCGCTTTGGACTCAGCATCTTTAGCTACTCCTCTCAGAGGGGCGCTCACGTCGCTTCTTGACCACTGCACCGGCGTCCGGCTTCGGTTCTTTGCTCAGCACTTCACCGTGAAACATCCACACTTTCACGCCGATCGTTCCAAACGTCGTAAGCGATTCAGCAAACCCATAGTCAATGTCTGCGCGAAGTGTGTGAAGCGGTACTCGCCCCGCCTTCTGCTGTTCAACACGCGACATTTCAGCCCCGCCGAGCCGGCCGGCGATCCGAATGCGCACGCCCTGAATGCCGGCCTTCATCGCGTTGCTGACGGCCATTTTAAGAGTTCGCCGAAACGATCCCCGTGAACGCAACTGTCGCGCAATGTTGAGCGCCATCACTTGAGCGTGCGTCTCCGGACGCTTGATTTCTTTGATCTTGATCTGGATCTTCCTGCCGGCCGCCTTCTGAAGCCGCTGACCAATCTTCTCAATGTTGGAACCTTTGGTTCCGATGATCACTCCCGGCCGCGACGTGTGAATTACAAGGGTGACGCGCTGGGGATGACGAATAATCTCAACCTCAGCGATGTCGGCGCTCCGCGCTTCTGGAGCGCTGTGCAGCACCTTTCGAAGCTTCAAGTCCTCGTGAAGTGTATCCGCATATTCACGCGGATCTACGTACCACTTCGAACGCCAGGATTTGTTGATGCCAAGTCGCAGACCGTACGGATTAACTTTCTGTCCCACGTTATTCTCCCGACTTCTCGATGCGGTCGACCACCGCAGTGATATGACTCATCCGCTTCAACAGGAGATCCGCGCGCCCACGTCCACGAACCCACAAGCGCTTCATCCGCGGGCCCTCATTTACGTACAACTCGCTCACGTACAACATCCCCTCGTCCAAGCTCCGGTTGTTGCTCAGCGCATTCGCGGCGGCCGACTGAATCACCTTCTGCACCAAACGCGCTCCCTTATTCGGAAGATTGTTGAGAATCGCAACTGCTTCCGGGTACGGACGGCTCCGTACAATATCGGCTACGCGTCGTGCCTTGAAGGGAGATATACGGACGTACTTTGCTACTGCTCTGTATCCCATAGTTTCGCCTTCTACCGTCTACCGGCTTTTCTATCTGAGCCGGCGTGACCGCGGAACAGCCGGGTCGGAGAAAACTCACCGAGCTTGTGGCCGACCAGATTTTCCGTGACGTACACCGGCACCCACGATTTTCCGTTGTAGACCGAGATCGTCAAACCCACCATCTCTGGGATAATCGTGGACGTACGGGAATACGTCTTAAGCATTTTCTTTTCGCCGGACTTGTTCATTCCAAGAACTCGTGTGTATAGGCTCTTTTCAATGAACGGACCTTTCTTTATCGATCGCGACACAACAGACTCCTACTTCCGCTTCTTCACGATAAACTTGCCGGAAGATTTCCGCTTCTTGCGGGTCTTGTATCCCTTGGCGGGAGTTCCCCAGGGCGAGACGGGATGCCGTCCTCCTGCAGTACTGCCTTCACCACCACCGTGCGGATGATCGACCGGGTTCATCGCAACACCACGCACCTGAGGACGCCGACCAAGCCACCGAGCGCGACCGGCCTTGCCGAGCGTCACGTTCATGTGATCTTCATTGCCAACACTTCCCAACGTCGCCCGACACTTTCGGAACACCAAACGCATTTCCCCGGAAGGCAGACGAACCGTTACGTAATCGCCCTCGGCGGCCACAATCGTCGCCGCCGCACCGGCGGAACGAACCAGTTGCCCCCCACGACCAAGTTGCAACTCGATCGCGTGTACAGGTGAACCAACGGGAATGTTCTCCAAAGGAAGACAATTACCGACCTTCAACTCCGCTTTTGGTCCGTTCTGCACGGTATCACCCTTCTTCAACCCTTTTGGCGCCAGAATGTACCGTTTCTCGCCGTCGGCATAATGCAACAGAGCGATATTTGCACTGCGATTCGGATCATACTCGATCGCAGCCACCCTCGCCGGAACATCGTTCTTTTCACGGACGAAATCGACCGTTCGATATCGACGCTTCACCCGGCCACCCTTGCGACGGACACTGATACGCCCATTACTATCACGACCGGCGTGCGAACCCTCTCCACGCGTCAACCCGCGTTCAGGATCCTTTTTGTCCACCCCGTCGAAGTTCAGTGTCGTCTTGAACCGCAAGCCGGGCGTAATCGGCTTATAGGTTTTGATCGCCATCTCTAATTACTCCTACGCACCTTCAAAGACGCTAATCCGCTCGCCCTCGGCGAGTTTCACGATCGCCTTTTTCCAGGTCGCCGTCTTCCCCGCAGCGTAGCGCGTACGCTTCGGTTTTGATTTCACGTTAACCACGCGACACTCTACCGCGTGCACGTCGAACAACTTCCCAACCGCATCCTTAATCTGGATCTTGTTGGCCCGCGCATTAACGCGGAACGTATAGACCCCGCGCTCGCGCATCTCGTTGCTCTTCTCCGTCAGGATCGGCTCGATAACAACCTGTTCGGGATTCATGCTTCACTCCCCGTAGCCTGCTGTCCCAAGGACGTAGCGGCGGACTCCATCACCACGACTTTCTGCGCATAGAAAAGATCGTGCGCCCGTAGTCGATTCCAACTCAGATACCGCAACCAGGGGATGTTTCGCGCAGCGCGTTTCAGCATCGGATCGTCGTCTTTGGTTACCAACACGACCCGCTTCGCATCCGTGAGCTGCTGCATGAGCACAGCCATATCTTTCGTCTTTCCGCTCTCCACCGTGAAGTCTTCCACCACAATAAGGTCATCGGCGGCTATTTTCTGAGAAAGAATGCTATTGATCGCCACTCGCTTCATTTTACGCGGCAGGCGATAACTATAGTCACGCATCTGCGGACCAAAAACGGTACCACCACCCACCCATACAGGGGAGCGACGAGAACCTGCACGAGCACGGCCGGTGCCCTTCTGCCGCCACGGCTTACGTCCGCTAAAGTGAACGTTACCCCGGGTCTTCGTCACCGCAGTGCCCACGCGCTTGTTTGCAAGTTCGTTACGGATGGCGTGATAAATAGCCCCCTCACTGACTTCGCGCGCAAACACGTCGTCACTGAGCGCGGCATCTCGCACCTTCTTGCCGGTTGTCGAAACTACTTTCGCTTCCATTACGTTACACCCCTACTCACCGGACGAACGCTTTTTTCACCGCCGGGCGGATGCGCACAACTGCGTCACTACGACCGGGAACGGCGCCGCGCACCAGCATCAGCTGGTTCTCCGAGTCGATCTCAACAACCCGTAGATTCAACATCGTACTTCGCTCACCACCCATACGGCCGGCCATCTTCGTTCCTTTGATGACCCGTGAAGGCGTGGCTGCCATACCAGTGGACCCGTTCTCCCGATGAAACTTGGAACCGTGCGTCTTACGTCCACCATGGAAGCCATGGCGCTTCATGACACCCTGAAACCCTTTTCCTTTGCTGGTACCGGTCACATCGATAAACGATACGTCCTTCAAGAGATCAAGCGTCAATTCGTCACCAACTTCACATTCATGATCAAAATCGCGGAACTCAAATAGATCGCGTCGCGGCTCTATACCGGCGGCGTATTGCCCCGCCACAGGCTTGGTAATCCGTTTCGGATTACGCCCACCGGCACCCAACAATACTGCGTTGTATCCGTCGTGATCTTCCGTCCGTCGCTGCACGACTACATTCGGTTCAACTTTCAGCACGGTCACCGTAACCAGCTTGCCGCCCTCGTCGAACACTTGTGTCATACCGACTTTCTTTCCGATAAGCCCAACCATCTTTGCTTCCTGTTACTGCTTTATCTCGACATCGACACCGGCAGGTAGCTCGAGCTTCATGAGCGCGTCCATCACTACCGAAGAAGGTTCTAAGATGTCGATCAACCGTTTGTGCGTCCTCATCTCAAATTGTTCCCGCGCTTTTTTATTCACATGCGGAGAACGAAGGACGGTAAACTTGTTTGTACGGGTAGGAAGGGGAATAGGCCCCGACACATTCGCCCCCGCTTTTTGCACCGTCTGCACGATCGACGCGGCACTCTGATCAACTAACTGCACGTCAAAACCGCGCAATCGCACCCGGATTTTCTCGCCAGGCATGTTTCCTCCAAAGACAAAAAAATCAGGTCTCGCCGCTTCCGCGCCAAGACCTGACTCCGGCCCGCAGCCGGTTACTCGATAATATCGATAACCTGGCCGCTGGCGACGGTGCGGCCACCCTCGCGAATTGCGAAGCGCAGTCCCTTATCCATAGCGATCGCCTTAATGAGCTCAACATTGATTTCGGTGTTGTCTCCAGGCATGATCATCTGCTTGTCGTCCGGCAGCGTGACGGTTCCGGTAACGTCGGTAGTACGGAAGTAAAACTGCGGCCGATACCCGTTCATAAACGGAGAATGGCGTCCGCCCTCTTCCTTTGTCAGGGCGTAAATCTGGCCCTTGAACTTGGTGTGAGGAGTGATTGAACCGGGCTTAGCAAGGACCTGACCACGTTCAACCTCTTTTTTCTCAACACCACGAAGCAGTGCACCCACGTTATCCCCGGCTTGACCTTCATCAAGAAGCTTGTTGAACATCTCAACGCCGGTACACGTCGTCTTCTTGGTGTCGCGAATACCGACAATCTCGATCTCATCACCAACCTTCACAATACCGCGCTCAACCCGCCCGGTAACGACGGTTCCACGACCCTGAATCGAAAAGATATCCTCAATCGGCATAAGGAAATCCTTATCGATTGCTCGCTCGGGAACGGGGAAGTAGTTATCCATCGCATCAAAGAGCTCGAAAATCTCTTTGGTCTTCTCAGGATTGTCGTGATTCTCCATCGCGACAAAGGCGCTGCCCTTGATAATCGGAATCTCGTCCCCGGGAAAGTCATAACTGTTGAGCAGGTCACGGACCTCTTCCTCAACAAGCTCGATCATGTCTGGATCGTCTACCTGGTCGGTCTTGTTAATGAAAACGATGATCTTCGGAACACCAACCTGCCGAGCAAGAAGGATGTGCTCCCGAGTCTGAGACATCGCCCCATCGGTTGCAGCGACAACCAGAACAGCACCGTCCATCTGAGCGGCACCGGTAATCATGTTCTTGATGTAGTCCGCGTGCCCTGGGCAGTCAACGTGCGCGTAGTGACGGGCGTCCGTCTCGTACTCTACGTGCCGAGTATTAATGGTGATACCGCGCTCTTTTTCTTCCGGAGCGTTGTCGATTTCTTCATAGCTCATGACCTTTGAGCCGAACTTGGCCGCACTCACCATTGTCATAGCCGCTGTCAGCGTGGTCTTCCCGTGGTCAACGTGACCGATCGTTCCGACGTTTACATGCGGCTTTGTGCGCTTGAACTTGTCCTTGGCCATTGTCGTCCTCCTTGCAACGTTACAACGACGAAAATCTATATTTGTTTTCTGGACGCACCGTCAGGGCACAAAGCCCGCAGGGCGCGCTGATTTGGAAGCTGGATTGTAAGGAACCCTCGTCCTTGGTGTCAAGAACGTTGGATAGGCGAAGTGTTGCCCGATCAACGACCGGGCGCGTTCATCGCCACCTACCCGCATCCCGGGTGGTTTGGCTCCTTAGGACCAGTTTGCCGAAGCGTTGTACTCCAGCACATAATCCCAAATCAGATAATTTTCTAAAGAGAGCCTACCACGTATTACGTAGCGTGTCACCCCTCTACCCACATGATTACCACCGGTACTAAGCAAAACTCTCACGGCAGGTCGCCCCGGGCGCATCTGCCCGGCGATCACTCACTACCAGCGATAATGAGCGAAAGCTTTATTGGCGTCCGCCATTCGGTGCGTATCTTCTTTCTTCTTCACCGCTGTGCCGGTGTTGTTGAACGCATCAAGCAATTCCTGGCTCAGACGGAGCCCCATGCTTTTACCGGCACGCGTACGGGCGGCGGAGATGAGCCAGCGCATGGCCAAGGCTTCGCGGCGATTATCCTTAATCTCTACAGGAACCTGATAGGTCGATCCTCCAACGCGGCGGCTCTTCACCTCCAGCATCGGCTTGGCGTTGTTCAGCGCCTGATGAAAGACCTCAACCGGAGTCTTGTCGCTCACTTTCCGCTGAATATCGGCCATCGCTTCGTGCACGATGGCCTGACTGGTAGCCCGCTTTCCGTTCAGCATCATGCGATTTACGAACCGGGACATCGTCACATCGTGATACAGAGGATCCGGAATTGGTGGCTTACGCTGGGGTATGTGTCGTCTCGGCATTACTCAGCTCCTCTTACGCCTTCGGCCGTTTGGTGCCGTACTTTGACCGACCTTTCCGCCGATCTTCCACGCCCAAGGTATCCTTGGTACCCCGAACAATGTGGTACCGTACACCGGGCAGGTCCTTCACACGGCCTCCCCGAAGCAACACTACCGAGTGCTCCTGCAGGTTGTGACCGATTCCAGGAATGTAGGCGGTCACCTCAATCCCGTTGGAAAGACGGACACGAGCAACCTTCCTCAGAGCAGAGTTGGGCTTTTTGGGAGTGACGGTCATTACACGGGTGCAGACGCCCCGCTTCTGCGGGCAATCCTGCAGCGCCGGCGACTTCGTCGCCTTGCTCTGCCGTACTCGTCCTTTTCGAATCAACTGATTGATCGTTGGCATCTCTTCTTTATACTCCGTTTGAATCGTAGAGCGGAACCGTATCAAACACCCCCGGGGGTGTCAAGACCGTCACTCCGTCACTTCCACTTCAGCAGTTTCTTCTTCCTGCTGTTCCTCAAGTTCCTTCTCCCGTGCGCGCTCTTCCAGGATTTGCGCCACGTGCGCGTCGAGATCCTCAGTCTGATCGTCGAACAGGCGAATCTGTTTGTATTTCCGCATACCGGTGCCGGCAGGAATAAGGTGACCGATGACCACGTTCTCCTTGAGGCCCCGAAGCTCGTCGGTTTGACCGGCGATCGCCGCGTTAGTGAGCACGCGCGTCGTTTCCTGGAAACTGGCGGCACTGATGAAGGAGTCGATACTCAGACTTGCCCGCGTGATTCCCAGGAGCAACGGTCGAGCAACCGCGGGCTGGCCACCTTGCTTCATCACCCGGGCGTTCTCTGCACGGAACTTGTGTTTATCAACCTGAAGCCCGAAAATGAAGTTGGTGTCTCCCACCTGGACGATTTCCAGCTTTCGCATCATCTGCCGAATAATGACTCCGATGTGCTTGTCGTTGATGTTGACACCCTGGAGTCGGTATACCTCCTGCACCTCATTCACCAGGAACGACTGCAACTGGTTTTCTCCGAGAATCGCGAGAACGTCGTGCGGATCGATCGCTCCGTCGCACAGGGGATCTCCGGCTTCCACTGGGTCGCCATCGCGCACAAGCAAATGCCGTCCCATGGGAACCATGTGCTTGAACTCTTTATCGTAGACATCCTTCACGAAGACCTGCCGCTTGCCCTTAACGACGTTCCCTGTTCTTACTTCACCGCTGATCTGCGCGAGAATAGCGGAAGTCTTGGGTCGGCGTGCCTCGAAGAGCTCACCGATCCGAGGAAGACCACCGGTGATATCCCGGGTCTTTGCACTTTCCTTGAGCATCTTCGCAAGGACGGTACCTGTACGAACCTTTTGCCCGTCGACCACGCTGAGATAGGCGCTATTCGGCACCGAGTAGCTCATTATTTCATTTCCCCCACCGTCAGTAATTGCCACGGCGGGCTGCATATTCTCGACGGGGTGCTCGATGATCTTGTTCTCTTCGTTTCCCGTCTCCTCGTTTACTTCCTTCTTGAGCGTGGTACCCTCAACAATGTCGCGAAACGCTACGGTCCCTTCGAATTCGCTGATGATCGGCTCGCTAAACGGATCGAAGCTGGCGATCGTCTCTTCGGCAGGAATGATCTGCCCTTCCTTGACGTGGAGCTCCGCACCGTTTCGAATCTCGATGCGCTGATCCTGCGCCACCAGATAGAGCGTCTTCCCTTTAATTACCGCGTAGGCGTTATCCTCCGCAACGACCTCTTCGGAACCGCGCACCAGAACAACCTGGCCCTTCACGACCTTCTCAGAATCTTCCACGTGCAGCTTGTCATTCTTTTTCGTCTCGTGTTCGGCCAGTATGCGAGACACGTAGAGGAACCCTTTCCGGGTAAACAGCACCGTGCCATCGTCAAGTGTGACGCTACTACCCTCTACCTTGCGAATATACGCCGGATACCCGAGATAGGTACGGTTTTCCTCACCGGTATTTGTTGCAGCACCGCCAATGTGAAACGTCCGCATCGTCAGCTGCGTCCCCGGTTGACCGATCGATTGCGCCGCGATGATACCCACGGCCTCGCCGATATTGACAGCTTTATTGTCCGCCAGATTCCGCCCGTAACACCTCTGGCACACCCCATAGTCAGCCTCGCAGGTGAGGACCGTGCGAATCTTCACCGTCTCGATACCGGCGGACTCGATTTCTGCGGCCACCGTATCGGTGATCTCCTCGTTGACATCGACAAGCACTTCGCCGGTAATGGGATGTTTTACCCGTTCCAAGGTAAACCGACCTCGGATGCGGTCGGACAACGTCTCAACAACCTCTTCTCCGTCCTTGAGTGCGGTCATCTCGATACCGTTAATCGTTCCACAGTCTTCCTTGGAAACCACCACGTCCTGCGCAATATCCACCAAACGGCGGGTGAGGTACCCGGCGTCGGCTGTCTTCAACGCAGTGTCTGCAAGCCCTTTCCGCGCACCGTTGGTGGATATGAAGAACTCGATCACCGACAGGCCCTCTTTGAAGTTGGACCGAATCGGCAGTTCGATAATATCGCCGGAAGGCTTGGCCATGAGCCCCCGCATTCCTGCCAGCTGTCGTATCTGACCGCGACTACCGCGAGCACCGGAGTCGGCCATCATAAAGACGGGGTTAAACCCACCACGATCCTTTCGAAGGTGTTCCATCATCTCGTTGGTGAGATCTTCGTTGGTCTTACTCCAGACCTCGATCACCTTATTGTAGCGCTCGTCGTTGGTAATAACACCAGCCTGATACTGGCTCTGAATCGCGGTTACCTGGCTATTTGCGGTCTCAATCATCCCCGATTTCACCTCGGGAATCATGATATCGCCGATGCCGATCGTTGCACCGAAGAGAGTGGCGTAGCGGAAGCCCATATTCTTGATGACGTCCAGCATTTCCACCGTCACCGCGGGACCGTTTTCTTGGTATACCCGAGCGATCAGGCGCCGCAACTCCTTATCTCCCATCGACTCGTTCACGAACCCCACTTGTTTAGGGAACGCTTCGTTCAACAGAATTCGCCCGACGGTGGTTTCCGTGAGTTCGTCGTTGATCCACACCTTGATCAGCGACTGGTAATCGACGGACTTGGCGTCAAGCGCCATGATCGCCTCATCGGGGGAGCTGTAGTACTTGCCCTCTCCCCGAGCGCCGGCGCGGTTCCGCGTGAGATAGTTGATACCGAGAACCATATCCTGACTGGGAAACACGATCGGTTGGCCGTTGGCGGGATCCAGCAGGTTACGAGAAGACAGCATCAGCGTCCACGCCTCGATCTGCGCCGCCTGAGTCAGCGGCACGTGAACCGCCATCTGGTCACCGTCGAAGTCAGCGTTGTACGCATGACAGACGAGCGGGTGTAGTTTGATCGCCTTTCCATCAACAAGAACCGGCTCGAACGCCTGGATTCCCAGCCGATGGAGCGTGGGGGCCCGGTTAAGCATGACGGGATGCTCCCGCACTACCTCGTCGAGAACCGCGTACACCTCAGGCGTAGCCTGTTCCACCAGCGTCTTGGCACGCTTGATATTGTACACCACGTCCTTTTCCACCAGTTTTTTCATGATAAACGGCTTAAAAAGCTCCATCGCCATTTTGGTGGGCAGACCGCACTGGTGCAGCTTGAGCTCCGGCCCGACTACGATCACCGATCGGCCGGAGTAGTCTACGCGTTTACCGAGAAGATTCTGACGGAATCGGCCCTGCTTACCCTTCAGCATATCGGAAAGGCTTTTCAGGGGCCGATTGCTCGCGCCCTTCACCACGCGCTTCTTCTTGCTGTTGTCAAACAGCGCATCCACCGCTTCCTGCAGCATCCGCTTTTCGTTGCGGATAATAATGTCGGGAGCGTTCAGTGAAAGGAGGCGCTTAAGGCGATTGTTGCGGTTGATCACCCGGCGATAGAGATCATTCAGATCACTCGTGGCAAACCTGCCACCGTCCAGCTGGACCATGGGCCGCAACTCCGGCGGAATGACGGGGATCACATCCATCACCATCCACGACGGTTCATTGCTACTGTCCCGGAAGTTTTCCACGATCTCGATCCGCTTCAGGAGACGCTTGTCCGCCTTTGCCCCTTTGGACACCATAATTTCCCGGAGTTCCGCTGAGAGCGCTTCCAGGTCCAATTCTTCGAGGAGAGAACGGATCGCCTCGGCGCCGATACCGGCGGAGAAGGACATACCGTAGCGCTCTTTCGCTTCCATGTAGTCCTCTTCGGAGAGGAGATCCATCTTGCGTAGATCGGTATCACCCGGATCGATAACGATGTATTTTTCGTAGTACAGAATCGAGCGCAGATCTGAGACGGTCAGGTCCAGCAAAAGCCCCATTCGGGACGGGACAGACCGATAGTACCAGATGTGAGACACGGGACTCGCCAGCTCAATGTGCCCCATACGCTCCCGACGGACTTTGGGGTGAGCCACTTCTACGCCGCAGCGGTCACAAATCACACCCTTGTAGCGGATGCTCTTGAACTTGCCACAGTAGCACTCCCACTCCTTAGTGGTACCGAAGATCCTCTCGCAGAATAGCCCGTCCTTCTCAGGGCGGAGCGTCCGGTAGTTAATCGTCTCGGGTTTCTTGACCTCACCGTAGCTCCACGCACGGACCTGTTCCGGCGAGGCCAGCTTGATCGTGATATTGTCAAAATCCTGAATTTCGCGCATTCCGGTATCACTCCTCTTAGAAGTTGCTGCCCTGGCGGTTGATCAGTTCCTCGTCACGTTCCGTGAGGGGGACCTGCTTACCTTTGCTGTCGTAGATCGACATGTCGAGACCGAGGCCCCGCAGCTCTTGAACCAATACGTTGAATGATTCCGGCACGCCCGCCGCAGTCGACGGCAGCCCCTTCACCACACTCTCGTAGATCTTTGCCCGGCCGTTCATGTCGTCGCTCTTGATCGTGAGCAGTTCCTGCAGCGTATTGGCCGCACCGTACGCCTCCAGCGCCCAGACTTCCATTTCACCCAGGCGCTGACCACCAAACTGCGCCTTACCACCGAGAGGTTGCTGTGTTACCAGGGAATACGGCCCCGTGGAACGGGCGTGCATCTTGTCATCGACCAGGTGGTGCAGCTTCAACATGTACATGACGCCCACCATCACGGGGTTTTCGAACGCGTCCCCGGTGCGGCCGTCGTAAAGCTCAGTTTTCGAGGTAGCGGGCAGCCCGGCGGCCTCCAGTTTCTCGGCGATCTGCGCATTTGTGGCAGACTCAAACACAGGCGTGGCGTACCATTCGTTCAGGTTGAGCGCCGCCCAGCCGAGCTCCGTTTCGAGAATCTGACCCAGGTTCATACGACTGGGAACACCCAGCGGGTTGAGACATACCTCCAGCGGAGTTCCGTCTCCGAGATACGGCATATCTTCTTCCGGAAGGACGCGGGCGATTACACCTTTATTTCCGTGGCGTCCGGCCATCTTGTCACCTTCGCGCAGTTTCCGCTTGGTGGCGATCATGACCTTTACCACCTGCTCCACACCGGGAGAGAGATCATCACCTTCGCTACGACTCAGGCGCTGTACGTCGATTACGGTACCCTCTACGCCGTGGGGAATCTTCAGCGAGGTATCGCGCACCTCTTTAGCCTTTTCACCGAAAATCTGGTTGAGTAGTTTGAACTCCGGCGTCGTCTCGGTGTCGCTCTTTGGAGTGACTTTTCCCACCAGGATGTCACTACTGGAGACTTTGGCGCCGACTCGAACGATTCCCTCTTCGTCGAGCTTCGCCAGCGACTTTTCACTGACGTTGGGAATATCATTGGTGATCTTCTCCGGACCGAGTTTGGTTTCCCGGACATCAGTGGAAAACTCTTTGATGTGGACGGAGGTGAAGATATCTTCCTTGACGACCTTCTCCGAAATAAGAATAGCGTCCTCATAGTTGTAGCCGTTCCACGGAACAAACCCGACCAACACGTTGCGACCCAGCGCCAGTTCCCCCTTGAAGGTGGACGGGCCGTCGGCGATGGGATCTCCAACACTCAGCGTCTGTCCGAGGCTGACTACCGGTTTCTGCAGGTAGCACGTATCCTGGTTGGTCCGCTGATACTTTACCATGTTGTACGTATCCTGGTCCTGGGCGTCCTGTTTTGTCTCCGGATCAACCACCACCAGCGTACTGGAAACGTAGACGACCGTTCCTGCTCGCCGCGCTTTGACCAGAACTCCAGAATCGTAGGCAGTCTTTGCCTCCATACCGGTACCGATTCGGGGCGGTTCCGGGAATACCAGCGGGACCGCTTGCCGTTGCATGTTCGAACCCATGAGCGCCCGGTTAGCGTCATCATGCTCCAGGAACGGAATCAGCGAGGCACTGACGCTGATAATCTGCTTGGGCGAGACATCCATATACTGGATCTGCTCCGGAGAACGCGTTGTGTAATCGCCGCTCTTCCGGACGGACACCTGATCCAACTCGAACCTGCCGTCATCAGTGACGGGGGCATTGGCCTGAGCAATGTAGTACTTCTCCTCATCCATGGCGGAGAGATACTCAACCTCACCCTGAACCACGCCATCCCTCACCGGGCGATACGGTGTTTCAAGAAAGCCGTATTCGTTCACCTGGGTGTAGTTGGCGAGCGACACGATCAAGCCGATATTGGGGCCTTCCGGCGTTTCGATCGGACACATCCGGCCGTAGTGGGTATAGTGGACGTCACGCACTTCGAATCCGGCTCGATCCCGGGAAAGCCCACCCGGGCCGAGCGCGTTGAGGCGGCGCTTATGCGTCAACTCCGACAGAGGGTTCACCTGGTCCATAAACTGCGAGAGTTGGGATGACCCAAAGAACTCCTTGATCGCCGCCACGATCGGTTTGATCGAAATCAGGTCCTGGGGCTTGATCGTCTCAGTCTCTTTCAGCGACATCCGGTCTTTGGCGATACGCTCCATTCGACTGAAGGCGGTCTTCAACGAATTGGCGAGCAGCTCACCCACCGACCGGATCCGGCGGTTTCCAAGGTGATCAATATCATCAACGTTCTGTTCGCCGATATACACCTTTATCAGGAAGCGCATCGTATTGACGATGTCTTCCTGCGTTAGGATGTAGTCCTCCGGCGGATCCTCATAATCGAATTTCTTATTCAGTTTGTAGCGCCCCACCCGACCCAGATCATACCGTCGGGACGAAAAGAACATGCTAAGAAAGTCCTTCTCAGCGCTTTCCATGGTGATCGGCTCACCCGGTTGCAGCACCGCATAGATCGCGGTTATGGCATCTTCCTTGCTCGGTTCGTCGCGTTCTACATCCTCACCGACAAACTTGGACTCCTCCCGCTCAAAACAGTTCAGAATGATGTCGGCATGCAGCGACTGTTCTTGCTCGTCGTCGATCAGATTTATCGCGTCGATGCCGCTTCGGAGGAGCTCATCGATGTCGTGCGGATGGATCTTCTCCCCGGCTCGATACATCTTACGTTGATGGCCCTCGTTGTCTTTCACGTAGACAGCGGTGGAAAGTACGCGACCACTCAGCTGCTCTCGCAGCTCACGACTGTCTGCAAGTTTGACGTGCTCGCTCCGATAGAAGAGCTCAATGATCTTCTCTCGCGTATCGTATCCTAAGGCGCGCAGAAAAAGAGTGCCCAGAATCCGCTTTTTCCGGTCAATCTTGGCGTACACCAAGTCCCGTTTTTGATCGATTTCAAACTCAAGCCAACTTCCCCGATACGGAATGATCCGCGAACTGTACACACCCTTCTCGTGGGAGAATATGACGCCGGGACTGCGGTGAATCTGACTGACCACGACCCGTTCCGCGCCGTTTATGACAAACGTTCCCCGTTCGGTCATGAGCGGAATGTCACCGATGTAGATATCTTTCTGCCGGATTTCTCCGGTTTCCAGGAATATCAGATTGATCCGTGCCTTGATTGGAACGGCGTAGGTGGTACCCTTGTTCTTGCACTCCACCTCGCTCATCTTGATATTCGGTTCGTCGAGAATATAGTGGTCAAACTCCAGCCGGAGGTCTCCGGAGGGGCTCTCGATCGGAAAGATCGCCTCGAACACCTCCTGCAGCCCCTGACTCGACGGGGGATTACCGGCGAGCATTACCTCCCGCTGGAGAAACCGTTCATAGGACGAGAGCTGAACATCAACCAGATCGGGCAGCTCCATTACTTTGGGACCGGCGGTCCCGACTTCAATCCGGTTGATAGTTTGTTCTCTGTCAAACATGCACACCTCCCGACAACGGCTTATGACAAAAATGCACCACCGGTGTACGGATACACCGGTGGCGTTGGAGATAGAAAAACTGGTTTTGAGATCGGAAGACCTTACTGAACGACGACTTCAGCGCCGGCTTCCTCAAGCGTCTTCTTAATCTCGGCGGCCTCGTCTTTGGAGACCCCTTCGCGTACAGGCTTATCACCCGTCTCAACGAGTTCTTTCGCCTCCTTCAGGCCCAGCCCGGTAACGACCGTGCGCACCGCCTTGATCACCTGAATCTTGTTGCCGCCTTCTTTGACACCCTTCAGGATGACATCGAACTCAGACTGCTCTTCTACAGCCTCAGCCTCGGCTCCACCACCGCCGCCTGCGGCGGCTACAGCAACGGGGGCCGCAGCGGTCACACCAAACTTCTCTTCCATCATCTTGACCAGCTCGCTTACTTCGAGCACGGTCATTCCTGCAACAGCTTCGAGGATATCCTCTTTCGTTATGTCTGCCATATTACCTTCTCCTTTGTATGTTTCCGACGATAGCAGGCAGCCGAAGCGAAGACTAACGTCGGTTGATTACAGCCAAATCGGGGAACTAACCCCAACATGTCTCCCAGATTACTCCGACTTTGCGTCGGCAACAGCCTGCAGGACGCGGGTGATGTTGGTGGGCACTCCGTTGAGTGCATACACCAGATTCTGTACCGGCGCCTGCATCACGCTCATCAACTGAGCATACAGCGCGTCACGACCAGGAAGCTTACTATACGCCTCAGCCTGCGTCGCATCATAGACGGTACCGCCGACCAACGCGCCCTTCACCTCCACCGGATTCTCTTTGGCAAAGTCGAAGAGCGCCTTCACCACCGGCGCGGAATCACTATTGGAGATCGCTACCGCCGTGGGGCCGACCAAATAATCGGAAACGTCGGGTTTCTCCATCTGCTGAAACGCAATCTTGGCAAAGTTGTTCTTAACCACCTTAAAGTCGGCGTCCATCTCGCGCAGCTGCGTACGCAGACGGGTGATCTGATCCACGGTTAGACCGCGGTAGTTGGTGAATATGAAGTCCCCCGCCTCGCCGAACTGCTCTTTCAGCGCGTCTACCGCGGCAACTTTGCTGTCATTAACTTTCGTCTGATAGCCTTGCATCACTTACTCTCCTACCACCAAGCGTACGCCGGGACCCATCGTAGAGGACACCGCCACCGACTTCATGAACACTCCCTTGGTCTCCGGCGGTCGGCGCTTTGCCACCTCGTCCAGAATCAATCGAATGTTCTCCACGATCTTGTCGGTTTCCATTGACACCTTGCCCACGGCCAGATGCACGACTCCCGTCTTGTCGGACCGAAACTCGACACGCCCCTTCTGAAGCTCCGCCACCGCGGCAGTCACATCCATCGTGACCGTCTGCGTCTTTGGGTTCGGCATCAAACCGCGCCGACCGAGGACCGGTCCTAAGCGACCGACATCCTTCATCATATCCGGGGTAGCAACGGCTACGTCGAAATCCAGCCAGCCGCCTTTGATCTTTTCGATCAGGTCGTCGTCACCGACGAACGCCGCACCGGCCTGACGCGCCTCTTCCGCTTTCTCACCCTTGGCAAACACCAGGATACGCTTCTCACCCTTAAACTGGTTTGGAAGAACCAGCGTGTCGCGCACCGTCTGACTCTTTTTCAGATTCAGGCGCATGGAAAGCTCCACCGTCTCGTCGAACTTAGCGGGAGCAACTTCTTTTACCAGCGTTATCGCTTCATCTACTTCATACTCGTGGGTCCGGTCGACCTTGCCGAGCGCTTCTTGATACTTCTTTCCACGCTTCATCGACTTAGCCCTCCACCGTGACGCCCATAGCTCGGGCGGTGCCGGCGATAATTTTCACCGCGGCATCAATATCGTTTGCGTTCAGGTCTTCCATCTTGGTCTGCGCAATTTCTTCCAGCTGAGCTCGGGTGATTTTACCCACCTTAGTCTTGTTGGGTTCTGCAGAACCTTTGGCTAATCCGATCGCCTTCTTGATCAGAACTGCCGCGGGCGGCGTCTTGGTAATAAAGGTGAAGGAGCGATCGCCGTACACTGTTATGACCACCGGGATCAGAATACCCGGTTCATAGCCCTTTGTGACATCGTTGAATTGCTGAACAAACTGCGGAGCGCTCACACCGTGCGGTCCCAGAGCGGGTCCTACCGGCGGCGCCGGAGTTGCCTTTCCGGCGGGCACCTGCAGCTTGATCTGCGCCGTAATCTTTTTCTTTGCCATGTGGCCTCCTCTGTGGTACATACGCCCCGAGGTGGTGATTCTACGAACCACCGATCCCAGTGACTCCCACGCGATTCTTCTCACGAAGAACCGCACTCTTCTGCACACCACCCCGAACTGGGGCGGTGCAATTCTCGCTACAGCTTCTCTACCTGGAGAAAATCCAGCTCCACCGGGGTAGAGCGTCCGAAAATTCCCACGGTAACGCGAATCTTCGCTCGCTCGGGATTCACCTCTTCCACGGTACCGGTAAAGGTATTGAACGGACCTTCGATGATGCGAACCGTTTCGCCCGTGACGAACGTCTCTTTCGGCTTGATGGAACGATCACCCTTGATCTCACCGGTCTTCTGAAGGATCGACCGCGCCTCTTCCTGGGAGATCGGCTGCGGCTTGGATCCCGGATTCGAGCCTACGAACCCGGTGACCCCATTGATACGACGAATCTCACCAAGAATGCCTTTCCAGCCGGATTCGGGAAGGTCCATTTCCATAAGGACATAACCGGGCAAGAACTTCTTGTTGGTGACGCGTTTCTTTCCGTCGCGCACCTCTACCACCTGCTCCGACGGCACCTTGATATCGAGAATGGCATCGCCGAGCTTGCCCTCCTCCATCATCATCCGGAGGGTGCGCTCGATCTTGTTCTCGTAGCCGGAATAGGTATGTAAGACGTACCAGTTTCTTGCCATAGTGGAAATGATCCTGTTCCCTGCTCTAGAAGAGCAGGTCGATGCCGCTCAGAAACAGGTAGTCAAGCAATCCGAGCACCGCGGCAAAAATCATCACGGAGATGAGAACGACGCGCGTCGAGGAGCCAACCTCTTCTCGCGATGGCCAGGTTACTTTCTTAAGCTCGGCATAACTGTCCTGAAAAAAGGCGATAATTCGCTTCACCAGATGCTCCTCAATAATACAAACAGCCGTCAACGCTCCGGTAACAGACAGGCCAGGCAGGATTCGAACCTACAACATCCGGTTTTGGAGACCGGCGCTCTACCAATTGGAGCTACTGGCCTAAAAGCGGACGGTTACTTCCGCACAGCCCTCGATCGGACTTGAACCGATGACCCCATCCTTACCATGGATGTGCTCTACCGACTGAGCTACAAGGGCGCGATTTAGGCTCGAAGGAACATAGCAGAGGCACAGGAAACTGTCAAGTCAGGACAACTCCGGTGAGACCTGCTTGACCCACTCCCGGATCCGGTCATCGGTGCGATCCGCCTGATTATCCTCATCCAGAATCAGGCCCATGAAGCGCTCCTCCCGCACCGCCCGGGACGAGGTAAAGTTGTATCCCTCGATATCCGTCCAGCCCACGATCGTACCACCTTGCCGGATCACGGCTTCGTAGAGGATCGCGATGCTGTCACAGAACGTATCGGGATAGTTCTCTTGATCTCCCACCCCCACAAGAGCCACCCTCTTACCGGAGAAGTCCAGGGGCTCCACCTGGGGCAGGAACGCCTCCCAGTCGTCCTGAAGGTCACCTACACCCCACGTGGATGACACGAACACCAGGGAATCCCGATCCGTGATGAGCTCGGATGTTATCGTGGAAACGTTGAACAGCTCCGCCCGTTCTGGCCCGAACGCCGCGGCGAGCCTTTGAGATATGAATTCGGTATTTAGAGTGGACGACCCATAGATGATCGCTACCATGCGTGCCCCCTGGCGGATAGTTTGTGTCGGTAATGTGGGGTCAATATATTCCGATCTAAATTCGGCCGTCAACGCCGGGGGCGAATTCGCGCCGGGAGATGCGCTGTTTCCGCCGGTCCCTGTTCCTTGACCTTCCTTGTCATATTTTTATACTGACGGATACCACCCAGAAGAACTACATTGGAGCATACGGTGAAGGAGACAATTCAGACACGTACCGGCTTTTCGGTACACACGATTCGCGAACTCAGCGACAGTACATACGTGCTCCGGTTTGATCGGAACGGGTTGCAGTATGAGCCGGGACAATACTTGAGCGTGGGCCCCGCTGATGATATTCACATGCGGGAGTATTCCGTGTACTCCAGTCCTGCCGACGATTATCTTGAGATTCTCGTGAAGGAAGTAGCCGATGGATATGTGAGCCGCCGGCTGCGCGCGCTTCGACCGGGAGATCCGGTGACGGTGGACGGCCCCTTCGGTTTTTTTACGATTGACGAAGACTGGCGAGAACACCGGTACGTGTTCATCGCCACGGGTACCGGAATATCACCGTTTCACAACTTTGTGCGCGGCTATCCCGAAATCAACTACGCTCTGCTGCATGGCGTCCGTTCCCTTTCCGAACGCCACGAATACGAGACGTTCGACCGCGATCGGTATACCTCATGTATCTCTCGGGATACCAGCGGAGATTTTCACGGTCGGGTCACCGAGTATCTTCGGACGCATACGGTAGACACGGCGGCGCGGTACTACCTGTGTGGCAACTGCGACATGATTTACGAAGCGTTCGACATCCTGCAGGATGCCGGCGTGCCGCATAATCAACTTTTTGCAGAGGTCTATTTCTGATGAGATATCATCTTGTGCCGCTGGGCTGCCAGATGAACCAGTCCGATGCCGAACGGATACGAACGGTGCTGGAACGGCTCGGCTATGAACGCTCCGAGCGCGAAGAGGATGCCAACGTCCTGGGGGTGGTGGCGTGCTCGGTCCGGCAGAAAGCGATCGACAAAGTCTACAGTAAGATCCACAAGTGGAACGAGTGGAAAAATGATCGTAACCTGCTAACGTTTGTCTCCGGGTGCATGCTTCCGGAAGATCGGGAGAAGTTTCTTAAACGCTTCGATCTGGTATTTACAATTAATGAACTGCCCGGCCTCCCCGATATGATCCGGCAGTACGGGGTGGTTACGCCGACCTCATTGGCGGAACCGGCGGGTTTCGAGAGCGCCCACGAAAATACTGAGGAAGACCCCCGCCCGGCGCATGCCGGCGAGGGCCGTTATGCGAACCATGGCACGGCGGGAGTAAAGGGCCGCGCTCAGCCTGCCGACGGCGCAGACGCGCCGCGCCTCTTCACTCCGACGATGCCCGCGGGGCCCCACGGGGTCACCGAGGATATCCGGGAGGGCTTCTGGCATGTAAAGCCAACCCACACCTCTTCATTTGAGGCGTACGTGCCTATTCAGAACGGCTGCGACAAGTTCTGTACATTCTGTGCGGTGCCCTACACGCGGGGACGGGAAGTGTCACGACCCTCGCGAGAAATACTTGCCGAGGTAGAAGAGCTGGTGGCTTCCGGGTACAAGACGATAACGCTTCTCGGGCAGAACGTGAACAGCTACGGGCTGGACCGCCGGAGCGATGAGATGACCTTTAGCCGGCTGTTAGCTGAGATCGGCGCACTTACCCGGGGCGAGGACCTCTGGGTGTATTTTACCTCACCCCATCCCCGCGACATGACGGACGACGTGCTGGAGACGATCGCCGAATACCCCACGATCGGAAAACAGATCCATCTGCCGATCCAGAGCGGCGACGACAAGGTCCTGATCCGCATGAACCGTAACTACCGGGTCAGCGGCTACCGGAAGGTAGTGGACGGTATTCGTCGCGTGCTGCCGGAGACGACGCTATTCACCGATATTATCGTGGGCTTCAGCGGTGAAACGGAGGAGCAATTCCAGCATACCCGGGCGGCAATGGAGGAGTTTCAGTACAATATGGCGTATATCGCTATGTACTCCCCCCGCCCCGGCGCAGCGAGCTCCCGCTGGAAGGATGACATCTCCCAGGATGAGAAGAAGCGTCGGCTCCACGCGCTTACCGATGTACTGCAGGAATCGGGCATGGCGCATAACCGCAACCTCCTGGGCCGGACTATCTCCGTGCTGGTGGACGGATATGACCGCCGGCCGGGGTACCTGTCTGCCAAGACGGAGGGCCGAATTCCGGTACGCATCCCCGACCCGGGCTACTCGATGATCGGTTCATTTGCATCGGTAAAGGTTACCGACTGTCGACCGCTGTCGATCTTTGGTGAAGTGGTACCCGCTCCGGCGGCGGTGGAGACGGCATGAACACCCCCACCACCGTGGCGTTCGAAACGCTGGGATGCAAATTGAATCAGTATGAGACTGAGGCGATCGCCACGGACCTCCGGGAGCGCGGTTTCTCCGTGGTGGACGGGACCCACGGCGCCGACGCCTACGTCATAAACAGCTGTACCGTTACCAACAAAGCTGACCGCAAGAGCCGCAACACCCTCAACCGCGCGGTTCGCTCCGCAGGAACCGAGGGGGTGGTGGTGCTCACCGGTTGCTTCGTGAACAGCCACAAGGAAGAGCTGCTGGACAGCGCGGCTACCTACGTGGTGGACAACATCCACAAGAACACAATCCCCCAGGTCCTGGACGCCCACTTTCGGGGAGAGGTGGTGGACCCCAACGACCTCGATCCCAACGTCTTCGGCTTTGCTCCGCCGCAGCGCATCTTTCATACCCGGACCAATCTGAAGATTCAGGACGGGTGCGACAACTTCTGCACGTTCTGCATCATACCGTTTGTCCGCGGACGAGCACGCAGCAGACCTCCCGAGGCAGTGCTCGAGGAAGCACGCCGGGCGATCGAAAACGGCGCCCGGGAGCTGGTGCTCACCGGCGTGAACATGAGCCGCTACACCGCCGACGGCACCGATTTCGTAGACCTGGTGCAGGGTATACTCGCGCTCAAAGGGGATTTTCGGCTGCGAATCTCTTCCCTGGAACCGGATCAACTGGACCAGCGCTTCGTGGACCTCTTCCGGCATCCTAAGATGTGCCCTCATCTGCATTTGTGTCTCCAGAGCGGGAGCGACCGAATTCTGCTTGCCATGCGTCGGATGTACACCGTCAGCCAATACCTGGACGTGGTAGACCGGCTCCGCACCGTAGATCCGGACTTCACGATAACCACCGACGTAATCGTAGGGTTTCCCGGTGAGGGAGAAGCGGAGTTCTCTGAGAGCCTCACCGTTACCGATCGGGCGGAGGTAGCGCACGTCCACATGTTTCCCTACTCCCTGCGGAGCGGAACGCGGGCGGAGCGTATGCCGAGTCACGTTTCGTCTGAAGAGAAGCGCGCCCGGGGCCACCGTATCCGGGAAGCCGCGAATACACGCAAACGACGCCTCCGGAAGCGCTTGGTGGGACGGCGGCAGCGCGTTCTGGTAGAACAGGTCCGCACCTCACCGGAGGGACCGCCGGCAACCGGCCTGAGCGAGTACTACCATCCGGTGAAGATTATCCGCGACGACGGTGGTAACTGGGAGGGCGGCGCGCTTCAGGCCAATACGTTCTACGACGTGGAAATCACCGCGGTGGGCAACGGTGATGACCCGCCGCTCATCGCCCGACTTCTCTCTTCATGATCCGAACGCTCTTCATGACCCGAACGCTGATCGCCGCCTGCGGAGGCCCGATCGTCTCCAGATTGCGCAAGACGTTTCCCGCGGTGGCGGCAGAAACGGAATCGCCGGCTATGCGGCGGCGGGGCCGGATGCTCACCCATGGTGAGCTGGTGATCGCTGAGCTTCCGCCGCTTGATTCCGCCGCACCCGCAAGTGGTCTCCAACATGAAGAGCCGCCGGCCGGTGAGCACGCCGACACCGAAGCGAATAGCCTCGTTCGCTCTGCGGATAGTACGGCGGATATTGTGGCGGAACTTGCGTTCTACCTGGGAGCCCTACCCTTCTGCTCAGCTGTGCTCCTGGCCGTTCCGGCACCGCATCTGATAGTGGCGGACCGCCTTATGGCATCCGGGCGGCGAGAACTCATTCCGGATCTCCTGGAACCGACCTCCCGGTTCGATGAAGCGGTGCGTGTGGAACCGATAGCGCACCCGTCGGTGTGGCACGCGGCGGACTGGGCGCTGCGCCGCCTAGGGCCGCACCAGGTGTGGGTGGTGGGACTTCCCGTCGATACGCGGACGGTCGGCGACCTCGGGCAGGATAGCACGGCGACCCCGATCACCGAGGGCGCAATCCACCGCGGCCTGCGGTCGATCGTAAAAGCACTGGAGCAGCAAATCGGATGATCGCCTTTGACCACGTCTACATTGAGCGCGGTTCCGGCGAGCTACCGGTGGCTCGCGATATTCTCAAGCGCCTCGAGCCGCGGCGGATCACGGAGATCGACGACGCCCAGCGATTCTTCAAGCGCCCCGGACAGGACTTTGCGCGGCAGAAGTGGGCCCCCCGGCTGATTCTGGCGCGCAAGTCGCACCAGTTTCTCTACGCCGGAAGTGAGCGGGTTGCCAGCTTTGGCACCGATCGGGCGGTGCACTACAACGATATGGTGCGAAACTGCCTGTTCGACTGTGACTACTGCTTTCTGCAAGGCATGCACCGCTCCGCAAATATTCTGGTGAACGTGAACTTCGAGGAGTACCTGGAAGCGGTGGATCAGCATATCGCCGAGCATGGCCATCTCTATGTGAGCATTAGCTACCTCAGTGATCTGCTGGGATTTGAGCGGCATTTCGGGCTGGTCCGCCGTTGGATTGAGGCGGCCCGGAACCGGCCGGAACTGGAAATCGAGGTCCGCACCAAGAGCGGTGGATTTGCCGCAATCGCGGATCTGGTTCCTCACCGCGGAGTGGTTCTTACATGGTCGCTGTCACCGGACGTGGTGGCGCGACGGAGTGAGGCGGGAACCGCCGCCTTCATGCAGCGACTACTCGACGCCCGGCGGGCGGCTCAGCAGGGCTGGCGAGTGCGCGTGTGCTTTGACCCGATTATCATTACCGATCACTGGAAGGAACACTACGGCACGGCGATCGATCACGTCTTTCGCCGGATGCCGGTGAGTGCCGTGGAAGAGGTCAGTTTCGGCGTGTTTCGCATGCATCCGGACTTTCTCCGGCGGATTCGGGCGTTTCGCTCGGCGGAATCCCTCCAACGGGAGGTACAGATGGGCCCAACGGTGGCCGCCTACGAAGATAGGCTCCGAGAAGAGGTGTTCTCGTTCATGAAGGCGCGCCTTGCCACGAAGCTGCCGTCCGAGCGGATTCACGCCGTTCACGGCTAATTCTGATCGGCAGGTTGTGCGGCTCGAAGTATCCGGTCCCGCAATCCGGCGGAGGCCGCGTCCTGGGGTATCTCCACGTAGAGGCGGCGCACGCCATCTTCTTCGGCCCGGCGGAACTCGCGGTAGAGGCGCCGGGCGTACTCCGTCGGGGAAGCCATCACCACGATATCCAACTCACCGTCGCCGGCTGAAGACCGGTCCAATTTCGCGATGAGCAGCACCCGCGCTCCTCCGGGCCCCTCACTGAGAACGGTTCTGTACAGGACGCCCCACTCGTCGCTCGCAAACGCCTGCACCGGCACGGCCGGCTGGTAGTGCCGGTACCGGGTACCGGGGGACCCCCGCTGCGCGGTATCTCCGGAGCCCGCCGGGCCCACGGCCTTAACAGCGCCGCCGGCGGTCGCATCGGCGGCGTCCCCGGCATCGGCATCCCCGCTTCCGTAAACCGGTACGCCCACCACGTCCCGCAGTTCCGCGGCAGAGATGCTGCCCGGGCGGAGAATCCGCAATGACGCCGGATCGGTGCCGTCCACCACGGTGGACTCGATCCCGATATCAGTGTCTCCTCCGTCCACGATCGCACGTACTCGGCCCTCCATCTCCCAGCGCGCCATGGCGAAGGTGGTGGGACTGGGCCGACCGCTGCGGTTGGCGCTGGGGGCTGCCACGGGAGCTCCGGCGGCGGCAATAATGGCCGCCGCACCGGGGTGCGCCGGAACACGAAACGCCACGGTATCAAGGCCGCCTCGTACCACCGGGGCGATCCCGTCCGGTGCCGGGACCACAACGGTCAGGGGTCCAGGGGCGAAGGACACCAGCGCCCGGCGGGCGGCATCCAGGTGCTCAGGGATCATCTCCAGCGCGGCGGATACCGACGCCAGGTGTACGATAAGGGGGTTGTCCTGCGGGCGACCCTTGGCAGCGAAGATAGCCTGCACGGCATCGGAGTTGGTGGCATCCGCCGCGAGGCCATAGACGGTTTCCGTAGGGATCACCACCAGCTCTCCGAGCCGCAGCAACTCGCCGGCAACCGCCGTATCCCCCGGTCCCAAGAGCTCGGTGGGCCGGGGACGGGACGTATCCCGAGAACGTCCTGAGTCGGGCTTAGACCTTGACGTACACGACTCCATCTTCAACCATTACCTCGTACGTTTTGACCGGTCGGGTCGCCGGAAGATCCCGGACGGCGCCGCTCTTGATATCGAACCGGGAACCGTGCTTTGGACAGTACACATCGGTCCCCATAATGATACCTTCACTCAATTCGGAGTACTCATGGCTGCAGGAGTTCTCCGTGGCATAAATGCCGTCTTCCAGTTTGTAGAGTGCAACCTCTTTGCGTCGGTGCACAAACTTCTTGGTGCGCTGAAATTCATCCTCGCCACATACTTCTCGCCATTTTGCCATGCCGTTTCTCCCACACGGCGCACCCTGCCGGGCGCACCCCAAAAAAGGGGCTTCAGCCGTAGCCGAAGCCCCATTATTATACACTCTGGAGGTGGCGATAGCGCCCGGGGCTACTCATCCGCAACCGTAATTCGTTTCTCCACGATTTCGTGGATCTCATCGACAACCACCTCGGGGAACTTCCCCACGACCTCTTCAAAAAACCCCTGCACTAGGAGGTGTTTTGCCTCCTCAGGAGAATACCCCCGACTGTTGAGGTAAAAAATCTGACTATCGTCCAGCTTGCCGATCGTGCTGCCGTGGCTGCAGCGTACCTCGTCGGTGTGGATCTCCAAGGTCGGAATCGAATCCGCCCGGGCATCGTCACCAAGAACGATGTTGTTGTTGGTGAGGTACGCGTCGGTGTTGAGGGCGTCGTGGTTTACACTGATCAGTCCCTGATAGACGCTGTGCGCTTCATCGGTGACCGCACCTTTGTAGAGGGTGAGGCTGTGGGCGTTGGGGTCCACGTGGTGCTGAACGGTGCGCATATCGATGTGCTGATCCTCATGGGGAAAATACACGCCCCCGATAAACGCGTCGCCCCCAGCCCCGTCCATGTGCACGTCGTAGCGATACTTGCTCAAGAGTCCGCCGAAAGCAGCGCTGTACACGTGCAGCGTCGCGTCTCGCCCCACCGAGCCGAAGCCGTTGGAGAAGTAGGTGGAGTCGATATTGACGTTCTGCACGCCGAAGCAATCGATACGACCGGCGTTACCCACGTGGAGGTCTACCGCCTCGTTGAAGAGCACCTCTCCCTCCTCAGAACCGCGTGAGCGGTGGACGAGAGAAAAGCGAGCCCCTTCATCGGCGATAGCTACGATCTGCGGAGAGCGCAGCATCTCATCACCGGATTCATCGAAGGTCACCACGAAGGGATCCTTCAGCTCCACAAATCGTGGCACGTACAGAATCGCTCCATGGGTCATCGTGGCGTAGTGCCAGACGGCGATGCGGTTGTCGGCGTTTTCCAGCCCCCGCAACAGCACACGTTTCACCTTGTCCGCCAGGTCGCCGGTGACGGCACCATCGATTGCCGCCTGCAGTGAAACAAAAACGACGCCCTTCTCCTGAAGCCCCTCCGCCATCGACCGGCGGAGTCCTGCGGTATTGGAGAACGTCATCGACCCGGAGTGGCCCACCGGGTTCTCAACCTCGGCGTCGGCGCCGGCGGCGATTTCGAACGCGTAGTCGTCGAACGTATACATCGAGATATCGGTCCGCCGGAACTCTTCATCCTGGGCGGTGGGCCATTCCATCTCGGCAAAGCGGTTCACCGCCGCCTCTCGTACCTCGCGAAGCCATTGCGGTTCGTGGCGATTCGCCACAAACGATCGCAACGTCTCAACCGAGGAATCATTGCATGTTTCCACGCTCATCCGACGGATCCCTCCATTTCAAGCTCAATCAGGCGATTGAGTTCCACGGCATATTCCATGGGCAACTGCTTGACCAGCGGATCCAGAAATCCGTTGACGATCATCGTTGAGGCCTCTTGTTCACTGAGGCCACGACTCATCAGATAAAAGAGCTGGTCGTCCGAAATCTTACTGACGGTGGCCTCGTGCTCGATCGCCACATCGTCAGACTGAATGTCCATATACGGATAGGTGTTGGTGGTACTCTCACCGTCGATAAGCAGCGCGTCACACTCCACCTTACTGCGAGCTTTTACGACCCCTTCGTCCACCTTAATGTGGCCGCGATATGTAGAGACACCACCATCTTTGCTGATCGACTTTGACGTAATCTGAGAGGTGGTATTACTGGCGGCGTGAACGATCTTTCCGCCGGAATCCTGCTGTTGGCCTTTGCCGGAGAATGCGATCGACAGTACCTCTCCATGGGCGCCTTCTCCCATGAGATAGACCGCGGGATACTTCATCGTGCGCTTGCTGCCGAGGTTTCCGTCAACCCACTCCACCGTGGCGTTCTTGTGAGCAACGGCGCGCTTGGTTACCAGATTGTAGACGTCGCTGGACCAGTTCTGGATCGTGGAATAGCGGACCCGCGCGCCCTCCAGGGCGATAATCTCAACCACGGCGCTATGAATGCTGTCGGTGGTATAGATCGGCGCGGTACAGCCCTCAACGTAATGCACGAAGGAACCTTCATCCGCGATGATTAGCGTCCGCTCAAACTGTCCGAAGCTCTCCGAGTTAATGCGGAAATACGCCTGCAACGGCACATCCACGTGCACACCTTTCGGTACGTAGACGAAGCTTCCCCCACTCCATACGGCACTGTTGAGCGCAGCGAACTTATTGTCGTTGTAGGGAATAATGGTACCGAAATACTTCTTCACGAGCTCCGGGTGTTGCTCGATCGCGTGTTCCGGAGAGAGGAAGAGCACACCCTGCTTCTCCAGATCCTCCTTGAGGCTGTGGTACACCACTTCAGAGTCATACTGGGCACCGACGCCGGCGAGAAATTTCTGCTCGGCCTCGGGAATACCCAGGCGGTTGTACGTGTCCCGAATCTCCGGCGGCAGGTCGTCCCAACTCCGAGCGCCGGCGGTCTCAGTGGGCCTGGCGTAGTAGAAGATCTCCGAGAAATCGATATCACTCAGGTCCGCACCCCAGGAGGGCATCGGCTTACTGTTGAACGCCTCCAGCGATTTCAGCCGGAACTCAAGCATCCACTCCGGCTCGCCTTTGGCATCGCTAATCGAGCGAACAACATCCTCGCTGAGCCCCTTTTTCGTCTTGAAGACCGACTTGTCCTCGTAATGAAATCCATATTTATAGTCATCAAGCTGTACTTGTTCACTACTCATTCAGCGCCTCCTCTTGAATGCCGTGCTGCTTCTTAACCCAGTCGTAGCCCTTCGCTTCAAGCGCTTCCACGAGCTCACCGCCGCCGGAGGTCACGATCTTGCCCTGGTACATGATGTGCACGTAGTCAGGCGTGATGTGATCCAGAATGCGCTGGTAGTGAGTGATCACCAGCGCGCCAAAATCCGTCTCGGACCGCAGTCTATTGACACCCTTGGCGACGATCTTCAGAGCATCGATATCCAGACCGCTGTCGGTCTCGTCGAGAATCGCGAACTGCGGCTCCAGCATCAGCATCTGGAGTATCTCCATCCGCTTTTTCTCACCACCGGAAAACCCTGTGTTCAGGTAGCGGTTAATGAAACCCTGCTCCATCTCCATGTAGTCCATGGAGGCACGCAGCTGTTTCACAAAGGTTTTGGTCTTCTGTTCATCGTCGCCGAAGCGGATCTCCGAGGCGCGCTTGAGAAATCTACCGACGGAAACGCCGGGAATCTCTACGGGATACTGGAACGCCAGGAAGAGCCCCAACTGCGCCCGCTCGTGGGGTTCCATCTCCAGGATGTTTACCCCGTCCACCAGAATCTCTCCGCCGGTAACTTCATAGGTCTCGTTGCCGAACATCACGTTGGACAGCGTTGACTTGCCGGAACCGTTGGGCCCCATCAGGGCGTGTATTTCACCACTGTTCAGCGTCAGGTCTACTCCGTTAAGAATCGGGGTGTCCTCAATCTTCGCTTGCAGGTTCTTTATTTCAATCTTCACAGCTAATCTCCTCTTCGTATGTGCGTCTCTATGCGTGCTGATGTGATCAGATCGGATACCCGAGATCCAGCCGGGCTTCATCACTCATAAACTCGATGCTCCACGGCGGATTCCACACCAGATTAGTCACGACGTTGTCGTATCCATGATCCTCGCGAATCACCGTCACCATATCTTCCGTTAACTGATCACCCAGGGGACACCCCGGATAGGTGAGAGTGAAGTCCACCTCAACCTGGTCTTCATTCACGTCTATCCGATAGATAAGTCCCACGTCGACGATATTAATGCCGATCTCGGGATCGATAACTTTCTTCAAGGACTCAAGAATATCGGTCTTGCTAACCATGTTCACCTTCCCTAACTCTTTCCGTAAAAATACTCTGATTGGCGGCTGCCTTCAAGCACTTTCAGATAATTTTCGGAATAATTCTTAATAACAACGGCGATCCACCGGATGCCGTAACACGTCGTCGGCAGTATACTGACCGAGGGATGAAAAAGGAAGGTGTCTTGTGCAGATACTACTCATTCTGTGCCATCCGAAACCGGGAAGCTTGACCCATGCCGCCGCGGACCGGATCATAGGCGCGCTCAACGATGAAGGGCACACGGTGTACCACCACGACCTGTACAAAGAACACTTTCAGCCGGTCCTGGAAAACGAAGAAATCGCCCGCCGTTTCAGCTTCGACGATGTATTTACCATGCACGCCCGAGAGCTCCGGGAGGCTTCCGGCGTGGTCTTCATCTATCCCGATTGGTGGGGCATGCCCCCGGCGATGCTTAAAGGGTGGATCGATCGCCTGCTGCGGCCCGGTGTCGCCTTTGACTTTGAGGGAGCGGAGTTCATGCCCAAGGAAAAGGTACCCCTGCTAGGGGGAAGGCGGGCACTGGTGATCAACACCACCGACGAGACCAATCCCCTCAGCCAGGAGGCGATGTACGCGCTGTGGCGGGAGCGTGTATTCGGTTACGTAGGAATCACGGATGTTTCATTCAAGACGTTCTACAACGTTCGCGAAAGCACCGGTCGGCAGCGTCGGCAGTGGCTGCAGGAACTGGATGATCTGGCGCGGAGATTCGTATGATTACGAAATTCATTGAGCCGTGGATTCTGTTTCCGGGAAATCTCATCATTCTCCTGGCAGTAGTCGCGGTAGTGCTGTTTCGAACGCGCCGTCACATGCTGCGGTGGGGGCAACCACCGGCGGCGACCGGCGCGGTTACGGCGAGCGCCTCGTTGATTATCGGGGTTACACTCCTTCTATACGTGGCATCGATCGGAATCGTCGCCGATCGCGTGATGGGCGCCTTGGAACACGCGATTCCTCCGGCATCCCCGGAAGCGCTTATGGAAGCGGACGCGGTGGTGGTGCTGGGTGGCGGAGTGGTGTACCAGAGCCCAGCGGAACTGATGATTCGCGCGCTGGATCAAAACGAGCTCGCCGAGCGGACCACCGGGCGGTTCACCACCCACCGGACCGGGGCCGCGCTGAGCCCCGAGGCGGAATCGCGCCTTCTCCACGGGGTACGCCTGGCCCGTCGCTTGCGGGTCCCGCTGGTTGTATCGGGAGGTCGAGTGCTGTCGGCGGAAGTGGTCCCGCCGGAGGCGGAGGTGGCGGCGGTGCTCGCTCTGGACCTTGGGATTCCCCAGAATATGATTCGGGTGGAACCGGACAGTCGAACCACCGCTGAAAACGCCCGTTTCACGGCGGAGCGGTTTAGGTTTCAACGCGTGGTGGTGGTGACCAGCGCCTACCACATGCGCCGCGCCCTACTGGCCTTCGAGCGCGAGGGCCTTTCACCGATCGCCGCCCCGGCGGCGTACCACCGCGACCAGCGGCCCCTGCGACCGGTGATGTTCATGCCCAACGTCACAGATCTGCGAGATACCGCTACGGTTTTGCGGGAACGGGTGGGATTCGTGTGGTATCGGCTGACGGTATGACCGGATCCGGGACGCCCCGATTACCTCATGCGCCTTGTCTGTCCACAGGTACTTTCTCACGGTATGACTGGATCCTGGCGCCCCGCCCACCTGCCTATCCGTCAACATCGTCAATATCGGTGGAAAGCGAGAAGAGCGAGCTTCGCACGTACACCACCGGCATAGGAGTCGCCTCAATGGGGAACGCCACGTACGCTTCCACGTCTACATGAATTCCTCCCGGCGCGGAAAGCGTCGTGGCAAGTCCCGTTCCTATTCCCGCCATAACTTCGGGCACAGTAGATAGTGAGTAGCTATCCTGGTAGAGCGCGATATCACCCACCGCCAGGGCGCGGAGCGAGTGAAAGCGGACGTGGTCAATCGTTTCTCCCACTTTATCGTCGGAACCGAGGTTGAAGGAAGCGGTGTTCGCGGACAGCGCCCCCCGACGGGTATTGATC
Organism: Alkalispirochaeta sp.; assembly: GCA_040904425.1. Classification (GTDB taxonomy): domain Bacteria; phylum Spirochaetota; class Spirochaetia; order DSM-27196; family Alkalispirochaetaceae; genus Alkalispirochaeta. The sequence goes on from JBBDTM010000005.1 coordinate 45,664, forward strand.
GCCCCATCTTCAAAACCACGGATCGAATCAAACCCGCCGAGCCCCACCGTGTCGCTCCGGACTCGATTCCAGACCGCCAGTGGCGAGTAGATCTCCATACGATGACGCCACCGCAATCGATCCAACGCGCGGTGATGGAGCAGCGCGGCAATTCTCCCGCGAAGATCGACGGCGGATTGCGTACCCACGTGCGTACGCTGCGTCAATTCGATACGCACCCACCCTCCCACCGTTTCCGGCGTCCTCGCGGGAAGGACCGGCCGAAGATCGCTGATCTCCCAAGCAACGGTAGGAAACGCGTCGAGCGACTCGGAGTCACCGTTCTCCTCGGATAACCTGATGTCCTCGCGAAACTCGGTGGTTACTTCCCACGACCCCGGACCACCGGTCCATCGCGCGCCCACCGTGGCACGACGAATCCGATCCACGGACTCAGAGGCTTCCGGGACCAGCGTCGGCTCAATGGAAGCCTCCACTCCCAGCTCCACGAAGGGAGTTAGATCGACGGCGCTCAGAAACCGGCTGAGGGTCACGTCGCCGGCGATGGAGCCGGTAAGAAAGTCGATCGTGGACTGTACCGTAAAGGAGGCGTCCCCGATCGGGATAGTTGACTTCTGCTCAACGATTCCCGAGGGCAGCTCGATTTCTACGTCCGGGCGAACCCGAGCTCTAACGGTATCGACCTCAACCGACGCCTCCTGCCCGTGCCCAACCGCCGCTGCGGCGACCACCAAAACGGCGGCGGCAATCGACTTACGAAAACCGACGAATGATCGCACGACAGCTTCCGGCGTAGCTTCCACCGAAGAGATTTAGGTGATTGAGCAGGTGGTAGAGATTGTAGATATCTCTGCGCTGTTCATATCCCGGAACCAGCGGCCATTCCGCCTGGTAGGCGCGGTAGAACGCCGACGAAAACCCACCGAAGAGCTCCGTCATCGCCAGGTCCGCCTCCCGGTGGCCGTAGTACACCGCCGGGTCGATGAGAACCGGTTCATTGTCCTCGGAAACCATATAGTTGCCGCCCCACAAGTCACCGTGCAGGATCGAGGCACCGCCCTCATCCAGATCGGGGATCAGCTCGGGGAGGCGTTTGATGAGCGACCGCACGCCGTGTTCCATGGCGACGTCGGCGCGACCGTGCTTCCGGGCGAGCTCAACCTGAAAGAGCAAACGCCGCTCTCCAAAGAACTCGTGCCAACCCACCATCCACCCGTTGGGTTGCTCGGTGGCACCGATATGATTGTCATGGAAGAATCCGCACCGCGGGGAGCGATTGGTACGGTGAAGCAGCGCCAGGTCCCGGCCGAAACGAGACCAGAAATCTCCCCCGGGCCGTCCCGTGGCGATCCATTCCATGAGCATGTATTGGGTGTCGCCGGATTCAAACAGACCCAGCGGCGTCGGTACCCGGGGGCCCTGCGCCTCCCGCAGTGAGAGCAGGCCGCGCGCTTCTTCCGCAAACAGATCACCGTGAGCGCGGGAGTTCACCTTGAGGAAGAGGTTCCGGCCGTTGCTCAACGTCACCTGACGCGTATCGTTAATGCTTCCCCCGCCGACGGAGCGCTCCGAGCGGACGGCCACACCGTCCCCCGCGATCTGGACCACCGCTTGCCGCAGGGAGGAGGCCGACAGCCTGATCTGTTCAAGCTCGTCCCGCAAGCTCACGGCAGTTTTCCCTGGGCGATACGATCAACGATCGCCCGGCACGTCCGTTCCGCCATTGCATACACCTCTTCAAATCCGTGGTCGCCACCGTAATACGGGTCCGGTACGTCGGGAGCGCTCTTCCGGGGCAAGAACTCTCCGCCGGAAGTCAGATCGGGATCAAACTGGCGAAACACGTAGAGCTTCTCCCGAATATCCGCTCCGCTCAGCGACAGGATCTCCCGGTAGTGCCCCTGGGCCATGGCGAAGAGTACATCGTAGCTCTCCACATCCTCCCCGGTCAGCTGCCGCGCCGGATGGTGCAGTGCGACGCCATGCTTTCCGGCGGTGCGGCGCATGCGCGAATCAGCATCCTCTCCCACGTGCCACGCTCCGATTCCGGATGACTCCACCTGCACCCGATCACTCAAACCTTGCTCATCGAGCTCCTTCTCCAGAAGCCGATGAGCCAGGGGACTCCGGCAGATGTTGCCGGTACACACAAACATTATTCGTATCACGGGAGATGGGTACTAGATCTCCGGCGCGTTTTCAAGTACGTACTGCTCCGCTTCCCGACTCCAGAGGTTGTTGTGGCGCTCACAGATTTTTGACAATTCAGCATAGTACGGATCGGAGGCGCCCCGCTCGGCGAACTCGTCGATACCCACCAACGGCAAATCTTTGTTGGTGTAGATCAGCTTCTTGCCACCGGGAATGTTCGGCAGGTTGAGCGTCGTCTCCGCCGCGGCGTTGAGCCCACCGATATGCGTCACCATAGCCGCCGGATTGATCACACCTCGCCCCATGAGATCCAGCGCCTCCCGCATGTCGTCGGTATTGCCACCCGACGTACCGACAATGTGGTGACTGGCGTAATGGACGTCGTAGAAGTTGAACTCCGCCTTGAACTGCGGGTCGGTAGGCCCGGCGAAGAAGTTAAGACAGCCGTCCTTACCAAGAATCCGGTCGGCCTGCTCTACAACGGGCCGCACCGGAGCAAATACGAAGACATCGTCGAAGCCGGTGCCACCGGTAAACTCAATTAACGCCGCGTCGGCGTCGTCCAGATTGGCAGTGTTCACGTAGTGCAGCTCCACGCCGTTGGTACGGGCATCTTCGACGGAGTAAATGGAAGCCGCCCGGTCCAACCGAGCCTGGTCGATATCGGTCACCACCAGCAGCCCGGGCTTGCGCGGGTTGTGTACAGCGTAGTCGATCGCGGCCAGCCCCATCGGCCCAACCCCGGCGAGAATCGCCGTCTTGCCTCCCTCCACGATACCCATGGTGTGCTCGTACGACCCTTGCGTGGTGTGGTAGTTGGCGTGAAAGGCGCCGGCAACGCACGAAACCGGTTCCGCCAACGAACCGAGAAAGAACGCGTCGCCGGTGTATTCCAGGAGACAATCCTGGCTCATCACTTCTTCAGGAATGACGATGTATGTGGCATCGCCGCCGATGTGGTGATAAGAGTAGCCGGGGGCATCAAGACTTCCCTTGTAGTTGAGAGCGGGCTGAATAGAAAACCGCTGCCCCGGTTTGAATGCGTTCTTCCATTTATCGCCGACCTCTACGATCTCTCCACAGAACTCGTGGCCGATAATGACCGGGTTCTGAGCGATATCATCGGGGACACGCTTGTGGTCACTGCCTTGTTTGGCAGCCTTGTATGAGGACATGCAGAGGTCGTCGGATATTACATGGGCCAGGATCTCACCGGCTCCGATTTTCGGGAGCTCGAACTCCTCCAGCCGGAGATCTTTTTTACCATACATTCGCACGGCTTTAGTTTTCATTTCTTTTCCTCCACAAATTGGTTACGTTTCTCTTTCGTGCATATTACCATGAGATCGTTTTCAGGCAAAGCCCCCCAACACGGATGGAGACGACCCCGAGACAGGCCTACCTATGGGGGGCACGCCGGGTACACCGGGCATGCGGGAAATACTGGACATTCGGGAAACACTGGTCATGCAGGAAATGCTGGACATGCGGTGCCGGCGGGCCGGCACGGGGAGGCTTCCGAGACGGGTTGGAACGTTACCGCACCTGCAGAACCATCACTTGGCCGGATTCGGTGAGGGTCGCAAACCACTGGCCGGGCGTGATCGATACCGACACCCTTCCGGTGGGGGCTGATTCACCGACCGCACCATCACCGTTGGAAGAATCGCGACTCACGGCATCCGCATCATCGGCAGATCTCCCCCCATTGGAGACCTCCCCGTCTTCGGCGGCTTCGCCCGGGGAGTCATCACCGATCACCTGAGCCCACGCCACCGGTATCCGGGCCGCGTCCAGTGACACGCGGCCGCGGGAGGACCGCGGTGGGATCAGGTTCTGCGCCTGAGGCTGGAGCGCCACCGCGCCCAGAGCGTGCAACGTGCGCGGAATGGGAGCAGTTGTCTCTCCCTCGTGCCGTTGCGTCGTCTCGTAATGCTGAACGGCGTAGGTCATATCCGCTTCCCGCAACCGTTCCACAATGACCAATCCCTCATCGGAAACGAAACGGTACGCTCCCGCCCGGGACGCTTCCAGTTCCCACTGGCCCGTCAGCTCGGAGTCTCGATACCAGTGCAACGTCGCCTCTCGGGTGGTATCCACCTCCACCCCACCGAGATGCACAAGAACTGCCAGAAGGATTGCCGTGGCCGCGTTCATGGCGCTTCCCGCTATCCTGCAAGACGCTTCACCACCTGGAGAAGCTTATCGGAATTGAAGGGCTTCACGATCCAGCCGGTGGCACCGGCCTCTTTGCCGGCGTTCATCTTCTCACTCTGAGATTCTGTAGTGAGCACCACAATCGGAGTGAACTTGTAGTCCTCCGTGGCGCGAATCTTGGCGGTGAGCTCGATCCCATCCATGTTAGGCATGTTTACGTCGGTCACTATCAGATGAAACGCAGACCCATCCAGTTTGGTAAGCGCATCGCTTCCATCCACTGCTTGTACTATTTCGTATCCGGCCTGGTCCAAAACGTAGGAAACGCTCTGACGCACAGCTGCTGAATCATCTACCACGAGAATGCGTTTTGCCATACGGAAACCTCTGGGCTAACTATGAAACGAAGCGTAGTTCTTTGCAAGGAATCTCAAAAAAGAAACGCCCCCAATGCGGCGAACGGTGCGCACAAAAGGGGCGAACCTGTACCTGTTCGGCACAGACCTGAGCCGCCGCGAACGGCGGCTCAGTTGGTACTACCGATCAATCGTACAGCAGCTGCGCGATGTCCGGCTCGTCCATGTTGTCGGCGTTGTAGAACACCGCACCGGTGTCTACATCGGACACCGACTCACCGTTGGCAGCCTTCACCGCCAGCTCAACCGCGAGATACCCGATCTGGTACGGGTTCTGCGAGATCGAACCGAGGAAGTAGCCCTTACGGACCGCGTTCTTCTGCGCTTCACCGGCATCAAAACCGATCACCTGTAAGCCATCGTAGTCGGAAGCCAGCTGGGCACCATCGTTGGTGGCAGCGAGGATTCCTACGACGCTTCCCTCGTTAGAGGCGAAGATCCCGACGATGTTGTCGTCTTCAACCCGATTGAAAATCGCATTGGCAGCAGCGACCACATCCTGCGTTCGCGGCGACGCCGCAACCACCATGTCGATGATCACCAGCGGATTGCTCGCCCGCGGGCCCTCCACATAGGCGGGGTTTCCCTGCACGCGAATTTGACTGTCCGACAAGCCCGCCTCGGACTTCAGCAGCTCCACCATGCGATCACGGAAGCCGAAACCACGGCGGGTTACGGACTCACTGGTAGCATCCTGACTCAGCACGACAACCGTTACCGGGTCCGAAGCCGACACGCCACTTACCTGGTCGGCAACCTCAGCAAACATCTCATCCGCGGCAAGACCGGCAGCGGCGGCGTTGTCGGTGGATGCCGTGGCGTAAATGGCGCCTTGCGGAGCGTCGGGTACACCGGAGTCAAATCCGATAATCGGGATGTCACGGCGCACGGCTTCATTCAACTGGTCTCTAACCGCGTTGGTGTCCAGTGCGGCAAGGGCAATTGCTGACGGCGCCTTGGCCATCGCGTTCTGCAGCATCTGAACCTGATCCTGGATGTCGGCCTCTGACGCGGGACCTTCAAACGTAATCTCTACGCCATACTCCGCCGCGGCATCGTCGGATCCAGCTTTCACCGTCTGCCAGAACTGGTGCTGAAGTCCCTTCGAAATAACCGGGATATACATCTCTTCGCTTCCGCCGTCTTCGGCCTGTCCCGCAGCAAAGAGGGGCAGTCCGGCACCAACCATCATCATGATGGTCAACGCAACAATAAGTCTCTTTGATATCTTCATATCAACCTCCTAAAAATTTCCTCTGGAAACTACGTTCCCAGTCTTACTTCTTTTTCAGCTCTTCCTGCAGCGCACGTTCAGTCTCCCGTTCTTCGCGGGCAATGCGCGCCTGTTCGGCTTTTTCCTCCGCCTTCATGCGGCGGTAGGTCTGTTTCATTTCGACCTGAAGCTTCTTCGCCTCGTCGTCCTTACCGGCGGATTTCAGTTCATTGATCTTGGTAATCGTGTCAAGGCGGTACTGATCCGCCGGTGAGACCGCGCGAACCTCCGAGGCTTTCTTGGTGCGGTACATGTCCAGAAGAACCGCTCCGATCACCACCACTCCGGTGAAAAATGTCTGGTAGTGTGACTGCAAGTCCATCGAGGGGAGACCCACGCTGAGAACCGACATAATAAACACGCCGATCAGCGTTCCAAAAACACTTCCCACCCCACCGGCGAGGGAGGTACCACCGATAACGGCACCGGCGATTGCAAAGAGCTCGAAGCCCTGCCCCGCCGCCGGCAACACCGTGGTATACACCGCGGCGTAGGAAATTCCGCCGATACCGGCATACGTTCCTGCGATGACATAGGCCGACATCTCCCACCGACGGACGTTCACACCCGAGAGGCGCGCGGCTTCTTTATTACTGCCGATGGCATAGATATAGCGCCCCATCTTGGTGTAGTTCAGAATGATGTGGGAGATAATCACGATCCCCAGCAGGAGTAACGCCCCGGTGGGAATCGTCGTACCCTCGTCGCTAATGTACTTAAATACGTTCTTGTACCAGCCGTCTTCCACCGCCCGGGTAGGAAATGTGGCACTCTGTACTTTGGAGACGATCGATCCCACACCCATGGTGATCATCATCGTACCGAGAGTGACGATGAACGGAGGCATGCCCACACGGGCCACCATAAATCCGTTAAAGAAGCCAAAGGCGATTCCCACCAGGATAATCAGAATCAAGCTGGCAGTAATCGACCACTCCCACGTCTTGTACGCGGTACCGCCGATGATCGCCGCCGCCATCATTACCGTTCCCACCGACAGGTCGATGCCTCCGGTGATAATAACAAAGGTTACACCCACCGAGATAAATCCGATGTAGTAGGCGGCATCGATAATGTTTGTCAGGGTCGCATAGGAAAAGAAATTCCGTCCGAAGATGCCGAAAAACACGTACAGGATCACCAGAGCCGCCGGCGCCAGCAGCGTCTTCAGCCCGTTTGCCTTAAACCGTTCCCAACTTGTCTGTTCTTTTATCGTTGCCATTCTGTATTCAACTCCGCGCAAGGGTTTCTTGAGTTCGCATGGTTGCGTATTGCATTATCTTCTGCTGACTGGCGTCGGCGATATCCAACTCACCGGTTATGCGACCTTCACACATCACGATGATGCGGTCGCTCATCCGCAGTACCTCCGGCAGCTCAGAGGAGATCATGATAATCGACTTGCCGCGAGAGGCGAGCTCGTTCATTAGGGAATAAATCTCGCTCTTGGCGCCCACGTCGATTCCGCGCGTGGGCTCATCAAAAATGAGAATATCACTGTTGCGGATGAGCCACTTTGCCAGAACCACCTTCTGCTGGTTCCCTCCGGAGAGGTTCCTCACCAGTTGATCGATGGTGGGGGTTTTAATGTTCAGCCGGTCCACGTACTCCCGAGTCTTGGCACCGACGGCACTGTACTTGACGAAGGGGCCTATCTGGAAATCATCGTAGGTGGCGAGCACCACGTTATCTTTGACGGTAAGCCCGAGGGCGAGACCGAACCGTTTCCGGTCTTCCGACAAATAGCCGATACCCTGCGCCACCGCATCTTGCGGCGACCGGATATCTACGGGACGACCATTGATTCGAATCGTTCCCGACTGCACCTCATCGGCACCAAAAATCGCCCGGGCAGTCTCGGTGCGTCCGGCACCCATGAGTCCTGCGAACCCGAGAATCTCTCCCCGGCGCAGCTCAAAACTCACGTCCTGCACCATCTTCCCGGCGTTGAGGTTCTTCACCTGCAACACCACCTCGGCGTCCGCCCCGACGGAGCCGGCGGATTTGGGATCCTCATAGATAACCCGGCCCACCATCATGCTGATGAGATCGTCCTTGGTTATATCCGCCGTGTTTTCAGTGCCGACCATCTCACCGTCACGCATGACGCTCACGCGATCCGCAATCTGGTGGATCTCATCCAGGCGGTGGGAGATATGAATCATCGCCACTCCCCGGGAGCGAAGATCACGCATGATCTTAAAGAGCTCGTCGATTTCAGTATCCGTTAGAGCGGCGGTGGGCTCGTCAAGGATGAGAATCCGCAGATCGTGGGAAACCGCCTTTGCGATTTCCACCATTTGCTGCTTCCCCACCGTGAGCCGACCGAGCATTTCAGTGGCATCGATGTTCATGTTGAGCCGTTCAAACAACTCCTGAGCTCGCCGATTCTGTTCGCGCTCGTTGAGAAACAGCTTACCCGGACGCATCGATTCCCGTCCGATAAAGACGTTCTGCGCCACGGTAAGCTGATCCATCATGTTAAGTTCCTGATGGATAATTCCGATACCCATCTCCAGCGCATGTTTCGGATCTCGAGGATTAAACAGATGATTCAAATACCGGATCTCACCTCCATCTTTTTCATGGATACCGGTGAGAATTTTCATCATCGTCGACTTGCCTGCGCCGTTTTCTCCGACTAAGGCGTGGATTTCTCCCGGCTCCAATTCGAAATCAACCTCTTTCAAGGCGTGGACGCCGGGGAACCGCTTGCTGATCGACTCCAGTTGCAGAAGTGACACGCTTCGCGACTCCTTCATTCAGTGTTGAGTCATGGTCCACTGCTTTCAGACGTCTGTAAATCGAATTTTTTTTTGTGTTGGTAGAAAATCTTCCGCCGGAGCTATTGAACCAATGGGAAAATCAGCCGTTGTACATCTTCGTCGTACATGTTGGTAGCTCTCACCACGACGCTGCCGGTGTCCACCCGCTCCTCCACCGACTCACCTCGTATTCTGCGAGCCAATGTTTCCAGCGACAGGTACCCCATATTGAATGGTTTCTGCACCACCAGCGCCTGAACGACGCCCCGTTCGAGAAAACTCACCTCGTCGGTGGAGGCATCAAACCCGACCACTCGTACTTTACCTTCCAACCCCAGATCAGCGATCGCGCGACTCACCCCGACGGTGGAGGTTTCATTGAGCGCGATAATGCCGTCCACGCCGATCTCCGGGCTCACCAGGCGCTCCACGATCTCCCGGGCCCGATCCTCGTCGTTCATCGCGTAGTCCGGACCCAAGGTGGTTCCGCTTCCGGCGCGGGTGTCAAGGGCCTGGCGAACCCCCTCTTCCCGCTCGATCGCCGTGGCGACCCCGGGAACGTGGCTCACGATAGCGATCGTAGCATCCGAGCGTACCAAGTTGAGCATCTCCTCTCCGGCCCGGCGCCCGGCCTCCACGTTGTTGGTACCGACAAACGAAACGACCTGATCGTTATCTACGTCGGAGTCCACCGTGACCACCGGAATGCCCGCCTGAATCGCCCGCTGTACCGGTGCGCGGAGCCGATCGTAATCGCTCGCCGCCAGGACGATTCCATCGGGACTGCTCTCAATGACTCCCTGCATGATCGCGATCTGGTCGTCCACCTGGTGTTCAAGCCACGGACCTACCACCGTTGTTGCCACAAGATGCTCCCGGGCGGCCGCCTCGATTCCCTGCCGAACAACCTGCCAGAACTCCATCTGCGGACTCGTAGCCTTGAGGATTACGTAGATCTCCAGCGGCTCATCCTCACCGTAGCCGCTGCGAAGGCCCACGATCGCCACAACCGCGAGAATCGCGGCGATCACCAGCACCAAAGGAATCCATACGCGCCGTGTCATGCAGCACCTCCCCGGGGAATCGTAATGCGTACCGTGGTACCCGCGTGAGCATCGCTGCGAAAGGTGAGTCCATAGCGATCTCCGAAGGTCAGGGCCAGTCGCTGGTGCACGTTCTTCAACCCCACCCCACCGGTGGGTTCGATCTCCTGCCGCCGCAGCCGCTCCAACACCGAGGGCTCCATTCCCGGGCCGTCGTCGGAAACCTCCACGATCACATCGTCCCCTTCGGGCCACGCGGCAACGGCAACCGTTCCCCCACCGGAGCGATTCTTAATACCGTGGTAAATCGCATTCTCCACGATCGGCTGCAGCGTGAGCCGCGGCAAGCGGCAGCTGCGCACCGCGGGATCAGTGTCGATAGTGAAGTGGAGCCGATCACGATAGCGCATCTGCTGGATTGTGAGGTAGCTGCGAAGATGCTCCAGTTCCGTGGAGAGGGGCACCATGGCGTCGCCGCTGCCGATACTCAACCGAAGAAGGCGGGCAAGATTGGTGGTCATGTCGATCACTTCATTCATCCGCTCGCCCTCCGCCATCCAGACGATGGAGTCCAGGGTGTTATACAGGAAATGCGGAGCGATTTGGTTCTGAAGCGCCTTGATCTCGGTGCGCCGTTTTTTTTCCTGCTCCTGTTCGTTGCGCTCCATTAGATCCCGTACCGTGGCCACCATGATCGCAAAGTCCCGGCTGAGCGCTCCAATTTCGTCACGCCGTTCCACCCGGAGGTCGATATCAAACTGCCCCTGCTCCACCGCCTGCATCGAGCGACGCAACCGCATCACCGGCAGCGAAATGCGTCGGGAAAGCACCACCGTCAGCACCATGACGATTGCCAGACACAGCGCAACCCACGACAGATAGTATCCGCGCAACTGCCGTTGGCCGGCCAGCAACTGTTCCACCGAGTTCACCGCCACCACTCGCCATCCGGTACGTGCCACCGTCTCCACGCTGTACAGCCGCTGATCGCCGTCGTACATGCGAACGATTTCCTCGCCATCATCCGCAAGGATCGCCTCAATCGGCTCGGTGACGAGGTTACTGTAGATGAGCTGCTGTTGCGGGTGGTAGATAATGTTCCCGTCGGCGTCGGTGATAAACAGGTATCCCCGGGGACCCAATTGGACACTGCGAGCAAGCTGTTCAATCACGTGAAAGTTAAGATCCACCAGCAGCACGAAATTCCCACGGCTCCGTGAGAGGCTCACCACCCACTGGTAGCGGTCCCGCAGCAGATTCTGCACACGGGCGCCGCTATACGCCGGGGCCCCGGCGGAGGCCACGGCCTCCCTGAACCAGGACTGCCGCAAGGGATCCACCACCGGATTCAACGGATCGTCACTGCTGTGAATCAGGATTCCCTCATTGCGCTCCGTTAGCGCCAGGAGACTCACGTCGGGGCGCATCCGCGAAACGGTATCAAACACCTGGCGCACCTCCGGATAGAGGTCGCGACGATTCGGATCGTCCAGCAATGTGGCCACGTCTTCGTCGTCCAACAGACCCGTAGCGATACCGTCCATCTCTCCCAGATAGTCACCGATACTGGTGCGGACCTGGATCAGAAGCTGGTCGGTATAATGGGTCGTCGTATCCCAGAGCGCGTCCCGGGTGAGCACCAGAGCGGTGGTTCCCAGGAAGAGTATGGTGAATATCACAACCAGCGAATAGGAGACGGCGATCGTGATCTGGATGCTGTTTGACTCCAAAAACCGGGGCAGCCGCATCAGGATGAATCCCTCCCGAACTGGGCACGATACTGCGTGGGGGTCATCCCGCAAACCTTTTTGAACGTGCTGGAGAAGTAATGCGGATCCCGAAACCCCACCTGGGGAGCGATCTCGTACCCGCGACCGGAGGCGGTCCGCAGAAGTTCCTTCGCGTGTTCAATACGCAGTTCCGTGAGGTACTCCACAAACGTCTTGCCGGTAATCGATTTAAAGCGCTGGCTGAAGTAGCTCACGCTCACCGAGAGCTCCGCGCAGACCTCGGTAAGGCTCAACCCGGGCTCCCGGAAATGGTCGCGCAAATACATCTCGGCGGCGTGCACCTTTACCTCCGCCTGGTTCCGGACCCGTTCCTCCAGGGAGTTAAATACGGTATCCAAGAGCTGCGAGAACCAGCGGTGGATCGCATCGAGACTGGGTAGGCGCGCCAGCTCCTCGAAGGGGTTGGTGTGGGGCGTCAGAAACAGCGCGGAGTCCACCTCCAAGGCCTCCGCTGCATCCAGCACCCGCGCCAGGTCGCGCTGGAGAATGAGAATGCACATCGGTATCGGCCGCTTTCTTCGACGACACGCCTCAACCCGGGCGGTGAGTGCCGCCCGCGCCCCGCTGCGATTCACGTTGCGGATACACACTTCCAGATCCGGCAGCGGCGAGTCCCCGGAGGGGTGAGCCTCCCGCGATGCGTCCGGCGGGGACTCGACTCGCCCTTCATCGGCGATGACCCGGTTGCCACCGGTGAGAAAGCGCTGCGCCAGGCGACGGCGGGCTCCGTGATAACTCTCCCGCACCTCGTGGAGTCGCCCATAGGCGGGCCCCACGGCGATCGTCACCGACCCGAGCCCCCGCTCCACCACCGTCCGCCGGAGCAGATCGGCGCGCTCCTGCAGATCGGGATCCGGCCCGGCAACGATAATCGCGATGTCGCTATCCTGCACGGACACCTGCACCGCCTGCCAGGGGTCGGTGCACAGCTCAGCCGTCAGGTTCGCGATAGCAAGATTGCGGATTCCCGGAGAGTCATCCGTTTCAGCGGTGTCGGGCGGATCGGGGGAGACCAGCACCACCCGGACCCGGCCGGCGGGAAAGGCGATCTCCAGTTCATCGAGGCGCGCGAATACCTGCGTCACCGGCTCCGCCCCGGAGAGGAGGTCATTCAAGGTGCGCTGTCGCAGAAGAGGAACGCTCTCCTCCCACTGCCGGCGCAGCCGCTCGTCCTCCCGCTGCCGCAGATCCTCCTGGCAAAGTTCCGTGGCCAATCGCTCCAGAACCACCGAGAGCTCCCGGGAGGAGATCGGCTTCAGCAGAAAATCCCAGACCTGCAGCCGCACCGCCTCCTGAGCGTACTCGAACTCATCGTGACCGGTGAGCAGCAGCACCCGCACCGCCGGGAACTCCCGGGCCACCGTGCGGGTGAGTTCGATGCCGTCCACGAAGGGCATCCGGATATCGGTGAGAATTACGTCCGGCGGCGCCGCGCGGACCGCCTCCAGAGCAGCCCGGCCATCCTCATAATCTCCGGCCACGGAAAACCCCAGGGACTTCCAGTCTACCCGGTCCCGGACGCCTTCCCGCACCACCGCCTCGTCGTCGACGATGACCACGGAAAAACTGCGGGGTTCGACGGAGTCACCGGCGGGCCCGCGGGATGCTGCCGCCGGCGAATGGGGCCAAGGCGCACCTTCCGGCCCGCGAGATTCACTCATAGGGCGCGGACGATCTCCAGCAACAGGTTCCACGTACGCTCCGTGGAGGAGATGCTCACCCGCTCGTCGGGGGTGTGTACTCCGTCCATATCGGGGCCGAAGGAGATCATGTCCATACCGCCCACCTTGTCGTTAATGACTCCGCACTCGAGGCCGGCGTGAAATGCTCCCACCTCGGGCTCGGCGTCGTAGAGACGCTTATAGGCGGCCACGGCGGTGGTCAGCAGCGGGCTATCGGTGCGCGGTGGCCAGGCGGGGTACGCCTCAGCCGCCCGCGGTGTTCCTCCCGCCAGCCGGATCGCCGCGGTGATCTTGGTTGAGGCCCACTCGATGAGCGATCCCCGGGAAGAGCGCTGACTGGTAAGAAACGACGCGTTTCCCTCCTCGATGCGCACCGCCGCCAGGTTGGAGGAGGTCTCCACCAGTCCCGGCACGTCGTGGCTCATGCCAAGCACGCCGTGAGGCAGTGCCAGGAGGAGATCTACGATCGACCGGGCACCACTGGCACCGATGACGCGTTCCGGGAGGTCGGTGGGACTCGTCGAGACGGATAGGTTGAGCTCGCGATCGCCGAATTCCGCGGCGAACTCTTCTGCAACCGCCGCCGCCGTGCTCCTGACGGTGTCGGTTGCATCGGCAGGAACCACAACCACCACTTCGAACTCGCGGGGTATGGCGTTGTGCTTGTCCCCACCGCGGATATCCGCGATCCGCAGGGAGGGCACCGTCTGAAGCAGGCGATCGGTGAGGCGTGCTCCCAGGACCACGCTGTTTCCCCGCTCTTCGTGAATGTTCACTCCGCTATGCCCCCCGCGAAGACCGGTGAGTTGCACGGAGATCGCCTGAAGCGCGCCGGAGGCGTCGGTACTCTCCCACACCAGCGGCAGCGTGCCGTAGGTGTTCTTGCCACCGGCGCACCCGATACAGAAGAAGCCTTCCTCCTCCGTGTCGAGATTGATCATCGTCCTCCCGGTGACGATCTCCGGATCGATTTGCAGTGCGCCGGTGAGGCCGGTTTCCTCATCCACCGTGAAGATGCATTCCAGCGGAGGCAGCGGCGAGAGGTCGGACTCCAGGAGCGCCAGCATCATCGCCACGGCGATTCCGTTGTCCGCGCCCAGGGTGGTGCGATCGGCGGTAAGCCAGTCGCCCTCCCGCACCAGTGAAATCGGATCGGTGTCGAAGTCATGATCCACGCCCATGTTCTTCTCGCAGACCATGTCCAGATGGCCCTGGATCGTGACCGTGGCATGGTCCGCGCCGGACCCGACCCCGGGACGGCGGATCACCGCGTTCCCCACTCCGTCGGTCTGCGCCTCAAGCCCCAGTCTCTTCGCCTGATCCAGCACGTATTGGCGCACGCTCTGTTCTTTTTTGGAGCAGCGCGGAATCGCGGAAATCGCCGAGAAATGGCGCCATACCGCCTCCGGTTCCAGTCCTGCTATCGCTTCATTGGGTGTCGTCGTGTTCATACCGCTCGATTGTAGATCCAATCGGCGCCGCTGCCCAGTCGGTACCAGCGGGCCGGTCGCCCCGGCTGCCCAGTTGATGCGGGCCGTAGGGCCGCGGGGGGGCCCCCGCCATCCTGCGGTGCGCCCCGCGGTCGAGCGGTCCCTCAATGTGCTGGGCTACTCCCTGGGTGCAGCGGTGGCGCTGGAACTCGGCACACGCCACCCCACCCGGCACATTATGCTCCTCGCACCCT
>JBBDTM010000006.1:0-12180 GCA_040904425.1 Alkalispirochaeta sp.
CAAGAAGCTTGAAGACTACAGCAAGGAACTGGAAGCGACGGTACTCGAGCGGACAGCTGAGCTGCGAGAAAGCGAGGCCCGGTACCGAAGCCTTACGGAGCTCTCCTCCGACTGGTACTGGGAGCAGGACGAGAACATGAACTTCACCAAGGTTTCGGGCCCGGTGCTGGAGATGCTCGGAATCCGCGTCGGCTCCCTGGCCGGAGACGAGGGAGGTATCGATGACACGGGTTGGAATGAGGACGAGAGGTCGGAACTCCAGGCGAAAATCGACGCCCGAGAGCCCTTCCTGGATTTCGTCTTCAGCCGCGTCAGTGCCGATGGCTCGAAGCGGAAGTTCCGCGTGAGCGGGGAGCCCATGTTCTCCCGGGACAGCCGATTCATCGGCTATCGTGGAATCGGCCTGGAGATGACGGAACTATCCGAGCGTTCCTCGGAAGGGTAGACAGGAATGAGCCAAGCGGAGCATCCGGGCCTGAACCACCTCCTTGCCGCCCTGCCGAAGAAGGAGCTTGATAGCTTCTCGGCACACCTGGAACTGGTCCAGATGCCGCTCGGCGAGATGTTGTACCTGCCCGACGAGCAGCAGGAGTATGCATATTTCCCCACCACCTCGATCGTCTCCCTGCACTACTTAGCCGAGTCCGGACAAACGGCGGAGATGGCGGGCGTCGGCAACGAGGGCATGGTAGGTGTTTCCCTGTACATGGGAGGCACGAGTACATCAAGCTCTGCCGTGGTGCAGACCGCGGGCGCCGGTTTCAGGCTGGACCGCCGCACGCTTCTCCAGGAGTTCAACCGAGCGGGCGCGATGCAGAAGCTGCTTCTCCGCTACACCCAGGCTCTCATGACGCAGATGGGGCAGGCGGCGGTGTGCAATCGGCACCACACCGTTGAGCAGCGGCTGTGCCGCTGGCTGCTCCTCACGCTGGACCGACTTCCTACGAACCAGCTCGTCATGACGCAGGAGCTGGTGGCCAACATGCTCGGCGTCCGCCGGGAAGGGGTCACGGAGGCGGCGGGGAATCTGCAGCGCCTGGGATGCATCAGCTACCGTCGCGGGCACATCGCCGTCCTGGACCGAGGCGGCCTGGAAGAGCGCACATGCGAGTGTTACGATGTAGTCCGTGTGGAAATGAAACGGCTGTTTTCAGATATACAGAATCGACCGGCGAATTCCGCTTTGGCGCCTTGATCACGCCGAACGTCGGTACAACCCTCTGCGCCGTAATCGGTGTAGACCAGATCTGGTCTATTTGGTAGTGGCTGGAGGTATCGACCTGGTGGCAAACACAATCACTGAGGCAAAGGCGGAGTTGTCGGCCCTTGTTGACCGTGCGGCCGAAGGTGCAGAGATCATCATCAGCAAAGCGGGAAAGGCAGTTGCCGTTCACCTCCCGTATACCCGCGCGACCAGTACCCGACAACCGGGGCGGCTTCGCGTCGCTCTATCCAGCCCCCAGGGTTGTACCAAAAACCCTTGGAGTCTTAGTGCGAATATGATATTATGTTAATATGCGTGCAACAATCGATCTTCCGGACGTGCTATTCCGAAAAGCCAAAGCGGTCTCATCGTTGCGGGGGGCGACGCTCAAGGAGTTCATCACTCAGGCGGTCGAGCATGAACTGGCCGGAAGCGCAATCAGGCTCGAGTCGCGGCGGGTTGAGTTCCCGCTGGTCCGCTCGAAGCACCCCGGGTCGATCCGCGTGACCCCGGATCGCGTTGCAGCGTTGCTCGAGCGAGAAGACATCGATGTTTCTCCCTGACGTAAACGTCCTGCTGGCACTCGCGTTTGAAGCTCACCAGCACCACCCGTTCGCGGTTCGCTGGCTCGACTCCGTCAGCGACGGTGAGGCGTGTCTGTGCCGTATCACACAGTCCGGATTTCTCAGGCTTGCCTCGAATCCGGCGCTATTCGGCGATGAAACGCTCACGCTGAGTGAAGCGTGGGGTTGCTACGACCGCCTCACGGAGGACACTCGGTTCGAGTTCGCGCTCGAACCGATAGGTCTGGAGCACTATTGGCGTCGTCTGACCCTCACAGGTTCATACTCACCAAAGGTCTGGACAGATCGCTATCTCGCCGCATTCGCGATTACCGGCGGGTTTCGCATGGTCACCTTCGACGGTGCATTCGCGTCGCTCGCGGAAGTACAGCCTGTTGTACTGGGCGACTCATGATTCTTGCAGTGAGCCGGTACCGATACTAACCGCCACTCCCCCGCGCTTGTGCCCGCTTTCGACGAGGCGGTGCGCTTCGGCGATCTGATCAAACGGGAAGGTGTGCCCGAGAACGGGCGTGATCGCTCCCGCTTCCACCAACTCACGAATCTGGTCGAGACGCGCGATTTCTAACGTGAGGTCGCCGTCGTCGATAGAAGCGTAGCAGCCTCCCGGCGCGAGCGCCCGTCTGCATGCCGTCTTGAGTGACGAGGTCCTCATCCCACCCACGGAATCCATCACAAAATCGTACGTTGCGCCGTTCGGCGGGGCGTCGACCGATGTGTAGTCGAGTACCGTGTCGGCGCCGAGAGACATAACGAACTCCGCGTTCGTTCCGCTGCATACCCCCGTGACGCGCGCGCCGAGATGCTTGGCGTATTGCACCGCCATTGTTCCTGAGGTTCCCGAAGCGCCGTAGATGAGTACGCGGTCGCCGGGCTTGATATTGCCCTTGTCCGCGTACTGCAGCGCCAGGGAGCCGCCGTAGATCGCGGCGGTCGCCTCCGCGAAGGTGAGGTTTTTCGGTTTGAGCGCGAGGCATCCGTGGCGTTTCGTCTCACTCTCTTTGGCGCAGCGGAACTCAGCGTACGCCTGCAGACTGTAGCCGGTCATCCCATACACCTCGTCACCGGGCGAAAAACGTGTGATTGCGCTACCCGTTTCTTCAACCACGCCGGCGTACGCGAAACCGAGGATCCGCGCGCGCGGTCTGGTGATACCGATCATGAGGTGGAAGGGGACATAGAGAAGTGGTGTCACGCGGCCGGAGCGGATGAAGATGTCGCTCATCGTAACGGCTGCAGCGTGTATCCGTACCAGGACTTCGTCCGGCGCGGGAGCAGGCTTCTCAACCTGCACGATACGGAGAATTTCAGGTGGACCATAACGGTCCGCCACAGCCGCCCGCATCATTGGTCGCCGTCCAGCCATTCGGGAACCTCCTTCACGAAAAAATGGTATATATAGCTGAGAATACTACGAATTCGTTAGAATCTGGTAAACCATTGGTAACACGATTGTGACGAAGAGGTGTTGTACTGGTTGTGAGGCGTGGCGTCATGAACTGCCGGGGACTGTTACCGATACTCCTTCTCGTGTTTGGACTCGCGCATGCCGTGTCTCTGTCTGCTCAGGCGTTGGAGATTCGGGTGTATGACCGTGACCTGGATATTCCCTTTGAAGGGGTACTGGTCCGTGAGGCCGTTACCGATTTTTCCGAATACACAAATGCAGACGGCAGGGTGACGATCGACGGGGCGGTTCCGTCCCCGCGCGTGGTGGTGGACCTGTACCTTCCCGGCTACGAGCCGGTACGGACGTTGGTAAGGGAGCGTGACGGAGTGGCCGCAATTCCGATGGTGATCCAGGGAGTGCTTGTCGCCGAAGAGCTGGTCATTGTTGCCGACCGCATTGGACGAAGCGATGATCAGGCGGGCGTCTCGATCGTGGTTGAACGGGACTTCATCAAATCCAGCGCAATGATCGGCGTGATTGAGGACGTCATGTCGACGGTCAAACTGCTGCCGGGGGTGAGTTACGCCGGCGGGTTCAACTCGTTCCTGTCCGTCCGGGGCGGCGAACCTGACGGGTTAACTCACGTCCTTGACGGCCTGGTTATCAAGTATCCGTACCACTGGGGCGGCGGTATTTCCGTTTTCAACCCTCACGTGATAGACACCGTCAAGCTCTCCGCGGGGATCTTTCCCGTTCGCTACGGCCAGGCGACAAGCGGGCTGATGGAGGTTTCCAGCATAGATCCCGTTCAGGATCTGCGCTGGGAGGTGGCGCAGTCAACCAGTACTCTGGAGGGGTACGCCCAGGTGCCCATTGGTGACACCTCCGGGCTCTTCGTCGGGACGCGTCTGACGAACTACGATCTTGTGTTTGCGATGACCGGCCAGTTTCTGGAGGAACAGGGGGTCACCTTCTCGCGAATACCGTACATCTATGCGGGATATCTGCGCTGGTACAGCCGGCCGACGCCGGCGACGGAGTGGTTTGTTAACGGATTTCTCGGAGTCGACGGGATCGGCTTGAAGGCGGTCCAACCGGATGTGGACCCCGATACGGAGATTCTCAACACCTTCGACTTTCGCTGGAGCAACAACGTCTCCCTGACCGGCGTGGGCGTCAACCAGCTCGTGGGTGACCGCCTCCTTATATCGGGTGTTGCCGGGTATGAGTACGTGAACAACACCGTTGATGCCGCCTTCACCGAGCGCGGCACCCGCTTCTATTCCGAAGAGTTCGTGGAGGAGGTGCATGACAACCCCTCCTTCGCGGCATATCGGCCGTACGTCACCCCGGGGGGATCGTTCTCCATCGATCAGCCAAACGGCTTCTTTAACAGCGAAGTGTTGCACCACATTCAGATGCGAGGCGATCTGGACTACCACCTGAATGATCGGCATCTGTTTCAAACCGGAATCGGGTCGTTTATTTCCGCCAACGAGTATGTCGCCGATTTCTCCGTGTGGACGATTGAAGAGGACCGAGAAACGGGTGAAGTAGGCAACACGCTTCTGAAACTGAACCAGGCGGCACCGGCGAACCGAACCTTTACGTCCTTTGCATACCTCAATGACCAGTGGCAGATCGTTCCCGGGCTCTTTGCCGCGGATCTCGGTGTTCGAGTGGATCACGCTCTTCTCACCGGAACGGGATTCAAGCTTAACACCATCCCCGCTTTGGGCCCGCGGGTGCTTCTGCGTATAACCCCCCATCCGGCCAGGCCGGGAATAGAAGAGACCACGCTAACGCTGGGGGCGGGGATCTTCTCCAAGGTTCCCTTTGACGCTGGACTGATTAACGAAGATTTGCAGCTTGAAGGGTCCTCCCTGGCCGCTCCGAAAAGCGCGATGGTACTTGGTGGTTGGGAGGGACGTTTTGGGGGTGGGTGGCGGTTTAAGATTGAGGGCTACTACAAGCATCTTTACGACCGGTTTTACATTAACTTCGTCGATGAGGAACAGGATGACGAAACGGTAGAGTCGGTACCAACTGTTCACACTGACGGTATCGGGCATGTCGGCGGTTTTGATCTCGTTCTTGACCGGCGGACCAGTCGCTGGGTGGACGGGATGCTGGCGTACTCCTTTATTCATGCCCGCTACCGCAATCCTGAATCGCCGGGCCCTGAGAGTCTTGGAGAGTCGGCCGATCCCGTTTCGGATCCCCGAGGACGATGGTACTATCCTTCGTTTCATCGCTTTCATACGCTAAACGCCCTGGTCAACGTGAAACCCCGCGACTGGTTAACCATTACCACAACCGTCACCTTCGCGACGGGGCTACTTGCTCCCGCGTATGGGGAGAAAGAGATTGTGCCGGTCTTCATAGCCGACGAATCGGGAGGCCTTTCGGTAGCGGAGACGTACAATCGGGAGCAGTTTTACAGCAACACCAACCGGGATGGATGGGTGCTCCCAGTAGATCTGCGCGCTTCATTTCACTGGTACCGCAAAAACAGTAAGGTCTACAACGAGATTTACATTGGAGGAGAGGACATTCTCGCTCCGCTCGTGAACAGACTTGCCCCATCGAGCGATTCAGTTACCACCGACCGCTACACCGGCGAGGATACGCGTGCCGCCGAGCAGGATGTCAGTTTCCCGATCGTGAGCGTCGGGCTGAGGATGAGCTACTGATGCGGAACACGCGGTACGGCAGTGCGCTTGTCCTGGCGGTGCTCTTGATCACTTCATGCGCTTCCGTAGACGAGCGGTACGTTGCCGGTGAGCAGTTTGATCATAGGGGACGGCGCCGACACGCGGAACCGGCCCTGGTAATGGAGCGGTCGGGAACGGAGGTAGCGGTTACAACGCCGTGGCTCCCGGGAACGGAACTTTTCGGAATTATTGACGAAACGACCGTCTATGTTACCGGGGTACGCCTCTTTGCAAATTGGGCCAACGGATGGACCGAGGCGTTCTTTGAGGCATCGGGGACGATAACCGTTGAGCCGACATGGGTGGGTGAACAGGCGCGCTTTTCTGTACACGTGGAAGAACCGGTGGAACTGTGGACGCTGTATGCCGGTGGTATTCGCTACTACGATACGTATTTGCTGGGTGAAGACGGGCTCATCCGTGTCCGGGGACGAGTAAACCGGATGCGGGAAGTGGCCGAGTGGATGCGGGAGCAGGGTGGACCCGACTCGTACGGCTCTGATTCACACGACGGCGCATACGGTCCGGCCATGGTGGATGACGTTCGTCGGGCTGTCGATGCGGACATCGATGCCGGTACCGCTCCGGAATGGCTCATCCCGCTGTACGAGTCACAATCACTGGAGCGGGACTTACGGGAAGCGTCGGATATGCTGGTTGCGCTGTACAATCTGGAACGCTTCAACGGAAGGCTATTGGACTCCCTGACACTTGAAACGACAAAATAGCCGGCTCACGCCGTCTATTCTTGTGAGAGGTAAACGAATGGAACTGACACTGATAGATCTGTTTGAACTTGGTGGGTGGGCGATGTGGCCCCTGGTGATCTTCTCTATTGCGACGCTGGCTCTTTTCGTGGAACGGGCGGTGGTACTGATCAGAAGCGATCTCTCTACGGAGGGGCTTCGGGACACGCTTATACCGATGATCCGTTCCGGCGACTGGACCGCTGCCGGGGAGGCGTGCGAAGCAGCGCCGTCTCGGTTGGTTGTCGGCGAAGTCTACGGCGCCGCCGTTTCCGTTGGCGAGATGGGAGAAGGGCTTATCGAGCGCTCCTTCGAGTCTGCTGCGGCGCGCCAAATCGGAAACCTGGAGCGGGGCCTCGATCTGCTGGTAGCCCTTGGTTCAATTGCACCCATTACCGGGTTTCTCGGGACGGTCTCCGGAATGATCTCAGCGTTCAACTCTATTGCAACCGCAGCGGATGTCAACGCCCAACTGGTAGCCGGCGGTATTTTTGAGGCGCTCATTACCACCGCCTTTGGTCTCGGCATCGCCCTGGTCGCGATAACGGGGTACAACCTGTTCGCCCACTTCGTGGACCGATTTGCCGCGGCGATGGAGCAGTCCGGGAACGACCTTATCACGGCGATGGTCCAAGGGCCTGCCGGTTCGACGGGCTCGGAGGGCTGATGCTCAACCTGCGAACGCGTCGTAGGGCGCGAGTCGACGTGGCGGATTCGGGAGCGCTATCGGATCTTGCGTTTCTGTTGATCATTTTCTTTATCGTGATCGCCGTCTTTAATATCAACAGCGGGTTTCTCCTGGGGCTTCCGCAACGCAATTCCGTCACAACGGTCCAAAGCGATGATCTCATGCGGGTGGCCGTTTCGGCGGAGGACCGTCTGGAGCTTGATGGAGAATACGTTGATACCTCGACGCTCCGGACCGCCGTTCTTGGACGACGGCAACGGCAGCCCAATATGACCCTGGTGGTGACGATCCACCCCGAGGGCTCGTATCAGTCCCTCGTTTCTCTGGTGGAACTGGCGCGGATCGCCGACGTTGACAACTTCTCGTTTCGGATGGATTCGCCATGAAGATCCTCCGTCCCCGCCGGCGGCCCGTCGTATCCGTCAATGCGATGTCGGACATCGCATTTCTTCTGCTTATATTCATCATGCTCATCAGTCTCATTAACTACCGGCAGGAGGAGCCGATAGAGTACCCGGAAGCGGAGTTCACCGAGGTGACTCAGGCGGACGCCAACCTGGAGATCTGGGTGCGCCGTGACGGTTCGATCGCCATCGACGGTCAAACCGTAACCGCGGGGGTGGCGGAAGGGATCGTCGCGGATGCGATTGCCGATGATCCCTCGGTACGCATTCACCTTCTTGCCGATCGCCACACAGAATACCGGAACGTCGCCGCCGTTATCGAAATCCTGCAAACGCTCCAGCACCGGGTGCTGTCCCTCGTGGTGAGCGACGGTAGTGGAGACACCCAATGAACAGGTGGCTGCGATACGGCATTCTGGCCGCAGTTCTTCTGTTGCATGGAGTGGTGCTTCTTACCGTTTCGATTACCACTCGAATGCAAGAACAACGGGAGGACACGACGCTTCTCAAGATGGTTGACGTCCGGGAGTATCGGCCTCCCGTGCCGGAACCGCCGGAGGAGGAACCCGAGCCACCACCGCCGGAGGCAGAGATGATCGTCACCGACCAGCCGGCGGAGATCGTCGTCGAGACGGAAGAGGAAATCGTTCCCGTTCCGCCACCGCAATCGCGAGAACCGGAGTTCCTTCCACAGCATCGCATTTCCCGTCCCCCGGAAATCCCGACCGAGGAGATCCGCTCCCGGGTGAAGTATCCCGTCCTGGCCAACCGCCAGGGAATTGAGGGGGTTGTCTACCTTGAGCTCTTTATCGATGAGGCGGGGGTGATCCAACGGATCGAAATCTTGCGGGAGCCGGGTTTCGGGTTAGGAGACGCCGCCGCGGCGGCGTTTGACGGTATCGACGTGACACCGGCCGAGTCTAACGGTGCGCCCGTGGCGGTGAGGTTCCGTTATCCCGTGCGGTTTCAATTGCGGTAGATGCCTGATAAACCCTGCAGCAGTTCCGCTTCGACTTCTGCCTCACATCCGCACGTTTCACGCCGATGAAGATTCAGCAGGGCGGGGCGAGAGTCTCAGGATCGGAAACAGCAGCACTCCCATACCGGCCGAAAGGGTGAGGCCGAGGCCTACATTGCCACCTACGAGATCCGCAGTTGCTCCTACGAGCAGTGCCACGATGGCGGCAAACAGACTCTGCAGCTGGGACTGGGCGGACAGGACGGTGGCCAGCACATCCTCGGGAATTCGGTCGGCTACAACCGACACGCCCACCGGTTGCCGCAGGTTCTGCAGTACATAGATTGTGAGAAACGCGACCACCGGAACTACCGTAAGACCCTGCCAGCGTGAGATCCCAGCAGCGAGTCCCAGGACAAGCCCCACGATGAGGAGCCAGTTGAGCGCTCCTTCCGACGTCCGAAAGCGTCCGGCGATCGCGGCGGAGTTGCGCGATGCAACCGAGGTGAGTAGATAGATCACGGTGTAGGCCAGACCGATGAGCAACGCCTCACGGCGCTGTGTGGACAGGCTATGGGCGATGGGTATGGTGAGGGCGAGGGCGGAAATCATCGGCTGCAGGTAGTCTTTGGCGCCCTTATAGAACCCGCCGAAGGAAGACGCGCTCAAGACCGCTCGTGCCGCACCGGGGCGCTTCACCGTTTCTTTCAAACCGTGACCCACGTTCCGAAAGTTTTCGGTGATCGAATTCCAGGTGATCTTCCCGGTCTCCCCGTCCAGTTCCTTGGGATAGCTCAGCATCAGCAACAGATCCATCACGTAGGGAATCATGGAAAAGAGAAACACGGAGCGGTAATCGCGGGAAATAAACACGATAGCTGCGGCTAGTATCGCGGAAAGAGCGGAACCCATCTGTGACCAGGATCGGGTGTGGCCGTAATAGTCGTTGCCGTAGTGCTGCCATCCATTGATGCGTAAATACGCAAAGATCATCGCCTTATGCGTGCCCGTCCGAAACGCTTCACCCATGGAGAAGAACACCATCGCCACCAGAAAAAGCGCCATCCCCGAGCCGAACCAGAAAAGGACGAAAGACACAAGATACCCGGCGAAGGATGTTACCATAGTTCGGCGTCGTCCGAGGCCGTCGGCGATCGCTCCGCTGGGGATCTCCATGACGTTTACCAGGATTTCCCGCACCGCATACAGGGTGCCGACTTGCAGATAGGAGAGACCCTGACCCACGAGAAACAGGATCATGAACGGCTCGAAGAACCGTAAGTTCTTGAGGAATCCATAAGCCGAGAACTTCGCGTACTGCAAGTCGCGAGGAAAGGTGTTGTTGCTCATGGGCTAAAGTATGGCATAACGGCGTGGCGGGGTCACCATGGCGTCAAACATACCGGCCGCCCCGGAACAGGGCGGCTGTCCGTTCACTCTGAGGGTTTAGTGGTCCTCTTCTTCTTCCGCTTTCATGGCGACTTCGTATGTCTCATGTACCGTTCCCACCGGATGGTGCGGAGGCGCATAGATCGAGTACAACTTCAGGGGTTCGTCGCCAGTATTCAGGATATTGTGCCAGTACCCGGAGGGCACGAAGATCGCATCATCATCCTGAGCTGCCTTCTCAAAGTCCAAGTTATTCTTGTCGGTACCCATCACAACCTTGGCCTTGCCGGACTCAATCCGCAAGAACTGATCGGTGTCCTTATGGATTTCGAATCCGACTTCTCCACCGACGGCGATTGACATCGTGGTCATTTGCAGGAATTCACCGGTCCATTCCGCCGTACGGAAGTTCTCGTTCTGGGTGGTCAAATCTTCAATATTGACAACATGCGGAACTTTCACGAGATCGTGTTTCATAATACAGCTCCTTCTTTTGCGTGTACCTCCAGTCTAACTGCCACAGACGCCGGATGCAAATGCGGCGGGATCAACGTCCAGTATGATCGCTCACCAGCAGCAACGATTCGCAATACTGGATACCAGTCCCGGAAAGGTCTCGATGGATGATATCACGAGGATGAAAAATCCGTAGATCATCACCGGTCAACTTGCCGTCGGTGCATGGTATGAGATCATCGGAGAACCGACGATCGCCGATACCGTAACGGATCGCCTTGCCCATACGCTCTGGATATTTGCACTAGTAAGGAAGGAGTAAATGCTGCAGAAAAACACCCTCACATTGGATATAGACCTTCCGGCGCTTTGTGCCGGGTGAGACAAGGTGGCAGCATTCGGCGGAATATCGAACCCCATCCCTGTGACTGGTGTTGCCACTGACTATGGTCTCGTGCGCTGCCCGCAATGCATGGGCCCCAGACACCCGAACGTATTGATGTTCACGGAAGTGGGTGGTCTCCGTAATCATCTGGGGGTGTACGTGACACGCCAACAGGATGAGTGCGCCTTTCCGCAATAGTCCTGTGCGGGTTGATAGGCGAGCACGGCATGATCCACCAACCCGCCGGACATCAGAGAGGAACCTGCTGCATGCGCATCAGGATCTTGACCGAGGGGTCTGTTACATACAGGTAAGTGCGTATAGGGAGGATCCGTTCTCTTGATCGACAGCAGGTGAGGAATGACTGTCTGGTATTTCGACTCGTGGAAAACCGCTCGGCCACCACTTCGTATGGTCTTCTATCGCGAAGACGGCATGTGTCGCGAACAAGGTTGTTAATTTAAAACATCAATATTGGCAACAATTTCAGTGCTTGCCCGTTCCGCGGCTTTCAAGTCTACAGGTCCGTAGGCGTACGGTCGCTCAATCCAGTGTGCGCATCGACGCTTCGTCCGACCAGGCATTGGAAAACTAGTGCTGCTTTATCGAATCTCGTAAGTCGTGAGCGAATAGGATGTTCCGCTCCCCGACAACAGTTGAACTCCTGCAACATAGTTGCTCTGTGTGGCCGTGAACCTGATGCTTGCGGATGAGCGTCCGTCGTTTTGTGTAGATCCTACCACCACTGTGCCGATATTGCCCGTAGTGCCTTCTCTTACAACGAACGACACATCCGCAGAGAGACCGGACAAACCAATCCGGTACTCTACTCCCGGGGTCAGCGGCACAAGTCCGACGATGTCGTCCGACGATCCGCTAATAAACCCGTCATAGAATCCGATTGCCGTTTCCGTCGGGCGGTTGGTGTCACTCGTGGTCTCTTCTTCTTCGGGGCCAAAAAGACCGTCGCAGCCGGACAGAACGACAATCACCATTCCGAGCAGCAGCAGGTACGTGATCTTGTGTACTTGTTTGATATTCATGAAATCCTCCGATCCACCACACGTAACTTTTGTTCCAACTGGCATGTTTCGACGTATGACGTTGAGATCGATCTGGTAAACTGAATCCACGGAGGAAGTTACGACTGTCCTTCCCTTGATGAACTCTCCATCTTCGCTTCACGAGACATGTAGTCTGTCTACACGGATGGTTTGGCTGCTGGCGTCGGGTATCTCCCTGGCTGACAAACCGAGCACGTC
>JBBDTM010000007.1:0-56935 GCA_040904425.1 Alkalispirochaeta sp.
AATGGCGATAATCTCAAAGAGGGACGTTTCAAAACCGGCGGCAAGGTTATTTGTCATATTTGTCTCTTTTCAATCCTATGGAGGAAAACTCGAAAGGTCAAACAAAACTGAGCTGCACCGACGAACGGAATCAAAAAATTGACGGTCCCACGGCCGATTGTTAGCTTCTAGTGTAGCCGATGAATCCTGGTGGCCTCATCGACCTCGGAACGGGCCCTCCCACCTTTAGACACAACGGCCCGGTGAACCCCTCAGGGGAGACGTGGGCGACGGTGATTTCGATTCCGATCGCAGCACGTATGGCATACAGAAAGGATAGTAACTACCTATGTTTGATTTTCTTCGTTTCGCGTGGATCGCGCTCGCTCTGACCCCCTTGATTATTACCGGTGTCCGCCACGCCAAGGGCGATGTGGTCCAGCCCCAGCGCGCATTCCTGCGGGCCGGGGCGGTTACCGTGGCGCTTTTGGCCGTTATGGTGGTGATAGAGGTTGCCATCTTTTTCTACATAGAACAGGCGTGGTTCAGTGCGTTGTCCGCCTCGAGTCGCTTCTGGACCGAGTACGGAGCGCGGGTGGCGATCGCAGTCGGGGTGTTTCTTATCTCGGCTGCAATCGCACGGCCATTCCTCGGCGGTGCCGCCCGCGCCGTGGCCGGGACGAAGAGTGGATCCTTCGATCTGTGGATCGCCTCCGTGGTGATCGGCGGAATTATGGGGCTCAGTGCCACCGGGACGTGGAAAGAGGTACTCCTCTTTTTCAACCGCGGACAAACCGGGATCGTGGACCCCGCCTTCGGGCTCCCGCTGGAATACTACCTCTTCACGCTCCCGTTTGTTGAGATCGCCCTTTCCCTGGTGGGGGCGTTGCTTTTCTTTCTCCTGGTTGCCCTTGCCTACGTGTTATTCACCCGCGGCAATGTCCACGTCGAGGGCAGTTCCAACTTGGAGAGGGTTCTTCCGGCGCTTGAAAAAGTACAGGGATACGTTCGCACGATTGTGGCGATCTTCCTGTTCCGCGCCGCTCTCCAACGGATCCTTGATATATCGATCCTGGCGATCACCCCCAGCGGGGCGGTGTATGGCGCAGGATGGTTGAACGTGCACGTTGATGCCCCCATGCTCGTCGTAGCGGCGGGTGTGTACCTTTTTGCCGGGGTCTGGGTGCTTACCGTCGGGCGTCGTGGCGCAACTGGGAAAGCTGAAGCTCCAGCCGAGTCGGCTGAGTCCTCTGAGTCAGTGGACTCAGCGGGCTCCCAGGGAGGCTCCGCTCCCGAATCACCGGCAGCGCTGCTGTTTGGGCCCGGCCGACGCTCCCGGGTGATCGTGCCGGGGGTCCTTATCGGAGTCCTTATCGTGGCTCAGGGAATCGTCCCTGGAATCGTGCGGTCCTTTGTGGTAGAACCCAACGAGATTACCCTGGAGGAGCCGTACCTGCGCTCCAATATGGAGTTTACCCGCGCGGCCTATGGCATCGACGACGAGAATGTCACCAACACCGAGTACCAGGTGGGGAAGAGCGTGACGCCGGCGCTCTTGGAGGACAACAGCGCCACTCTCGACAATATCCGCCTCTGGGATCCGCGGGCGCTCTTGCAGAACCTTCAGGAACAGCAGGAGATTCGGCTCTACTATCAGTTCAATGATGTCGACATCGACCGTTACGTGATAGACGGTGACTACACCCAGATGATGCTATCGGTACGAGAACTCGAGCAGGACGCGCTGGCCGACGTCTCTGACACGTGGGTTGCCCGGCACTTGAAGTACACCCACGGTTACGGCCTTGTTGCGCTTCCGGTTCATGAGATCAGACCCGACGGTCGCCCGGAGTTCGTCGTGAAGAACATTCCCGCCGAGGCGAGTTCACCGCGCATGGACCCCGAGCAACCGCGGATTTACTACGGCGAACGCACCGACGACCATGTGTACATAAGCACCTCGCAAGAAGAGTTCGACTATCCCTCGGGGGATGAGAACGCCTTTACCTCCTACGACGGGAGCGGGGGCGTACCGATCGGCGGTGCGCTGCGTCGCTTTGTGTATGCAAGCAGGATTGATGGAGTACAACAGCTCTTTTCGTCGTACATACAAGACGATACTCGCCTCTTGTGGCGGCGCAACATAATGGAACGGGCGCAACGGATCGCGCCGTTTCTCCAGTACGATGAAGACCCCTACCCCGTCGTCACTGAAGAAGGACGCATCGTCTTTGTTCTTGACGCCTACACCACCGCTCAGACCTACCCCTACTCCCAGCATTACCAGGGGCGAGTCGGTAAATTCAGCGGGGTGAACTATCTGCGCAACTCAGTTAAAGTCTTCATCGACGCCTATGACGGCACGGTGACGCTCAACGCAATGACCGACGACGATCCCGTCCTCAACGCGTATCGGTCGATCTTTCCCGACCTGTTTCGTGATGCTTCTCAGATGTCTGCGGGGATGACCCGCCACATTCGCTACCCCGTCGATCTGATGACGGTACAGGCGGAACTGTACAACACCTACCACATCACCGACCCTCAGACGTTCTACCAGCGGGAGGATGTGTGGGAGTTTGCCACCGAACGGTACCGCGAGGATTTCCAACCGGTGGAGCCGTACTTTGCCATGGTAGATCTCCCCGATAATGATTCGGAGAAGGCCGTGGAGTACGTCACGATCCTGCCATTTACACCGGCCAACAAAAATGTTGTCCATGCCTGGATGGCGGCACGCTCCGATCAGCCGCACTACGGGCAGCTCATGGTGTACACCTTTCCCAAAGGGGAAGAAGTGCTCGGCCCGCGGCAGATCGAGGCGCGAATCGACCAGAACACCGAGATGTCCCGGGCGTTGAGTCTCTGGAGTCAGCGGGGAAGCTCGGTTATCCGGGGAAACCTCCTGGCGATACCGCTATTCGACGACCAGGAGCTGGTACTCCTGTATACCGAACCGATCTTTCTGCAGGCCGAAAACTCGGGTCTCCCGGAGATAAAGCGGATCGCCCTGGCGGACCAGCAAAACGTGGTCTGGTCCAACACGTTTGACACAGCGATCGAGCTGATCTCCGAACCTCCCGAGGAAGAGACGGTAGCCTTACGGACCAGTGTCGAGCAACCCGTCACCCAGGGCGCTGGGGGGGCCGATCCGGAGATAGCCCGCCAGGCACGGGACATTCTGAACAACCTCAACAGTGCGCTCGGTGCGGGGAACTACGGCGAGGCCGGGCAAGCGATTGAGGAACTGCAGGGGCTGTTGGAAGAGTAAGCGTGGAAGATTAAGCCGAAGGAGCCCCCTTGAAGCAGGAAACACCGTTCTATACATGAGCCGGTACACAACGGTTCGGCTTCTGGAGATCATCGAAATGCGTCCACGTTCGCTGTTGCGAATTAATTCGGTATGGATTTCGTCTTTGGGTACGGACTAAAATACCAGATCGACTTCACGGATACGCACATGCAAGCGGTGTAACCGCCGTCCAAGCGGAGGAATATGGTAACCCTCTACAACCCTGCCTGGCTCTTCCCGGTGCATCTGACAGTTTTCATTCTTTCCGGCGTTATGGTAGCCGTCACCGGCGTTCTCCTTACCCGCTACACTGCCCGGATCGCCCGTCGTACCGGTCTGGGGCAGGCTCTGACGGGGGCACTCTTCCTGGGTGCCAGTACCTCACTTTCAGGAATCATCACCTCCGTGACCGCGGCGGCGAATCTCGAACACGCCGCCGCCTCCGACGAGAACATGTTCCAGGGAGCGTTGCTGATCGCCCTGCTCTCCGGCACGCTGCTGGCGGCGTTCTCCCCGGAGTTTACGGTGTTTGGAGTCCACCCTGTGACTCCCGGTCTCATTCTCACCTATATCTTCGGCCTGCGGATGGTGCACACCGCCAAGGGGCAAGATATGTGGCAACCGAGGGTAACGGAACACACCTACCTGGAAGCCGAATCCGAAAACCCCGCCGGAAAGAGCGGTAGCACAGAATCGATGGCTGGGCTCTGGGCAAAGTTTGCCACTGTCGCGCTGGTTATTGGACTCCTGGGGTACGCTCTGGCGAACTCCGGGGTACGCATCGGCGAACTGACCGGAATGAGCGAAACCACCTTGGGCGGATTGTTTACGGCGGTGGTGACCTCGTTTCCGGAGCTGATCACGACGATCGCCGCGGTAAAAATCGGAGCGCTCACCCTGGCGGTGAGTGGCATCATGGGCGGCAACGCCTTTGACGTTCTTTTTCTCGGCGTTTCCGACATCGCCTATCGAGATGGATCGGTATACCACGCCATGGGGGATAGGCCGGCCTTTCTGATTATGCTGACGATTCTCCTCACGAGCACTCTGCTCCTGGGGCTGATTCGCCGGAAGAAGCATGGTATCGGGAATATCGGTTTTGAGAGCTTCCTGCTGTTTCTGGTCTACATCGGAGGCTTCCTGATCATAGTGACAACCATGAGCTGAGGATAGACGGCCCCTTGATTCTTACTGGCTCACCGGTAGCATAGTGGCTATGTTCGACGAAAATCCACGACTCCGCAACAAAGCCGCGACCGATGCCGACGAACCGATCCGCGATGCCAGTGAGGTCCAAAACGCCCGCAACCGGAAACTGACGGCCGATCAGGATCTGACCGGGCGCATAGAAGTGGTATATGGCGACTTCGGCGCGCAGCGTATCCCCGGCGACGCCTACGTGAACCGGATGCAGGCCGGTCTGCGTCACTGGATCAATGCCGGAACCTCCGGTTCACTCCTGTAGGGAATCTGTGTAATGGACAAAACCTGATGGACACCCGACGATGAGATTCATTCGCAGCAATACGATTATCTACTGCGAACACTGGCTCGAGACGGTGGCATTCTACCGCAACATCCTGGAGCTGTCGATCGCGATGCAAAACGACTGGTTTGTGGAGTTCCGCCTCACCGATGGGGCGATGCTCAGCGTTGCCGACCAGTCGCGGACGACGATCGACAGCTCGCGCGGTGCGGACATCACGATCAGCCTGTGGGTGGAAGACGTGGATGACGCCCGTACCACGTTGAAACAGCGAGGTCTCTCGCCGGGAAAAGTGCGCTCGATCTGGGGCGCACGGGCGTTCTACCTGGTAGATCCTGAGGGCACCCGCCTGGAGTTCTGGGGAACATAGCAAAAAGAAGGAGATATTGGATAAAACATACAGAAGAAACGGTTCGCGCCGCGGTCCGGGAACGATATGCCGCGACGGCAACCGAAACAGCTTCCGACTGCTGCGGTGGGAATGGGAGCACCTCCAGCGACAGCTGCTGCTGCAACGCCGGCTACGACCTGAGCCAACTGAAGATGATCCCCACCGGATCCGAGCTCGGCCTGGGATGCGGAAATCCCACCGTAGCCGCGGCGCCCCGGCCGGGACAGACGGTTCTCGATCTGGGTAGTGGCGCCGGCGTGGACTGCTTCTTGACTGCCGCCAAGGTTGGTCCCCAGGGGCGGGTGATTGGCGTGGATATGACGCCGGAAATGGTGGACCGGGCGCGCGCCAGCGCAAAGAGCGGCGGCTACACCCAGGTGGAGTTTCGCCTGGGCGAGATCGAAGCGCTCCCAGTGGCGGACGCCTCCATCGATCTGATTATCTCCAACTGCGTGATCAACCTCTCCCCCACCAAGGACCGCGTCTTTGGCGAGGCGCTGCGGGTTCTCAAGCCCGGCGGGCGGCTGGTGGTATCCGACATCGTGGCAGAACGAACGCCCACCGAGGAGGAACGCGCCGACATGACCCTCTACAGCGCCTGCGTCAGCGGGGCAGAGCCGGTTGCGGAGGTTCACCGGCTCCTGGCAGACGCCGCCTTTACCGATGTGACAGTTACTCAGGCCTCCACCCCCTTTGATTGGGGCAAATCCGATGTTGAGGTGGTGACGGTGTACTCCGCAACGATCCAGCGTACCCGGCCGCTGGGCTGAAGGAACCGTAGTCGGAGCTACTGGAACAGCGGCGGCTCCGGCGCTACACTGCCGGCCATGACAGAATTGCTCCAGAGAATTGCGGCAGAGGCACGCAACGGAACTCTATCGGTCGATACTGAGGCGTACACGGAGGCCAGACGCGATCCCACGGAACCGGTACTTCTCGGCTCCGGTGATCTCACTGCGTCAGTTGGTTTTTTCGGCCGCGACCCCGGCCGCCGCGAGGTGGAGACCGGAGAACCCTTTGTCGGAAAAGGGGGACAGCTAGTGCGGGGAGCGTTGTACCGCGCCGCCGGGGGTACGGGACAGCCCACGCTGGAAGAGTCGATTGCGGCGGGTCAGCGGGTTTTCTGGGGCAACACCGTTCCGTTCAAGCCGGTGGGAAACAAGGCGTGGCCGGTGGCGGTGAAGCGCCGCTTTTTGCCGTTTATTCGGGAGCTCCTGGTGGAACAGTGGCAAGGGCATGACCTAATCACGTTGGGAAATCAGGCGTTTGAGTGGTTCGGTCTCGCGGAGCCAAGTTTGCGTCCCATCCTTCGCGAGTTCTGGGGGCGTGAAGACCGCTACGAGGGATCGCTGGAAATCAGCCTGGCAGGCAAGCGAATCCGGCTGCACCCATTACCGCATCCATCTCCCCTGAATGCAACATGGCACCGACAATTTCCACGGCTACTTGATGCCCGGCTGCACGAGTTAAGCTGGCCCGAGTAGCGCACGTGCCGTGAAAGGTGATATCACGGCACCGGCCACCGATTAGAACCGAATGGCTACTTCCATCGCAAGCGCCTGATTGGGCGCAGAACCAACGTTCTCTCCCATCTCGCGCGTATAGTAGGCGATGTTCACGTCGAGGAACAGGAGCTTCGCGCCAAGGCCGAGGGTACCGTAACCCTGGTTCAAACCGGCACGAGCTTTCAGAAAACGAAACGTTTTAACTTCCGCGCCGAAATGGACCTTGGTCCAGAATGAGGGATCACTCTCCGCGAAGAACATGTTCTGATAGTCAAAGTGAACCATCGGATCGAAGAAAAAACCAAGAACACCGCTCGGTTGCGGATCCCACGCTGCACCGATGTTCATCGACATCGGAATCCGATAACGATCGCTTACCGAGCCGGAGCCGGCCTCACCGGCCAGGACGTCTCCCAGCTGATTGGGGTCCAATGTATCGGACACACTATAGGCAAAGTCGGTGCCAAAGACATCCCGAAAGGACAGCCCCGCGCTCCAGTTGCCCCGCTCGTAGAGTGCCCCTATATCAAATCCCAATCCAGCTCCGCTGTAGACCGGTATCTGGATCTTAGAGTCTCCACTTTCGCTGTTTGCGGCCTCCAGCAGATCGAGGAGGCCCAGATCACGGACCTCGGAGCGACGAAGTATTTTCACCGTCCCGCCCACATTGAGCGTGTCTCCCCCGATCGGGAATGGCCACGCGAATCCACCGACAAGACCGATGGTTGAGGCAACGTCAACGGTAGTCCCCAGGGCGGTAATACCGCCACGGCCATAGATGTCGATATCACTAGCAAGGGCCAGTCCGAATCGCCGTCCGGCGATACCAATTGCTCCGAGATCGGAGGAGATGCCCAATCCGTTGTCCAGAATCAGGTCACTGGCGCTGGAAATTGCGCCTGCCGGGTCGTCGGCGATACTCGACAGTGCATCGAGATTTTCACTGGACGGGAAAAAGTACGCCGTGGGCTGGAACGTGAGCAGCGTGAAGGAGCCCCCCGTACGAGCCAGGCCGGCAGGATTGGTAAACAGAGCGTTATAGCCTCGGGACACGGCAGTGAAACTGTTCCCCTGCGCGAGGACCTCGGCCGTTACCGGCTGAAACGTCGGCGAGTCGAAATCCTCGGCGAAAGCTGCGGTCGTTGCGGCTCCAGTAAGTGTGAGGGCCAGGAGCACTACGGCCCATCGATGGTGTGTGCGGTTCATATCGTAGTCCTCCTTTAGAACGTGTCGCCGAGCCCGGCGTATTGGATCAGGTTGCCGAGATCCGACCCATCGTCAGCACCCAGGTTTTCGAACGCATCGGCCGAACCCGAGAAAGTAATGTCTTCGGGAGACTTCGACCCAGTTGCTAAGTCAATCAGTGCCTGTCGATTAGGATTGTTGGGGTCATCCGTATCACCACCGGCTGCGAGAACCTTTTCGATGGCAAGACTGATAACGGCCATTTGAACGGTGTCTCCCTTCTCACCGGAGTTGAGGGGATCCTCGTCGTCACCCAGGTCACCGGTGGCAGCGGCAAACGCGGAGAAATCTCCCGCGGCAGCGAGAAATGTATCGATCATCGCCCCCGCCTCTTCATCCGACATGTTATCCGGGAAGAGATCCGAGATAATCTGTTCGCTGCTGATTTCCCCGTCTTCCGAGTTCGTGAGGGTTGCAATGACGTTACTGAAATTGGTTACCGTCTGGAGCGCATCGTCATTGTCCACGATCGTCTGCGTACCCGCCCGCGACGCCGCATCCATTCGCTCCGCAGCGGTAGCATCAGGATCGTTATAGATATTCCGAAGATCCGCGGCGCTCGGGCCTGGATCCGGTTCATCAAGCGATGAAAAGAAGTTGTTGGTACAGCCGGTGAGGACCAGAATAGTCATGGTCACTATGGCCACCAGCGCCTGGTGTGTGCGTGTCATGGGCTCCTCCTGAAGAATCCAATTAGCCGTATTAATAGTACCTGTGTTACAACCATACCCCATGGGCTTTCATATTTCACTGATTCTACCAGGGAATCAACGGAGTTGCTCCAAACCGGCGGCCAACGGCCGTCTACGAGGCGGTCGAGCCCCATCCAGGAAGGTTTTGGGATGAGCCGCACACCCTACACCAGCACTCGCAGCGACACGCTCACCAGGAGCACGCCGGTGATCAGGCGGAGGCGACCGGCGGTGAGTCCGCGCAGCGCGATGCTTGAACCGATCAATCCACCGGTCAAGACTACCGACGCCAGTAGAGCCGTGGGCAGGGCGAGTTCCGTCAGGCTTGCAGTCGTTCCGAGGAGTTCACTTCCCGCGGCGGCGAGGACCTTACCGGAGAGTGCCGCCACTGAATTGAACAGAATGAAGCCCGCGGAGAGGGCGCTTATCTGCTGCGGCAATAGAACTCGTTCCCGTTGCATAATTGGAGAGAGCATGATCCCCCCGCCGATACCTACGAGGCCGGAGACAAAGCCGATGAGCGCTCCCGCCACGATAATTCGCGGCCTCCCCTCACCGGCGCCGGACAGATTCAGCTGCTCCCCGGCTCCGTCCACGTTTCCTCGTCGTCGCCCGGACTCCAAGCGCCAGCCGGTTACTAGACTGGCACCACCGGCATACAGGAGAACCATGGCCAGGAGCATGAGGAAGAGCTCCCGCGACAACGGAATAATCCCACCCGCAAACGCCGCCGGCACCGACACAATGAGTATGGAGAAGAGCAGACGCACCGGAACAATATCGCGGCGCAGGGCGCGCATAAAACCGGTACCGGAGACCACGATGTTACAGGGGAGACTGATCAGGGGAACAAGCGGCGCCGGTACGCGCGCCCCCAGGAGAACCGCGGAATAGGTGGAACCACCGCCGAAACCGGCGGCACTGTACAGCACCGCCGTGACAAAAAACACGATCGCAAGGGTCACGGCAAACGGCCAGAGCTCAATTCCAAACACGTCAGGTGTCTCCTTTACTGGATCATAGCCCGGAGCGCGGCATAGCCGCCCGCCACATGGGACACATTCTGAAAGCCGGCGGCCACCATCGTATCTCGCGCCATCGCGCTGCGCACGCCGTGTTCACACACCAGCAGATAGGATGCCTCCCGGTCCAGATCATCGAGAGATGATAGGAGCCGATCCAGCGGGAGGTGCTCGGCACCAGGCAGGAGCGCGCGGTCCATCGCTCCGATCTCTTCAGTCTCACGGAGGTCGATCGTCCGGGTGGGTGGCAGTGGCGGACGAGCAACCGGGGAAGCCGCAGCCTGAGTAGCAACACCGTCGGGGACACCGCCCATCGGCCGCGCCACGCCTCCGCACAGCGGACAGTCAGGGTCGGAATCCCAGGCGGTTGTCATCATTTCCATCGTGGAAAGTTCGATCGTGTGCGTCGTTGCGGAGGCAACGGGTTGTTCACCGAGAAGCATCCGGAGCGCGGTAAGGGCCTGCCAGGACCCCATCGTTCCCGCCACGGCTCCCAGGATGCCGTCGACGGCACAGCTTCCGGTACAGCCGTCGGTAAGCCCCTCAGGATACAGACATCGAAGACAAGGCGACCGCCCGAGAGCAAAGGGATAGATGTGCAGTTGTCCGGTGAAGCCGGAAACGGCGGCGCTCACGACGTTCACACCGAGTCGGTGTCCCGCATCATGCACGGCAAAACGGCTGGAGAATCGATCGGTGCAGTCCAGGAGCAGATCCGGGGGATCGGCCGGAGTCAGTGTGTCAGCGTCAGGCGCGTCAGGCGTGTCAGGCGTGTTGGAGAAGTACCGGGGCTCGGCAACCAACTCCAGATCCGGGTACTCCTTCCGGAGCACGGCCGCGGCAACCTCCGCCTTGGGGCGACCCACGTCTTCCCGGGAGAAGAGCGTCTGGCGGTGCAGGTTGTGATACGCCACCTCATCACCGTCGTATAGCGTCAGCCGTCCGACTCCGGCGCGGGCGAGATAGGTCACCACCGGTGATCCGAGAGCTCCCAATCCCACTATCGCCACATGCGCGGCAGCGAGACGCACCTGCCCGTCGTATCCGATCGCCGGCAGCTGCATCTGTCGCTGGAAATATGCGGTATCAACTCTATTGCGGATTGCCGAGGACCCATTCATCGCTGCCATCTCCGTACCACTCGTGTTTCCAGATCGGCACATGCCGTTTGATTTCATCAATAATTTCCCGGCACCCCTCAAACGCCGCCTGCCGGTGTGCACCCCCGACATAGATCCAGACCGCCATCTCGCCGATCGGCACCGCTCCCACCCGGTGTATAGCTATGGCCACCGGCAACTCCAGGCGTTCCACCGTTGCCCGGACGATCCGTTCCCCCTCGCGTATCGCGAGGTCACGGTACACGGAATACTCCAGGGCAGTGACGGTGCGTCCCTTGTGGTGGTTGCGGACCCGCCCCTCGAAGGTGACCACTCCGCCGATTTCGGGATGCTCAGCAATTATCTGCTCCGAGAGTCGCAGCGCGGTGGGGAGGATACGCTCTTCCGTGATAGTAAACCCCACCGGTTGGGGCACATCGATCATGCGGTCAACCTCCCGACACCGGTGGAATGAAGACCACCTCATCCCCGTCGGAGATCGGGCTGTCCCAGCTCACGTATCGGCCGTTAATCGCCGCCCGGACGATCGAACGGTCCAGGTTGATACCGTGGCGGGCAACGGCGTCGTCGTACAGCTGTGACGGCGATGCATCGGGATCGGTCAGCGTTATCACCTCGTGGTCCCGTCCCGCTGTTTGGCGAAGCATGGCGAAGTATCGAATCGTTACGGTCATTGCGCGCTCCCTTCGACACCGGCAGCGGCGAGATCCGCCGGAGTATTTGCGTTGTAGGTAGCGTTGGGGTTTTCCGGCTCCACCAGGTGCACCGCTCCGTTCCGCAGAATCCACCGTGGCCGACCGGCGCCCTCCTGCAGAAACGAGAGGATCCGTCCACGGGAACGGGGCTCCCACACCGCACAGAGCGGTTCCGGCCGCAGGTTGTCACCGTCACCAACTGCAAACGCCGTGGCAACCTTGAACGGGTCCCGTCGGGAGAGAAGGTACTGGAGGTCTTGCGTTGTCAGCAACGGGAGGTCGCAGCCCACCACCAGCCATGCGGTCCGTGGCTCCCGGTAAAGCGCCGTCAGGATGCCTCCCACCGGGCCGAAATCGAGAAATCGGTCATCAACACGCGGGACAGATACGACGTCTGCCGGAAGCCTCTGATCCGGCCGGGCGGAAATACAGACGCGGTCGCAGACATCGCTCAGCAAATCCACCGCCCTCCGGGCTGCGCTGACGCCCTGATGAGTCTCAATGGCGCATTTGTCGCGCCCCATGCGAGTACTTTGTCCGCCCACCATGACGAGTCCGGTCACCGGCGGGACGCGGGACAGCCAGAGGCGATCAAGGATCGCCACAATACGCTCCACATCGTCGCGCTCGACCACCGGAACCTCCTCCGGTTCCAGTCCCGCCGCCTCCACATAGAGATCGCGGCACCCCCGGGCGCGCGCTTCGTCGCCACGCCGATACACGACTCCGGCGACACGCTCCATCGCCCCGGAACTGAGCTCTTGATCCACCTCGTTCCGCGGATCCAGGAGCACGATCTTCGGCAGCGGGGAGTGCTTGCGGCCTTCAATGAACACGATGTCGGCACCGGCGACGCTCTGTTGGAGGATACTCCGGGACGGTCCCTGCGGACCATGATCGAGAATAATCGCGCTATGGGTCTTATCCTCCACCGCTACCACTACTGCGCCGGCATCGGCCGCGCGGTAGGTATCTTTTCCCTGCCGGTCGATCTCGAAAAAGTGAGCGTCCCGTTTCAGGAACGCCACTTTCCGGCCGCCACCTTGGTAGTGACGGACCAGCTTCTCCACAAGGGTCGTCTTCCCGGCACCGGAATACCCGCTGAACGCCATTTCGAAGGGATGGTAGTACCAGCCGCCGGGGTCCGGCTTCGTAGCGGACGGGGTAGCTTCACTCATCATTATCCGCCCATCCGATACATTTCGACGCGCTCCGGCCGCGTGCTACCGGGAAGCGGCCCCTCTTCGGCGCGGCGCTCGGAGTAGCGGTCTTCCCGGATTCCCCAGAAACGACGCACCGCCTGATCGACCTTGATCGTCCGTTCCGTCTCATCCATCGACTCGTCCCGCATGATCGCCCGGGCGTCCATACCGATGCCGGAAAAGAGACAGCGGTACAGCTTACCGTCGGCGGATACACGCAGGCGCGTACAGCTTCCACAGAACGGTTGCGTCATGCTCGAGATGAAGCCTACCCGTCCACCGCCGTCGAGATACTCGTATGTATCCGCCACTTCGCCGTAGTAGTCGGCATCGAGAGGCCGAATCGGATGGATCTCATGAAGTCGATCGCGAATCTCGGAGTTGGGAACCAGGAGCGACTCCTCATAGGTGTTGCGCCGACCCACATCCATATATTCGATATAGCGCAGTTCCACCCCTTCCGCCCGGGCAAAATCCGCCATTTTCAGCGCTTCCTGATCGTTGATACCGCGCTGCACCACCATGTTAATCTTTACCGGATCGAAGCCTACCTTCCGGGCGGTCCTGATCCCATCGATCACCCGGGGAAGCCCACCCCCTCGACCGACGATTTGGTCAAACGTCTCGGGAACGATACTGTCGAGACTCACGGTAACCCGTCGGAGCCCCGCCTGGTAGAGCCGTTCAGCGACACCGCTCAGGTGAAACCCATTGGTAATGAGTCCCACATCTTCGATGCCGGGTATTGCGTACAGATCCCGTACGAGCCGGTGGACTCCGGGACGCAGGAGCGGTTCGCCTCCGGTGATTTTTACTTTCTGCACGCCGAGTTTCGCCATGTGGCGGACGAGGGTAATGATTTCCTCAAACGTGAGAAGGGACTTCGGAGAAAGAAACGGATGTCCCTCACCGAAGAGCTCTTCCGGCATGCAGTAGGTGCAACGGAAGTTACACTCATCGGTGAGTGATACGCGAAGATCGCGCAGCGGCCGTCCCATGCGGTCGGTTATTGCCGCCGTTGCATGTTGACTGGTCTGTGATTGGCTCAACTCTCTGTTTATCAATGTAGTCATTATTATACACCACCGGCTTCCGCTGGTCACGGGGAGCCGGACGCGTTCCGCCACGATCCCGGACGCGCCCAGCACCTGATCACTCCACCGGCCTCATTTGTACCGCGGCCCACTTATAGTTTGGTTCGAAGCTGTACGGATCGAACGCCGGAAAGGTGAGCGGATTGGTCTCCATGTAATGCATCGGCATGAAGAGCTGTCCCGGCGACACGACGTCGGTTACTTGCGCGTTCACGGTAGACCGACCGCGCCGCGATGATACTACCACCCGGGAACCGTCCTCAACTCCCAGCCGTTCGGCATCGTCGGGGCTCACCTCCACGTACGCCTCGGCGGGATAGGACTTTCGCAGCATGGCAACCTTGCCGGTGCGCGTCTGCGTGTGAAACTGCACCGTAGATCCGCGGCCAGTGATCAACACAAACGGGTATTCGTCGTCGGTGGCTTCCGGAACCGGGGTAATTTCCGTGGTCAGGAGCCGCACTTTCCCATCCTCGGTGAAGAACTTCCCGTCCTCGAACAACCTTCGGTGAACCGCGTCGTCGGGGTTATCGGCGGGGTACGGCCACTGGATCCCCCCGCGATCTTTGATCATCTGATAGCCGGTGATCCCACTGATGTCGCACGGTCGGCCCTTGGACGCCCGAGTGAGGAGCTTGAAGACGTCCTCCGGAGACTCCCACTGGGCAAACATCTCTTCGATCCCCCAGGCAGCGGCGATTCCCTTGAATATCTCGAAGTCGCTCTTGGCATCACCCGGCGGGTCCATCACTTTGTCTACTATCCCGATTCGTCGCTCGGAATTGATGAACGTACCGTACTTTTCACCGGATCCCGCCGCCGACAGCACCAGATCCGCGACCTGCGCCGTCTCCGTACTATAGTACAGATCCTGCACCACGAGAAAATCAAGGTTCTTAAAGCGCTCGTACAACGTATTACGATCGATCCAGGAGTGG
This sequence comes from Alkalispirochaeta sp., assembly GCA_040904425.1. Lineage (GTDB taxonomy): Bacteria > Spirochaetota > Spirochaetia > DSM-27196 > Alkalispirochaetaceae > Alkalispirochaeta. The sequence continues at coordinate 14,663 of JBBDTM010000007.1, forward strand.
CCCGGATTCGTGGCGATAATCCATAGCGCCCGGATCTCCCCACTCTCAACTTTCTCCAAGATCTTGTGGTACGGCAGGCTGTTCTTGGCGGGTACCCGATCCACGTCGATCCCCAGCAAGTCCGCAACGTACTGTCGGTCGGCGTCTTTCATGAAGTCCATGCCCGCATACAGACTGGTGGTGTTACTGTACAGCCGAGATCCCATGGCGTTGGCCTGACCGGTGATCGAGTTGGGGCCGGTTCCCGGGCGTCCGATGTTTCCGGTAATTACGCAGAGGTTGATCATCGCCTGCGCGGTACGGACCCCCTGGTGACTCTGGTTAACACCCATCGTCCACCAGAAGCTCGCCGCCTTTGCTTCATGGAATTCCCGGGCAAAGTCGCGCACCATCTGCGCCGGAAGTCCCGTGACCTCCTCCACACTCTCCGGAGTAAAGGACGCCACATGCTCGGCCAGTTCGTCAAATCCGGTGGCATGGTTCGTCACGTACTCTTCGTCCACCCATCCGTTGCGAATAATCTCGTTGGTCACCGCATAGAGAAAGGATAGGTCTCCCTTGGGATTGATCTGGATGTGCTGGTCGCCGGAACGAGCGGTCTTGGTAGCCCGAGGATCGATAACGACAACCTTTTTGTCCTGCTTGTTGTTCTTGAGCCGATTCCACAACACCGGATGAGAAATCATCGCATTGGAACCGAGAAACACCAGGAAATCGGACTGTTCGATGTCGGTGTAGGTAAAAGGTGGCGCGTCGAACCCGAAGGCCTGTTTGTACGCTACCGCCGCGGTTGCCATGCATTGCCGCGTGTTTCCGTCACCGTGGACCATGCCCATGCCGAACTTTCCGAGCGCACCGAGAAACGCCATCTCTTCCATCGGGATCTGTCCGGTACTGAGAAACGCTGCGGATTCCGGTCCGTGGGTATCCAGCACCCGCTTGAAGCCTTGCGCGAAACGGGAAAACGCCTCATCCCAGGAAACCGCGTGGAGCTCGCCGTCCTCGCCGCGGAGCAATGGCGTCGTAGCTCGATCCTCCGCTCGGAACGGCTCCAGTAGGTTGAACCCCTTGGGACAGGACCGCCCCTGGTTCACCGGATACTCCTTGTCCGGCTTCCATGATGTGATCGCGCCGTCCTCTATCGTGGCGGTGAAGTTGCACCCTACCGAGCAATAACTGCATGTTGTGCGAATCGTCTGTGTCGACATATGAATCCCCTCCTTACTTTGCCGTTTCGCGGATATGAAACGACCGAGCGATAATTGCGATGGCCCCCAGGGAGACTACTGCCAATCCCACGAACACCCAGAATCCCCGGGCGTATCCGACGGCGCCGCCGCTCAAAAAGGCCGCGAGTAGATTGGGAATTACGAATCCCCCGAAAGCACCCAATCCACCGACCCATCCGGCGGCGCCGCCCACCGCTTTCGGTACCGCTTGAGGTACCAGCTTGAACACTGCCGCATTGGCAACTCCCATGGAGACCGCCATGATCAACATGGAGACCACCGCCAGTCCCATCGTCGGAACCGTTGCCATTCCCAGGGCACCGATTCCCAAAGCACCCAGGCTGTAGGCGGCGGTCTTTTCGCCACCAAGACGGTCGGAGACCTTACCTCCGGCCACGCGGGAAAGGGATGCCAGCACCGAATATAGGGCTGCCATACTGCCGGCAACCGCGATTTCCAGACCGTAGAGTCCCTGCCAGTACTTGGGAAACCAGCCGGTGAGCGCCATGAACCCACCGAAGGTGGTGAAGTATATCAGCACCAGTGCCCACGTCTGCCAGATCGCCGCCGATCGGGACAGTGTCTGTACCATCGTACCCGCTGGATAGAGTTCCTGCCCCGCCGCCGCGGCACGCTCGCGAGCTTCGTCCTCGGGAACACCCGCCTTGCGAAGTTGGAAGTAGGGCGCGTTCTTGCCAAGCACGAAGTACGCGCCGGTACCGATCGCCAGGAGCACCGCCCAGATCATATAGGAGGCGGGGAGTCCGAAGCGGGGAATCGTCACGGAACTCAGCAGAAAGGCGAATATGCCGGGAGCCAAGTTTCCCAGTCCGGCGTACGTACCCAAGGCACTTCCCTGCTTGTCCCGCCCGAACCAGTACGAGGTCTGGCTGATCCCCACGGAAAAAGTGGCACTACCGAAGCCGCCGAGCGCGCCGAAGAAGAGCAACCACGGGAACAGACCCGGCAGCTCTTCCGCCGGTTGCGAGATGATCACGGCGATTCCAATCACCCCCACCAGCGATACACCAAGGAGGGTGAGAAACGGCTTACGTCCTCCGTCCCCGTCTACCATAGCCGAAAAGGGAATCCGCAACAGTGAACCGGTGAGGTTCGGAATCGAGATCAGCAGTCCTGCCGCCGCGGCACTCAGAGCGGTAGCGTTCTGCAGATACGCCACCGTCGGTCCGAAAAGGGAAACGGCGGCGAATCCAATGAAGAAACCCACGGTAGAACCTAAAAGCCCCAGTTTCGGGCTACCTTGAATCGCACCGTCCGGCGTCTTAAGATGTTGGCGTGTGGTATCCACGGTGAACCTCCTTATGCATGCTATAAGTGTGGGGCGTATTACCGTTTTCGTCAGTAACATATGTTACATAATCGATCAGGATTCCGCAGCATCGGCGTTCGATGCACGAGTCAGAGGGACAGTCAGAGGGACGGAGGAGCAATGTCCAGTCCGGAAGTCGATATCTCGAAGATAGCTCTGTTTCGTGACATGCCGGAGGCTGACTTGGACCGGATCACACGCCGCCTCGCTGGCACGACACGTACCTGCGCCGCGGGGCACGTAATCGCCGAGCGTGGTACGCCCATGGAAGGGTTGCTACTGCTGCTAAACGGGAACGCCCACGCGGAAATCGTCGGCGGCAACGCCCAGACTATGGTGGTAGAGAGCTTCCGCGGCCCTGATGCGATCGCCACGGCGATGCTCTTTGCGCCGCAGCCCCATTTTCCGGTAGCGCTCATCGCCGATTCTCCCTGTACAACGGTGGAAGTCCCGCGGGAACGGCTCCTGGATCTTGCTCAGCAGCACCGGTCGGTATTGGAAGCGATCCTCGCCGACACGGGACGGAGGACGGCGTTTCTGGCTACCAGACTGCGGCTGATGCAGTTTGCCTCACTCCGTCAGCGCATCGCAGTATACATCTCCGAGTGCGCCCCCCGGACCGACCGCAACGGCAGCGAGTATATTCACGTAAAGCACTCCCGGCAGGAATTGGCGGATATGTTTGGTGTGGCACGGCCCTCTCTCTCCCGGGAAATCGGGCGGATGGGCGACGAGGGAATCATCTGGGCCGACGGATCTACGATTCAGATCATCGACCGTTCCGCGCTGGAGGCGCTGGTGACCGGCTGCGAGTAGTGCCGGCGATTCGGGCCGGCCGCAGCAAGCGGCGAGGTTTCACTCCACGCGAGCCGGGGTACGCCGGGCCGGTGTGCGCCGGGCCGGCCGCAGCAAGCGGGAGGAGTTTGCGAGAATCCCGACATCTGGAATCGACTGCGCCGCAGCCGCCAGGATCGGTGGCAGAAATCCAAACGCCGCCAGGGTGAGTCCCAAGATGTTATACACGGCCGTGAGCCCGATATTAGTATACACCACGCGCATCGTGCGGCGGGCGGTATACAGCAGCTCCGGCACCAGATCCCAGTCTTCCCGCAGGAGACAGACGTGGGCAGCTTCTATGGCGATATCCGATCCGATCGCGCCCATGGCAATTCCGACGTCAGCCTGGACGAGTGCCGGTGCATCGTTGACTCCGTCCCCCACCATGAGCACCGTCTCTCCCGCCGCCTGGTACTCCCGGACGATGCCGATCTTGTCTTCGGGGAGCAGATCGGCGCGGTAATCCACTTCCAGTCCTCCGGCGATTCTGCGGGCCACGGCGTCGTTGTCACCGGTGAGGATCTCGATTCGCGTCAGGCCCATGTCCCGAACGGCCTGGAGGGCGACCTTGACATCGGAGCGAACCTCGTCTGCCACGGAGATCGTACCTGCCGACACACCATCAACAACAACGTCGAGTTGTGTTTCACCACCGGAGGGGTTGCTACTCTTGTGCACGGACACTCGCCGATTCTCCACGACCGCGGACACGCCGCGACCGTGCTCCGAGACGAACTCCGACGCTGCCGGCACCTCGACGTCTTCGGTGAGCGCCCGCTCGGTAATCGCCCGGGCGATAGGATGTTGCGAATCCCGCTCCGCTGCGGCGGCAACGTGCACCACCTCCCGTGCCGTCCACCCGGAAGCCGGATAGATCGTCGAGACGTGCATCGTTCCCGTGGTAACCGTGCCGGTCTTGTCAATCAGGAGCACCGTGGCGCGCGGCAGCATCTCGATATGCGCCCCCCCCTTTACCAGGAGACCTCGTCGGGCGGAGGCGCCTATCGAAGCCATCATTGCGATGGGAGTGGCCAGCGCAAAGGAGCATGAACACGCCACTACCAGGACCGCAGCGGTTGCCAGGGGATCACGTCCGATCAGGTACGTGGCGGCAGCGATCGCCACCACAATCGGCAGGTACAACGAGGAGAATCGATCCGCCACCCGCTGCACGTCGCCACGGTTCGCCTCCGCCTCTTCCGCCAGACGCACCACCTTGCCGTACGTGGTCTCCCGTCCTACCGCTTCCACCGTGAGGCGAATACTGCCGGTGGTAAGAATCGTAGCGGCGTAGACGGAATCACCCGCGGTGACGTCCACCGGAACCGACTCTCCAGTTATGGAAGACTGGTCAACCGAAGCGTCGCCGGTAGTCACTGTTCCGTCTACCGGAACGCGCTCACCGGGGCGGACCAGTACGGTCTCTCCCGCCGTCAGTTCCTCCACCGGAACCTCTTCCTGAGTTTCACCCCCGGGCGCTTCGCCCGAAACGCGCACCGCCGTAGCAGGAGCCAGTCGCTCGAGCCCCTTCACCGCCTCTCGTGAGCGCTCAGTGGTGAAACGCTCAGCAAAATCACCGATGCGCATAAAGAGAACAACGATCGCTGCGGTAATCCATTCCCCCACCACGATGGCGGCCACGACTCCCAGCGACATGAGCGTGTGGGAGATGATCTTGCCCCGGAGCGCGCTGCGGACAACGTTGAAGAAGACCGGATACCCCCCAAGGAGCACCGCCGTGAGCCCCGCCCACCACGGGATGCGCCGGCTCACCTCATCCAGGACTCCCAGCCACTCGCCGGCCACCACCACCAGCAGGACCACACTGAAGACGAGGCCAAAGACGGTCAGCACGGTGCCCGCCAGTTTGCGCGCGTGGGCGGCGGCTTCCGTGCTCCGATTAGTGGCGGCGTCACCGTGGACGGCATCACCTCCGTCCCCAAGAAAAGGCGAGGAGTAGCCCGCCCGGGACACCGCGTGCCGCAAGATGCTCAGATCAAGGTCCGGATTGCGGAGGGTAACTTTTGCCCGTTCCGCGCTGAGGAGAACCTGCGCATCGTCAACGCCGTCCACCGACTGCAGCGCCTCTTGCACGTGGCGTGCGCAGTCGGCGCAGTCCATCCCGCGAATCGGGAGCTCTACAATCGAAATCTGACTCGTTGCCGACGTATCCTGCGATGATCGGGTATTGTTGACCATGTTTATAAGATTAACTCAACACCCGGGAAGCGTCTACGGGCGAGACACGTCGGCCGGCAAGGACCCGCATCACGCTGTGAGCCGCGTCGATCCGCTCCCGAGCGCGTTCCTTCGGCTCGTCCGGTAGGCGAGGCATCGCCGCCGTTTGTTCTTGCAGCTGTTGTGGTCAGAGGTCTTGCGGACGGACCAACAGGTTCAACCCGGAAAAGCGTCCCACTGCGGGGCCTTCCCGGAGGTCCGCAACGGCGGGCAAGCCGTACGCCCCGTCTTCTTTGAGTGTGTAGACAAATACCTCAAACGTATCGGGGTTGATGATCCAGTACTCGTTCACCCGGTGCCTCTCGTACAGGTGCCGCTTCTCCGATTGGTCTTTCATCGCCGTATGGGGAGAAAGTACCTCGATGATGAAATCCGGTGCCCCGCGGACGCCTTCTTCTATGAGCTTTTCCGGCGCGCACACCACGAACGCATCGGGTTGCACCACCGTTTCCACCTCGTCGAGGGGCTCGTCGCTCTCGGAGAGAAAGACGTCCACCGGCGCGATATAGGGACGGCAAAGCTTGCCGGTGAAGTAGGCGTCCAATTGGGAAGCGATCTGTATAACCAACGACTGATGCCGCCGCCGCGGTGCCGGGCTCATACCGAAGGCGCATCCGTATATAAGTTCCCACCGTTCATCGTCCGGCCACCGGCGATACTCTCCATAGGTATACCGATCCGGGCGTTTGGTAGGGCTTGTGCCGTGCAATACTGCGCTCATCGTTCATCATTATACCACAAGCCACGCGGTGACGTATTGTCGCGACGCCGGCGGTTGCCATAGCGGCCTGCCGAAGGAGTACTTACTGCACGGGGTCCTTCTTGCCGCAGAGCGACCCCAGATCATCCATTGCGGAATAGAACACCGGAATCACGATCATCGTAAGAAAGGTTGCCGCAGTCATGCCGCCGATCACCGCTACCGCCAGCGGCGAAAAGCGTTCCGCCCCCAACGCCCACTCCATCGCCAGCGGGATCATTCCCACAATAGTGGACAAAGAGGTCATCATGATCGGTCGGAAGCGCGCCCCCACCGACTCCTCGATAGCGGTGCGACGATCGGCACCGGCTTCCCGCCGCTGCTGAATGAAGTCGATCAGAATAATCGAGTTGTTAACGACGATTCCGATGAGGAGGATCAGCCCCACCAGGACCGGCATGGACACCGGCATGTTCGCGATCCACAACGCCACGGCGATCCCGATCAGACTCAAGGGTACGGCCACCATCACCGTAATCGGATGACGAAACGACTTAAACTGCGCCACGAGCAAGAGGTACACCGCGATAAACGCGATTCCCAGCGCTCCTGCCAGTTCACCTCGCGCGTCGGCCATATCGGCCTCTTCCCCTTCCAGTGACACACGGTATCCGGCGGGGACGGTCATACCCTGCAACGCCTTTTCCACATCTGCGGAAACGAAGTTCAGCGGCCGATCCTGGTGGAGCGCCAGAATATCGAGCTTGGGTTCCAAATTTTCCCGAGTCACCAGGCCCTGCACGGTAACCTCACGGCCATCTACGATCGATCCTACCGGAACCGTGGTCCCGGCGCGGGGAGAAAACGCCCGTACATCGTAGGCGTCGTCCCGTTCTTGCCGGTATTCCGGGGCGTATCGCACACGAATCGGGGTGTCCGATGATCCCACCTGCGACTCCCCGCGAAACACGCCGGCGTTCACTCCGTTCAGCGCCCGCGTCAGTTCCCGCGACAGATCACGGGGAGGAATCCCCAATTCTCGGGCACGTTCCACGTCTACTGCGAGGTTCACCGACCGCTGATCCAGCCGCCAGCTCCGGTAACTGTTGACCGTACCGGGGACTGCAGCCACCGTCTCCAGCACCTCATCACCGAGGCGGTCGAGGATTACCGGATCGGGGCCTCTCAGACTGACCACGATACTTGAAGCGGTTGTGGCCACGGCGGTACTTCCCGACTCGCGCACAACAAGGTTCTCGATACCGGGAACGCGCGCCAACTGCGAGCGAAGACGTTCCTGGATCTCCCAGATCGACTCCTCCCGTTCGGTCCGTGGCGACCAGGTGACGGTGATATACCCTTGCGTGGGTCCCTGTACCCCGCCCCCGCCGAAAGAGGTCATTCCCGGTTCAAACCCGATCTGTGAGGAGAGCCGGTCTAATTCATCCTCGGCCATAATGATCCGCTCAACCTCGGCCACCACCTGCTCCGTCTCCTCAAGTGATGAGCCGGAGGGCGTTTCCACCGTGACAAAGGTGTCACCACCGTCCATCTTGGGGAGCAACTCCATGCCCAGCGACAACAGCAGCTGGGCACCACCGGCGAAGGAGGCTATCGCCACCAGAAGCACCACCCACCGGTGCCGCAAAGACCACTTGAGCGTGTGGATGTATACATAGCGCAGACCGTCCATCAGCACCCCCCAGGGGCGGGCCGCCGCCTGCGCGATGCGTTCCATCCGACCGGCACCACCGGTGACTTTCATCGTGAGGATTGGAACCAGCAGCAACGCTACCAACAAGGATGACAGGAAGGCGATAATCATCGTGGCCGCCAGGGGGCCGAACGTCGCACCCACAAATCCGTAGAGGAACAGCAGCGGAATCAGCACGGTGATCGTAGTGGCATTTCCGGCGATAACCGCAAACTGGATCTCTTGTGCCCCTTCCATGGCGGCCTGAAACGGCGTGAGCGTAGCGCTGCCGTCCGACCGCAGCCCCTCCTGGTAGTGGCGGGTGATGTTTTCAAGGACTACCACCGAGGCATCAACAACCATACCCACCGCCAGGATCACCGCGGTCAGGGTCACCAGGTCTACCTGGATTCCAAAGAGCATCATGCCGGCAAAGGTCAACAGGAAAGACATCGGCATGGAGATCGCCACTACCAAACCGCGACGAAAACTACCGAGAAAGAGAAAGATGATGATCGTCGCCAGTACGAGCGCCTGCCCCACTGCGCCAAGCATGTTGCCCACCACCATCTCGGTGAAGGAGGCGCTTTCGTCCGCTTCAACGATGGTGATGTCGGGGTAGCTCCGGCGAATCTCCTCGAACTTCTCGCTCACTAAGCTCACGACTTCCACCGTGTTGGCATCTTCCTGCTTGAAGACCTGCATGGCGATCGCGTTTTCACCGTTGACGCGAAACCGTGACATATCTTCACCGGACCCCATTTCGACGGTGGCCAGATCTCCCACGAGCACCCGTTGGCCGGTGGGGGTGGTGATCGGTATCGACGCCAATTCCTCCGGGGAGCGGCTCTGCTGGTCAACGCGGAAGCTGTATTGCTGCCCTTGACTGCGAATTTCACCGGCGGGAAGGCTGATGTTGTGAGCGGTAATCGCCTCCACAACCGCACCGAGGGGCAGATTGTGCGCTTCGAGCCGCGTCCGATCGACCATTACTGAAAGTTCAGGCTGGTATCCGCCAAAGACGTCCACCAGAGCCACACCCTCCACGCGCTGGATCTCCGGCGCAAGAACCTCTTCGGCAATGTTACGAACCTCCGCCATCTCTTCACCGGAGAGTCCCATGGTGATTACCGGGCGGTCACTGGTGGAGAACTTGAGAACCTGGGGTTCCGCGATCGTCCGCGGCAGGGTGGCGCGGATGCGAGAGATCGCGTTCTGCACGTCCACCGCCGCCAGGTCAACCGACATGTCGTAACGGAACTCCACGGTCACCAGGGACAGTCCGTTCTGGGAGGAAGAACTCACCTGTTCAACCCCCTCCAGCGATGCCACCTCTTGCTCGATCGGATCGGACACGAGGTCCGCCACATCTTCAGCGGCAGCACCGGGATAGGACGTGAGCACATTCACCAGCGGTGGCGAGGTATCGGGAAAGAGCTGAATTGGGAGATTGATATACGCCAGAATCCCAAAAATCACCGCCGCAATAAACAGCGGATAGATCGAGAATCGGTTCTTTAGAGCATAGTCGGAAAGTGCCATTTAGTCCCTCCCTTCAGTAGCCACGGCGTACACCGGCAGCTCATCGCTGAGGCCGGCGAGGTTGGTCACCGCCACAGGGGTGGTTTCGTCCCAGTCAAAGCGCACGGCGGTCCAGCCGCTCTGGGTGATCCCCATTTCCACGTCGCGACGATAGGCGGTCTCATCACGAACGAGAAACACATGGGGCGTTCCACCGGGATCCGCCACCGCCCGGGACGGAACCGCCAGCGCCGATTCCCGACGGTTCAGGATGAACTCAGCGCGAATCGAAGAGCCTTTCCGGGGAAGATTCTCCCTTAAGGAAATGGGAACGGTCACGGAGAACGTTCGGGCGGGTCCGCTGGCGGCAGGTGAGATGGAGGTAACCTGAGCCTCGGTCGTATCTCCCGGACTCAGCGACAACTCCACGATCGTGCCGATTTCGATCCCCCGGGTAAGATCCTCTTCCACCACGTCCACTCGAATTTCCCGCGTGGCGTCGCCGATGAGCATCAACGGCTGCCCCGGCATAACCGGCTGACCGATCTCCGCGGTCCAGTCCAGCACCGTTCCGTCGAAGGGGGCGGTCACCACTGTTTTGGCCAGTTGCGCCTGGGCCTCGTTTAGACCGGCCTGAGCGGTGCGCAGCGCCCGTTGGCTGGAAGCGGCCTGTTCCGGTGCCAGAGCTCCCTGCTCCACCAGCCGCGTGTCCGTGTCATGCCGTCGCCGCCAATAGTCTACTTCGGCGCTGAGCCGTTCCACCGCGGCTTCCATCTCCGGCGACTCCAACCGGCCGATGACCGTTCCCTGCTCAAAGGCATCTCCCTCCTGCACCGGGAGTTCTACCAGGGTTCCCTGAACCCGGGCGATAATAGGCACTTCCTGCGCGGCGAAGACCGTTCCCACATAGGGGATGCGATTTTCCAGCGTCCGGTATTCCGGCTGCTGCACACGTACCGCCACCGGTTCAGCGGCGGAGGCGGCTTCCGTCCGGCCTGTGGCGGGTGGTGTTCCGTTAGACGCTGCGTCATCCCCGCCAAGGCGAGAACATCCACCGAGGAGCACGAGTACGGCGAGCGCCGCGATTGCGGCCCGCAGTTTATGCCAAGTGTTCATGGTAGTTTTCATGTCAATTACTCCTGTACGAGAGACTGAATGTAAGAAGCCGAAAGCTCCCCAACGATTTCTGCATGGGCGAGGTACGCCAGAAGCTGGTCGTACCCTGTCCTCTGCTGGTGCATGCGCAGCTCAAGCAGAGTTGTTTCCGCGATGAGAAGATCACTGAGTGACCCGCGCCCCTCCTGGAAACGGTCTTCCACCGCCTGCACCGAGCGCTCCTGGTTTTCCACGGCGGACTGCAACAGTTCTCCGCGCTCCGCGGCGTTGTGCCAGCGGCGCTCGAGAATCCGCGCATCGGTGAGCGTCTCCGTGTTGACGGCGGTCCGGTTGTGTCCCGCCGAGAGGAGGTTGGCCTCGGCGGCAGTGAGCCGCGCTCGCCGCTCACCGCCGGTGAGAATAGGGACGGTCACTGCCAGGCCCAGGGACCACTCTGCGTTGAAATCGAGGTCCGATCCGGAGCGGAATGACTGCGTGGCGAACCCATCGATCCGCGGGGCAAAGGAGGTTCGTGCGCCGTCTCGGGCCGCTTGGGCCGCCAGATACTGAGCCTCCGCCACCTGCGCCGCGGGACCCCCGAGCTGCTCCGCGGAGGTGGCGATCCGCGGCGGATCGCTGAACTGCGGCACCAGCGGTGAGACCGGTTGGTCACGACCCAGCAAGGTAGCCAGACGGTAGGAGAGCTCCTCCCGCCGGTAACGAAGTTCGAGCCGATCCGATAGAACCGTCTGCAGGGTGGCCTGGACTTCCGCCACGGCGGTGGGCGGTACGCGCCCTTCCTCGGTGAGGGTCCGCAACTCCGAGAGGCGTCGTTCCAGTGCGCGCACGTGACCGTCCATGAGCGCCAGGTTATCGGTGAGCTGTCCGTTTCGGATGAAGATCTCGGTGACCCCGGCGATGATCCGCTGTTCCGCCTCTACCCGGCGCGCCCGTTCCGCGTCCACCCCATGGTGGGATGCGCGGATCCCGGAGAGTGTCGAGAGGTTAAGAATCGGCACGTCCAGGCGCAGTGCGGCGCTGTAGATCTGGTCGTCCAAGTCCAGGGGGTCGGCGTTGGGATCTTGTGGGTTGGGAAACTCCCGCATGGGGGTCACCAGGTTTGGTTCCTCCGAGCGGGTGTAGTCACCCTTTGCCACGAGGTCCGGCAGCACGGCGCTCCGCGCCTGGTCTACGTCCGCCTCGGCGCGCTGAACCTGAGCGCCAGCCGCCTGCAGCCGGGAGTTGGAGGCGAGCGCCTCTTCCACGGCAGCCACCAGAGTGATTTCTTCGGCAGCCGCCGGTGATGCCGCCGCGAGAAGCAGCCCAACGATCCAGAGGTGTCGGGCGCGGCCGGTCCGCCACCGGCGTCGATGCGCTTTCCCGGTATTTTTTGGTTTTGCTGTGTATCGTGGTTCCATTTTTAGTTCCCTCCAGAAGGTCTTGTAGTGAAGATTAACTAACATTATCAGCACAAAATTGTCCCGGGGAATCGCGCTTTACGGAAACCCCACCGGTACTGCGCCCGCTTCCATATCACGGGGAGACCGCCACCATCGCTACTACCGAACCCGCCAGACGATCACTCTCGGCCTGCAAGTCGAAGCCGTAGTCGTTGAGGCGCCAGCGCGTTACCAGCAGGCGGAGCGCTCCAAGCGTTACCATCGCCAGATGTTCCAAGGGAACGTCCGCACGCAGACGGCCCGCGGCGATTCCTTCCTCCAGGATATGCCGCACAAAGCCCTCGGCGGCACTCATAATGCCCGTCATCGATTGCACTAACTCCGGATGGTTCTTGAAGATCTCCTCGGAGAAGAGCACCGCCGAGGTTGCCGGAGATTCTACGAAGCGCACCGCGTGGCGCCGGAAAAGCTCACGAATCTTGTCTTCTGGAGAACGATCAGACTCGACGATTTCCCACAGTACGATACGGCTCCACTGAGAAAAGTGCTCCAAGATCGCCACCAGAATCGCCAGCTTATTCTCAAAGTGGCGGTAGAGTGCGGGCTCACTGATCCCGATTCGTCGAGAAAGCGCTTTGGTCGTCAGTTTCTGAATGCCCTCTTCCGCGATGATGGCGATCGCGGTGTCCATGATTTCCTGTTGGCGGTCTGTTATGTTCATACCTTGTCTCTTTTGGTTAGTGAATACTCACTACAAGTTATACCTCCGGTCCAAACCTGTCAACCCTCAGCACGCCCCGCTGCGCCTCCACACCAAAGCCGCCTTCACGAAAAGCCTGTACTTCATTCACATTCTGTTCACGTTTTGCTGTATATTATTTTTGCTATGAAGAACAGGCTGTCATTATCCACGGTGCGTATCGCCCTCGCCACAGTCGTACTCACCGCACTGGCTACTACCTCCGTTCCCGTCCAGGCACTCACTTTCGACGAAATCGTTTCCCAGCTGGAGGCTACCGTCGCGGTACAGGAGGGTCGAGTCGCTCGCGAGGTCGCTGGGGACCGCCTCGCGCTCGCGGAGTTCCGAGGAGATCCGCGACTGACCCTCACCCCCTCTGCCACGCTGTCCGGTACTGAGGAAGATTGGGCCCCGGAAGAGACCGAGCTTCGCGGCTCCTTGGTGGCGGAGATCCCGCTGGCGCTTTCCCGAACCGCGCAAAACGCCGTTGCCGCCGCCGCAGACACACTGACCCGCGCGCGGGCAGCGGAAGACTACAACTACGCGGCGGCCTACGCCGACCTGTTAAGCGCCTACCACGCCGCGTGGCTGGCGCAGCGGGATGCGGAGGTCCTGGGGACGGAGCTTGTGGCAATGCAGGAAGCCGCCCGCGTCGCCTATGACCGCTTTGATCGGGGGACCGCCACATTGCGGGAGGTTCAAGCGGCGGAAGAGGACTTGGTAGATGCGGAAATTGCGTATCGAGAAGGGAGCCTCGCGCAGCGGCTTCGTTCAATCGAGCTCCTCTCTATGGCGGGAATGCCGCGGACGCCTCCGTCCCCGCTGGAACCGGCCCAAATCACCCTTGCCGAGATTCCCCGCCCGCCGGAACTCACGCTCTGGGCGGTCACTCACGATCCGCGACTTCAGGGTCTCAGCGATACGATCGCCGCCCTGCGCCGGGAGACCGACGCACTGGACGGAGTTGTCGGCGCGCCCACCGTGCGCACCGGTTTCTCCGGCAACGATCAGTCGGTCTCAGCCGCGTTTAACACGGACCAGCGTGAGCTCTCCCTATCCTACGGCTTTCACGTGGCCACCATTGGCTCCCTGGAATCGACCCGCAGCAGCTCTTCCGATTCCGCCAACTGGGAAGTGTCTTTCTCCGTGGCGCTCCCCTTGCAGACCACCGGATCGAGCGGTCGGGAGTCACGCCTCGCCGCCGACGAACAGGCGCAGGCGGCTGTGGAGATCACCGCTATCGAACGGGATCTCGCGGTAGCGATCCGTTCTGCGTATCAGCAGTACGAACTGTCCCCGGACCGTATCGATGATGCCCGCCGATCGCTGGAAGTCGCGGAGCAGCTCCGCGATACGGTCATCGCTCGGCACGCCGACGAGCGCGCCACCGAGGCGGACCTTCTTGCCGCGGAAGCGCAGTTTCAGCGCGCTCGCTACCGCCTCGACGCCGCCGAGATCGCCCGGGAGGACGCGAAAATTCGCACCGCCCGAGCCGCCTCATATCTCAACCAACTCATAGGAACTATCCACTCATGAACAGATCATCTGCAACCCGCAATCGTATCGTCGTCACCATCTTCGCTCTGGCCATCGTTGCCGGGGCAACGTGGTTCGTCCTTAATCGCACTTCTGACGCCACCGCGGAGTCGGGGGTCGCAGCCGGCTCCGGTGCTCAGCAGTTGGGAGAGAATGAGCTCGCCGCCATCGCCGCGCAACGCGGTTCGATCTCAATCACCGTGGAAGCACCGGCAGTGGTAGAACCGGTTCGACAGCTCTCTGTACGGGGCGGTATCACCGGCACCGTGGTTGAAACGGTGCCGGAGGGGACGATTGCAGCCACCGGCGATCTTCTGGTTCGATTCGACGGCGCCCAATTTCGCCGCGCTCTCGGCCAGGCCGAACTCAACGTGCAGCAAGCCGAGATCGACCGTCAGCGGGCTCAGGTTAATCTCGACCGGGCGATGAGAGAAAGAGATGACGCGGAGGCACTTTTCCAATCGGGCTCCGTCAACCGCGGGGCCCGCGATGCCGCCCGGGAGGCGGTAGCTATTGCCGAGCTTGATCGTGACTTGGCAGAGATTCGGGTAAATCAGAATACCTTGGCTGTCGAAGCTGCCCGGGCCGATCTTGCCGCCACGGAAGTGCGCGCGCCCTACAACGGAGTCGTTCTCAAAACCGAAGTTGGTACCGGCGACATCGCCTCTTCCGGCACCGTACTCCTGACATTCGCCGATGTCAGCCGCCTGCGGGTCCTGGCGGAGGTAGACGAATTTGATGTGGGTATCCTGGAGCCGGGAATGCCCGTCCGCATAACCGCCGACGCCCTGGGGACGGAGGAGATATCCTCCACGCTGGAGCGGGTGAGCCCCGCTGCGGAAGTCATCAACAATATCTCGATCTTCACCGTTTCTTCCGTGATACGAGCAGACCAGGCTACCCTGCGCCCGGGAATGAGCGCCGACCTCACCGTTCTGGTGAGCGACGACACCGGATTGATCGTACCCAGCAACGCGGTCTCCTCCGTTCGTGGGCGGGCGTATCTGGACGTGTACGAGAAGGAGGAAGTGGTCACCAAACGCGTGGTGGCCGGTACCGATGACGGTCGGGAAACGGTGATTCTCGATGGTCTGGAAGAAGGCGCCCTGGTAATCGTTCCGGAAGTCCCCGGCTTCACCCTGGCAACCGGTGGCGGCGACGCAAACGCCGAGGGTTCTTCGATCATTCCGATCCCGATGCCCGGTGCCGGGGGTGGGCGCTAAGATGGCGGATATCATCACACTCCAGGAGGTGACGCGCCACTACCAAATGGGACCCACCACGGTGAAAGCGGTGGACGGCGTATCTCTTGTCGTACGGAAAGGCGAGTTTGCCGCGGTAATCGGCCCCAGCGGTTCCGGTAAATCGACACTGATGAACATCATCGGGTGTCTCGACTCACCCACCGCGGGACACTACCACTTGGCCGGAACCGACGTATCGGAAATGAACCGAACCAGTCTGGCGGGGGTGCGCAACCGGTATATCGGATTCGTCTTTCAGACGTTCAACTTGCTCGGTCGGGAGACGGCGGCGGAAAACGTGGAACTGCCGCTGATCTATGCCGGAGTTCCCGCCCGGGAACGGCGGGAGCGCGCCCGAGAGATGCTGAGACGCGTGCACCTGGAGGATCGCTGGGACCACGTACCCAACCAGCTCTCCGGCGGCCAGCGTCAGCGCGTGGCGATCGCCCGGGCCCTGGCCACGAATCCTGCGATCATACTGGCCGACGAACCCACCGGCGCTCTGGACAGCCACACCGGGGTTGAGATTATGGAACTCTTTCATGAGCTCAACGCGGAAGGCGTGACACTGGTAATGGTCACCCACGATCGGGACCTGGCGGCCCAGGCGAAGCGGGTAATCCAGATCAGCGACGGCACCGTCCTGCAGGACACATCGGTAACGGAGTTCAGTCTATGAAATGGTTTGCCATGCGAGAAAGCCTGCTCATGAGCCTGCGCAGTATCGCTTCGAACAAGATCCGCTCCCTTCTGACCGCTCTGGGCGTGATGATTGGAGTGGCGGCGGTTATCACTCTGGTGGCGTTGGGAAACGGAGCTCAGGCATCGGTGCAACGGAGCCTGGAATCGTTGGGGTCAAACTTGCTTTTGATATATTCCGGAGAACCACGGGGAAGTAGTCTGGTGCGGCGCAATACTACCAATATTAAGCCAACCCTTTCCGAGGAAGACCTGGAGGTGATTCGTTCCTTTGGAGATGATCTCGTCTCGTTGGTCACGCCCGAGTCTACCGCCACCGTGCAGCTCAAGTACGGCAACACCAACATCTCCGCCACCGCCGTGGGAACCGGGGTGGAATACCCCGAAATTCGCAACGTCCATCCAATCCACGGGACGTTCTTCACCACCCGCGACGCCGAGACGCGGGCCACCACCGTGGTGATCGGCGTCCAAATCTACCGCGATCTCTTTCCCGAGGGGACGGACCCCGTGGGAGAGCGTATCCGGATTAACGGTATCAACCACCGCGTGGTGGGAGTTATGGAAGAAAAGGGAAGCACCACCACCGACAGCTCGGTATTTGTTCCAATTTCTACCTTCCAACGCTACATCTCCGGTGAGCGAAACTACGCGGTGATCAACGTGCAGGCCGCCTCCTCGGACGCGATGCGCGACGTGCAGACCACGATCGAAAACGCCCTTTTGCGAACCCACCGACTCCCAACGATGGAGGTGGCGGACTTCTATGTGGTCAACCAGCTTGACCTCTTGAGTACCGTCCAGGGCGTAACCGAAACGTTCACCCTGCTTCTGGCCGGGATCGCCGGCATCAGCCTGGTGGTGGGGGGCATCGGCATCATGAATATCATGCTGGTCTCCGTCACCGAGCGAACCCGGGAGATCGGCATCCGCATGGCCCTGGGCGCCACCGGCCGGGACATCATGAGCCAGTTCATCACCGAGGCGGTAATCATCTCTCTCATGGGAGGACTCATCGGAATTATGATCGGCATAAGCGCCGCCTGGGGCGCGGAGCACCTGGCAGGCATGGCCGCCGAGGTTTCGATCGGTTCGGTGGCGTTGGCGTTCGGCTTCGCCTTTGTCATCGGCCTGTTCTTCGGCGGATACCCAGCATACCGCGCATCGCGACTCGACCCGATCGAGGCGCTGCGATATGAATAAATCACACAGAGGAGATACACCTATGAATCACACGTACATGGACCCCCCTACCCGCGGCCCGGTCAGCCACACAGTACCGGCCGCCTTGGCAGCCCGCACCACCCGGCGAGCGCCCGCTCTGCCCGCAGCCTTCGCCATCCTGCTGGCGGCGATGTTCTTGGCCGCCGCCGGGCCACTCTCCGCGCAAACCACCACCGAGATGCAGGAGGCGCGCCAGGAAACCCTCGTCGTCTACGACCTGGGCCGTTTCTTCGGCTACGTGGAGGCGATGGTCGCCGAGGACACCTCGCCGGCGCTTACCAACGAGCAGGCCGCGGAGTTCCTAGAGATCATGACCGAGATCCGCGAGACCGAACGGATCGAACCCTCCTGGGCGGAGGAGCGTTTGACATATCTCGAACTCGATGTCCTGACCCCAGCCCAGCTTATGGAAGTCGACCGCCGTGCGATCGAGTGGCAGAACACTCGCGAGTCCACCAGCGAGCCCGGCAGTGGTGCGGGAAGTGGTTCGGGCAGCGGCAGTAGCGGCGGTTCCGGCCCCTTGAGCACCTACGTCGCCGGCGGCGCCTTTAACCCGATCCTCGATGAAACCAAACCGATCGGGGAAGGATTCGCGGCTCTGTATGAGCGGCTGCGGTAGGGGCGCAGCTGCACAGACACGCCCGCAACTTGACCAATCCGTCTCCTGAACATGGGTTAGGTTCAGGAGGTGACGCCATGAGTCAAATAACGATCCGCAACCTCTCTCCTGAACTGGAGCATGTTATTCGACGAGCTGCCGCGGAACAGCACTTGAGCCTGAACGAGGCTGTACAACACCTGTTGCGGCAAGCAACCGGGCTGGATGACAGCAGTAGTCGCAAGCGTAATCTGCGCCGGCTCGCCGGCAGATGGAGCGCCAAGGAAGCCCGCGAATTCGAGCAAACCCAGAGGGATAACTCACAGATCGATCCGGCCTGCTCATCAAGGCTCTGCGACAGGACAGCACATCGATTCACCCGGAATCGAGTCGCCCGTCCGCCTTGCCGCACTATCGTGGAGGTACTACACTGTGCGACGGATGCGTACGTACGAGTCGCTCCTTGCGCTTATTCAGGAACTCGAAGGTGATGCCGCGGAACTGGAGCGCCTTCTCTCTCGAAATCGGACCGCGTGGGAACGTCTGGAACAGGGCGCGGACGACCCGGTTGACTGGGGTGCCCTCGGGTTCACCATTCAAACGCTCTACGGTGTGCTGGAAAACTATTTCCTGCGGATCTCGAAGTTCTTCGAAAACAATCTGCCCGCGGACCGGTGGCACCAGGCGCTGGTGGACAAGATGGGATTAGAAATTCCCGGCGTGCGACCGGCGCTTTTTACGGATGACAGCCACACGCGGATGGTCCGGGAGATCGTACGGTTCCGCCACCGGCTCAGAAACCTCTACGGTGAAGACCTGGATCCCCGTAAAACCAGGGACGTGCAACGGGTTGTCGCTCAGTTTTTCGGTGAATTTCCCGCTATACACGCGACGTTTACGGATAAGCTCCGGGAGATCGCCGGTGCCCTCTGACGAACCTCCCTTTGATCCGGAACCGTTTGCCGCGGGAATCAGGCACGCCAATGCACGGGAACAACAGCGTACCAGGCACCGCGCCGCTTCCGCACGGCAAACCGCCCAGGAGCTGGCCAACCGGATCTCCACCGAAGTACCCGGTGTTCAGCGTATCTATCTGTTCGGCTCGCTCCTAGACGACATCCCCCGCAACTCGGATTTCGATATCGACATTGCCGTGGACGGCGGCGACGTATACGCGGCGATGGCGATCTGCGAGACCTCGCCCTACGCCGTTGATGTTGTTGACATGAGGCGCGTCCGGGCGGCAGTTGCCGCGCGCATTAACCAGACAGGGCAACTCCTGTACTGCGCGGATGGCGTGGAGAAGTAAGCCCGCACCTACCGGTTCCTATGGATGGGGCGTGATCGCGATGATCGTCAGTTCGTCTTTTTGCGGGCCATAACACCAGAAGACGCGGTACGCTGCGGGAGTCCGATTTTCCGCATACGCTTCAAATACCTTGATCCCCACCGCCCGCGTCAGGGATGAGAACTCATGGGTGTGGAGGGACCGATGGCGTGGATTTGATTCCAGGAGAGCGAGTGTCTTTCGGACCGCTTTCAAACGTCTCTGGAGTTCCAGGCGTTGCTCAAGACGACGGAACGGTACGGAGGTCGATTTTCTCATCCTCGGGAACGGAGCACACCTGATCGAAGCGAAGCTCACCGAACAGCCCCGATCCGACGACGCGAAGGAGCTGATAAAACTCACCGGGATCGCGCGCCAGGCGGTGGGCTCTGACGGCGGCGCGCCGGAACTCGATCCGATCCGACACACGATCGTATGCAGGGCCCCGAACGATTACGTACTACGCGCCGGAGAACTCGACATCACCGTCACGAACCTCGCCGGGATCGACGCGGTGGTGGAGTAGACGGAAGACTCCGAGAAGGTGAGCGTCTACCGCAAAGGTGAAGCTTTTTTGTCCCGAAATCTGGCACAATTTGATAGAGTTTGACATACGTGGAGGCAAGCTACATGCAAGAATCTATAAATCACCGAAACAAGCGAAAGCTGATCATCGTTCTCCTCGTGCTTTGTACCTTCACCGCTGCTACTCTGCTCATTCTTTCCTCACTGTACAAACCGGTTCCGCTGATAAGCGTTCGCGGACTGGATGAGCAGCAAGCCGCCATGCTTACATCCTATTTATCCTCTGGGGAAACCGGTTTTGACACCGAGGTGGAGCTGCTTTTTCCGGAAGAGGCAGATCCCGGTCGCACCCCGGATATCCTGTTCCAGCCGAAAGACTATCGGTTAATCTCAAGTCCAGATAACTATCGCCCGCTCAATCCGGATGCGGGCAGCTCCATGCCCCGCTCTATTACGCGAATTGGCGTCATCGGCGAGCAACAAATCGCACTGCCAGTAGCGCTTGACCATGTAGAAATTGCTTTTCGCCGTGACCTTTTCGCAGCCAACGGCCTTCCGGTCCAGGATCGCATTTTGAGCCTTTCTGAGCTTGAGTCAGTCTTGAATCGACTTATCGGGTCACGGTTTTTTCCTCTGGTCATAGCCGGTGGTAATGATGGTGCGCTTCTGGATTTTGTATCCGTATTAGTCTTGAGCCTGGGCGGCGTTGAACAGTACCAGGAGCTTGTCAGACTCGCTGAAACCCAGAGTTCCGCCGAGGGCCTCGTATCGGCACATCTTGGTGGAGGATGGAGTCTATCAGAGGCAGTAACCCTCCTGAAAGAATGGGAACAACAACGAATTCTGCACCCCGATTGGGCGTCTTTTTCGCATGAGGATGTTCTGGAATTTGCCCAACGTCAGTTGACCGGCGCAGTAGTCATGCGCCTGTCTCAACACAGAACCTGGCCGCTGCATGTATTGCGCAGGTGGCAGTCCAGTCCCTTCCCGTTTAAAGATCCCACCAAGGCTGGTTCGGGTCTCATAACCCCGGTCCTGATTGCGGCTGTACCCAAAGACGCTGCTCGCGCCGACGAGGCAGTGGATATAGTGCCGAGCCTCGTCAGCCGCGACTTTCAGGACACCGCCGTGCAGTCGTGGCGGCTGGCCCCTGTGCACAGCACAGCCCAGGCACTCGACCGCGAATCCGGCGATCTGCGTTTCTGGGCCGCCGCCTCGCGGGAACTGCTGCCGCCCCTTTCAGATGCCCTCAGCCCCCAAGCAGCAGCCGAGCTTGTTGCTCAGCTGCGCGTGGTACTGTAGGAACTATTTGTTATTCGTCAATCCATTTCCCGAACTCCAGGTTTGTACCGAGATACCCGACTACAGGTACATCGTTTGTATCAAACTCCAGGTTCACCCGTTTAAAGTTGGTGCTCCCTCCTTGAGGAGGTGTAATTGCAGGAACATTCATGTATTCCCACTCACCAGTTGTACCGTTCGCATCGGCGCCATCCGGTACATTTGTGGTCGAAATAGCAGAGTTGCTGTAAGCCAACTTAATGGAGTCCCTCTGTCCAGACTCAGAACTGTTAAAGTAGGCAATGTACGGTATAACATCACCACCGTTCTCCAGAACTTCTATATCGGTCCACTGCCCTACTGAAAAGGCAGCATCTACTGTTGCGGTAGAAAGATTCGTACTGTCGTATGCAGGAAGATACATATAAGACAAATCGGCATCACTTGAGTCATATGCAGCAATATGGATTCCATCTGCACTATCAAGCGTCATCGAAACGTAATTTCCAATGTACTCAGGAAACACTACCGTAGAATCGACCCATGTAACAGCACCTGTCGGATCAGATCCGTCAACGGCTGCATCAGAATAACGAAGTTTAAGACGTCCAACGGCTTCATCATAATAAAGCACAACGACGCGAGAACCACTTGTGACTACAAAGTCAAAATACTTCGAAGCATTGGTAGCTGCTTCTAAGCGGCCGGCAGTGTCTCTTTCTGCCAAGTTAGTACTCTGCGCATATCCATCTCCTGTTGACGAGGTTCCACCAGCAAACATTGTATTGCCCGTGGTAGCTCTGCCAACCCGAAAGTTTCGCAGGATTAGCTGTTTAGTTGCTGTATTATCATCGTAATACATCATATAAACAGTAGCATCGGAACCGGCGGCCGTTGAGTCACCAACTGCTACCATCTTTGGATACTGGTATCGGCTTAGGAGGAGCCCATCTCCGAAATCGGTATCCTCCAGGCTGACAGCATTATTTCCGGCCCACTGTGCCCACTCACCACCGAAACCAGTATATGCCGTTCCGTCAGCCCAAACTTCTCCAGTCGCCCCATGCATTTCTCCAAAACGATCGTAAATGAAGTGGAGTCCGGCCCCCTCATAATTATAGCTTGTAGCATGGTAGTATCGCCCGGCATCGTCCCTGGCCATAGCCATCTGGTCGAAAACCAGTGCTTTGAGAAGATACTCGGTAGTTATCTCCGCCCCTGTGGCACTATTAAACTCTGCACGCTGCGGCATGGCATTCTGCTCACGGTAATCTCCTGCTCCGGTTCCAGCAGCCAAACCCACATTTGTAGCTGGTCCGCCGGAGAAATTAAGATAGCTAAATACCGGGTTATTCCCGTTCATCAACATATCCGGGAAATATCCATTTTTGACCCCGGTATCGACCATATCAAAAAACCTGATGTAACGGTCGTCGGTAAAGAGCAGATTTTCTGTAACAAACGGATCAGGTTCGCGGTTTGGTAACTCGGTTGGATCACTCAGATCAAGCTCAGGCCCAGTGTAATCATTGTCGTTGATATTATTGGGCGACCGGACACCGTTGGTGAATATTTCAAGATACCCAGAAACGGGGCCAGCATTCGACAACTCAATTGAAGTGTATGGAGAAGCAACACTTGTATACGCAAGCGCTGAGCCTGATGCCGAGCTTGCCGTAGCCACAGTCGCAGAATCAACAATTCTCACCGCACTCGGATTCAAATTAAACCCAGTTACGGAGATAAAAGAGGCATCGGCACCCTGAATGATCGAGTAGCGTCCGCTTGACGAACGAATATTATTGTCTTTCAGTCCGGAGTTGTTCCTGTCCGGTGTAGCGATTTCGCTGATATACGGCACAACATCCACTGTCATAGCAGGCACGTTGTAGGTTGCATCGCCTGCTGTCAGGTCCTCTGTCTCGCTTGATGCATTCATTCTGACTCCGCGTTTGTCTACCGCGATAGCCTTTATGACCTGGTTCAGCGCAGCAACACCAGTCACTTTTGAAGTGTCCCAGTCAAGCTGCCAGGTAACCTTGTGGCCACTCTGGTCGAGATAGTCGGGGGTTACAGTGAACTTCCATCCACTTGCGGCCCATTCATCGGTACCGGTCCATGTGCCGCTTGCGAAGGTGGCTACACGATAGTAGGTCTGGGCTAGGGTCTCCAGAACCCCGTCACCGTTGGTGTCGAACTGGTCGCTGGAGGCACCCGCACCGGTAAATGCGAAGCCGTCTATAGACATCCACAGGCTGGTAAGCCGCTGGTCGTCATATGCCGTACCACGTATGCTGATCTGACCCGAGACATCCGGATCGGTTCCGTCGACCACACCGGTAATCTCGATATGCCCGTTCTCCTTGCTATTGTCATACAGGCTGTTGTCGGTGCTGCCGTTCCAGAAGAAGGGATTGATTACCACGTTCGGCTGGACCTCATCAATCAGATCCACCGTAATGGGTACGGTCAGTTGCGCATTCAGGCTGTCGGTACCCGGTGTTGTTTCTTCGGTACTGTCCCAGATGTCAAACACAAGGTTGTGTGTGCCATCAGTGCCGAGTTCTGCTTCAAATACGGTAATTGTCTCTATACCCGAACCTTCGTCTGTTCGCAGGTTATTAAGACCGCCATGCTGATCTATTCCGTCATTGCTAAACTCGTACTGAAGCTGGCCGTTGCCGCCCACTACGTCTATATCTACGCTCGTCCTGGCCTTGGCAACAAACGCCCCGGAGCTGACGGTAGCAATCTGCTGTTCATTCCCCTGCCCGTCTAGTGCACTGAATGCAGGGTCCTGTTCGTCTGCTTCTACGGTACCGTTTCCATCAAGGTCCGTACCAAGGGTCACAGCAGCCAGCAGCGGCCGGTTATTGGCAATGCTGGTGGTCACCGAGTCGGCAACGTAGTTTCCTGCCTTGTCGAAGCTGACCCAGTGGATTTCCACCGGACCATCGGGAATGTTCTTTGAGTCTATAGAAGCAGTCCAGGAATAGAGTCCACCGCTTCGTTCAACACTTTCGACCATGCCGTCGCCGTCATCATTGTCGATACTTGTCAGGGTATCGCCGCTGTAATTAGGTGTCTCAATAGTCTCGTTGTCGACAATCATAGCGTAGGCAACCTGATAGGCGGTTACACCGGTGTCTACCGGATCTGCCCATGTTATGGTACCGGCTCCGCTGTCCCAATCAGTAATACGCCTATCCAAACCGCCAATACGCACCAGCCCGCCAATACGTACATTGGCATTACCGATGAGTCCGCTGTCGGTCAGACTGAACTGATCCGGTCGGCTTTCCGCAGTGCCGTCAAGATAATACAATCCGTTCACAGAGCTGAGTCCATCAAGATAGGTAAACTCATCATCGCTCATTGGCATGTATACGCGATCCTTGGTTGTGTCGCCGCCTTTGTCACGCCGCACCATGTAGAAGGCTACCCGGCCAAAGCCGCTGCCGGTTTCGTTCAAGCTCGATTCAAGGGTGTAGGCAAGGTTGCTCTGAACCACCGGCAGATTCCCGTCATACGCATTCGATGCTGGTGCTGTGTTGTCACCCTGAACACTGATTACCGTAGACGTGGAAAGCTGTGGTTCATTGTTGTCCAAGGCCGTGATGGTAAAACTTACCCGACCATCGGTGCCCGCATTCGTTACCGGAATCTCAAAAGTGTAGTTTCCGTCCCCATCCGGACCCGTAAACCACCCCGGGTTCCCTGCCAAACTACCGGAGATATCGCCGCTTACGGTAATGTCGGCTATACCGCTTTCATCCTCAACACTGCCGGTCAGGGACCACTCACCCTTGAGCCATGTATCGGCAACGTAGGCCTGTTGCGCACCACCCTGAACAAGAGTGAGAGGTTCGCTTGAGCCAATTTGGGGAACATCCTTATCCACATCAATTTGCTGAGGTGCGCTCCATGGTCCGTATAGGCCGTTAATATCCTGGGCTCGAACCCTGAAGTAGATGGTGTTGATTTCCCCGGTCGCTGGATTGAACTCACCATCACTGTTAATGGTTTTGTTCCAGCTGACCGTACCGTCAACAAGCTGGCCGTCCCCGCCGTTATACCAGTCCACGCCATTGCTTGCGACTTCGTCACCGTTATCCTCGAACAGGCCGTCACCATCGACGTCAATCTGCATGTAGACAGCGGCTACGCCATCGTCATCTTCGGCATCACCAAAGATGCGAATATTGCCACCCAGGGTGCGGTTGGTATCATCCGGATCAGGATAGATGATTCCCACATTGGGAATATCACCAGAGGGATCAATCTTCATTACGTACCGGGTTTCGGAGGTTTCCAGAACATTTGAAGCCTTGTCTACAGCCCGGATGAGAACCGGGAGATCCCAGATGCCGTCGTTGTCGGTATCCTTTGCCGCATTGCTGACCCGTACGCCGGAGCCATCATCAGTAAAGCCCACAGGGGTGCCCCCGGAGGTGGTGGAAAGCTGGAATGTGTCTGTGGTTGGGTTCACTATGTAGTACGTCGTTGCCGAATCAAGTCCTGCAGGCATGCTGACTGCGCCTACCCAGGCCATATCCCCGTCGGAAAAGCCGTGCGCAGGTATATCAAACAAATCCAGGCTATTATCGAGCGTAGCCAGTTTCCCGGCGTAGGTGTCTACCTTACTGCTGCCGGTCAGATCAATCTGCCAGCTGAACAGGCTGCCGCCCACCGGCTGCCAGCTGCGGGATGCATAGTTGTACCCAATCTTGTATTCGACTGAATCCAGACCACTGCCGCCGTCCTCAGCAAGCCCTTTAACCTCAACATCGCCGTTGACAATCTCGGACTGTAGTGGCGAGTTATGGGTGATTTGCGGTGCGGTATTGTCTACAACGATGGTTCGCGTGGCTGTCGCCTTAAGACCTGAATTATCTTCCACTGTTATAACAATATCCACCGTTCCGTCGGGCAGCCCGCTTACATCCATGGCAGAGGAGGTGTCCCATACCTCGTAACCACCGGAATCACCCGTTTTGGCAGAACTAAAGGGAGTATCGACAAGCCCGGGAACATCCACAGTTACCGACGCTATGCCGTTAGCGTCCTTTGCCAGAACACGGAGATCGAATACATTTTTGGAACCACCAAAGGGCATATTGGTTGTGAGAACCTCGGTATCCGCAGCAAAATCCAGCGGATTGACGCGATCAACGATAATGTCGGAATCCAGCTCCGGAGTTACCGTATCAAGCTTAAAGCTAACTGCTGCTTCGGAGTACGTCGGCGTGTCGTCCACAAGGATACGCGGCTTGTCGAGACTCGAACCGGCAGTTGTAACAAAGGTCTGTCCCTGGTTATCAACAACCCGGAAATACAGATCCTTGTCACCGTCACCCTGTCCAGCGGGTATATCGTAACTCCAGCTTCCACTGGATACGCTGACTGCCGAGTAGCTTATACCGTCAAGGCTGACCTCAAGGCTGGATACTGTCCCATCGTCGTCCCGGACAGCACCGTAGATAGTACGTGTCAGTTTAAGGGTACTGGAGCCGTCAACGTTTATGTTGCTCAGAGAAACGACCGGCCGGTCACTGTTCTGGTCAAGATCAAGCTCGCGCTCCTGCTCGGTTATGTTTCCCGCTTCGTCGAGCGCCGTCGCCCGGAAGCGGAGCTGTACGCCGGGGGTCGCCCCGTCGACGTCGTAGGTTGAGCCGGCGGTATCGATGTCATAGTCCACGGTATTGATCGTCGCAGACCAGTTGAAGCTGCCGGTTACCGTCAGCGGCGACTCCCAACCGCCGTCGCCGCTGTTGAGGGTGGTATTCCACACCTCGACGAAGACGGGGTCGTCAGCATCCAGCCCCTGCAGATCAGAGGCGGTCCCGGAGATGGTGATCGTCTTGTTGACCGTCGCGCCGTCGAGGGGGCTGTTTATCGTGATATCCGGCACCGTTTTATCCACAAATATGGAGAAGCTTCCGCTCTGCTGATTCCCCACGGCGTCTTCCGTACGGTAGTAGACGGTCCGCTGTCCCTCTGCGAGGGCGAGGATATCCGCGGCTGGAATCGTCGCGGTCCACGTACCGGAGGCAGCGGTACCGGAGGCCCGGACGGCCGAGACCGGGTCGGTCGTCAGGTCGCTGTTCCCCGCCCGGAGGAGGAGTTCGGCGACGCCGCTGTGGGCGTCATCGATGTCGACCGATACCGCGAGATCACTCTCGCCGTTGAGCTTGACGAGCGTGCTCGGCGTGGTGACGGAGGCCGTCGGTGCCGTGACGTCCACGCTCACCGTGTCAGGTCCCTGGGTCGTCACGTTGCCGGCACGATCCCGCACCCGCAGGGTGAGATCATTCTCGCCAGAGACGAAGTTCGCCGTGCCGCTCCAGCTTGTAGTGCCGGTGAAAAGATTCCACCCGCCACCGTTGACCTGGTACTCGGCTGCGATGACGCCGCTCCAGTCGTCGCTTGCGGTGCCGGAGATCGCGAGGTTCGTCGAGCCTTTCCATCCCGTGAGGTCAGTGTCGAGCACGAGGGACGGGGCAAAGGTGTCGAGCCGGACGCTTCGCGTAGCCGTCGTCGTCTTGCCGGCGATGTCCGTCGCCACGAACGCGAGGGTGTACAGACCGTCGGTGTAGTCCGCCTCGGCAAAGGTGTAGCTCCAGCGGTTGGAGGAGAGGGTGCTCCCGGCAGCGACAAAGTCGATCGCAGCGCCCCCCGCCTCGAGAGCGAGCTGGAAGGTGTCCACCGTCTCGTTGACGACGTAGTATCCGCGAGTGGGATCGATGGCGGTAACAGGACCGCTCGTGGGCTGATAGGTCGGCAGGGTATCGCCCCGCAACGGGATGCGATCACCCTCGGTCAGACCGTGCCCAACGGCGGTGAAGGTGTTGGTCCCTGTATCGAGGACGAGGTCGAGATCCGTCGGGGTGATCGCGACGGGAACTCCACCGTTGATCGCGACCGCTACCGATTGGAGGTCGTTACTGTCATAGGCATACCCCGCGAAAGAGATATCTTGATTGGTAAACTGCGTGTCCGTCGTGTCGACAACAAACTCGCCAAACTCGGGAGCCGCCTTGTCGTAGTAGAGGGTGACCGCTGGGAGGGTGGTCACATTGCCCACTTTATCGGTCGAGCGGAACTCGAACGAGTGGCTGCCTTCGGTGGTCCCGAGGTTGATGTCCTCACCGGCCGTTCCCGCGCCGCCCCAGCTCGTCCCGGCGAGACTCAACTCCGTCCACGCGCCGCCATCCAGCCGGTACTCCACGTCGTCGGTGCCGTCAAATCCGACACCGCCGGTGTCGCGGCTCGTCCCGCTGATCGTGTAGAGGTTGTTCTCGGTGGACTCATTGTTCTGAGGCGCCGAGACGACAAGGGTCGGTCCGGTGGTGTCGATCTGGATCGCCCGGGTTACCCGCGCCGTCTTGCCGGCGACGTCGGTGACCACCAGCTCAACCGAGTACAGGCCGTCCGCGCTGTGGTCACCGTTGCCGTTCGGGTCTGCCTCAAGCGTGTACTCCCACGTCCCATCGGCGGCGATCGCCGCGGCGGTCAGATTGACCACCGTCGGGTCCGCTCCGTCCTTACTGATGTTGAGCAGTACCGATGCGGCGTCGCGGTCGGCCGTAACCGCCGCGTCGTCGGCGGTTCCGGTCAACGTCACGTCCGAGGCCGACTGGTGCAACGTGCCGGTGAGGTTGGTCTCCGTCGCCTGCGGCGTAGAGCGGTCCACCTGAATCTGGATAGACGCCGTAGCGCTTTGATTTCCCGCCCTATCTACCGAATAAGCTTCGAGGGTGAGATCGTCTTCGGCAGCGCCGCTCAAGTCCAGATTTGCACTCCATGGGGCGATACCACCCGCCTTGATCCAGCTTCCACCGTCAAATCGGTAGTAGACCTCTGCCACACCAGTCGGACTGCTACCAGCATCGTCACTCGTCCCGCTGATTGGAATTGTTCCAGAGACGTAACCAGCGACGGCATCTATGGCTACTGTCGGGTTCTGCGTGTCCACCACCACCGTCCGACTCACCGTGCTGGTCCTACCAACCCCGTCGGTCCCCGTGATCGTCACCGTATAGCTGCCGTCACCACCGCCACTCGGTACCGTCTGGCTCCAACTGCCGTCGCCTTCCGTGTAGCTCAGCGGATTCCCCGTTAGATCAACCGGATCACCCTCGGGGTCACTCACCGCTACGCTCACTGGTGAACCGCCCAACCCCAGCGTGTCGCTTATCGTTCCGTCAATCGTGAAACTCACCCCGTTGCGATACACCGTCCCGTCGTATGCCGCATCTACCGTGAGTACCGGGTTCTCCCGGTCTATCGTGAAACTCTTGCTCGAGGTCACTACCGTCGGATCAGATACATTCCCCGCCCGGTCCGTTGCTCGCACGTGCAGCGTCCGTGCCCCTTGGCCAAGAGCGGAAATGTCAACATTCTGAAACCAGCTATTCGTTCCGTTGGCCTGGCTCCACGTATCGTTCGCGTCGTTCCCGTCGTTGCTGTAGTCAAGGCTGTACTCCACGAGCTCAACGAAACTCGGATCCTCGCCCGGATCCGCCGCACTACCGCTCGCCGACAGTTCATTCACGTAGTAAGCGTTGTTCAATGCCGCAATCGACAGCTCGGGTGCCCGGGTATCCATCAATACCCGGCGCGCGATCGACGTGCTCCGTCCCGCTACGTCATAGGCGGTAAACACCAGAGTGTAGTCATCATCGTTATTCACGTTACTGATCGGGTAGCTCCAGCTCCCGTCGTCGGCGGTCCCCATGGTGTTGTCGGCGCCGTCGGTATCGACGGTCACAGCAACCGCTCCCGCGCCGTTCACGCTCACCTCAAGCCGGTCAAGTGCATTACTGTCTGCAGCCGTACCTTCAAGCGTCACTGCCTGATTCGTAATCAGCTGATCACTCGTCCCGATCTCAGTCTCGGTCAACGTCGGCGGGGCGACGTCATACGAGAAATCCACGCTCTCTGCGCTCGCACCGTTCAGTCCATCGCTTGCTCGCACCCAGAGCGTCCTCGGTCCCTCACCTCCTCCGGTGAAGTCCACGCCTGATACGCTCCAGTTGAACGCTCGCGGTATTGCCGTCCAGGTTCCGTTACTACCGTCGCTACTGTCGGTACTATACTCCAGGGTATCGATGCCCTTGCCGTCGTTGTCCGTCGCCGTTCCGCGTATCGTATACCCCGCACCCTCTATCAGTTCTCCATCGCTAGGATTCGAGATCGATAGATCCGGTGAGGTCGTATCCACCATCACCGTGCGGGTCAGCGTCGTCGTCTTGTCCACGACATCAGTGACCGAAATCTCATATTCATACGTCCCGTCACTAAGCCCGCTGATCGCCTCACTCACGGTGATTGCCTGACTGGTGCCGCTGACCGCAGCCTCATGATGTCCCGTAAGAGCACTACCGTTCCGCTTCAACGTGTAGCTCGACAACGCATGGGTATCCCCTAACGTGAAGTTGACCTCATAGTCTGCGTTCCGGTAGTTGCTGGATGTTCCCAGGTTCACACCCGTAATCGTCGGATCGGCGGTATCGACACGGAAGGTGATCTCCTGCGGCGTCGACTGATTCCCCGCCCGATCGGTCGTGCGTAACTGAACCGAGTTCGACAGTCCCTCTGTGAGACTCTCAAGCAGTACCGTCCAGTTGCTGGTACCAGTGGCATCACTCCAGCCCCCGCCGTCAACGCTGTACTCCACGCTCGCCACGCCGCTGCCGGTCCCATCCGTAGCGCTTCCGGCCACCGTGTAACTTGACTGTCCAATCAACTGGTCATCGCTCAGGTTGTTCACGCTGATCGTCGGGTCCGCAGTATCCACGATAACCGTCCGACTTGCCTGGCTCTGTCGCCCAACCCCGTCGGTCCCCGTGATCGTCACCGTATAGCTGCCGTCACCATCGCCACTCGGTACCGTCTGGCTCCAACTGCCGTCGCCTTCCGTGTAGCCCAGCGCATTCCCCGTTAGATCAACCGGATCACCCTCGGGGTCACTCACCGCTACGCTCACCGGTGAACCGCCCAACCCCAACGAGTCGCTTATCGTTCCCTCAATCGTGAAGCTCGTCCCGTTGCGATACACCGTCCCGTCGTATGCCGCATCTACCGTAACCACCGGATCGTTTCGATCAACGGTAAATCCCTCGGAGGCCGACGCTGAGACGTTTCCCGCGCGATCCGTAGCGCGCACATACAGCGTGTGCGTTCCTTCCACCAGGTCAGCACCCGTAGCGGAAATATTGATCGTTCTAAACCAGTTACCTGCGCCTGTAACACCGTTCCATGTGCTTTGATCAAACGAGTATTCGACCACATCCAGCCCGCTCGTCGCGTCCGAGGCCGATCCACTCGACCGTAACTCATTCTCTTGATACGCGCCTGAAAACTCATTAATCGTTGGTATTGCGGGCTGCGTCTCATCGACCACGATCCGCCGCGTTTCGGTAATCGTTCGATCATCTCGACCGGTAACGTCCGTGGCGGTAATCGTGAACACCCACTCCCCGTCATCGGTTCCATCTCCGGGCAGCTGGTACGTGTAACTCCACGCCCCGGCACTACTCGTCGAGAACAACTCTCCCTGCTCGGTTCCGTCCTTCGTGGCAGTGATTACCAACTCACCAACTTCATTGGTGTCGCTAAAGTCCCCGGCAAAATCAACGTCTACAGCACTATACCGATCCGTATCCGCGTCCCACGCGCTATCAGACACACTCCAGTCACCGTTCGTAACGTCTACCGTCAGTTCCGGGGGAGCGGTATCGTAGTCAAAAGTAATCTCCTCAAGGTTGTAGCCGTTGAGTCCGTCACCGGCCCGCACCCACAGTTTCTTGGACCCTTCTCCACCTCCGGAAAAATCAACACCGGAGACGCTCCAGTTCAGTCCGCCGATCGATATATCCGTCCACGTCCCGTCGGTTCCATCAGTACTGTTCAGCGAGTATTGCAACACGGTCACGCCACGACCGCCGTTGTCGGTAGCCTGGCCGCGAATTGTGTAGCTATCGGATTCCACCAGCTCATCCGTAACCGGCGCGCTCACCGTCAGATCCGGCTTCGTCGTATCGATGACGATGTTGCGGCTCACCGAGCTTGAGAACCCCGCGTTGTCCGTTGCCCTTATGGTAACCTCGTATGAACCGTCGTCAGAGTGGTCCCCATCTACGGGGAGTGTTGCACTCCAGGGATTCCCGGGCGAGCTGTCGTTCAATACCGTTTCTACGGAACCACCGTCCTTCTGGTACGTGACGGTCACGTTGGCGATTCCGTTTTCGTCGGACACCGGTCCCCCTAAGGAAACGGCGGAATTCCGATACACAAACGCTGTCCCGGAAATGCCGGACGCAGTCTCATCGATGTTGGGATTCTCCGTATCGACGTCAAAAGAGATGGAGGTTATCGCGCTTTCGTTTCCGGCGGAATCTACGGCGCGGAGGTCCATCGTCTGACCAAGGCCGTCACTGAGTCCGCTAAGCGAGGCGGTCCAGTTCGTGGTGCCTCCCACGGTTATCCAAGAACCGCCATTTACTCGGTATTCAACCCGTTCCACCCTTGATACGGCGTCCGTTGCCGTTCCGCTGACGGCGCGCGCCGTGTCCCGGAGCATATCACCGTCAGCCAGATCATTGACGCTAATCGCAGGTCCCGTGCGGTCTATCTTCACTACCGTGTTCCAAGTGGTTGAACGTCCAACAGCATCCCGGCCGACAATCTCTAATCCATAGGTTCCATCACCGTCATCGGGGATCATTTGTTCCCAGTCACGAGAGGTACCGTCCCCGATTATCGAGACGGCGTCGTTTGAGAGATCAACCTCCGTACCATCACGAGTGGCGGAAACCGTCAGCAGCCCGTCGTTTGAGAGATCCAGCGTATCCTGGATAGTGCCCTCAATGGTGAAGCCACCGTTTCGGTAGACCGGATCATTGGCATCTCCGTCGTACCCGTCTACCGTAATCTCCGGATTACTCCGATCAACGACAAAACGCTCCGAACCGAGGGATGATACGTTTTCTACGCCATCAGTCGCCCGCACATATACCTGATGGTCGCCCTCGGGCAACGCGTATTCGCCGGACCCAATCGAGATCCCGTTCTTGTACCAGTTTGACGTACCGGTCGCGGTAGCCCAGGTATCATTAGAATTATCGTCGTCATCGGTGTAATCGAGCGACCACTCAACCGTCCGGACGCCGGTGCCGGAGTCGTCGGTGGTTCCGCTGATGGACAAAGCGTTTGTCACATAATCGCCGGCTATCGGCGCCACCTCCGGCGTATCCGGGGCGACCGTGTCCACCACGACGTTCCACGTAGTCTCCGTAGTTCGGCCGGCCAGGTCGGTAGCAACTGCCGAGAACTGCCAATTCCCGTCTTGAGATCCATCTCCGGGAACCGGCCACTCGTAGGAAAAATTTCCGCCTTCCAAGGCGGACCATACCTCGTTCCACGAGGAATCGCCCTGGCGAGCGCGGATCACAAGCGACTCGACGCCGTTGCTGTCGGAAACCTCGCCCTCAAAGGTCAAATCGCTGCGGGTAATCTGCTCGGAGGCGGAAGAGGTTGTCCAGGTGCCGTCGCTAAGGGTGGGGGTGAGAATCGGCGCCGCCAAATCGAAATAGAAGTCGATCTGTTCTACCTGATCTTCGTTGAGATCATCTCCAGCGCGCACCAGCAGCGTCTTGGCTCCTTCTCCGTCTACAGAAAAATCAACCCCTGGCACGCTCCAGTTAAGACCACTCACGGGGATATCGGTCCAAGTGCCGTTTGTGCCGTCGGTGCTGTCCAGAGAATACGCCAGTTCTCTGACGCCGCGACCGGCACCGTCGAACACCTGTCCGCTCATGGTGTAGGAAACGGAATCGATCTGTTCATCGTTTCCGGGAGTTGCCACCGTCAGCGTGGGTGGTGTTGTGTCGATCGCCAGATTCCCGGAAAGCCGTCGCGTCTTGCCGCTGATATCGGCGGCTGTAACGGTCAGTTCATACGCGCCGTCCCCTAGAGACGCGGGGATCACCGTCGACCAGCGCCCGTTTTCTCCCTCTTCAACGGGTAAGGATTCGAGGACCCCGCCGTCCTTTCTATACTGTGCTGTTACGGATGCGACACCGTTTCCGTCGGTGGCGATCACCGTTAGCGGCACATCCTCGTTTCGATAATTGAATGAGGTGGTCAACACGGGGTCGAACCCCTCTTCCGGCTCTTCCTCCAACGAGGGAGGGCCAAAATCCAGCACGAACTCATTTACGCGGGACTCTCTCCAGGCAACATCCGAGGCTTCCTCGTCCTGTTCCGGATAATCCTTGGCGCGGAGCATGAGGTAGTACACGCCCTGGTCGAAATCCGACAGCGTCAGTGGCCGGGACCAGTTCACTCGTCGCCCACTTCCATCCAGCTGTTCGGCGGGAATACTCTCCCATTCCGCTTCATCAAACTCGGAGCGCCGGGCGATCTTGATCTGCGGACCGTTTTCACCTAACTGCACCCCGTCATCGTCAGAAAACGCTCCAGTGGCCGTGCTGTCGGCAGGAAGTGCAGCTGCGCCCTCGGTGGTTGCGGGAGGCTCTACCGAAGTATCGGCCTCTGTAAAATATGGCGTGATAGACTCAAACTGTACTTCGTCAAGGCTCTGATCGACTCCAAGCGCAAAGGATTCGAGTGCGGTGAGTTGCCCCGGGGCGATTGTACTACTCTGGACCCCGGAGCCGGTCAGCGCGGCGGCGATCTCTTGTGCGGAGGGAACACTACCGAGCGCCTCTCGGAGGTCCGCCGCGTGATAGATCGAGCTATTCACATTACCGGCACGGTCGGTGGCGGTAATTGTAACGTCGATGGATCCAGCTTCGGGAATGAGCGGCGTTTCTTCATCAAACGCCTCGGTGTTAAGCGTGTAGCTCCAGGCGGTGGTGCCCACGGCGGTATCCGTCACCGTCACCGGCTCCCGTCCAGTGGGTGTCGCGGTGACGGAAAGCTCCACCGACCGGACGCCGTTCAAGTCGTACGCTTCTCCGGAAATCGTAATAGCCCCATTCACCACCTGATCCGGTCCGTACTCCGGGGCAGTCACAAGAATCACGGAGGAGTTGTTGTCGACGCGTACCACGAGTTTGGCATCAGCAGTACGATCTGCGCCATCCACCGCCCGGACCCGCAGCTCATGCTCGCCATCGGAGAGGTCTTGGGTATTAAAATCAAACGTCCATTGCCCGGAATCGGTATCTACCGTCTCCACCGGCTGAAAATCCGGCTCCGGCGAGGTGCCGTCATTGGCAAGCGGCACCAGCGAGATGAGTACATCGGGAGTGCCCAAGTCATCTGCAACAACACCGCCAAATCCTTCAACCTGCCCCACGAAATCACCATCCACGTGGGAGGCGATCGTAACGGTGGGTGGTTCAAGATCTACGGAATCGCCGAGACCGCTCTTGAAAAGATTGTTACACGTAGAGAGCGAGATCATTGCAAAAAACACCAAACCAATCCGCAGATACCGTCTGATCGTCATAATAGCTGAGTCCTCAGGCCAAAGCTGATTTTCGTTTCAGTTCCGCCTTGAATATCGGATGAGATAAACCAGAATTGGATTTCCGTGTAAAAAGAGAACGCGTTAAACATCCGCGCCTCCCGGTTGATGATCGGAAACTCAAGCTGGCCCACAATGCCGCCCAGAACGAGTCCGGTGTCCGTCCGTGGGTCATCTTCCATAGAGAAGTAAGAGAAGTTGGCTCCCACCGCCAACGCTCCCGAAAGAAACTCCCAGTCGGGACCAAGTACGTAGCTCAGCGGAAGCGACGCTACGTTTGCCAACAATTTGCCGCCGAACACCGTGCCGGAGAAGCGGCCTTCCGGCGCGCGGCCGATCTGACCTTGAAGCTTCACGTTGTTGTCAAAGAAGGTCAGGCCCGCACCAACCTCCCACTGCGTGGCACCCATGACATGCATATCCACGTACAGCCCCTGGATGAACTCCGGTGTGGCGTAGCGGTTCTTGCTGCCGGTGCGAAGGATGAGTTCCACCCGGTCCAGCCCGTTTTCGTCGTCGGCAGTGCCGCTGGCAAAGATCGAGTCATTAAACCGTCCCCCGTCACGGGGCTGGTCGATAGTCACCTGCGGCGCTCGGGTGTCCAGACGGAATACCGCACGCCGGACGGAAGTCTTTCCGTCCGCCGCCGTGGTACGAATAATTACCGGCAGCGGACCGTCGTCGAGTTCCCCGGTCTCAATCCGGTATTCCCACGATTCTCGACCACGAGCCGCGTCAAAGCTCCTTCCGTTGTCCATGCTCACCTCGACCGTGTCGATCGCGTACGGCGCCACCGCCTGACGATACTCCCGGCTCCCCGGCTCAAACCCGTCTACCGTGGGAAAGGAGTATCCTGCCAGGCCGGATATGACCGGCCGCATACCCACGAGCTGACCGCTCCGGTGTGATTCAAGTCGAACCCAAGGGCCGAACTCCTGCTGCTCCACCGTTCGCCGCTGGACCAGATCGGGAGCATCGATGGAGGAGACTGCTCGAATCTCGATCTCGTGCGTTCCAATGGAAAAGTCATCGCGGGTGAGCTGCATCCAGAACAGACCCGAGGCATCTGGACGAAGTTCCTGCGCTTGCTCGTCGTTCACCGTGACCAAAACCCGCTCATACCCACCGAAGGAGGGTACGATACCGCTCACGACCGTGCGCCCCACCCGCCCCTCGCCGTCGAGGGGGCTTAAGACTCGCATAATGGGAACGTCGGTGAGCCGGGAGGTGGTCCTCACGTTCCGCGAGACCTCCTGGAGGTTACCCGCCTCGTCACGGGCACGAAGGGCGAGGTTCCAATCACCTCCGGAGACGGGAGCCGGCACCGCGGCCCGGACGACTCCGCCGGGAAGAAGTTCCAGCGTACGCCATTCGGGGTCTTCCTGAGAGTCGGTATCCACCGGTGCCAGCCGATAGGAAACTTCCTGCAGGCCCCCGGAATCCAACACCCGACCGGAGATCAAAACCTCGTTACCGAGGATTTCCCGTTCTTCCGGGGCGATAAGAGTGAGTTCGGGGGGAGTGTTGTCGATCGTAATCAAATGAAAGAAGAGCGAGACGGTACCGAGCCTATCGGTTATACGGTACTGCACCGCGTGCAGTCCATCTCGGAGGACCGTGGTATCGAGTCGGAACGTCCACTCATCCCACCCGATCTCCCCGTCGGGGTGGGGGCCGGCAGCAACAAAAGAAACCCCGTTATCCAGGGAGATTTCCACCTGATCGATGCCGTTGGCATCGGCAGCTGTGCCCTCGAGGCTCACCGTACCGCGATTGCGGCGCTCGATGGCGGGAGCGGTAACACTGCCCGTGGGAGGTTCCAGACTCACCTCCACCTGTCGTTCGACCACCTCACTCTGCACGCCTCCTCGGTCTCGGGCGAAGACGGAGATCGTGTGCTCATTGTCACCCAAATCCGCCACGCGAATCGGTATCGTGAAGTTACTGCTGGACCCGATCGATACCGGGTCGCCATCGCCGATGCGGTACCACACATCAGCGGGTCCATCATCATCAAAGACGGTACCGCTCACGGTAAAGTCCTTGCGCTGAATCGACCCGTCCACGGGAAGCTGTACCGCCACCTGAGGTTGGTCGCTTTCAGTATCGACGTTCAACGCCACCGATAGCTCGGACCGGTTACCCGCGCCATCGGTTACGGTGATGACCGGAAGCGGCGTGTCGGGATGACGCTCTTGAAGTCTGATGGGGACCTTTACAACATCCGCCGGTTCCACCGGAACGGTACTCTCCTCACCGGCCGGCTGCCAGGAAACGTCGGTCAGAGGAGATGCATCGTTCAGGGCAAAGGCAAGCGTAATCTCTCCGTTCACCGGATCGTCGCTGCGGGGAGATATCAGCTCTACCACAGGCCCCGTGCTGTCCAATACGGCGGTCACGACGTCCGTTGTGCGATTGCCGAGGGCATCGATAGCTTCCACCTCCATGGATATTGGCCCTTGTCCCAGGTCGCCCCCGACCATCAGACGGTAGAGACCATCCTCCCCACGCTGCAACTCCTGCCGAGCGCCATCGTTGATCATCACTGAGACGCTCTCAACCGCAGTATTATCCGCGGCAGACACAACGATCTCGTCCAGAGATTGCATGATCTGATTCGCCTGGGGCGCGGTAATCGTTGCAGATGGCGCCTCTTCATCAAAGGCAAGGGAGATCGGATCGGAGGTCCACTCCGTTCCGTCGGCGCCTGTCGCAACGAGGGTTCCCTCTCGTGGGTCAAAGCCGGAGCGGGGGGCTACTTCCACCGCGCCATCTACAACGGCGACCGCAAGTTCCGGCACCTCAGGACGGAGTTCGGCAGAGATAAGCTCAACCCCAGGAACAACAGCGATCAGAGGGCGATCGTTGCGAAAACGAAGCACCCCACCTTCTGCAAGCGGCGCCTCCAACCGGGCGTCGGAAACACGCAGTTCTTCCGGATCAGGAATCTCCGTAAGATACGTCTCTTCCGGATCCGGTTCTTCCGGCACCTGATCCAAACGGTAATACCAGGTGGAGAAGCGATCCACCACCGTGGGTTCGGTCTCGATTCCGTTCGCCGTTGCCGAGTCCACTTCGATCTCAATGGTGTGTATACCCGCCTCTTCCCGTCGGTTCAGACTGAAACTGTACTGCAGCAGTCCTTCTTCCGTATCCGACGGCGAAACCCGTTGCGAGGACCACTCTCCACCGTCAATCCGGTACCGTATCTGCCGAATCTCACCCGGACGAGAACCGAGGTCCACTAAACCTCGAATCGTTGCCGACTGGTCTCCAATGAGAACCCGACCGTGGTGCAGATCATGGGTGACGGTCTCCTCATCCACGGCGATCTCTATCGTGGGAAGCGATAGACGCGGTTCTGAGGGCGGAACCAACCGCACCACTTCTACGGTTGGCCCGGTCATTCCGTTCCTATCAACAGCGCGCACCAGTACTTCCGTCTGTCCCGCCGGAACGATGCCGTCACGCTCTGGAAGGCGTATGGTGAAGGAGCCGAAGGTATCGATCCGCTGCCATTCATCATCATCAGCATGGCGGTATTCCACCGCGGCGATCCCGTCATCATCTTCTGCTGACCCGGCAATGAACAGCGGACTTTGGGTGGGCAGGAGATCCACCACGGGAAGGTCGGCATCCTGATCAAGGGGAACGTCCACGCGCTGCGTCGTCACGTTGCCGGCGTTATCCCGCACGGCAAAGTCGATGCGAACGTTATCCCCCGCGTCTTCAGGTGCCAGCGGGAGCGCCCAGAACGGATCGCCCGGGGCGAGCTCGATAGACTGGGGCTCTTCACCACGGATCTGGTAGGAGAACTCATCGATTCCCGAAGTGTCTCCCACTCGCCCGGTGAGCACAAAATCCCCGGGGAAAATGGTGTCAGGAGGGAACTCGCCGGTATCGTCAAGCTGATCGATTCGTAAAGATGGGGGCTGGTTGTCAACAAACAGCAGGTGGGGCTGATCGGTAGTATTTCCGTACACGTCCTCGGCGGAAAGCCATACAACGATCGGACCGTCCGGCATATCACCGGTATCGACACGAAACGAGAAGTCATCCTCCGGACGACGGCGCCGGATCGTGTTCTCATCAGCAAAGAGAACGGCCCGCTCATCGTCCGCGGTACCGCCTTCGGTGGAGCCTTGCTCCACGCGGATCTCAATACCTACGAGACCGTTGGCATCCGCCACCGTACCGGCTAATGAGACGCGCCCACCGACGGTACTACTCTGCGCCGGTTCCTGAACTGTGATCGCCGGACCGCTGGTATCTAAGACAAATGGCCGAACCGCTACCTCCGATTCGGTGCCACCGTCGTCAACGGCGGTAGCCCGGATTACGTGCGTACCGTCCTCAACCGTGGCAAGATCAAAAGCCATACTCCAGTAGTCGGTACCGTCGGCGGTGCGAGGCGCCGTATCGTTGAGCTGAACTTCAACCCGCGATACTTCGTCATCATCATCGGCTGTTCCCAATACCATCAGCTGTCTTCCCACAACCTGGGCTCTCTCCGGGGTGGAAATCGAAACGAAGGGAATATCGGAAGCGGAATCTACTACAATATCGGTTGGAGATGAGAGGGACTGATTGCCTGCGTTGTCGGTAGCGCGAACAAGAACGTTGTGGGTGCCTTCTTCCAGTTCACCGACATCGATCTCGTGGGTCCAGGTTTCACCCCCGTCAACTTCAGTATAATCAGACTCTTCGGTGGTTCCGAGCGCCCATGACGGAACAGAAGCAACACCACACAGCAACAGTATTACGAGCAGATGGAAAGGAAACGGTGTGTGGGGACTCGTCCACAACGGGCCCCGTCGCGGACGTTCTTCTTTCATCTTCAATTTATTACCTATGTTT
Source organism: Alkalispirochaeta sp. (assembly GCA_040904425.1). Classification (GTDB taxonomy): domain Bacteria; phylum Spirochaetota; class Spirochaetia; order DSM-27196; family Alkalispirochaetaceae; genus Alkalispirochaeta. The sequence continues at coordinate 55,233 of JBBDTM010000007.1, forward strand.
TTAACTACGTCGGTTGTAAACACCGACACCTGTAGTGGAAGATATCACCAGTATGGCGGAATTTAAAGCGTACAGGGCTTCACCGTATGAAGGACATGACGTCCCCACCGAGAAATGTTCGGCAGTAGATTACCGTTTCGGAATCTGCAGACTAATAGCACTATTACTGTGAGGGGAACACCTACCGCCTTGCGGCTCGGCTGTCCTGATGCGACAAGATTCCACCATCTTCATGTCTCGTGCACGCCAGGTGAGGGCACTGCGACACCAACCTGCAGCGCCAGAACCTTGTAGAGTTCGGCGGCAGTAGTATCCCCGACCACTGTAAGCGCGGCGCGCCACCCGGTTACAATCGCCGTCAGGTCATCGCCACTTCGCCGCAACAGCGAGCGAAGCCGTCCGCGCTTCTCGTCTATCGTCACAGGTTCGTAGTATGTCATGAGGTAGGTGAGCACATCGCCCGGCACTTTTGCTTCAATGAACTCCAGGGTGGTGTGCTGGACCGCCGCGGCACGCTCAGACAGCTCCCGGCATACCGTATACGCCAGAAGCCGATCGTCTTCCCTGCTCAAATTGAGCGCGTGGAGAATTAATATGAGGAGTGCCAGTTGGTCCAGCTGTTCCCCGGCATATTTTATAACCAAGGGTTGCAGCGTACTGGTGATTTCTTCGGCCGCGAAACGGATCTGAAAGATCTCCGGGAAAAGTGCCGTACTGGTTTCAGCTACATCCTTGACGTGCTTAGACAGAGGTGCGGAAATGGGAGCCGGGTCGGAAAGAACCGTCAGTCCCACCTCGATCGCTGCATCCCCGTTGCTCAGAAACCACATACGCCGTGCGTCTTCGGCCCCAGCCTCATCGACCCCGATACTCTCCGACAGGAGGTGTGCAAGCAGATCGGCGCCCTCCTCCCGCAGGAGTATTGGATCCTGAAACGCCCGTAGCAGCTCAATTCGCACCGGCAGGTCCGTCTGCCGCAGCTCCGTCAGGTGATCCAGGAGGTACTCTGGGGGCAGCGCTGCTATCGCCGGAATCGCGGCGTTGCGATAACGCGAATCGTTGAGGAGGGAGCACAGCATATCGAAATACCTCCGTCGTGCACGCACCGATAGGAGTTCAAGCAGGACGAACCGTCGATCCTCCTGGAGTCCGTCCCATTCAACAGCAACTACCGGTTCGCCGATCTCGTCCTCCACGCGGAAGAGCATATCCGCCGTCTCCCGAAACACCGCAGTAGCTGCCTCTCCCGGATCGGCGGTGGCGGCAGCGGAGAGCTCGACCTGAAACGTGGCTATCCGCCGCTCCAGCTCATCGCGCCGGCCCAGCCGCGCCAGATACCGGAGTTCGGCACTCTGCGCAGCCCGCCGTACCACCGCAGCCGATGCCTCGCGGGCCTCCTCGATAATCTCCCGGTACCGCTCGTAGTCTACTCGCGCCACCGACTCTACCCACAACGATTGAAGCTCGAGACTCACATTCTGAAAGAACGGGGCGATTCGCTCGATGTCGTCCGCCGTCTCCGCTCCCCGCGCCAGCCGTCCCAGGACGAACACCTGCACCGACGGGCTCTGGTCGGAAAGCTCCCGCCCCAACCTATCCAGAAGCGCCTCATCGCGAACAAAGCTGATAGTGTTCTCTTCGATCCGGGCTAAGGAACTGGAACAAAATTAATTGCACAATATATAAGCTGATGCTATAATAAT
>JBBDTM010000008.1:0-11341 GCA_040904425.1 Alkalispirochaeta sp.
GCGTATTCCCGCCGTTCACTCCCACATTGTCGTCGATGACGATGTTCCCGGTTCCGGCATCAAGCGCGAGAGAGCGGCCTGCGCCGTCGTCGAGTATTTCGGTGAAGTTCATGTTCGCGCCGGTGGCTGTGCCGCCGTCGTTCGTTGTATCCACCTCGCTATCCGCTGTGACCGTAAGCGTCCCAAAATCCATCTGGTCGCCGCTGGTTCTCACCGTCCCGGCGACGGTGGTGCCGCCGCCCACAGCGGTAGTGTCGATCCCGGCGTCGGCAAGGAACACGTCGGTCGCTTCGTTCCCGGTGCTTAATGTACCGGTGTTGTCGAGGTCGGTCGTCGTCAGGTCATTGTTGATCTGTGTCGTCTCGCCGCCGCCCCCGCTAGCGGTATTGAAACTGATGCCGAACGCATCGTTGGCACCCACCGTGAAGGAATTAGCAGTGAATCCTGCGGTGAAAGAAACCGAGCCACCGGTTTTTGACGCCGCAATTGCGTCGAGCGTCGTGTTTGTGAACTCAATGGTTTGCGCGCCGGTGCCGTTCAGTGTGACAGTCCCTGAGCTTGTGAGCGCGCCGGCGGTATGCGTGATGTCACCGCCCACCGTCAGCTCGTTCCCGGCCAGTGTCACTGTTCCCTCGTCTCGTGCAAGTGTACCGGTTACCGTCACCGCCCCGCCGGGCTGCCACTCATCAGCATTACCTCCGGTGTCAGTTGAGTTGAAGGTGAGATTAGTGTAGGCGTTCCCCGCCGCAAGCCCCGGGTAGGTGGTCGTCGTCCCGCCGCCGTCACCCACGTACTCCACCGTCCCCGGTACCGTGGCCACCGGCAGACTCACCGTCTCACTGCCCTCAAGCCGCAAGGTGCCTGAGCTGGTGTAGCTCGTGTTCACCGTGAGGTTGTTGGCCGCCATGCCAAGCACCGAGGTGCCGTCTTGCAGGGCGAGGGTGTCCACATCCACAAAGTCATCGGCCACCGGCTGGGTCGGCGCAGTGGTGTTATCGGGGATCTGCGCCGTGTCGTCCTTCCCCGGTATCCCCGCATCCCAGTTGCCGGGGTCGTACCAGTTCGTGCTGTTGGTTCCCGTCCAGTTCGTAGTCACCCCGGTGCCGTTGGTAAAATCCCACAGCCCGTCGTCATCGCCAAAAACACTAACTGTCAGCGAGGAGTCAAACACATCGTTGTTGCCACTGTTCGTTGCGGCAGTGGAGGGAGTGAGCACGGCAGTGGTGGAAGCAACATCGCTGTCCTGCACATCCACGTAGTCAACTGTTATGGTGGCTCCTGAGGGGTCAAGTTGCCATGTGCTGTCAGTCGTGGTTGAGCGCAGGACCAGCTGGTTCCCCGAAACGCCGGTGAGCGTGAGGGTGCCGGTAACCGTCTGGGTGCTTCCGGCTCCAAACTGAATGATTTTGCCCCCCACGGTGCTCTCAAGCCCGGAAAAAATAGTCGAGCCGAGCAGTTGAGAGGTGGTCCCGCCGATGAGCGTGAGCGTTGCCGTTGAGGCATCCACCGTGCCGCCTGCAGAGTTGTCCCAGTTCTCCTCTACTGCCACATCGCTGTTCAGCGTGGTGTCCGCCGTGCCCGAAAAGGTCAGCCCGTAGAAGGCGTTAGTGGCAGGGCTGTCCACTGACACATTCCCTGTGCCGCTCAGCGTCACCGTCGAGGTCTGCCGGGTGAACGTCACTCCCGCACCCACCGTCCAGTCACCTCCGACCTCAATCGCCGCCCCACCACCTGTATCAAACGTGCCCCCGGACACGCTTAGGTTGCCGTTGACTAATAGCGCCAGCCCTCCTGCCAGCGCCACCGTGTTCGTGGCGTTGATGGTGAGGTTGTTGAAATCGTTGCCCGCGGCCGTGCCCTCGGGGATCAGACTCGTGTTCGCCGCTGAGGCGGTCAGCGTCACTGTGTTCGCCCCGCTGGTGTAGATGTCACTGTTGTTCCAGTTCCCGCCTACAGTCACATCATGGGGGCCACCAGCGCCGCTTGCGCTATCGAGAGTGCCGCCGGTAATAGTGAGATCTCCGTCCACATCCAGCGCGTTCGTCGCAAGCACGAAGCTCACCCCGCTGCCGCCGTCGTTGAAGGTGAGATCATGAAAGTCGCTGCCGACCCCGGTGCCCCCGGTGGTGATCGTCACCGGTCCGCTTGTGGCATCGAAGGTAGTGAGGTTGGTTCCGCTGGTGTAGGTGTCGCTGTTGCTCCAGCCCCCACCGACGGTGACGTTGTGCGGACCCCCCGATGCATTGAGCGTGCCGGTGGTAATGGTCACATCCCCACCGACGGTCAGCGCATCCTGCAACTGCACCGCATCGGTGCTCGCACTCTTAGCAACGGTCAGCGCGCCGAGCGTCTGCGTGTTCGAGGTCAGCGTCACCGGCGTTGTCGACCCACTGAACTGCAACGTCGAGCCGGCCGCATCGGCGAAGGTCCCAAAGGTCACGCTGCCGCCGGCATCAATCGTGCCCCCGCCGCCGGCATCAAGGGTGCCCCCACCGGAGGCATCTATACTGCCGCCGACCGTCAGGTTGTTCGCGCCGGTATTCAAGGTACTGTTTATCGTCAGTGAGCTCGCCTGTATTGCGGTGGTCATCGTCTTCGCCGCGGTGCTCACCGTCACAGCGCCAAGGTCCTGCGTGCCACCGTTTGCATCGGTGAGATTGCCCGCGTCTGCAGTGCCCCCGAGGGTCAGCGGCTGCCCGTTGTTGGCATAACTACCGCTTGCCTCGATGACGAAGTGTCGGTTCACCACAAGCCCGTCTTGCGGCGTCACCGTGCCCGGCGCCGTCCCGTCGATGCGCAAATCATAGAGCGCATTCGTCCCGGTGGTCAGGTGCGTGGTCCCGTCAAAGTCCATCTCCCCACTGCCGGCATCAAACGTACCGCCTGAGAAATTGACATTGCCGGCGGCAAAGATCGTGTTCGCACCGCTCTGCAGCTCCGCGCTCTCAACAATCTGCAGCGTCCCGTTTACATCAAAGTCCGAGCCAAGGCTCACCACCGTGCCCCCGGAGGCAGTGTCGCCGACGGTCACATTGTTGAACGCCGATCCCGCCCCCGTGTAGCTCTGCGCTCCTCCCGCGTCAAACTCCACCGTCCCGCTATTGGCGCTAAAGGTCCCGGCAATGCTCACCGGCGTGCCCTCGAACAACGTCGTCGCGCTGCTCGCCGTAAAGCTCGAGCTGGCGTTCGCAGAAAAACTCCCGCTGAAGGTCACCCCCGCCGTCCCGCCGGTGAGTGTCCCGTCAACGCTCGTCGCCCCGGTTACGTCCAGCCCCACGTTCGAGCTCGCGAGGTTCACGACCCCTTCGCTGATAGTAAGACCACCCGAGACCGTCACCGCCCCGCCGGGCTGCCACTCATCAGCATTGCCTCCGGTGTCAGTTGAGTTGAAGGTGAGATTAGTGTAGGCGTTCCCCGCCGCAAGCCCCGGGTAGGTGGTCGTCGTCCCGCCGCCGTCACCCACGTACTCCACCGTCCCCGGTACCGTGGCCACCGGCAGACTCACCGTCTCACTGCCCTCAAGCCGCAAGGTGCCTGAGCTGGTGTAGCTCGTGTTCACCGTGAGGTTGTTGGCCGCCATGCCAAGCACCGAGGTGCCGTCTTGCAGGGCGAGGGTGTCCACATCCACAAAGTCATCGGCCACCGGCTGGGTCGGCGCAGTGGTGTTATCGGGGATCTGCGCCGTGTCGTCCTTCCCCGGTATCCCCGCATCCCAGTTGCCGGGGTCGTACCAGTTCGTGCTGTTGGTTCCCGTCCAGTTCGTAGTCACCCCGGTGCCGTTGGTAAAATCCCACAGCCCGTCGTCATCGCCAAAAACACTAACTGTCAGCGAGGAGTCAAACACATCGTTGTTGCCACTGTTCGTTGCGGCAGTGGAGGGAGTGAGCACGGCAGTGGTGGAAGCAACATCGCTGTCCTGCACATCCACGTAGTCAACTGTTATGGTGGCTCCTGAGGGGTCAAGTTGCCATGTGCTGTCAGTCGTGGTTGAGCGCAGGACCAGCTGGTTCCCCGAAACGCCGGTGAGTGTGAGGGTGCCGGTAACCGTCTGGGTGCTGCCGGCGCCGAACTGAATGATTTTACCCCCCACGGTGCTCTCAAGCCCGGAAAAGGTAGTCGCGCCCAGAATCTGACTCGTCACCCCGCTGTCAACAAACGCTACCGTGCTCGTCCCTTCGCTAAATGTCCCGCCGCCGCTGCGGTCAAAGTCGCCACTGAGAGTAATCGTCTGCCCAATCGCCTGAAGATCCCCTCCGCCAAGGAGCAGATTCCCCTCTACGGTCAGCCCGGCCCCCAGCGACAGGGCGCCGGCTGTCATCGTGGTATTCCCAGCAGTGGTTATCGCTGCGGTGGTATTCAGCGTCCCGGTGCTCTTGTTGACCTGCAGATTGTTAAATGTCGTCGCCGTAGCGATCTCCCGCGCCCCACCGCCGTCGAACACCACCAGCGAGTTCGCTTCGGTAAAGACGCCGATACTCCAATCGCCACCTACTGTAACCGTCTCGGCTGCCGTGGCCTCAAGCGTCCCCGCTCCCGCAATATCAATATCTACATCCAGGTCGTACCCGCCTAAGTTCAAACGCGCGCCAGTGCCGATAGTGAGCGAATCAAGGTTGTAATCTCCAGGCAGCACCGGGTCGTTCCCCGTATTAGGGATAGTAACTATGGCCGAACCGTCGTTGAGCGGCACCTCAGCGACATCCCAGTTGTTGGGATCGTTCCAATCCCCTGCGGCTCCGCCGCCTGTCCACTCAAAGCTGTCCGGTGATACCGTGTCCTCATAGATATTGATATTATCGAAATAGAGAAGCGGGTTGCCGGCGGTGAGTCCGAACCATATCTTCTGAATTGCGCCGGCGGCAGCATCATTATAGGGCAGTCCTGTCTGTGCCCACGAATCTCCGGTGCCGACGATCCCCGACAGCTGTTCAATGCGTACATCGAAGACCTTGCCGGTATTGTCGGCTACTACCCGCACCCGGTACCAGGTGTTTGTTTGCCAGCTCAGTCCGGGCAGAATGCTGTATTCGGTATACTCAGTGCCGGTAACGTTACTGATCTCGTCCCCGGCTTGGCCTTCCGTGCGATAGACCCGATCATCAGCCCCGCTGGCATCATCGGTAATGCCATTACGATCAGCAAACTGCAGGTGTATGGCAATATTGGTACCCCCATCGGGTAGTGTTGTTGCGGCATCGGTGTAGAAAATTTCTCCGGCGGGGTAATTCGGAGGAAAATTATTCATGAGCACGTCATACTCCACCGTTACATAGCGATCACTGGATGGAGTAAAAGCCCCCCCAAGGAGGACGGGGTCACCTGCGCCATTTAAATTGATCTCAAATTTATTTGTTATATTTGTTGTGTTTCCGTCAACATCACCGTCACTAATCGCAAATGTATACATGGAGATAGACCCTGGATTTATCGGGTAGTCATCCCAAGTGGCCGCATTGTCAAAACTGTTAGGGGCCCACGGCAACTGGTCAGTGGTAGTGTCGTCCGTGCCGTTCACATAATCATCAACTGCCTCATCCTCGAAATCCTCCTCAAAGAGGATCGTCTGCCCCCAACCCACCCCAACAACGGCCACGCCCAACAGCAACACCATTGCCACCCGCAGCGCGATCCCAGTAAGCCCTGGCGCCACTACGACCCGTGGCCCCAGGTCAACCCACCTCGGGCAACGTTGGGCATCACGAGAAATAGTACGGCGAAGACGGCTGTGCATACCCAGGGACATATCTCCTTGTTGCACACCAGTATATTGCACCGGCGGCGGTTCATCTATTGCGCAGCTATGCTTTTTCGATTATCGGTGGGCCCGCGGCAGGACCCAAGAGGCTCCGACAGAACCGGTCTGGTCGTAATCCTGCCGGATTACTGCTCGACCCTGCATCCGGGATGGTTCGATCTCGAAAATCGTCCCCAACTCCCCGGCCGGATATCCCTGCCCGAGAAACCAGACGACGTACGGTTCGGGGAGGTCGATAAGCAGGCGCCCGCGATACTTCCCGAAGGGCATGCGGGTGTTTGCCAGTTTGATGAGAAACGCGTGTTCTTGCGAGGGGGCGGAGACTGTGGGATGCGGCTTCACGGGGCGATTTTCACAGTTCTCGGATCTCTTGTTCCGAAAGGTCGGTATAACGGGCGATGTCGGCGATTGCGAGCCCATCATTCTTCATCTTCCGCGCGTTCTCCCGACTATTCTCGATCCGGCCCTTCTGCTCCGCGTCATGCAACAGCTGCAGATGAGTGCGGCGAAACTTGTCTCGTGCCTCCAGTCGGTCGCGGAGTTCCTCATTGGCGGTGAATTGCTCATAGCGCTTTTCAGCCTCACGGATCTCGGATGTGTCTTCCAAAATCGCCTTCATAATCGGATCTTCCATCGCGCCCTCCGTGCCCCGGTACTTTATATAGTACATCCACTGGCCAAACACCGTCGAGGGTATCCCATCTTGGTTGATAAACTGCGGGAGCTCGATGAAGTGGATGATGAAGTCCGTGAGTGGAGCGAGGTCAGGAGCTTCCGGGCAGCACGCGCGCGAGGAGAACGCCGCGTGCCAGGTTGCCTGCGCCTCCATGGTGTAGGTTGCTCCGGTTACATCCGTGGCTTTCACGTCCACCACCGAGAGCTTGTCCTCGGAATGGTCTTCTGATTGAAGGGGTTGGCAATCTGTACCGTGGCCACCGCCGAATAGCCGGCATCCTCCTGCACCGCGGAGAGCAGGCTGCGGAGAATATCCGTCGCAGCGTCCGATGCCTGGCCGGTGATCCGGTTGTCCGCGCCATGGGAGGTTTGGTTCGTGTTTTCTGGTGTTCACCCGCGCGTGGGTTGGCAGGAAAACTTCTGGAATTTTATGGTTCTGCGTTCACGGGATTGGTGCCACAGGCAGGCGCCGCCCGAACTACCGCAACAGCGACAGCAGATTCTCCCGAGTCAGCAGGTCCGCTTCCCCCGCGTCCTCAAGGAAGGGCCGTACATCCCGAACCGCGGCGGATAGATCTATCTCTTCTAACGCGGCGCACACGCTATCCCTCCAGGGAACGTTCGTCAGGGCGGGCTTGCTTTGCCCCAAAGCATTTCGCAACAAAGCCGCGTTGGGTTCCGGTTGCGGGCGCTGTGTGAGGTACCACACGAGGTCGTACCAGTCGCGTCCCTTGGTGTACGGCCTCGTCAATAGGGCGTGCACCTTGCCGGCAAAGAGCGAAGGGAGATCATGGTGCCGGAGAGCGACGAGGATATGTTTCCGCACAAGAGAGCCTTCCGTTTGCGCTCCTGCCGGAGGGATGGTGTCGATCTTGATTTTCACCGAAAGTTTCTGTTCGCGCAGTCCCGCGAGATCGAGGTCGTGAAGCAGTTCCGCCACGCGCACCCACCCAATATGTACGACACGATCAGATTTCCAGCGCACCTCCACGGCAAAGCCCTGGCGCGCGAGATCCCGTTCGATTTTTTGCGCAAGGGAGACCGAATCATATTCCGGTCCCTCGAGTGAGAAATCGAGATCCTCCGAAAACCGCGGCAGATCAAAGAGAAAACGGAGCGCAGTCCCACCCACAAAGGACAACGTCGCGAACGTGCCAGCGTCGTGCATGCTTCTGAGCACCATTGCCTGCAGGTATTCCCGCACGTGATTGAGTCGTTGTGCCGGATCTGATATCTTCCGTGCGTTGCGAATCGCAGTGTCTTTCATCTCAGTTGTCCCGTGTGTATTCCCACCATGTCTGGAGAGCTTTTTCCATTCGCGGAGACTGAAAAGCCGCGACCGCTGAGCGAAGCTGCTCCGGATCTATCTGCTCCGGGTTGAACCGGTATGCTTCCATGCGTGCCGGATCCCATGGACCGGAGTTGAGATACCAGAAGTCGCAGAGTGCTTTTTCCGGACCCGCGAGGTATACCGATGCGCCCATGATTTCAACCTCCTCGTACCCGTGGAAGAGCGGTTGTTTTACCGTGCGATACGAAAAGTGCCCCAAGGAATTGACAAAGCTCCGTGTCTCCCTCGAGGTGACAGAGGTGCATACGACTGTGTATTCAGGGATCACGCCGAACCAGGAAAGCGCCCACTGAAGACTCAGGTACGAAGGCGGATAAAGGGCATGGGCGATCGCTGGTGCATGAACGGGAACCCTCCGGTAGGTCTCCGAGAGCGTGTACAAGCCACGCCGCAACTCCAAGACTTTGCCTGACTGTTTCCAGCGGTGTAGATTGGCCTGCAGGTTCCGATCCTCCGGAAAGAGCGTTCTGATCGTATTGAGGTCGAAAAAGCGAAGATCAGCGACCGCCGTCAAGAACGTTTCCCATTTCATTGTCATAATTTAACATAAAAGTATCATTACAACAATGAATAGTATAGTTCTCTGGGGCTGCAGGACAACTATCAAGGTCGCGCGAAATGCTTTGTACTCACCACCCGGCACTTTTCAGCCTCGCGGATCTCGGATGTGTCTTTCAGTATCGCCTTCATGATCGGATCGTCCATCGCGCCCGCCGTGCCCACCAGTACAACGCCCGGGAGGCGAACGCCGCATGCCAGGTGGCCTGCGCCTCCATGGTGTAGGCTGCTCCGGTGATATCCCTGGCCTTTACGTCCACCGCCGAGAGCAAGCTCCGCAGGATCTCCGTGCTCTGGGCGGCGCCAAAGACGTACTTAAAGACGAAGTCGGAGGTGAGGGGGACGAGTGATCGGTCTACGCTTTGTTCATTACTATGTTCATGAGGGTCCATACCCCGCTATACAGCGAGCCGCACCACCGTGCTTGTTCAAAAACTGCACCTCACCGTTTTCCCTGCCGGACAGCTTATAGCTCGCGGATTTCGTCTTCTGGGAGCCCTATAATCTCCGCGATCTCCGCAATCGACATATCTCGGGCCTTGAGTTTCCTGGCCATCTCGCGACTACTCTCGATTCGGCCTTGAGCTTTGCCTTTTTCGATACGTTCAGCTCTGACTTCCGCTAAACCCTCTCGAAAGCCTTTCTCTTCCGCATCATGCAACAACTGCAGATGAGTGCGGCGAAACTTGTCCCTCGCCTCCAGTCGGTCGCGTAGTTCCGGGTCGGCAACGAACGACCCCGCTAAACGTCTCTCTGCCTCGGCGACCTCAGACGTGTCTTCTCGAAGTGCTTTCATGATCGGATCTTCCATCGCGCCCTCCTTGTCCTGGTACTTTCACCAGACAGAGATCACAGCTCTTCGATTTCAGTCTCCGGGAGTCCGGTAATCTCCGCGATCTCCGCAATCGACATATCGCGAACCTTGAGCTTCTGGGCCGTCTCCCTGCGCTCCTCGATCCGGCCTTCCGCTTTGCCTTTCATCTCCGCATCATGCAGCAGCTGCAGGTGAGTGCGACGAAACTTATCCCGCGCCTCCAGTCGGTCGCGGAGCTCTGCATCGGCGGTGAACTCTTGATACCTTTTTTCGGCTTCGCGGATCTCGGGAGTGTCTTCCAAAATCGCCTTCATGATCGGATCTTCCATCGCGCCCTCCTTGCCCCGGTACTTTATATAGTACATCCACCGGCCAAATACCGTCGAGGGCATCCCGTCCCGGTGAATAAACTGCGGGAGCTCGATGAAATGAATAATGAAGTCTGTGAGTGGCGTCAGCTGCGGGGCCTCCGGGCAACACGCGCGGAAACTGGTATGTAGCGGCGCGGCGGCGCTTTCGGGAAAGAGACGAAAGTCCATTACGTTGACTCCAACCACCGGCTGGAGCCTGCTGTAGAATTCCGATTCTGTAAGTTGGTTGGCGTAACTTCGCGCCCAGTAGTACAACGCCCGCGAGGAGAACGCCGCGTGCCACGTTGCCTGCGCCTCCATGGTGTAGGTTGCGCCGGTAATATCCGTGGCTTTCACATCTACCACGGAGAGTTTGTCTTCTGAATAATCTTTCTGGTTGAACGGGTTGGTAATCTGCACCGTGGCCACCGCCGGGTAGCCAGCATCTTCCTGCACCGCCGAGAGCAGACTGCGCAGAATCTCCGTGCTCTGTGCCGCGCCAAAGACGTACTTGAAGACGAAGTCGGAGGTGAGGGGGACAGGCTGCCGATCTGTGGGGTTCTTATGAAATTTCATACTACTCCCACAGCGCGGAGGGCCACGGCGCTTGTTCTATCACGCAGATTTGCTAATTCGATCCGTTGTGGGCCCGCGGCAGAACCCACGGCGCTCCGACAGAACCGGTCTGGTCGTAATCCTGCTGGATTACTGCTCGACTAAGGGTCGTACATAGCGGGCGTACCGCAGGCCGAGAGGCCGAGGAACGCTCCGCACCACAGCGAAGCGAGGCGCGATCCCGATACCCTGCATCCGGCGAGGTTCCATTTCGAGATTTGAAGTTGGAAAATACTACCATTCGGACGGTGTTGTGGGGCGATTCTCGGCCTCAGCATGAGCTTTTAATGCGTTGTAGACTTCCGGAACCGTTCCACGGGTATTCTGAATACGCGCGATAGAGCTATTGCCGTGTCAGCCGATATAGTGCGACTGCCCCTCTCCATGTCGGAGATTTTTTGCCGGCTCATCCCCCCGAGTTCCTCGCCAAGCCTGGCCTGAGACCACCGGCGATTCTGTCGGTAGATCCGCATGACATCGCCGGGGGTAGTCAAAGCTGCAATCTCGCGATGATCCTCAGTCTCAAACCAGTTGACGTACTCGTCATCTTCCTTGTCGATGACATCTATCTCGTCGTCATTGAAAACGGATCTCACCACGTCCATCAATTCCACCGGGATATGCTCTCCGGTGATATCTACCCTAATACGGGGCGTTTTCACGTGAACCTGCATAATACACCTCTATTCGTATTTCACCCTGATGATGTCGCCAACAGGCAACCCATTTGTAGCTCAGATGGCAATGATACTCGGCATGCGAAAGCTTCGAGTAGTTCGGCCATTCCACCTGAACCGGACCGTTCGCACGAAAATCCATGGCCAATTGATCAAAGCGCATTTGCTCTCTGGCCGGCATCTTTTGGATGTTCTTCAGCGCTTTCTTACTAACCGTGACTTCGTAGCTCACTTCTCTATTGTACCCGTCTCTGGGTACACCTTCAATGATCCAATGGTAAGATTTTTAGATGAGGAATTATGGGGTATCCCGTCCCGATGAATAAACTGCGGCAGCTCGATGAAGTGAATAATGAAGTCCGTGAGCGGGCCGAGGCCGGGGGCTTCAGGGCAGCATGCGGGCGAGGAGAACGCCGCGTGCCACGTTGCCTGCACCTCCATGGTGTAAGTTGCTCCGGTTACATCCGTGGCTTTCACGTCTACCACCGAGAGCTTGTCCTCGGAATAATCCTTCTGGTTGAAGGGGTTGGTAATCTGCACCGTGGC
>JBBDTM010000009.1:0-56349 GCA_040904425.1 Alkalispirochaeta sp.
ACTGGTAGCGTTTCGGGAGTATCCCTTCCGCCTTGCCGAGATCCACGAAGAGGTTACCGTTCCGCTCACGCTGGACATATCCGATGACCAGTTCACCGACCTTGTCGCTGAACTCGGAGTACATCGTATCCTTCTGAATCTCGCGGATTCGCTGACGCGCCTTCTGTTTGGCGGTCTGGATCGCCACGCGGTCGAACTCCTGCGGGTTGATCTCAATGAGTAGTTCGTCTCCGACTTCACACTCTTCATCCAGTTCCAACGCTTCGGAGAGTGGTATTTCGGTGACGGGGTCTTCCACCTCGTTGACGATGCGCTTCTGTGAAAACAATGTGACTTCGCTGCCATCGTCGGTGAACTGTACCACCGCGTTGTCATCATGGCCGAATTTTCGTTTATAGGCGGCGTACAAGAACTCTTCGATGACCTTCATCAGGAGTTCTTCCGAAATTCCTTTGTCTTGCACTACCGCACGGATCGCGTCCGCAAGTCCCGCAGCCATTCTTTGTTCCTCCTACGTTATCAATCGGCCAGGCGCACTTTGTGAAGCGTCGCCGGTGAAAAGGTCTTAGTGCTACCGTCCTGCAACTCAAAAGAGCACGCATCGGATTCTGCCGTCGTCAGTGTCCCGCTGTGCCATTCGTCAGCGTCTGTGGGGAGTATGTGAGCAGGACGGCCCACAAACGCCTGTAGTTCATGGAAACTCTTTATCGTGCGTTCAATTCCCGGTGAGCTGAACTCAATACGGAGATCCCGCTCGTCAAGCGTTGCTTCCAGGCGTGGTTGCAACGCACGGTGGACCGTGGTCAGTGTATCCAGATCAATACCTCCGGGACCGTGGAGTACACAGTGTACGTGCGTACGGCCTTTCACGTGCTGATGGGAGCATTCCAACAGAAAATATCCCATTTCCTCGGCAAGCTCACGGATCGTGTCGGCAACTGGACCGGTGGGTGGACGGTTTCTCATGGGCCGGTGCCTCTTGGTACTTCAGAACTACCCGACAGACATAAAAAAAAGAGCCCGCACGGATGCGACTCTTTGCTGCCGGAACAACAAACTGTCTGTGTGAATCTATTCCTAAGGCGGAAAATGGTCAATAGCGTTCCGGACGGTGTTTGGTGGATTCACAGTGCCGCCGCGATGACTACCACAGCAGATGGCGAGACTCCTACGTTCCGCAGAAGCGAAATCGCCCGGGAGACCGTGGCTCCGGTGGTAAGTACATCGTCGACGACAATTCCCGAGGGATATCGTGGCATTCCATGAGGACGGAGCGCCAGCGTCTCTTCGGCGTTGCGCAGGCGGAGTCGGCGGTTCAGCTGTTTCTGTTGCCGACCGCGTCTTCGTACGAAAACCGGCTGGTACGCGCGCCCGGTGTGGCGCGCTACTACCACCATCTGATCGAACCCGCGGATTCGCCTTCCGCGGCAGCTGGCAGGTACCGGATAGAGGGGGCCGGCGGTGTGATCCAGCGCGACCGGTAGGATCGTCCGGGCCACATACCGTAACGGGCGGTGGTGGCCGCGCCGTTTCACCGCTTCCAAGAGGTGTACGATAGGTCCGTTATAAGCGGTGGCTGCCAGGACGGGGATCTCGAGATCCTCTGACACGGACGGGACGGAAACGAGTGAGCATGACGAGCGAAGCTCATCCTGACAGTGGCGGCACAGACCATCCGCGGTGTCGCATTCCGGAATGAACGGCTGTGAACAGAGATGGCACAACTCTATGGAGTAGTGAAGTAAGCGCTTCATACTGTGATATACGGCGGAACCGATCGCGGTGCTTGTCCGAGCGGATCGGGACAGCTATGTTTGATGAGCAATGGAACGCTACGACTATATTCTCGCCGGCGGTGGTGCCGCAGGGCTGTCACTCGCCTTTCGGATGGTGCAAGAAGGGCTGGACGGAAAACGGATTCTGATCATTGATCTCGCTCGCAAGAGTTCCAACGATCATACCTGGTGCTTCTGGTCCGACCAGGAGGAACTGCTTGATCCGATCGTGGCGCACCGTTGGAGCCACATCTGGTTTCACGGACCGGATCGCTCTCACCGGTGGGCGCTCAACCCCTATGAGTACCGCATGATTCGTGGGAGTGACTTCTATGAGTACACCCAGAGCGACCTTAGCGCCCGGGACAACGTAACCTTCGTGCGCGCCAGAGTAACCTCGATTGCGGACGGCGATATACAAGCGGGTACTCCCGCCCGGGTCACGGTTGAAGATGGACGGACGTTCGAAGCTGATTGGGTCTTTGACAGCCTTTTTTTTCCCCAAGAGTTTCAGGTAGACACGGAGCGCTTTCACTTCTTGAAGCAGCACTTCGTGGGATGGACCGTGCGTACCGCGAAACCGGTCTTCGACCCGGACGCGGCGACGATGTTCGACCTTCGCGTACCATGTTACGGCGACTTCCGCTTTATGTACCTTCTGCCGGTGTCTCCCACCGAGAGCTTGGTGGAGTACACCTTGTTCTCCTCTCGCCTCCTGCAGCGGGAGGAGTACGAGTCCGAGCTCCGTGAGTACATGGCTCGCGTCTATCCCGACGTGCAGTATGAGGTGGTGGAGACGGAGGATGGTGTCATTCCGATGACCGAACAACCGTTTCCTCGCCGAGGGGGGCAGCGCATCATGTACACCGGAACGAAAGGCGGCCGAGTGAAGGCGTCCACCGGTTTCGCGTTTCACCGTACCCAGGAGGACAGCACACGAATCGTGCGTTCCTTGGTGGCCACCGGATCGCCGTTTCACGGGGAGCGCCCACCACGGCGGTATCGCACGTTCGATGCGATGCTGTTGTCGATCATGGATCGTCGCGGAGAATACGCGGCACAACGCGTTTTCGTGGATCTTTTTGAGAAGAATCCCCTTCCGCGGTTGTGGCGCTTTCTGGATGAGTACGGCACGCCGGCAGACAATATCGCTCTCATGAGTACCGTTCCGTGGATGCCGTTCATTGCGGCGTGGTTCCGAGTGAAGGCCCGAGCTTTGGGCAGCGTGTTCTCCCGTAAGCGCCGCATTGCGCCGGTGATTCCCACCGGAGGCTCGCAATGAGTGAACTCCTGGGCTCCGGCGTGGTACCACCGGTGCTTGCGATGTGGGCGGTGGTCATGATCGCAGTTCCCATTGTGGCGGCCTTCGGCCCGGGCGGACGCGCCTGGGGAATCAGCTTCGGCGTGTTGTCTCAGGTCACGGTGGTAGTGATCGTTCTCGGACAGTCCTGGGCGTGGAGCCACGTCATGGCGGTGGCGATCGTTGTTCCCGGCCTGGGATGGTTTGCGGAGTTCGCCGGATCCCGAACGGGGATTCCCTTCGGTCGATACCATTACACTCCGGCGTTGCAGCCGCAGCTTCACCGTGTGCCGGTTGTCATTCCCCTGGCATGGTTGATGATGCTGCCCCCATCCTGGGCGGTGGCGCAGGTGCTTCTTCCGGAGGCGGGAGTGGTGTTTCGGGCGGTGGTGGCGGGCTACGCGTTTATGGCGTGGGATGTGTATCTCGATCCCCACCTGACCAAGTGGGGATTCTGGTCATGGGACCAGACGGGAACGTTCGAGGGAATTCCCGTGGTGAATTTCTTCGGTTGGTTCCTGTGGGCCACGGTGATTTCGGCGATATCCTTGGGAGTGGTGGCGCCGCCGCCGGTAGTCGCAGGCCCGCTGGTTGTCGTCTACACCGTTACCTGGCTGCTACAGGCCGGGGGACATTTCGTGTTCTGGCGGTGGCCCGTGTCCGGTCTTGGCGGGTTTGTGCTGATGGGGGTGGTAGCCGTGCCGGCGGTGTGGCTGCTACTGGGATAATCCGCGTTTCCAACGGTAGATCAGGTCCAGCGCCTCGCGGGGCGCAAGACTGTCGGGGTCGATTCCGGCGAGTTCGGTGCGCAAGAGGTCTTCCGGATGGAACAACTCTCCAGGAGGCGCGGAAAAATCGGCAGACTGCGGTGAGTCTGGAGCTCCCGCCGCCGGTACGGCATCTTCACCTGCGGACCGCCCGACACCGGGCGAGGCGGTGGCCGAGGGGTCGGTTCCGTAAGGTAGTGTGACGCCTCCCTGCTCCAGGCGTGCCAGGAGTTCTCTGGCTCGGGAGATAACCGCCTCCGGAAGCCCGGCCATCCGGGCCACATCCACCCCGTAAGAACGGTCCTCAGTCCCAGGGCGCAGCTTCTTCAGGAATACGATCGTTTCCGACGAGTGATCCACCGCCATGCCGAGCGCGGTGAACTGCGGATGTTTCAGGTGCGCCAGCTCATGGTAATGGGTGGCGAAAAGCGTCCTGCCCTGCACCTCCTCCAGGAGGTATTCCGTCACGGCCCAGGCGATCGCCAGTCCATCGTGCGTGCTGGTGCCCCGCCCTACCTCGTCCATGATGATCAGGCTCCGGTCGGTGGCGTTGCGGAGTATATTACTGGTTTCGTTCATCTCTACCAGAAACGTTGATTCGCCTCGGGCGATATTGTCGGAGGCCCCTACCCGGCAGAAGATGCGATCGGTGACGCCCAACTCGGCCGTTTCCGCGGGGACGAAGCTTCCCACATGCGCCATCAGCACGATCAGGGCAGTCTGGCGAAGTACCGTTGACTTTCCTGCCATGTTGGGACCGGTGACCAGCGCGAATCGCGGTCCGGAGCCTCCCAGCGAGAGGTCGTTGTCGACGAAGTCCCCGGGGGGAAGATGGCTCTCTACCACCGGATGGCGGCCACCGTGAATGTTGAGAACCGGTGTATCCGTCATGGTGGGCCGGCGCCATCCGCGAAGGGTGGCGGCGTACGCCAAGGCGGCCATGACGTCCACCTCTGAGATGCGGCGGGCCATCTGAGTCAGGAGTGCAGTCTTCCCGGCCACGGCGGCGCGGAGATCCATGAACAGTTGCTGCTCGCGAAGATCCGCGGTCTCCCCGGCGCTGTTAATCTGGTCTTCCAGTTCTCCCAGTCGAGTGGTGGTAAAGCGCTCGGCGTTGGCGAGACTCTGGCGACGGATAAAATCGTCCGGGAGACGCCGCGCCTGGCCGGAGGGAACCTCAAAGAAATGTCCCAGGACGCGGTTGTACTTAATTTTCAGCGAGGTAACACCGGTTGCGCGCCTCTGCTCTTCCAGGTATTCCGAAAGGATATGGCGACTCTCGTCCCGTAACGCCCGGAGGCGATCGAGTTCCTCATCAAAGCCCGCGCGAATGATACCACCTTCGGCCAGGGCTACTGCGGGATCATCATCCAGGGTTGTCACGATCCGTTCTTCTATCGACAGAAGCGTCTGCCGATCGTCGGCGGAATCGAGCAGACCGGTCTCGGGTGTGGCGCCATACCAGTGAGAAACGGTGGCCCCGATATTGTCCGCGGCGCGGAGCGTTCCCGCGATCGCGCGCACATCTTTCGGATGTGCCTTCTCCACTCCCAGTCTCCCCACCAGACGTTCGAGGTCGTACACTGATGAAAGATCTCCCCGCAGACGTTGGAGTGTGGGCTGGTCGTGGTAGAGTTCAGCCACGCGATCGTGCCGATCGGTGATTACATCTCGGCGGCGTGAAGGCGACAGCATCCATCGGCGCAGGAGGCGCGACCCCATGGCGGAGCAGCATTCGTCCATTACCTCCACCAGCGTGTATGCGTCACCGCCATCCTGCATGTTGTGCACCAGCTCCAGGTTGCGGATCGTTGCGTCGTCAAGCACCAAGAACCGGTCATCGGTGTGTCTGTGCAGATGGGAGATGTGTGCCAGAACGTGCCGGGCGTTGTCTTCCAGGTACTCCAGGAGCGCCGCCACCGGGGTGAGGGCCGGATCCGAGCGTTCGATGCCGAACCCTTGCAGTGACACCACTCCAAAGAGCTCGGTGAGCCTTCGCACTGATTGCTCGCGATTGAACCCCCAGTCGGGAATCCGGTTCACCACGGCAGCGTGCTCCGGGGCTGCCAGCCGTTGCAGAGAATCGGTGCGCTCCAGCAGAGATTCCTGAACTAGAAGTTCGCTTGGGGAGAGGCGGGCCAGCTCACGGCGAACAATGCTTTCCACCGCGGAACTGCGGTTATCTCCCTCGTGGGAGGGGATCTCGTGGGCGGTAACGTTTAGCTCACCGGTGGAGACGTCACACCACGCCAGCGAGACGTGGTTCGTGTCGCAGCTAATGGCGGCGATAAAATTGCTGATTTTGGGGTCAAGGTAGTCCAGGTCAAAGACTGATCCCGGCGACAAAACCTCTACCACTTCCCGGGTAGTGATCGACTTGCCGTTCGGGGCGCTGGTCTGTTCACAGACTGCGACTTTCCGACCGTGCCGCAGAAGACGGTGAATGTAGGATCTGGACGCATGGTGCGGGACACCGCACATCGCCATCTCCTGCCGTTTGGTGAGCGTCAACCCAAGGAGGCGAGCGCCTTCCCGGGCGTCCTCACCGAACATCTCATAGAAGTCCCCCAGACGAAACAGCAGTATCGCATCCCTGTGCTGCGCTTTGATGCGCTCATACTGCTCAAGCATGGGTGTAGACATGGCGTCTGGGCTGTATTAGCGGTCGGCTACCTGGATCAGGCGGTTCATCACCAGTTCGCTGATATCAACTTCCACGCTCCACCACTGCAAGCCGTCGGAATCGGAACGAAGGACCACGGTGTACCCTTCACTCTCAGCCACGAATTGGATTGCCTCTTGCATTTGTCGGAAGAAGTCATCTGAGAGCAGACTCTCCTGGCGCTCTTCCAGCTGCTGCCGACGTCGACGGGTGAGTTCCTGAAGATACCGTTCGAGCTCTTCGATCTCCTGGGTGAGCTGATCGACACGGCTCTGGGTGCCCCGATCCTGGGCCTGCGCGCGGCGCTCTTCCAGTTCCTCCAGTTGATCCACCTCGCGGTCGATTTCTTCCTGGTATTCCCGGCGAAGCCGCTCCAGTTCGCGGACCCCCTGAGAATCACGGTAGAAGGAATTGTATACCTCGTCGATATCGACCACTGCCACGGTGGTGAGCTGTTCGGCAAACACAAGGTTTGGAACCAGAAGGCCTGTGAGCACGAGCAGGAAACGCAACCTTTTGTCGGTATGTTGTATGCGCATTAGTAAGCTCCTCCATTAGAAGAATTCGGCGCCGATCGTGAAGACCAGATCCAGCCCGCGACCACTGTCGGTATCTCCACCGTTGAATAGGTTGCCGGTCTTCCAGTCGATGGTGCCGCTCTCATCATATTCAAAGCGTTTTGCCAGGTAGAGGCGAATCGGAAACTGCGGAATGACAAAACGGATACCGGTACCCATGGAAAACTGCCAGTCCGCGAGTTGTAGATCAGTCAGCCGTTCCCGGTCGCTCCACTGCGATGAATCTCCGAACGTCCTCAGCGTGGCGGCCTCGAAGAAGGAGTCCCACCAGATCACCTGTTCCGAGATCGGCATGCGCAGTTCCATCCAGTTATTCCAGAGCGTTGTGCCGTTACTCTGGAACGGCCAGCCTCGGGAATTGAACATGCCGTCGATCCGCAGCAGGTCGCTGTCGGAAGTGGCAAAATAGCGATCGTTGCTTTCTGAGAGGTAGAAGTTGGGCCAGATGAAGCTCAGCTTGGAGTGCAGACCGAGTACCCCCTTCCAGTTCCATTCTCCCAAGGGCATATCCCAGAGGGTGAAAAAGGTCTCCGCCGTGCTCTCAGTCCGTACGTAGTGTCGTTCACCGCCGAGGGCGCCTCCGACGAAGGTGATACCCTGATCCAGTCGGTACCCGCTGGAGGGACTATAGACGAAATCCCGATTGTCCAGGGCGGCGCCCAGGCTCCAACGATTTCGGAAGCGCCAGGCATCGAGGTTTTCCCGCGTGGTCTGCCGAAAGGGACGATAGAGGGAATCGTCATAGGTGATCAGATTTATGCTGGTTCCGATCGAGGTTCGCGGCACGAGCCGTCCCAAGGGAGTGCGAAAGGTGTAGCCGGTGTTGGCGCTGAGGCTGATGCTATACTCGTCGTAGCTCATCAGGTACTCACTGGGTATTGAGGCGGTGGATTCGTCGTAATCTGCCTGGGAGTACGGGTCCGGTACCGCATCCTCATCGTCATCTCCATAGACCGGCGAAATCACGTCCTGAGGAATGTTGTCTACTACCGCCCGCTCAAAGGAGAGGTTCACTCCCCCGGACCAGCGCCGACCCAGGAGCCAGCGCTCGAGAAAGTTGAAGCTTACTTGCTGGTTGATCGGTGATGCAGTTCCCTGAATACCAAAGGTCTGGCCACGACCGAGAAAGTTCCGGTCCTGCCATTGGACTTGGGCTGAGACGGGGAAATCCTGATTTCCCCCGAAGGCAACGCCGAAGACGATCTCTGCGGTGTTTGCCTCCTCCAGGTTGATAACGAGGTCCATGAGTCCTTCTGCGCTGCCTTGCGGCGTCTCTGGAGCTACCGAGGAAAAGAACTGCAGATTCGACAGGTTGCGCAGGCCCTCGCGAATTTTCGAGGCACTGAAGACATCACCCACTTCCAAAGGAATTTCCCGTTCGATCACGTAATTCCGGGTCTTTTCGTTTCCCCGAATAACGATGTTTTCGATGTGGGCGCGGTTCCGTTCGACGATGTTGACTTCAAAGGATACTACGTTGTTCTCCTCGTCGCGGATCTGTTCACGGGTGATCTGGTTGAAGATGTACCCGTTCTCATAGTACCGATCCGCTATGCGCTGGTAGTCCTGGTCAAAGCGATTTAGGTCGAGAATTTCTCCTTCCTCGAGCCGTACGAGATTCAGGAGCTCTTCGTCACTGAAGATCGTATTGCCGGAAAGATCCACACCACCGAAGGTGTACTGTTCGCCCTCTTCGATGAAGAACGTCAGGGTCATGGAGGTTCGATCATCGTCGGCGTTGTCCTGCAGCGACTGTTCGACTTCCACAACTTCTGCGTCGATAAAGCCTTGCTCGTTGTAGTAGCGGCGGATTCGATTTCGATCCGTCTCCAGGGTACCGGCCTGGAATAGCCCTTTATTGAAGATGTTGCGTTCGCGGAGTTGTATTACGCCGCGTAGGGTGGAGTCAGCGGCAAACTGGTTTCCCACGAACTCGATCGTCTCGATCGAAATCTGATTTCCTTCGTCGATTGAGAAACGGACGATGTTTTCACCACCCTCGTCCTCGATGAACTCCGAAGAGACCTCAACGTCGGGAAAACCCTGTTCCAGATAAAGAGACCGGATCGCCTCCTCGTCTACCCGGAGTTTACTCCGAGTAACCATATCGCCCCGGGACAGTACCACCACATCAAGCAGGCGGTTGCGTCCGAGACGGTCGTTTCCATCGAACTCAAGGGCGGTGATAATCGGCCGCTCCTGAACCTCGAATCGGATGATGACCCGATCCTCGCTTCCGTCCGGTGGGCGGACCGCGTTGGGGATGATCTGTTGGAAGTAGTCCAGGGCATAGAGTCGCCGTTGTAGCTCAAGAAAGGTGGGTTCGGTGAACTCCCTGCCCACAAAGGGGTCGGTGACTCCGGAGAGCTCGTTGACGGCGACCGTTTCCAGTCCTTCGAATTCGATCGCTTCGATCGGTTTGTTGAGGTACCACTCGCTATCGCTCTGGGCGTGCACTGAGGCCGCCGCTACGACCAATACCGGTAGCACGTAACGCAGTAGTCGCATTCAGGCTCCCTTACTGTCAGTACGAAAATAACCACGAAAATGTGAACGTGTTGTCTCTGATGAACAGCTCCTCAGGGTTCTGTGGAGCAAAATTCCACTCCAATAGGAAAAAAGGTGTTTGCCATTCTAAACTAATTTCCGAATCAATCAATACCCCGCCGAGACGCTGAATTCCAGGGTCGTCCTGAAACGGATCCTGCATATCCTGGGACCTCAGTTGCACAACTGCCTGGCCGAACACAGAATCTCCCAGGTAGCGCCCCATAAAGATCGAGGTGTTGTCGAGATACGAGCCGAGGGACGGAGCCACAGCCGGCTCGGTGCCGCCCACCGGGGTAACCGCTGAAAGCAGAACGTTCTGAATTACACTGGTTCGAATCGCAAAGAGATCCAGGTCCAGCTGTTCCCGAACGGCGTCTTCGAACTGGCGAAAGACGCCGAATTGGGTTACCACATCGCTGGTAGAGAGGAGTGCCGTGGCGAGGTTTACCGATTCGGACCCCGCCTGCTCAAAGATATTCCCGCCGAGAATCGCGACGATCTCACTCCCTCCCAAGGGGGGATTCGACTCGAAACGGGGACTGAACTCGCTCAGGCGTTGGCCGTCGGCGATGAGATAGATCCTCACCGGTCCTTCCGGTGTAACCTCCCGAAGTTCCGCCCGGGCGGTGAGCCGCGGATCGAAGTCATCCTGGTCTTCGTTAAACGCCACCTGGCCGTTACGAATGAGGAAGCTGCGATCAAAGTAGAATACGTCACCGCTCTGAATCTCAAGATCTCCTACGATGGAGAATTGTTGTTCCCGGGTGTCCGCCTGAATCGAAACGCTCTGGCCGGTGGCGAAGTTGCTACGAAGAATTGGAAAGTCGCGATCGGGCCAGATAAACTGCACCGCTCGACCCGTCTCCACGTCAAGGTCGAGAACGAAGCTGCGACGATTACGGGTGGGGTCGCGCGGTTCTGTATCCTGAATCGAGATCTCGGTGCTCGTAATGAACACATTTCCCCGGAGTCGCGTTTCTCGGGTCGTACCTTCAAGAGAAACCTCACCCCGGGCGTAACCGTCTACGTTAACCGGACCAAAGGAGCGGTTAACGCGAAGCCCCTGCTCTCCGCTAACCGAGGCGGACGCCTGGTACTGCTCAATCGTCAGTCGATCCAGGAGTGCCTGAGCGGAGAGTACGACTGTGGCCGCCCCCGCTTGGGCGGTTATTTGGGGCATCCGTACCATCCGTTCCTGAAAAATGATGGTGGCCTCCACCGGTCCCACAGTGTCGGGTCCCACCGGCGTGGTCGCTGAGAGTTCGTTGACGCTCAGGGTACCGAAGAGATCAGGGTCTGCCGGGGTACCGAGAAGGCGTAGTGACCCCCGGGCTTCACCTGATTGAACCGCCAATCCTTGAAGATCAACGAGACGGGAAATCTCAGGCAAATCTGCAACAACTCCGGAAAGGGTCAGTTCCACGTCGTCCCGTCGAAGCGTACCGGACGCCTGAAACGTCACCGGAAACGGATCACTCAGGATCATCTCAAAGCCCCCGTCGTCGTCGATCGAGGCCTCCAGAGCATCGTCCTCGCGGCGAAGAAAGGTGGCTTCATCGGTCCGCTCAAGGCGGTAAAGGCCAAGCAGAAGGGAGCCGATATCCGCTCCCGGCGAGGTGCTTCGCTCGGTATCATATACATCGATTTCCGCGCTCAACGGGCGTCGCACCAAGACCGCCGGATTCAATTGGTCGATGGGCGCGGTAGTTCCGGTGAGCGATACCTCGTACCGGCGGTCGGTACTCTTTCGAACGACGTGCACATCACCGCGAATTTCACCGGAGGCCCTCGCCGCTCTGAGTTCGGTTACCGTGAATTCAGTGGTGCCGATAGACACCTGGGAGTTACTGATTCGGAGCTCCTCCGAGTCGATGTAGGCCAAAAGACGCATATCGGCATCCTGGGAATTGATCCTGACCTCAGACGTTTCCAGAAACAATCGAATCTCCGGATCTTCGGGGGGGCCCACCGCTTGCAATGTACCGCCGGCGGTGCCGGAGCGGGCGTTTGCCATGAACCTATCTACCGGGGAGTCGCTGAACCGGACATCTACTGCGGTATCGCTTCCGGTGTACCGGGCGGAGATCCGATACTGCTCGTTGGTATCAAAGGATGCGATACTCCCGTTAACCTGAATATCGGGGGATTTCTCAAAGAGATAGGAGAACCGGAAGGACCCTGCCAGGCGAGATGTGGAGTCTTCGTAGGACAAGATGGAAAGCTGCCCGTAACCCGGCTGCAGTCCGGCGGAAACACTGAGTTCACTGGTTCCGCCTCCCACTGCCGGCAGATTGACGATCTCCATTTCTCGGGCGTTCAGGTACCAGTCATCCGCGGAATAGTAGAGACCCTCGATGTGGGCGGAAACGAGTGCGGCTCCGATTGGGATCGGCACCTCCTGCAGGCGTGCGTCGATCCGAATTCCCACCCCGGCAGATTCGATGCGCACTTCAACTCCATCGGGCCCCAGTACAGTCAGGGACCCGCTGGTGGCGTAGGTCCCGCGCAGGGGATACGTGAGTGCGTTGACCGTCAGGTCCGTGCGGAAGTCGATCGTTCCCGCGGAACCGAACCTGACAAACCCCTCCGCGTGGATGCGGTTAATACCTACGGTCGCGGTGAACTGGTCGATCACCACCGTACCATTCCGATATGTCCCGGATACTCCCGCCACCCGTTCACCGGATTCCTCATCTCGCATCGTAAAGTACGGGACACCCACGAACGTGTCTCCGTTTCGGCGGTCCAGCCGGATTAGTCCGCTCAGGCGCGACTCATTCACCACCGGCGGTAGTGACACCGTCCTGCCAAAGGCGGCAGCAGCCGTTTGCACCCGCGTGGCGGCGACATCGCGCATCCGCAATTCAGCGTTGAAATCCTCCATGTCCCTAAATCGGGCGTTCATTTCGATCCGCTCGGAACGGTCGGACGACATGTCGGCGGCGACGCGAAGTGATGAATAACGATCCCCCGGGGTGAAACCGGCCACCACCTGGTACAGGCGAATTCCGCTCACCGCGAGGGATTCGCTACTGAGTCCTGCCCCTCCGGTTGTGCCGCTGATCACCGCGTCACCGGTAAGCACGGGCATCTTTTCTCCATACCGGAAGTTGCGCAATGACACAGTACCGTTGGGGGCGGCATTGCCGAAACGGTAGGAGCCCCGGAACGTCGCGGAACCGTCGGTGGTGCGCGCCGTTAACTGATCGAACACCACCTCCTGCGGAGACATCGCATAGCGGCCGGTCACGGTGACCGGTTCCGGGAGTTCCGGGTGGGTGGAGTATGCGGTTACGTTTCCCGAGGACTCAAGAAACCCGTCGTCCAGGCTTACCGCAAACGATGCATTGCCATCGACCCGCGTTGAGAGCCATGGATGGTGTCGCGCCCAAGGACCCTGGAGAGTAACCGTTTCCCGGGGTAGATAGTCATCACTAGTCATTTCCACCGAAATCGTTCGTTCCCTGTCGTCATAGAACAGCGAAAGATCCAACGGGTCATTACTGCGGACCTGCTCCACCGTGATGCGGGAAGCGCGCCGTTCCAGGCGGAAACTGCGGTCGGTCATCGTGAAGTGGGACCCCGCATTATCCCTGAGTTCTATGTTTGCGTTAAGTTCGGGACCGTCTCGGGCGCCGTCGATTTCGGCGACTATTCTCGATGAAACGGTGAAACGTTCTCCGTCTATGTCGGTAGCGACGTACGCTTCGGTGCTGAGGGCGCCCGTGAGCCGATTCCGTTGTAACGCAATATCCCCCGACACCGACCGTAACGTAATCTCGCCGGCATCGTCCGAGGCGGTCAGAGTTCCCCGCCGCACGCGCACCACCAGATCCCGACGTCCCTCCGCGTTGGAAGACACGAAATCCAGCGTCTGCTCCAGGTTGCGACGGTGTTCGGCGGTCACAATAATAGCTTCCGGGCGATCGATCGTAACTTCCGGGATCAGATCCCGAGGATCTCCCCACAGCAGACTCAGCAGATTAAACCGAACGCTCACGCGCTCCGCCGTGGCGTTATCAGAAATCTTCACCCCGTAGACGGTAATCCCCCTCACAATCGAGGGACTCACCGATTCCCAGGACAATGTCTGCGCCGTGGCTGCTTCGATTTCGGCGATACCGACATCGCGAAGCTCGGAGACTCGGGATTCCACGGTGCGTGTCAAGGCACGTCCACCGAATACTGCAAGAAGAAGCAGTGAGACAAAGAGGAGTGAACTGATTGTTTCGCGGATTCGTACCGCCCGATCGTTGGTGCGCATTCTTCTCACTGCGTGTTACTGTATCTTATCACAATGACGGAGTATGCATCAGGATGCTGACGCTCAATTGGAACTCCCCGATCTTGCCGGGGTTCATCGTATTCGAAGGACTTGACGGTGCAGGCACTACTACCCAGGCGCGCGAGCTTGTGCACTATCTCGAACACGTCGGAACTCGGGCGGAATTTACCTGCGAGCCAACGGACTACCTCACGGGATCCACGATAAGACGGTTGCTCGTAGGACCGGAGTTTGCCCGACCGTGGACGCTGGCGCTGCTTTTTGCCGCCGATCGGTATGAACACGTGGAGCGCCCGGAGACCGGCATTCGTGCGCGCTGTCGGGAGGGAATAACGGTGGTGAGTGATCGATATCTGTTTTCGTCGATCGCCTACCAGGGGGCCTTCGTGGATTCCGCGGCGGTGGAACGCCTTAACCATGACTTCCCGTTGCCGGAGCACCTGATATTCGTTGATACGCCTCAGGATGAAGCTTCCCGCCGAATGGCCGGGAGGGGTCCTCGGGACACGCTGGAGCAGGATGACGTGCAGCTTCGGGTGGCGGCGCGCTATCGCGCTGTGGTAGACGCCTTCGCGCAACGTTCAGCAATGTTGGTGCACACAATAGATGGTACCCAGTCTCGCCGACGGGTGTTTCAGGATATTCTCCGCGCGCTGCAGCTGGAATCGGGCTGAACCTGGCCGTGTGGGATGTCGATACTGAGAGCATGGGATCGGGATCTCACGTAACGCGGCGGCGCCTCCTGGTGGCGGGACTCATTCTCTGTATCGCAGGTAACGCCTTTGCGTACCGGCTGACCTATCGGGAACAACTCTATCGACTGTACCACCAGCACTTTACGATGTATCCGGAGCGTATCGCGGAGAACGTATATTGGCTGGAGCAGGCGTTGCGCAGTGACTTTGCCAATCCGCTCAACGCTCTGGCGGAGATTTCGAACGATCGGGAATGGGAGTGGTACCGCTATCTCTTCACCATGCACGTAAACCTGAAGCTCACCGATCTGTACTTACAGTGGGGCGCGCAATACATGAAATTCGAGGCGTACTTCTACAACGCTCCTTGGCAGAAAGAGAACCTTGAGAGCCTGGATCGGGCGGAAGACCTCTTTCGGTACGCCCGCCACTATTGGAAAGCGGCCCAAGACTGGAGTCAGGAGGCGGCCCCCATTCGGTTTGTGCATCTGGAGGAGATCCAACGGTGGGAAGATGAACACGATCGCATTCGAACCGGAGATCTCGACTATGGGCGCCTTATAGACCGCCACCTGGACCGCGTAGCGGAAGTTCGGGCAGCGTTTCAGGCGATGGACCGTGACACGTACTAACACCACCCGATGCGGATACTATCGGATAAGCATGGCGTCGCCGTAGGAGTAGAACCGATACCGTCGGGCAACTGCGTCACGGTACGCCTTCATGATGCGCTCGCGCCCGGCGAAGGCGCTCACCATAGCCAGGAGCGTGCTTTCCGGGGTGTGAAAATTGGTGAACATCTGGTCCACGGCATGAAAGGTATAGCCGGGGTAGATAAACAGGTTGGTCTGTCCATGTCCCGGACGAACTCGCTGTTCCCCGGTGTCCCAGGCGGATTCCAGGGTACGAACTGAGGTGGTCCCCACCGCCACAATGGGACGTCCCTCCCGGCGGGCGTGGGCGATCTCTGTCGCCGCTTCGGGAGATACATGGTACTCCTCCTCATGCATCTCGTGATCCTCGATCTCCTCCGCGCGCACCGGAAGGAACGTGCCGATACCCACATGGAGGGTGACAAAGGTGATCGCCACCCCGTGACTCCGGAGGGACTCGAGCAGCTCCGGGGTGAAATGTAGACCTGCAGTGGGGGCGGCAATACTTCCCATGGTTCGGGCGTACACCGTCTGGTACCGTTCGGCGTCGGAGGCGGTGTCGTCACGGTTGATGTACGGCGGCAGGGGGATGTGTCCGTGCGCCTCCAGCCAGGTGTCGTCGATCGTGCGACTAAAGCGAAGCTCACGATAGGGATCCTCGGCGGCGGATACTTCGCCGGTGGTACCGTCGGGAAACCGAAACCGTTTACCCATCTTCAGTTTCCGGCTGTTTCGTCCAATGGCGAGCCATCGATCGGGGGCACGGCGCTTTACGAGTAAAAACTCCTGTTCCCGGTCGGCGTTCTCCCCACGGGCGTAGACACGGGCCTTGCGGACGCGGGAGTTGTTGAAGACCATGATGCTGCCGGGGGCTACGAACTCCCTAATGTCCGCGACGGTTCGGTGGTGGTGACGTTCCGTTTCGCGGTCCAGAACGAAGAGCCGACTTGTGCCGCGCGCGTGAACAGGCTCCTGGGCGATCAGTTCCGGGGGCAGTTCAAAAGAGAAATCGCTGGTCTTCACCGGCGGCTCCTTCCGTTCGTCCGTCTTGGAAACCCGATCCCGGGAGATTGTCCGGGGCGGGCAGTCCCAGGATCTGAAACGCCCGGGCAGTAACCACCCGTCCGCGGGCGGTACGTTGAATGAGTCCCTGCTGAATAAGAAACGGCTCGTAGAACACTTCCAGAGAATCCAGTTCTTCGCCCACCGAAATCGCCAGGGTTTCCGCGCCCACCGGGCCTCCTCCGTACATTTCCACAATGGCCCTGAGAATCTGCCGGTCCTGCTCTTCCAGTCCGAATTCGTCGATGTTCAAGCGACGCATACCCTCCCGGACGATCTCCTCGTCTATCCTGCCGTCCCGGAGTACCTGGGCGAAGTCACGCATACGGCGAAGCAGACGGTTGGCAATTCGCGGTGTTCCCCGACAACTGTCCGCCAGAAGGGACACCGCATCACCACTAATCTCAACGTCAAGTATACCCGCCGAGCGGCGGACGATCGCCTCCAGGTCCTCTCGCTGGTAGTAGTCGAGACGTACAGGAATACCGAAACGGGTGAATAGAGGTGCGGCGACCATTCCGGGGCGCGTTGTGGCTCCCACCAGGGTAAACCGTGGCAAGGGAACCCGCAGGGTTCGGGCTGAGGGACCCTGACCGATGACCCAGTCGATCTCAAAGTCCTCCATCGCCACGTAGAGCATCTCCTCGAGGGAACTCTTGAGACGGTGGATTTCGTCGATGAAGAATACCGTTCCCTCCTGCAGCGTTGTGAGAATTCCTGCCAAGTCTTTGGGCTTGTCCAGCGCTGGAGCGGCGGTTACCCGAAGGTCGGTCTGCATTTCCCGGGCCATGATCGTAGCCAGAGTTGTTTTCCCGAGTCCCGGGGGGCCGGAAAGAAATACATGATCCAGCGACTCTTGCCGGTCCCGGGCGGCGGTAATGAATACCGACAAATTGGACTTCACCTGCTCCTGCCCGAGGAAGTCTGCGAGGAATTGCGGGCGCAGTTGCTGCTCAAACGTGTCGGATTCACTGAACTCCGGATGAGCCGGATGATCTTCCATTGTGCCGTCCTTAGCTTCCGCTCAAAGTGACGATCGCCCGCCGAAACAGTTCCTGCTCGTCGGGGGTGTGACCTTCTTCGCCGGAGAGTTCAGTGGAGAGGCGCTTGAGCGCGTCCCTGGCAGCGGAACGGTCGAACCCCATATCCACCAGCGCCGCCACCAGATCGTCGCCGGGAGCTCCCGGGGTTGTCCTCCCGCTGGAACCGCCCTCCGTCTCCAGTGCCAGATGCCCCTTGAGTTGGAGAATCATCTTCTGCGCTGTCTTGCGTCCCAGTCCGGGAATACGCGTAAGCGCATCAACATCTTCCTGTTCCAGAAGCTCCGTCAGGGCGGCCACGGTGGTTCCCGACAGGATGCGCAGCGCCTGCTTCGGTCCGATACCGGCAACTTTCAGGAGCTCCCGGAAAGCGGTCCGTTCCGCAGTGGTCCGAAAGCCGTAGATTTTGAGAATATCTTCTCGAGTGTGAAGGTGGACCAGAAATCGCTGACGGACCGTCTTGTCGGCGCCGAGCGCCGCCTGAAAGGTGGCGGCGCTTACTTCCAGTTCCCACTCGATTCCACCGGTTGCCAAGTAGAGCAACGGGAAGTCATGTCCGGTAATCCGTCCTGCCAAACTATTGAACACGAGATGCCTCCGAAAGATTGAACCGCGTAATCGCGGCGGCCAGCGCATCCGCCGCGTGATCCGGCCTCGGAGCTTCTCCAAGACCGAGGATGATCCGAACCATTTGTGTCACCTGCTCTTTGTCCGCCTGCCCGCCTCCCACCACAGCTTGCTTGATGATCTGCGGCGTGTACTCTTCGGCGATGATACCATGCTGTTCAAGGGTGAGCAGCACGACGCCCCGCGCCTGGGCGACGGGGATGGCGCTGCTAATGTTTTTCGCGAAGAACAGGCTCTCCACACCGGCGATCTGCGGCTGCACCCGGAGTATCAGCTCCCCCAATCCTGTGGCGATCGTATTAAGGCGTACTCCAGGGCGATCCTGGGAATTGGTACGGATCACTCCATGTTCGATCCAGGTGAAGCGGCCGCTTTCAGCGCGGACTACTCCATATCCGGTGGCGGCGAGTCCCGGATCGATACCGAGTATGACCGGCATTACCCGTCCGGGTCGAAGTCGTCCGGGAGATCGAGATTGGTGGCAACTTCCTGGACATCGTCATGGTCATCGAGTAGCTCTATCAGGCGCAGAGCTTTCCGCGTTTCCTCCGGTTCCAGGCTGACGGTGGCCTCCGGTACGCGGGACACCTCCGCCATCGTGTGTTCCAAGCCTGCTTCCGTGAGCGCATTGAGAACGTTCTCAAATTCTTCCGGCGTCGTGCTGACCTCGATTGAGTCACCGGATGTTTCTACGTCATCGGCGCCCGCTTCCAGGGCGACTTCCAGGATATCGTCTTCGGAATACGTTTCGGTGTCATAGGCGATAATCCCCTTACGGGCAAACAGATACGAGACGCACCCGCTTTCACCGAGGTTGCCTCCGTTCTTGTTAAATATGCTGCGCACGTCGGCGGCGGTACGGTTCTTGTTGTCGGTGAGGGTGTCTACCAAAATCGCGACCCCATTTGGACCATAGCCTTCGTAGCTCAGCTCGAAGTACTCGCTTCCACCCAGGTCACCGGTGCCCTTCTTAATCGCCCGTTCGATGTTGTCCTTGGGCATATTGGCTGCTTTTGCCTTGAGGACGGCGGTACGCAGCCGGGGATTCGTCTCTTCGTCTCCACCACCCATTTTTGCCGCAACAGTGATTTCTTTAATGAGTTTGGAAAACAGTTTGCCGCGTTTGGCGTCCTGGGCGCCCTTCTTGTGTCGGATTGTCGCCCATTTACTGTGACCGGACATTCTCTCTCCTATTGGGAATTCGATACGGTAGCTGGGACGCTACCACTTGGCTGGCAGGCTGTCAAGTTGCGGTGGTATCGGTATTTGCGTCACTACCGGTGGTTTCCGGCCATCGCGGAGCGGTAGGTAATTCTGCCGATCGTTCCAATTCACCGAAGGCATCGACGAGAAATCGGTTCAGCCGCAGTCGACCTTCGTCGGTGAGCGTCACGAGATCGTTGCCACGGTATTGGAGGTAGCGGCTCCACCTCCGCAGGGTCGCGGGAAGCAGTTCCGGTAGTGTGTGTCCGAAGACGTGTTGCATCGTGGCGTTGGAAATACCGCGGGTCATCCGAAATCCTCCCATGAGATACTCCTCGCAGAGCTCCCGCGGGGTCAGAGGTTCCGGCGTCACCGCGTAGTCGTCCCGATCGAGGTAATCCGGGAACCGGTGGTTCGTGGTGAAATGGGTAGCCTGTCCCTGGTAGGGAAGCAGGGCCACAGCCCCCGGTCCTGCAGCGGCCCACGGATGCATCTGCCAATACGCCAGGTTGTGGCGGCTCTCATCACCGGGAACGGAAAAACTCGATACTTCATATCGGTGGAAGTCCGCTTCGGCGAGAACTTCGGCGGCAGCTGCGAGCTGGGCGAGACGGTGCTCTTCTGATTCCGGTGGCAACGCGCCGCGTTTCTGCGTGAGCGCCAGGCGAGTGCCCGGTTCGATGCCCAATTCGTACAGCGAAACGTGGTGCGGATGATATTCCAGAGCACTGCGGACATCTTCCGCCGCGTCCGTGACGGACTGCCCGGGGATCGCACTGATCACGTCCATGCTCCAGCGACGATGCCATGTGCCGGCGATGAGTTCCAGGCCACGCCTGGTTGCCGGTAACGTGGTGTGGCGACCGATTCGGGTCAGGGTGGAGGCTCGGAGCGACTGCACGCCCAGGGAAATCCTGTTCACGCCGCTCCGGTCGAGATCTTGCAGCAACGTGCGGTCCACATCTTCAGGATTCACTTCCACGGTGATTTCCGAGTCAGGCACGAGCGTACCGTATTCGATACACTCTCGTATGCCCTGAAGTAGGCGGTGGCGCGCCTTCTCGTGCACCGAGGACGGAGTTCCTCCGCCCACATACATGCTGGATATCGGTGCGTCCGGCGGGTACCACCGGTGCAGCGAGTGCAGCGCATGGGAGATCGTGCGCTCGATGATCCGAAGCTGCCGATCCGGGGCAACGTGGGTACGGGTGAAAAAATCACAGTAGTCGCACCGGTAACGGCAAAACGGGATGTGAATGTACAGGATGATCGCCGTCATGGTGCCGCGCTGCGCCCCGACTCGATCGGACTAAGCACTCCTCGCCGCTCTCGGGGCCAGACGATCCGACCGACCTCGTAGCGAAGCGCGCTCGTCGGTCGAGGTCCAATGACACGGGAATCGATCATGCCTCCGGAAAGTGAAATGGTAAACAGGGAATTCTCGGGGATGACGACGGATCGTTCCGCATGCGCCAGGAGAGGATGCAAGTACCGGGGTGATACATGAAAACGATTGCCATCGGAACGGACAACGGCGACGGAGGTATCGGTCCAGGTCACTTCATCCCCGGGAAGACCCGCCACGATACGTGGAACCAAGGCGTCAGGCCGTTCCGAGGGCGTGGCGGAAGAGTCGTCCTCCACCGAATCCGGTTCCTCTTCATCACTCTCAGTACCGTTGAGAATTCTAGACAGCGTGCTGGACGAACTCGAAAAATGCGGAGCCATGAGCACCACGGTGCCAGGAACCAATTTCCCTCCGGCGGGCCGGATCCATACAATGTCGCCGTCCTCCAGAATCGGCGCGAGTGATCCATCTCGCACTACCGCCACACTGGGTCCCAGGAATCGCCACAGAACGAATACCGCTACCGTGAGCAGCAGTACCCGGAACGCGTAACGAGCACCGCGGTGGCGGGAGCGGTCGGCCATACGCTGCGCCCCTACCTGATTGCACCGGCTCGGTCAAAGGGCCAGTAGATCATCATGGCGCGGCCGAGGACATCGTGCTTCCTGACGGGTCCAAAGTAGCGTCCATCCCGGGAGTTGTCACGGTTGTCGCCTACCGGGAGGATCCGACCCTCGGGGACATACCATCCGACGCGAATAAACTGAACTCTCCGCCGGGCGCGCCCATCATGGGCGTGAGCGGCGTAGGTGTGACCTTCACGGTACCGTTCCACCGCGAACGGATCTCCAAAGCCCAGGCGCTGAAGCTCGTTCACCGCCTCCGAATCCTTGGAGTTTGAAGGCAAGCCCAGATCCCGTCGAGAGAGTGCGACAGCCCCTGCGCGAATCACATCATAATCGTTGTCATCCAGGAGGCGCTCCGGATCGTACCCACCGGGCAGTCGAGCGATGAACTCTCCCTCCGGCAGCCACTGCGGGGCGCCGGCGGGGCGGATCTCAAGATCACCGGCGCGCGTTCTGAAACGATCTCCTCCTACGCCCACAGACCGCTTGATGAGTAATTGCGCCCGAGGCTGCCCGGACTCATCTCGGTCTATGTCAACGAGGGAAAGTGTGAGCATGTAGAGAGTGCGCTGGAGGATCGTAAACGCAGTACCGCGGCTCAAATACGAGGGGTTTTCGAAAATCATCACTTCGTTACGTTTCGGCTCCGAAAATCCCGGTAGCTTTACAATTCCCGGAAGTAGCTCCGGTCCGTACACCACCTTATTAACGAAGATTCGATCTCCCAGAAGTAGCGTGTCGATCATGGAACCGGAGGGGATCTGGTACGCCTGCAGCAGATACTGATTGATGATCAGTACCAGAAACGCCGCCTGCAGAAACGCCTCGATCCAGTCCACGACTACATGCTTGCGGGATTGTTTGAGGTGGTGCCGCGCTTTTCTGCGCAGTCTTCGGGTGAGAAGGATCTCGGTAATGCGCACCAGGCGCGCGCTTATGTGCTGCATCGGCACTAACCTACCATCGGAGGAACGCCCGATTCAAGCTCACGTTGACACGGCGGGAAAGCGGTCCCTATACTTCCCGTCTTATGGCCGCACGGTGGAAAGATATCCAGTCCGAAGATGAAATCTCCGAGCTCTCCGTCACATTGAAACACCGACTGGGGATCAGCCCGTACGTCTACGTCCCGGCGATGTGGGGAGGCGCGCTGTTACTGGTTCTTCTTGCCGTGCTGGTTCTTCCCGGAATCCGAAAGCCCGGGGAGCAGGTGACGATTACCTCGGTACCGGCCGGCGCCGAAATTACCGTGGACGGTAAGCACCGCGGTACCACGCCTGCGACCGTATTTCTTTCGCAGGGCTCCCGGGAGATTCGCATCACCGCGGGAACCGCAGAGGAACGAATCAACGCCGGGATAGGTCGAAGGATAGTAGGATCGATGCTGTTTCCTAAACGGCGCTCCTATACTGTAGTCCTTGGTGAGCCCGATGTGGTTACCACGATCGATTCCGGGATTACCGAATTTGCCCAGTGGTCCCTTATGGGGGAACCCAGCTCTCAGTTTCAGCACGCCCCGGTGGCTCACGATACGGCACGGAGGCTGTGGGCGTCGAAGGCGGTTCGGAGCGCGCCCCCCGGCGAACAGGATGAGCTAAACCGTTTCCGTCGGGATTTACTGGCACACGCCGGAAGGTGGCAGGTGAGAGACCTGTCGGCGGCGATGATTCGCGCGTCGGCCCCCGGATCGCTTCCAACCCCCGGATCAATCGGCGAGTTGGTACGAATTATGATACAGATCGATAATAATTCTCCATTGTTTGCACACCTCGTATGGGATGTCGCCCCCGCTGACGAGGTGTTTCGCGCTCCCCTGACTGATAGCGTCTGGGCGGAGACGCGTCTTGAAGCGCTGTCCACGGCGCTACTGGCGGGATCGCTGGCTCCCGATGAACGGCCGATGCCCTCGCCGCAGGTGATTGAAGCACGGGGCCTGCGCTTCGCGCGCGTTCCTGCGGGATCGTATATTCTTGGATATCCGCTCAGGGACGAGGGAGATCAGGGAGCTCCCGTCGACTTCGATCAAGCGTTTTGGATTCAGGATCGTGAACTGACGCGCAGTGATTTTGTCCGGTTTGTCAGAGAGGAGCCACGCTGGGCTCCGGAAAACAGAGATGAACTGATGGAGCAGCGTCTGGTGCAGCCGGAATACCTTGCGGACTGGCCGGACGACTGGGAGTCCGCGTTTGTGACGGGGGCCGCCGGGACTGAACCGTTGCGATACGTGAGCCGGCATGCAATTGACGCGTTTGTGAGCTGGCTCAATGCGGATGGTCCCGGGAATATTCCCGGGGTGGATAGCGGCAGGTTTGCGCTTCCCTCAGCGGCACAGTGGGAATATGCTGCGTTTCTCAATGGACTTGGAGACGAATCGGTAGTCGCCGGCGGCGGCACCCCGCAGTCGGTGGGAACGCGTACTGCCGGCGCTCTCGATATCTACGATCTCGAAGGGAACTTGTGGGAATGGACGTCCGAGTGGTACGCGAATCACTACCGGGTTATTGCTCCCACCTCCGGAGATCAGCGGATCGTGGTCGGTGGGAGCTTCGCCACCGGCGAAACAGGGCATAATCTTGTGGGTGCTCAGCCGCCGGAGTGGACTACCCCGTTTCTTGGTGGGCGCCTGGTAATCGTCGCAGGAGATAGCGAAATGGAAAACAATGGCCGATAGAAAATCTCTAGCCCGGAACCGCCGAGCGTTTCACGAATATACAGTTGAGGAGAAAATCGAGGTGGGAATCGTTCTTGAGGGAACGGAAGTCAAATCGATGCGCGGAGGGAAATTCTCGTTTTCCGATGCCTACGGTCGCGTTCGAAACGGCGATTTGTGGCTGATCGGACTGCATATCGCCGAGTATACCCACGGAAACCTCTTTAACCACGACCCGATTCGGGATCGAAAACTGCTGGCCCACAATACAGAAATCGATCGTATGCGTCGTCGTGTAGAGGAGCGCGGGTTTACCCTGATTCCCCTGGAATTCTATCTGAAACAGGGGCTAATTAAATTGGAGATGGGAATCTGTAAAGGAAAGCACCTCTATGACAAACGGGAGAGTCTTAAGAAGAAGCAGCAGAAGCGGGACATGGACCGCGAAATGCGAGGCCGTGAGTGAACACTAACGAATACCTGGACGCGGCGCGGGAGTTTGCCAGGGCCGGCGGCCGGCTGAGTTTGGACTGGTTTCGGCGTCATAACTTGGAGGTCGAGCGGAAGGCCGATGAGTCCCCGGTGACCGTCGCTGACAGAGAAGTGGAAACGTCGCTGCGGGAGGCGATTCTGCGAAGGTTTCCCGATCACACCGTTGTGGGAGAAGAGTATGGCGGTTCATTGGGTTCTGCGGAATACGAATGGATTGTGGACCCGATCGACGGAACCAAATCCTTCATTCGGGGAGTTCCCCTCTACACAACGTTAGTCGCACTGGTGGTGCGGGGGATTCCACAGGTTGGGGTAATCTACTGTCCCCCAACCGGTGAAATGGCGGCCGCCGCGGTGGGATTGGGCGCCTGGGATGAGTACGGACGACGGCTGCACGTTTCCAACACCCGATCGCTGAGAGATGCGTGGTTTCTTACGACGGATCCTGCGGATCTACTGAAACGTCACCCGCACTGGGGAGCTGCGGTAATGCGATCGGCGGCTGCGGTACGAACGTGGGCGGACGCGTACGGATACCTTCTCGTGGCGCGGGGAGACGCGGACGCGATCGCGGATCCGATTATGAGTCCTTGGGATATTGCGCCGCTGGGGGTCATCGTACGTGAAGCGGGAGGAGTTTTCACCGATATTCACGGAGCAGAACTCGCAATCGGTACTTCTGCGATCGCCTCCGCTTCCCGTGAGCTCCATACTGAACTCCTGCAGCAAGGGATTGACTGACGTAGAGTTCGGCGGTACCTTTTAATAGGTACAGCTTGGGGGTGTTCCGGATTCGACTGGGGCTGTCTTGAGCGGTACGTCGCAGGTGGAGCGCCATCTCCTGATTGGCAACCTTTTATCTGCCAATGATGCAGAATACCTTCCGGCCGCTGCTGCGTAAGTAGTAGGTTGGACGGGCGCGGGGCGCGCCGTTCTGAGCTCCTCGTTGCTTGACAGAAAGCAGGACTTGCTGCCGATCGTGCTCGACGGATCGGTGGGACTCATTGTCGGGATAGGGCGGTGATTGGCCATGTTGAGGCGCCGAAATCACTGCCGACATATTAAGTCTCAACTAAACCTGTAGAAGCGTGCTGCCGGCGTCTTAGGACAGGGGTTCGACTCCCCTCACCTCCATTCTTTCGTCAGTCGTCCTACTCCCACTCGATCGTTGCCGGGGGCTTCCCGGAAAAGTCGTACACTACACGACCCACCTGAGGGACCCGATTGGTGATCGCTGCAGCCACATTTCTCAGAAAGGACGGCTGAAACTCATACACGTCGGCGGTCATGCCGTCGCGGGACGTTACCGCGCGGAGCGCCACCACGTCGCCGTAGGCGCGGCTGTCTCCGGCTACCCCCACTGATTGGATCGGCAGGAGTACCGCGAACGCTTGCCAGATTTCGTTGTACAGGCCGGCATCCCGCAGCGCCTGGATGTAGATCGCGTCGGCCTCGCGCAGAACGTCACAGCGTTGGGCGGTAACCGCTCCGAGAATGCGTACCCCCAGTCCCGGACCGGGAAACGGATGTCGTCCCACTACCGTTTCCGGCAGGCCCAGGATTCGTCCCAAATCTCGCACTTCGTCCTTGTACAGTTCCTTCAACGGCTCGAGAATGAGCCCCGCTTCCCGTTTGGCGTGAACCAGCGGACTAGATACGTTGTGGTGACTCTTGATCGATGCCCCGTGGCCACCGACACCGTGGCCGCTTTCCACCAAATCTGTATACAGTGTGCCCTGGGCAAGAAAGTACTCTCCGGTGATACGGCGCTGTACCTCACGCTCCTGCACTTCAATGAACGTATCGCCGATTATTCGCCGCTTCTCTTCCGGGTCGGCCACCCCCGCAAGGGCGGAAAGAAAACGGTCCGAGGCATCCACGAGATACAGGTTCTTCGCCCCGAGAGCACGAAGCGCGGTGCCGATCTCATGGGACTCGTTTTTGCGCATGAGCCCGGTATCGATATACATTAGATGTACCTGCTGCGGATCAAGCGCACTCAGGAGGAGCGCCGCTACAACGGAGGAGTCGACTCCACCGGAGATAAGGAGCAACACCGGCCGGTTTTCGGCGTGCCGGCGAACCTGATCTTCCAAGTCGTGTCGATAATCCTCAACCGACCACTGCCTTCGGGCGCCGCAGATGCCGGTGACAAAATTGTCGAGGATCATGCCGCCATGCTCAGTGTGACTTACTTCAGGATGAAATTGGATTCCGGTGAAGCGATACTTGGCGATTGATACCACGGCGGGAACGCCGTGGGTTGTTCCCGCTACTTCCCGCCCACCTGCGGGTAGAGTTCGAATCGCGTCGCCATGGCTCATCCAGGAGAGAAAGCGCGCTCCCACGCCTTCCAGGAGAGGATCTCGAGTTACCACCTCCACCGGTGCCGGACCGTACTCGCGCGCTTCCGACCGACTCACCTTGCCACCGTTCAGGTGGGTGGTAATCTGCAGACCGTAGCATATACCAAGCTTGGGAATGGGAAGCTCGTACACCGCCGGATCCGGCCGCGGGGCACCCGTGTCATAGACCGATGCCGGGGAGCCGGAGAGAATGACCCCTTTCACGGAGTCGTCCATCCACTCCGTGACCGGAGCGGCGCCGGAGACGATCTCAGAGAACACTCCCCGTTCCCTGATGCGTCGACCGATAAGATGGGTGGTCTGACTGCCGAAATCGAGAATGACGATCCGATCAACGGTCATCGCGGTGCTCCCAGGGATCGATGCGAACCATCGTCTGTCGCCGTTCATATCCAACCGAAATAATTCCTACCGGAACGCCCACGTACGCCTCAATAAACTCTACGTACTCCCGTGCTGCGGTGGGGAGCTCCTCAAAGGCCGTCGTTTCTCCGATCGACTGCTTCCAGCCGGAGAATCGGCGCGTCACCGGACGCGCTCGCTCCAGAGTAGGAATCGATGCGGGAAAGAAGTCCAGCGTCTCCGAATCCGTTTCATAGGCGATGCACACCTTGAGCTCGTCCAGATCGTCCAGGACATCCAGGTGCGTCAGAGCCAGACTGTCGATACCGTTTGTGCGGCAGGTGTATCTAAGCGCCACCAGATCGAGATAGCCGACACGTCGTGGTCTGCCGGTGGTCACGCCGTACTCTCGTCCCACCTCCCGGATGTACGTCTCCAGGTCACTTTCGTGTTCGCTATCGAGCTCCGCCGGAAAAGGGCCGTTGCCAACGCGTGTGGTATACGCCTTGAAGACGCCCAGAACGTGGTCCAGGTCGCGTGGCCCGATACCCGCGCCACTGGCGGCACCGGCGGCGGAGGAGCTTCCACTGGAAACGTAGGGATAGGTGCCCAGGTCCAGGTCAAGGAGTGCCCCCTGCGCTCCTTCCAGAAGTACTCTTCCCTGTGAGCGCGAACGTGCGCGGCTGCCGTCAACGTGAATAAATGTGGCGATATCGACGGTCATCGGTGAAAGCCGAGAGCGAAAACTCTCCACCAGCTCCCGGTCTTCGGCGTTGTGCTCGCTCAACTGCTCCGTCCAGTCCAGATCGGCGAGACGAATTCCGTCGCGCAACGCCTTGTGCGCGTAGGCGATCCCAATACCACGACCGGTAGTGCCGATAGGATGCTTTCGGTGTGCGTCACGTTCGATATCTTCCGCACGGTGACTGGGAAGGACCAGGTGGGCGCGGTCTGAAATGAAGACCCGTCCCTCCCAAGAGATATCCATGCTTTCCAGTTCCTGGAGTTCTCGGAAGAGCGCTTCCGGGTCGATGACCATTCCGCTTCCCAAAATAACCGTCGTTTCGGGATAAATGATACCGGAAGGCACCAGATGAAGCTTATAGGTCTTGCCGTCGTGGACGATCGTATGGCCGGCGTTGGCGCCACCGGAAAAACGAACAATCGTATCTGCCTGGGATGAAAGAAAGTCGACGAT
The DNA here is from genome assembly GCA_040904425.1 of Alkalispirochaeta sp. Classification (GTDB taxonomy): domain Bacteria; phylum Spirochaetota; class Spirochaetia; order DSM-27196; family Alkalispirochaetaceae; genus Alkalispirochaeta. The sequence continues at coordinate 28,220 of JBBDTM010000009.1, forward strand.
CTTACCCTTGCCCTCATCGCCCCACTGCGCACCAATTACAACTACATTCAAATTATCAGCTCCGGGAGTAATTTGCAGGCTGCTGAACCATGGACACATCGTGCACATGGCTTTCCGCGAGACCCGCCGGCGATATCTTAATGAAGTTGCGGTATGACCGCAATTCATCCAGGGTGCGACAACCGCAGTATCCCATTCCTTTTCGCAGTCCCGTAACCAACTGGTGGAGATACGGTCGCAACTCCCCTTTGTATGGAACCCGACCTTCGATTCCCTCCGGCACCGGTTCTTCTCCTTCGGCAACGTTGTATCGGTCGCCGCCGCCCTTTTTCATGGCCGAGGTCGAACCCATGCCACGGTACGCCTTGAAGATGCGGCCCTCGTACAGAAACTCCCGACCGGGGGCTTCCTTAAGACCGGCAAAAAGGCTGCCCACCATGATCGCGTGGGCGCCGGCGGCCAGAGCTTTGGTGATGTCACCGGAAAACTTGATTCCTCCATCGGCGATGATCGGTACGTTATGGCTCCGGGCGACATCGACTGCGGCCAGCACCGCAGACAACTGGGGAACTCCCACGCCGGCGATGATCCGGGTGGTGCAGATCGATCCCGGTCCCACGCCGACCTTGATGATATCGGCCCCGGCATCGATCAGTCGCTGAGTTCCCGGCGCGGTGGCCACATTTCCGCCGACCACCGGTAGATTGGGTGCTCTCTGCTTGATCGTCTGGATCGTGCGGACCACATTGGCCGAATCGCCGTGGGCCGTGTCGACTACTACAAAATCCACCCTGGCATCCATGAGCGGGCCCAGTCGCCGCTCCACATCGGTGGGTGCGATAGCTGCTCCGACCAACAGGCGTCCTGCATCGTCGGTGGCAGCGTTCGGAAAGCGGTTGTGCTTTTCCATGTCCTTCACGGTAATCAGTCCGGTGAGATGGCCTTGACTATCCACGACGGGAAGTTTCTCAATTTTATGGTCATTGAACTTGGCTTGAGCGCTTTCCAGGGAAGGGTCCCCTACTACCACCACCGGATCCGGGGTCATGACGCTTCGGACCAGGAGATCATCGGTTGGAGCAAAGCGCAAATCACGACTGGTGATGATACCTACCAGGCGGCCCTCGTCGATTACGGGTAGACCGGAGATTCCGTTGGCGGCAACGAGTGATCGCACGTCGGCGATCGTCTGATCGGGCCCGACAGTAACGGGGTTATCAATAACCCAGTTCAAATGGCGCTTGACTCGACGCACCTGCTGGGCCTGCTCATCGGGAGGCATATTGCGATGGATGACTCCGGCACCACCTTCAAGAGCGAGCGCGATCGCCAGATCGCCTTCGGTGACGGTATCCATCGCGGCGGAGAGTACCGGGACGTTCAGTCGGATTCCGGGAGCCAACTGTACGGCCACGTCGGTTTCACCGGGAAGAAAATCGGCGAACCCCGGCAGGAGGAGGACGTCATCGTAGCTGAGGGTTTCCGGGAACGGGTTGAATTGCTGATTGGTATTTGAGGTGTCCATATATTATTATGCCGGGAAACGGGGGTGGATGTCATCCGGGGTGACTACTTGGCTCCCTCTCGAATCGCATGCAATACTTGAAGCATGTTCCGAATATCGGTATATGCCGGGGCGGTAATTCTGGTAGCGGCACTACTCAGTGCATGCTCGAATCCCGTAGAAGAGGCAACCACCACTCGAGGACGGGAGATCATTCCCGAGGCGGCCGACGGAATCGTCCTTGCCCGCCAAGAGAGCGGTAGCATGTCGATTCAGGGTGAGGAAGAGGAAACGAGCCCCCGAATTGAGCTGGAATCCGGAGTACTGTTCATCTCGGCTCTGGATGTGAACCTGGACATTGACGAACCGGAAGAGCAGATCGTTGTGATCAAGCGCGCCGACGATCCCGACGACCGGGTACGTCTGCTGGTTACCGATTTCGACCCGCTCCGGTCCACATATCGGGTTACCTGGGAGGGAGTTACCCGGGCATCCAATGTGCGGACGTTTGCGGTGTATACCTCAGATGTTGTCGGAGATCACCAGGAAGAGATTGTCGCGGTGGGAACCGATGAGAACGGTCGGCAGACAATGAACGTGTTCCGCCGACGTATGGGCCGGGACGAGGGGACGACGCTTGCGTACCGTGAGATCTTCGCCGCGGCCAGTGACGGTAGCATCGAGATCGAGGAGGTCTCGCGGTCCGATGCGTATCGGACTCTGCAGAGTGATGGGGCAAGCTTTCCCATACAAGTGTATCGACGCAACACCGAGACCGACAGTCCTTCGGATCTCATCCTCACCGATTGGGAATGGCGCCCTGAAGAGGGCCGCTACGAGGCGGTACGGACGGTTCCAATTCCTGCCATGCAAGCGCAGGAGGAACAACTGCGCGAATTGTATGATGCCGACGCCGAAACGCTGGAGGAATTCCTCGCCGGACCCTGGTTCCGATCCACTGGCGACGAAATCGGTTCCTCCGCGGAGCTGGCACTGTTCGACCCTGACGCTCGGGAGACTGTACTCTACCGCAATAACTCCCAGGAGCAGTATCGTTGGCTGAACTCCTATAAAACGTTGTATGCGGATGGTCCCGGACTCTGGATGAATTTACGGAATGATGTTTTGGCCACCGTCCGACGTCAGTTGTCGATAACGGTGGAAGACCTGGGCACGATCTCGATATCGGTAGAGGGAGCGGAGTACTGGAACGGACGTTACGAGCGTATGACTCCGGGAATTCAGAGCGGCGTCGTCCGGGAGCTCTCGTTTGGGCGTCCGTCTTTTGAACTCTCCGGCGTTTATTCGAACGAGAACGGAGTAGAGATTCTCTTCGACCGGCCTCGTTTTCGATTTCGTACGCGGGATTTCGACTGGAGTGGCGGATACAACCTCATCCAGATGGATGAGCCGATTCTGGAACTCAAAGTCACGGATGCCGACCTCGTTCCCTCCACCGCAAGACAGCGGGAAGATGGGAGCTTCAGCGTCCGCTATGCGGTGGAGTATTCAGAGAATGAATCAGACGGTCGTGTATTGCGCCGGCTGACTCTGAATCCGGTGCAGATTACCGCCGACGGGGCCCGACGAACGGGGGGTGTTGCCCTCATTATGGAACAGGTGGAAGAGACGATTGAGGAAGATTAGGGCGACTGAAAGACGAGAAAGCCTTCGATGCCCTCTTCCTTTAATCTGACCACCGTCTCCTGTGCCGATTCTGCAGTGGCCCCATCGGGAAGAGGTACGACTACCCGGAAAAACGTCTCACCATTGACTTCCACGTCCCGTACCTCGGCAGTGAAGCCAAGCCTCCTAATATCCTGCGCCATATACTTCGCGTTTTCACGGTCACGGAAGCTTCCGGTTTGAATGCCGGCTACGGAGGTCTTACGATCCTCAGGGGTATTGGTATCGGTATTATCGATTTCCGGCTGACGTTCGGCGTCTGCGTCGTCGGATGACGAATCAGCGGAAGCGCGTTGTTCCACGATCGGAACTGTTCGCCTTTCGACTCCGCCAAAGATTCGCGACGGGCTCGGATAGAAGGTAGCGATAGAATCTGGAGATTCGCCGCTCCGCGCCAGAGATAATTCAGGCACATCACCGTCAAACGAGGCCTCAAGTACCGCTCTACTCCATTCCTGCGCACGAGTGTTCCCCGTATTTTGCGCCGTCTCGTACAGCAGAAGTAACGCTTCCGGTTCAATCGTTTGACTCATATCGGGAACGTCCGGGTCCGCGATCTCCCCGGGATACCCAACCAGTGATGCCGCGTGGGAGAACGCGCGTTCGCTTTTGTCCTGCATCGTGTACGCCCGGACGCGCAACATTGCGGCGCGACGTTGAAGCTGTCGAGTGGGTGCCTGGTGAATAACCTGGGTAAGCAGGAGCACCGCTTCTGAAAGGTCCCCTTCCTCGATTGCGAGAGCTGACCGTCGAAGCGATGCGTCCCACAGTGTGGGATCTGCGTCCACTGCTCGAGCGTATGACAGGCGCGCCAGATTATACTGGTGAGCGAGTTCCTGGACGATACCGGCCCTGAGCAGCACACGGCCACGATCGGAACGATCCATCACGTTTTGCAGGTATTCATTCAGCAGGTTCCCTACCTCGTCTACAGATGGAGCATACTCGACGGCGGTATACAGTACGGAGCCGAACTGAGGACTGCTGCGATTGCTTTCGAGCCAGTCCACCGCGTCATCGTATGTGCGTACCGACTGAGCCCACACGGAGGTTCCCGCAGTTGCACAAATCACGAGGATCAACAGTGCAAAGTAACCGTTGTGGAACCGCCACACACGCATACCGCCCGGCCTACTGATCGCCGATCTCCGTCGGAGCGTTGCCCTTTCGTTTTGCCGCCTTGCGAGCCTTCTTCTCTTCCTGTGCGGCGCGCTTTGCTTCTTTCTTCTCGCTCCGGGAAAGCGATCGCTGGGAACGCGCTCGAGTCTTTCTCCTTGACGTGCGAATCGTCGCGGGAAGCGCCACCGCCACTCCGAAGAAAAACGCCACGAAGAGACTCATGAACACCGGCACTTCCGAGAACGATACGATTCCAAACGATATATCGGTGGTATTACCGAGATTGAGACCTACGAAGGCCAGAACCAGCCCGAGAAGTACCAGATAAAAGAGTAGTTTCCACGGCATGTTGCGCTCCTTATCAGTAATGTACCACGAACCGGTATCAATGGCGAAAACTTCGCTGGCCGGTGAAGATCATGGTAGCTTGGTATTCGTTGACCGCTTCGATCACCTCCCGGTCACGGAGGGCGCCACCGGGTTGAACCACGGCACTCACGCCCTCTCGGAGGCCAACCTCCACTCCGTCCCGAAAGGGAAAGAACGCATCGGAGATCATCGTTGCTCCCTGCAGTCCTCCATTGATCGCTTTAGACTGTTGCAGGTAATCCTCGCACTCCGCCGCATCATCGATCTCTTCGATTCCACGGCCGGTGGCGGCAAATGCCAGCCGGTCAGCAGTTTTCCAGTACGCCTTGTCCCGGGCGATGCGCGCTACCCCTACCCGATCTTGTTCACCGGTGCCGATTGCCACCGTGCAGCGATCCTTCACGTAGATTACCGAATTGCTGGTGACACCACTTTCCACGAACCAACCGAACCGCATGTCGGCAGCCTCGGTGGGCGTCGGTGGCCGGGTTACGGTGTAGCGAGTACCCTCGTGGTCAGTGGAGGCGGGAGTAAGGGTATCGGCCGCCAGATCCACGGGCTGGAACGACCACTGGGCAACCAGACCGCCGTCGGTGAGACTCTTGAAATCCACGAATCGAGTTGTCGTGTACGCCTGAAGATCGCTCATCGCACCAATCCTGAAGACACGCAGATTCTTGCGGCTTCCCAGGACCTGCAACGCCTCGGAGGAAAACTCCGGAGCCACAACCACTTCGGCGAAGTAGCCGATGATCATCTCCGCAAGAGTACGATCGACCTCTCCGTTTACGGCGATCGTTCCTCCGAACGCAGCGATCCGGTCCGCCATGAGCGCTCGAGAGTAGGCGTCGGGAAGATCTTTCCCCACGGCAACACCGCTTGGATTGTTGTGTTTCACTATTACCGCCGTCGGGTCCTGCGTGAAATAGCGAAGAATGCCGAGAGCGGCATCCACATCTGTGATGTTGATCTTGCTGGGATGTTTCCCGCTCTGAATCAATTCCGCCTGAGTCGATAGTCCCCGGCCCGCCGCGATTTGCTGCACGTTGCCGAGTACCAGATTTCCGTTCTCCAGGCGGTAGAGGGAGGCCGGCTGGTCAGGGTTCTCACCATAGCGCAATCCCGCTTCGCTTCCGGCGATCGACCACCGGACTTTTCGATAATGGAGCGTCTGCTTTTCCGGGCCCGTTCCGAAGGAGATTTCCATTTCGTCGGGGAACTCTTCTTCCAGGATTGTGCGGTACATCGATCGGTTCACGGTGACGCCTCCTCGTGGTCCTCGTAGAGCGCATTGAGATCAGTACTTCGAACGTGACTACCCAGCGCCCCGGCGATAGCCGCTTCGTAGTGAGCGGTGTACTGGAACGCGATCGCGGCGTGTTCGGCGCGCCACGGCAGGCGAGTTGCCCCGCCGGCGGTTCGAAGTTCCTGAAGGAGGCTGTCGTAATCTTCGGGTCGGCATACCGGCGCCACCCGCAGAAAGTTCTTCGCGGATGCCCGAAGCATCGTGGGGCCCCCGATATCGATATGGGTGCGGAGATCCTCAAGAGTTGCACCGGCGGAAGCGGCGGTTGCCTCAAAGGGATAGAAGTTGCAAATCGTCAGGTCGAAGGCTACTGACCCTGTGCGTTCCAGGTCTTCCCGGTGGTCGGAGTTAAATTGCTCACTGAGCAGTCCCAGGTAGATCCGGTAGTCCAACGTCTTCACCAATCCCCCCTGCATTTCCGGTTGCCCGGTATAGGAGCTGATCCGTCGAAGGTGTTCGGTCGAGCCTATCTCTTCAGCCACGGCGAGAATCTTCTCGTACGTACCACCGGTGGAATAGATCTCCAGATCCGGGACAATCGCCCAGAGTGATCGGATCAGGGCCTCCAGTCCTTCCTTGTCGGCGACACTTATGAGGGCGCGCCGCAGTGGTATCCGTGTTTGTGTCTGATGAACCCGGTTCAAGTTCATGGTTAGCCTCGACGCTGCTCGGCAGCGGTGACTGTGTTGAAGAGGAGCATCGTCCGCGTCATCGGGCCCACACCACCGGGAACGGGAGTAATTGCGGCGCACTTTGGAGCAACTGCCTCAAAATCGACATCCCCCACCAGACGATACCCGCGCTTGCGGCCGGCATCCTCGATGCGATTCACCCCGACGTCGATCACCACCGCGCCTTCACGGACCATGTCGGCGGTGACAAATCCGGCGGAACCGATCGCGGCGATCAAGATGTCTGCCTGGCGGGTTATCTCGGGGATGTTCGGTGTTCGGGAGTGACAGACGGTTACTGTGGCGTTTCCACCGTGCTTCTTCAGGGACAGGAGATTTGCGACCGGCTTGCCGACGATATTGCTCCGGCCAAGAACCACCGCGTGCTTTCCGGCCGGATCGTTGCCGCTGCGAAGGAGCATCTGAATGATACCGTGCGGGGTGCAGGGAAGCAGCGTCGGTAACCCCGCCAACAGACGGCCCAGGGAGAGCGGGTGGAAACCATCCACATCCTTTGCGGGGTCGATCGTCTGCAACACCACTTCACTGTTAATGTGGTCCGGTAGTGGTAGCTGAACCAAAATCCCATCCACCGCAGGGTCCTGATTGAGTGATTTTACGAGATTCAGAAGATCGTCCTGGCTAATCGACTCCTGGAGTCGATGGTCGAAACTTCTGATTCCTACCTTCTCGCAGTCTCGTTCCTTCGCCGTGACGTAGGACATGCTGGCCGGATTCTCTCCCACCAGTACTACCGCCAACCCGGGAGGAGTTCCAGTGGCGCTGAGGGCTGCGATTCGCTCCGCGAGTTCAGCCTGAATCTCGGCTGCGATCTGTTTACCGTCGATAAGTGTGTGTGCCATGGTTATCTGTAGTCTAACGTGAACTGCGGCGTGTTGTCAGTGCCTAGGGCGCGTGATAGTATTCGGCCTGCAAGGAGAGCTCTTCATTGTTAGACATGACCCCTAAATCGAATTTCTTCCGAGTGGTCTGCACGACGGTGCTGCTGATCGGAATCGTGGTACCTGTCTTCTCCCAGGAGGAGGAATCGGTCCCGGAGACTCCCGACCAGCCGGAAGAGGAATTTATTCCCACCTATGCCCTCGGCGATCAGCTGCTCTCACTGAATCTGGGAATGCTCTTTCCGCTGTTCTACAGCGGCGGAGCTGATGGTATTGAGGATGCGAATCTGACTCTCGGAGGAACCGGACATCTCATGTGGAGTTCGTTTCTGAACAACAATCTGGCCGTGGGTGGTGAGTTTGGGGGGATGTTTGCGTTTACGCCGAACCGCAATACGCTGTTCATGATTCCCCTGGCGGCGCGGGTCAGCTATTTCCTCCGATCGTATCCCTTTGAGTTTCCGCTCACTCTGGCGGCCGGAATCAACTTCAGCCGTTTCCGTGAAAACTTTAAGGTGGATCCGATTGTGATTCCCGGAGCGGGGTTCTACTGGAATTACAACACCGAGTGGGCGTTTGGCGTGGATGTACGGTACTGGTGGATACCTCAGTGGTACTCGGGCCCGGAGCCGCCGTCCGAGGATACCCGCTATGGAAATTTCCTGGGCACCACCTTGTCCGTGCTGTATCGGTTCTAGGAGATATTTCGTGAAAACACTTTCTGCCTTTCTATTTCAAAATACCCGAATCCACGCTGCCGCGCGGGTCGCCGTGGTGGTGATGCTGCTCGCCATTACCGGGTGTACTCGCGGTTCGCAGGGTATCTTCGCCACGATCGAGGTGGAGGAAGAGACGAAGACCAGCAACCTGGTGGACAACACCTCCGCCACCGCTCTGGTTCGGACGGATATCGGGGGCGACGAGAGGTTTGTCGTGCAGGCGGGTACTAAGATTTTCACCCGGAAGGACGATGTTGGATCGGAGTGGTCAGCAATCTCCGCCCCTTCGGGATATATTCCGACTTTTCTTGCCGAAATCAACAGTACCCCCTCCACCGACGACGTTGCCGAAGAGGTGTACGCGGTCTTTTTTGATTCCGATGGCAATCGGGACTACCTGTACGAACTCACGGATAGTAGTGGTTCGCTGAGTTGGAGCCGTATCAATGACACCAGCTGGGATCCCGAAGATGGACGCATCAGAGGACTTGAAGGAGTCACAGACCGAATCGTCATGTCGGTGGACTCCGGCGGACAGCAAGGGGATGACGGGTATTCGCACCGCCTTTATGGTTTTGAAGTGGGACTGACCAATAAAGTAGAGCTGGGAGACTTTGACGCCGACGACAGGGGTATCCGTGATGTCGCCACTACCGGTGACGGTGATACTGTGGTGATCGGCGATACCGTCCACTACACCGGTAATCTCAGTGTTTCTGACAGTCTGAGCCAATCGACCGGAGCCATAGAAAACGGTCGCGGGGTGACGGCATTTCCCTCCTCTCTGGAAAGTGAAGGAGCCGCCGACACCTTCCTGTTGGTAACCCTGGACGGGAAGCTCTACACGTCCACCGACGGGGGGATGACTTGGATCGAGCCGGATGGGGACAGTAGCATCCCCGACCGTTCCTTCTCAGGAGTCGCCTGGGTGGACCACCGCAAGCTGCTGGTGGTGGGAACGATCAGCTATCAGGGGACCGATATCGATGGGACGACGAGTGCTCGCGGCTACTACGAGGTTACGACCTCACCAGGGGGTGCTCCGTATGCCTTCGATTTTTCCAACGACGATATCAGCGACAACTATGACGGTAGTGAGCTAGCCACCAGCGGAATCGCTCGATTCGTCTACTACTCGTCGGACAATACGCTCTTTGCCCTTAGTCATGGCAAAGGACTGTGGCGCACGGCCTATGAGCCCAGCGGTCCGGAGTGGTTCTGGGAATAGAGGCTTCGGCGGGCGTGTTTTGCATCCACCCTACCGCCGTGCGAAAGTGGCTCGCAGGCGAAGGAGCTCCGCTGGAACGGGGGCTTCCGGGATCGATGGTGTACTGGACTGTTGCGGGGGTGCGGGGCTTTCGGACCGGCGATTGGCGTTTCCGAAACGTGACCGATTTAAGTCATCCACCGAGGGAAATCTGCCGGACATTTCCCACGCATCCGCTGCGGTGCCGCGGATCAGCGAGGTAGGCCACCCCGCGAACGAGTTTTCCAGGATGCGGGCGGCTCCATCTGATCCCAGTCGGACGCCCGCGGACGTTCGTCCGCGCGCCCCGTGGGCGAGAATAACACTGTCTCGCACCATAAGGTCATCGATCCCGCTTCCGTCCACACTGATGCCGGTGGCGGTGATATCCGAATCGTTATTCGTCCCCGTTATCCAGAGAATTGAATCCCTGATCGATAGCGCACTATCACCAGCGGCGATCACGACTCCATCGCCGGTAACCCGCAAAATGACGGCGCTACCGGTTATACTAGTCGCTGAATCTCGGAGTGACAGGCCGTACCCGTATCCCCCTGACGCCGTATCGAGTATCGAATCGGAAACGGCGACTCGCCCGCCGCGGGCACGAATCGCGATCGCGGAACGCACTCCCTCTCCATAGATGAGCGAACCCGCCACCTCGATATGCGCGTCTCGTCCGCGAATCAGAATGGGATCTTCGGCGGTTGACTGGACCAGCGAAGACCGAAGCTTCAAGGTGCTCGCGTCTGCGTACACCAGGCCACCAATATCTACGGAGCGATCCGCGCTAATCCGGGAATCGGTTACCACGAGGCTCGAACCACCGGAAATTCGGACGCCGGTCATAATCGAATCGCTAATGGTAGCGACACCGCCGTGAATGCTGACCGATCCCATTGCACTTCCCCGGGCCTCAAAGGACGAACCGCTCCCCACCTCTATTCCGCGCGGTACGGTGCTTTCGAACAAAGTAAGGTCACCCCCGACCTGTACTATGCCCGGGGTGCCGACCGTTCGAATCTCTACGTGGCGCAGCACAACGTGACCCGGCGTTGCCGATGTTCCGACGCGCAGCTGTTGAGAAAGCGAAAGACGTTCGAGTCGCAGCGTTCCCGGGATGGTGAACTCGTCGCCGTCGCTATGAGTAATCGAGGTGTCGGAGGCTCCGGCGAGCCAGCTCTCGGGATCGTATCCTCCGAGCAGATTCAGGCTGTGGCGCGCTTCGGAGACCGCCGCAAGCGTCTCGGCTGATACGGTATAGTCTCCGGCGGTGAGGAATATCGTATCCCGCGAGCTCCGGGAGACCGTTCGGAGAGCGGCTTCCAGTGATGCCAAGGGAGCCTGCCGGGAGCCGTCCCCGGACTCGTCATCCCCAACCGAAGCAGCTACGTGCAGTGAGGTTGCATCAATGGTTACATTCCACGTCGCGATACCGGTACTGCGATTGCCGGCGCGGTCGACGGCATATGCGTCGATCCGGTAGTGACGCGGTTCAGTGTCATCTTCGGCAAGGAAGATCTCCTCACCGGTATAACTGGAGAAATCCGGTGGTGCCGACGAAGCGGTACGGATTCGGTACATGATCGTATCGCCATCTCCGGCCGATGCAAGTCTCACCGATCGGCTTTCACCATAATACCCATCTGGAGACGCTCCTTGAAGTTGTGGCGCCGACGGAGGATCTCGGTCGACCACGAACGAGATGTGACGTTCCTCCGATACGGGAGTGTCTCCTTCAAAGGTACGATAACGGATCCGATACTGAGCAGTTTCGCCAACTGATGCGCTAACCAGTAGCGGTTCTTCGTAAAGAGCCGAAGATAGACGGACAGGTCCAGGAGATGAACCATCGGTGGTGGCGGTGAATCGAACATCACCCTCCCCGATGAACTGAATCGCACGTTCGGTGCGATAACGTTTTCCATCGCTGACGCCGGAGACGTGGGCCGGTGGCCGTGCCCGAGCCGCCTCCAGCTGGAGTATCTCCGTTTCACTGCGCTCCCCGGCTTCTCCCACCGAGAAATACACCAGACTGACCCGAGATGCTCCCTCCGGAATCGTCCAACTCAGCGTTCCTTCGGAAACCGAGAAGGGCTCTATACCGGGTTCCGACTTCGGGTCCGTAACGATCGAGGCGAAGATGCGCTCCGACTGCGCGCCGGCCCAATACACGGTGCCACTTCTTCCGTCCGGAGCGTAGCTTACATACGGAGGATCAGGCGTTCGCGGGCGTTCCGGATCAATCGTGACTACCTTCTCTACCACCCGACTTCGCTCTGAGCCTCGTTCGCGGTACGCGTTAATCCTATAGGTTCCCCGGGACAGGACCTGAGGATCCGAAACCGGATGGAACTGACCGCTCTCTCCGTGGGAGGAAACCTCACGTATTCGCCAGCGGACATCCTCCGGAGCTACAACCTCGAGAACAGCTTCACGAGGAAGAACGATACGAGGTTCTTCAAGAACACGACCATTTACTGCCAATTGTGGTGGCGCGGGGCCCTGGTTGAGCGGCTCTACTACGAGAGAATCCGTTAGGAATGTGCGATTGCCGGCGACATCACGGGCATACGCGTTGATCGTCAAAGCATTCTCGATTCGATCACGGTCGATCGTGACGGGGCCTTGGTAGCGCCGATAGGTGTCGCTCTCACGCAGGCGGTACCAAATGGACGTATCCCCTTCCGGGGGCGACTCGAAGGCCACCACGCCACTTTCTTGTGGATCTGAGATCAGAACCGGCATCGCCGGTGGCTGTCGGTCCACCATCACGACGAGCTGGTACAATGGAGACCACCGATTCCGGCCCGGGAAACGGCCCCGAACACGTATCGCCCACCGTACCTCCCGTTCGTCCGGTGTGGTGAGTCGAATCGCTTCGTCCACCCGGGGACTGTTCATTTGCGGTAATAGCGCCTCTCCGTCGGAGGAAATCTCGTAGTACAATTGCAGATCCTCATAAGGGGACGAGAAGACCACTCGAGTGAGCTCTTCGCGGGAAATGAACTCTCCGGAACTGCGTTCAGTACCGGGAACGATCTGCGGTGCGGGAACAATGGGCTGCCTCCGGTCGATTACCGGGTACGCGGTGACGGTGGGGCTTATGTATCCGTCGACGATACGATAGGCATCCACTCGATATCGGCGTCGGGCATTGGCCACCCCGGAGAGTTCCACCGGAGCCTCATACACCGCGTCGGGAGAGCCGTCGAGTCGATAGAAGATCTGTCCGCTTCCGGATATCAGCAGGCGATCTTCTTCTACTTCGATCGTGGGCGGAGCCAAAGGTGTCCGGTCGATTGTGGCGGTGATCGCCCGCTCCTCGCCACTACGGACCTCCATCAAGAAGCCGGGGGGCGGCCGCCAGCGGAACGGAAATGTGCCGGAGAAGCGTAAGAGCTGTAATCCCGACTCTTCTTCACGTATCGTCAGCTCACCGAAGGTTCCCGGCGAATCGACAGAGACGGAGACCCCGTCATCGGAAAAACTCGCCGGCGTAGCCGGGGATGTGGACCGGAGGTTGCCCACGGGAACGATCCGCCGGGTCCATGGTCCACCGGGAAACCGTGCTCTCACTACGATTTCATCGGCTGATACGGTGGCGAGATCCACCCGGGCGACACCGATAGCTGGGGCGGTGAACGATGCGTCGCCGGTCGCAGGCAGCGGTGCCCACTGTACTTCGGTGCCGGCTAACGAGTATGCAGTAACGACCCCCGCGGTCGCCGTAGGGGCGAGCTCTGGTGTCGGAGCTCGCCGACCGTCGAGAAGAAACATCAGCCGTGTGTCATGATCCTCGTCCTCTGTTCGGTACCGGACCACCACAGGTCTGGTACCTTCCGGTGGTGGGGCCAGTTCGGCGAGTCGTAGCCAGTACGGATCGCTCTTCGTTACCGGACGATCTTCAAGTTTGTAACGCGGTCGACCCGGCGGTGGACGAAGGCGGACGGCGGATGTCGCCTGACCTTGCGTTGGAAGGTCTTCGGTGACCGACTGGTTCCAGGTGACGGTCTGCCGATACGATTCACCGGAAGATCGAACGGTGCCTTCGATCACGATGCTGAATGTTCCTGCTCCTCTGATGACAGGCATTTCACGGTAGTTAACCGGCACCTGATCCGCTTCCGGACGGTTGAGTGTTACCGATAGATTAGTGAGTCCGGTATCGTCAATCAGGAGGAGTTGTTCGTTGGCGTACGTGCCGGGCCGCGGACTCTGTACCGGTTGGACTGCCGGTGCTGCTTCCGGGGATCGGTCGATCCGATAGCGCGAGGTGGCGACGGAACTCCGATTGTCGGAGGCGTCTACCGCGTAAGCGGCGATCCGGTAATCCTGAACGCTTCCGGGCTCACCGGAAAGGCGCACACCGTCGACGGGTACCGGCGTAAAACGAGACGCTTCATCATCGATAATTCGCAACGACACCCGGTCTCCGGGAGATTCCGATTCAGGGACCAGGTTGATAGGAGTGGTATGAAGCCCCGGGGGCGGTGTCATTCGGGGCGCTGCGGGAGCCAGCGTATCCAGGACGAACTCGCCCGCAATGGTTGTATCCGGTTGCCCCACGCGGCGAACGGCTATGGAATAACGGATTTCCGTGTCGTCAGGAGCGTGAAGTTCGAGACCTCCGGTGAGCGGTAGAAAATAGCTGGTGTGGGGCTCGCCCCGTCCGTCAAGAAACCGGTATTCCAGCTCGCGGGATCCCTGGGGATATAGCGAAACGGAATGTGCGTACGTTCCAGGCGGAGCGCTCAGCTCGCCCCATGTGAGTTCGCTGTGGGGCATCAATTCCTGTCCCACGACGGCGACTGCTGCAACGAGGCCTATAAGGGCGAAACACACACCGCGCACCGCCGACACGATCATGGCAGTCCGTGCAGAATGGTTTTGACCGTATCACTGGTGAATTGCTCATCGATTTCCGACGGCTCGAGCCCTACCAGTTCATGACTGAGATAGTGAATCCACTGATCGTTCACGGGAGACGTAATTTCGTGTTTGCGGCAGTAGTAGTCCGGCTGAATCGGCAGACGTTCATCGACATATTCCCGGATCTTGTAGTCGTGTACCGCGATACGGATATCATTGCGGGGAATACCCTTCTCAAGAATGATCTGCACCAGATGATTCACGGTACGGCCGGTGTCAAAGATATCATCAACTAAAAGGACGCGGTCACCGGTTCGCAGGTGTTCCGGACTGTACGTCCAGCCGTCAACGCTGACTCGCTCCTGCTGGTGAATATCGGTGTAAGATCGGGCAACCACGGCGGCGTAAAACACCGGCCGTTGGCCACGACGAACAAACTTAAAAAACTCACTGATTACGTTGCCCATATAGGCACCACCCCGGAGGCTGACGTAAATCACATCAGGTACGAAATCTTCTCGGTAGATGCGATTCGCCAGCTGGATCGCATTGTTGCGAATCTCATCATAGGGAATAAACTCTTTGTTGCTCATCGTGTCAGCTCGAGGGTCTGCTCGGTTCCATCACGAAGAATTGTCAATTCAATCGTGCTACCGGCACCGTTGAGCTCCCGGTAGAAGTTCAACAGGTCGGGGGTGGCTTCACCGTCAATTGCGATGAGTATGTCACCTACCCGGATTCCCGCGGCGGCTCCGGGACTTCGATTTTCAACTGTGCTCACCAGCACGCCCTCCGGGCTGGAGTCCAGCTCAATATCCTGCCGAAGCTCATCGGTCAAAGGGAATACGGAAAACCCGGGCCACAAGCGAGAGTTCAGGTTCGCAATCGCCGACTCAGACTCGCGTTCTCCAATGCGAACCTCAACGGTCATCTCCTCACCGGACCGGATAATCTCGAACGTCGCGATCTCATTAACAGGAAGTTCTCCCACTTCCAGCACCAGTTCGTCGGAGTCTTCTACGGTGACTCCGTTGATGACCCGTACAAAGTCTCCCGGTAGAAGTCCGCCGTCATCGGCGGGGGAGTCAAGAAATACGTGATGCACGAGTGCCCCGCGCTGATCAGGCAACGTCAGGGATTGGGCCAGCTCGTCGGTAACGCTCCGGATGCTCACACCGAGCCATCCGTAGCGCACCGCTCCAGTCTCGATAAAATCATCGATCGATCGGACGATGTTGTTAATGGGAATAGAGAAGCCCAATCCCATACTTCCGCCGGTCTGGGACGTGATCCACGTGTTAATAGCCACCAGTTCTCCGGCCAGATTAACCAGAGCTCCACCGCTGTTTCCGCGATTGATCGCCGCGTCGGTCTGAATGAAATCGCTGATGTTTCCCGCAGGCCCGCCGCGACGTTCCACAGCGCTCACGATACCCACCGTTACGGTAGATTGAAAGCCAAAGGGACTGCCGATCGCCATAACCCAATCGCCAACGTGTAGGTCACTGGAGTCTCCAATTCGGGCCACCGGAATATCGGCGTCACTGGTGAAGGAAACCATCGCCAGGTCTTTTCGGGAATCTTTCCCGACGATCTCGCCGGTATAGTCGGAACCGTTGTCGAGTGTAATGGTGATCTCGTCGGCGTTGCCAATAACATGGTCGTTGGTAATGACGTAGTAACGCTCGCCGTCACGGCGGACAATGACCCCGGACCCTAACCCTTGTGAACGAAACTCGCGGCCCTCCGGGTTGGGCTGGTCACTATCGGGCTCGCCGAAGAAAAAATCGAACCACGGTGCGCCGTCACCGTTGGGGGTATCCTGCTGACGTCGAATTTCCTCTACATCTATGCGGACGACAGTAGGCTTGGCTACTGCTGCGATTTCGCGAAAACTCGCCTGTAGCGCCGCCGGGTCGGACTGTACGGACGGCCGATCCTGGGCGGATACGCGTGAAGCGGGCTCAACCCGCGTGGAGCAGGAGAACAGTGTCACGGACAGTAAGAAGCCCAGAATTAGGCCGGACAGGAGTAGGTTCACGACCAGCAGTTTTCTCATGAAACGGATACCTCCGGCACTGAATGTACCGATTCTCGTTTGCGTCGGGTAAGCACTTCGGTGTGATCTCGGAAAATCGCGATCGTATGCTCAAAGTGAGCCGATATACTGCGGTCGGCCGTAACGACCGTCCATTCGTCATCGAGAACATCTACTTCGTCGCCGCCGAGATTTACCATCGGCTCCACCGCTACCACCATACCGGGCTTCAGTCGCGGATTCGGTCCGCGCCCCACATAGTTGGGGATTTGAGGGTCTTCATGCAGGTCCAACCCCACTCCGTGCCCACAGTACGGGCGAACCACGCCGTAGTCGTGCTGACTTACCAGGCGGTACACCGCGCGGGAGACGTCGTTAATGCGATTTCCTGCGATCGCCGCTTGGATGCCTTCCTCCAGGCTCCGTTGCGTTACCTGGAGTAGTTCGTCTACCTCCGGGGCTACGGTTCCCACGGGAACCGTGAGTGCCGAGTCGCTATAATATCCGTTGTATTCTATGCCGCAGTCGATGCTTACCACGTCACCTTCACGCAAGACCCGTTCTCCGGGAATTCCGTGAATTACGGCTTCATTGACCGAGGTGCAGAGCACACCTGGAAACCCCTGGTACCCGAGAAACGCCGGGCGTCCACCGAGTGATGTGATTTCCGATCGCGCCACCTGATCAAGGTGGGCAGTCGTCATTCCCGGTTCAATAATGTACTCGAGATGATCGAGTACCTCTGCCAGTAGGTGACATGATTCGCGGATGCCGGCGATCTGTTTGGCCGTCTTGATCCGTATCATTGCGGAATCGTAGCACTTTCACTGGGGGGGTGCAACAAGACGCTCGTAGGACGCCAGGTTGAGATCATCCGGGGCAATGCGACGCGCCTGGTTGAGTGTTTCCAGCGCGGCTTCAGCGTCTCCTGCGAGACGCTGTTGTTCAACCCTGACCAGGAGCAGATCGATTTCCGCCCGCGAATACGTGTCCTGAGACAGATCGGGGCCGCGCCCCAGCCACGCCTGAAGTTCGTCGATCGAATCCGACACCTCGGGAAGAGAAAGATGGTATAGGGCAAATAGGACGCGGTTGTACCGGGCGGTCCAGGAATCGTCCGGGTACAGCGCCATCAGCGATTCCGCCTGTGAGTAATTTCCCGTCCGGCGGGCGTGTTGCATGTGAAGAGTTGTAGACCACTCCGAGTAGCCCGGGGCGTAGCGTTCGCGGAGCCGGTCCATTCCCGTTTCATCGCCGCGGGCGGCAAGAAATCGTGCCAGGTATCGAGCTACCAGATCGGCGTCGGGATTATCGTTGAGATACAGCCACAGATCGCTTTCCAGTCGGGAAAGTGGACGCCGTGGTCCCAGAACGGCCCGCGTCAACAACCAGTCGCGGTGTCGCTGCTCTCCGGAGGAGTGTTCCAGAAGAGAAGGTCCAAGTACCTGTGCCGCCGCGATCCGTTCGTCTTGCGCGGTCAGAATACCAGCCAACTCGCCCCGAAGAACCGCTGAGTCCGGGTGGACTCGTACGCCCTCTCTGAGGATCTCCGCAGGTTCTCCATCACGTTCCTGGAAGGTGATGGCGGCGTCGTTAAGGAACGCGAGCGGATCGTACTCGGGGGCAACCTGCTGAAGCTCCCGATAGAATCGACGCGCCTGCTGCCGGCGCCCCTGCTGGATAAGGCCCTCGGCGTGAAGTAGGAGAACTTCCGGTTCTACCGCGCGCGCACCGGAGAGCGATCGCAGTTGCTGGAAGAGCCAATCGATATCCTGAAGCCATACTGCCAGGTAGAGAGGCGCCGACACCCGCTCCGCTGGAGGCAACGTCTCCGCCTCACGGATATGAGTAAGCAGAGACCGCACACCCTCTCGATCGCCGACAGCCGCACCTTCCAGCGCGGCGTTGACGCCGTACGCTCCCACCGAAGTGAGTTTCCAGGCGTCGCGGTAGGTCTCTAACGACGGATTGGTCTCCGCTTCGGCAATCGCCCGAAGCACCGTGTATTCCGATGGAAGCTCAAGAAACGCGGAGAGCCGGTCGCGGGATCGCTCCCAATGATCAGGCTCTATTTCCACAAGAACGCGAAGAAGCTGTTCCAGATCGTCGGCGGGAGCGCCTTGATCCAATGGAAGAAGGGTGCGCGCCTCAGACCGATCGTGTTGCCGGAGCGCCGCCAACGCACCGGCGTACCGCCAGCGATTGTCCTCGGGAAAACGGCGCATCGCCGGCTGAGCCAGCGCGAAAACCGCCTCCCACAGTCTTGGCGGATCCAGATCCCAGGCGACTCGCATCAGGGTCTGCCACTCGCTGGTGGTCCGTGCGAACTGCCCCGCTTCTAGAAGAGTCGATGTGGCGTTATCTCCGCGCTCTATTCGTCGCATGACACGACTAAACTGCACCGAGTCTCGAATGGCGTCGACGGAAAGCCCGATCATCACCATCGTAACGACAGCAATTATGAGGGCTGCGGAAAACGCTGCTATCCGTCGTGTTCGGTCCATGGGACTCCTACTGGTTCAGATGCTTCCGCACCCCATCGAGAACGCCATTAATGAAACGAAACGCTTCATTCGTAGACATCTCCTTCGCCAGCTCAACCGCTTCATCAATCGTGACCTGCGCGGGAATGTCAGGTTGAAATCGCAGCGAGTAGACTCCTACCCGAAGGATTGCCAGATCCACTCGGGCCAGTCGTTCAATGTCCCAATGCTCGAGCTGTCCCGAAATCAGGGAATCTACGGTATCCAGCTCCTGCAAGGTGCCCTGCACCAACAGACGGGGAAATGAAAGGTCATCGTCGTCCGAGGGGTCGACCCAGGAAAAGTTCAGCAGATTGGTATCGGAGGTCTTTCCCACGTCCCGACTGTAGAGCGCTTGCACCGCGAGACGGCGTCCCTTCCGGCGGGAAATCGTCTTACTCACCAATCCAGATTCTCGGGATAGCGCGTGATCTCCGCGTCATCCTGCAGGCGGTTCAACACGGTCTCTACCGACTCCTGAAAGATCCGTTGCTGTTGTTGATTCAGAATATAGGCGCGAATCTGGTCGCGGACTGTGGTGCTCTCGCCCGGCAGAAGCGGATCACCGAGTTGGAGGAGCCGGGGAGATCTTCGATCCGTTACACGAACGATGTGTAATCCTACGTTACTCTCCAGAACTCCGGAGACATCACCCTCTTCCAGGTTCAACACTTCGTCGACGAAATCTCGTCCGAGTTGGTTCACCGCCTGCTGATCACCCCGGACGATATAGCCGAAGTCGCCGCCGGAATAGCGCGCGTCATCAAGTGACTCACGTAACAGCTGCTGAAAATCGGCATTGCCCCGGTCCAACCGGCGGGCCAGGGAGGACGCCAAACGGCGGGCTTCTTGCTCCTCTTCTCCATCCTTTCCACGAAGGTCAAAAAAGAGATGGTCGAACCGTGCCATGGCGGGATTAGTGAACTGCTGAGCGTTTTCCTCGTAGACGCGTCGAATCTCCCGGGGACTAGGTTCCTCGAGGCCCTCGTTAAAGCGCGACTGAGACTGCTGAAGGATGAATTGCTCCTGCACCAAGCGGTTGCGGATCTCCTCGACGTACTCGTCCCATCCGAGACCGGTTTGCTGTCGAATAAGCTGCCGAAACTGGTCATCCGTGACAGGTTGGCCGATCGACTGGCGCTGCGCATTGATCGCCTGATCGATGTCTTCATCACTGACTCGTATACCGGCGCGGGCAGCGGCTTGATTCAGAAGCACATCGCCGATCTGAGCCTCCAGAACCTCTTCGCGCTGCTCCTCGGTGAGTTCCCGGTCCATCTGCCGTTCCAGCATCTCGACTTGCCGGCGCAGTTCGCGTTGCCCGATATTTACCGTTTCGGTGAGTCTCACGATCGCTACCGGTCGGTCCAGAACCTGAGCTGTGAGTGTGCCGGCAATCAGCAAAAGCCCACCGGCCAGTGTTATCGTACGGGTTCGTTTCATAGTCTCAACCTTATCATGCAGTTTCAAAATATCCGAGTTCCTGCTGAAGTTTCTTCACCCCCGCCAGCCGTTCATCGAGCGCCAAACCGCGCTGAAGTGAACGGAATGCGGCGCGGCGGTTTCCCAGGAGCAGGTACATCTCGGCGGCCTTCTTGTAACAAAACGCCCTCTCTTTCCGCGGCAGATCCCAGTCGATCATCTCTCGAAGGCAGCGCAACACCCGTTCCGGTTCCTCGGTCTCGGGCATTTTGAAACAGACCACAGTTCTCAGACGTTCATGGACATCCTGCATGAAGTGCCGGAAATATGGACGCTGTTGCTCGAATCGGACGATCGCCGCCAACAGCGAAAACGCGCGGTGAAACTCCTCTCGTTCCTCGTACTCCTCCGCCAGCAGAAACGCACAGTCCATGAAATCCTCGCGTCCCAGATACTTGGATAGCTCGAAATCGCCTGCTGCCACCAGTGAGTCGAAAACCTGCAAAGCCTCCTCGGGATTATCATGAAGCAGGTCATAAAAGACCAGTTTTGCCTGCGACTCATGGTCGTCTCGGTGCGAACGAAGGTATTCGGCGTAGTCGAACTCCGGAACGCCGGTGGACCGCACTCCGTGGACGCGATCGTACTCATCGCGCTGCAGGGGATCACGAAGAATCTCCCAGGCGGTGACGAGCGCCTTCATACGCTCTACGCTTTCCGGATCGCCGTTATTGAGATCCGGATGAACCGCCTTTACCTGACGGCGATACGCGTCCCTTATCTCTTCAGGGGCCGCATCCCATGCAACGCCGAGGACTTCATAGTGGGTGCTCAATGCTGCAATTTTAGGCGGCCGGCGAGTACCTCCGCCTCCTCCCTTGAGCGCAGGATATCGGAGTAGCGAATGAACATGCCCTCATGTTCCAAGACCGCCATGAGCCTGCGGAGCGCTCTCTGGCTGCCGAAGGGGGCGCTCAGTACGAAGGCGGAGCACTTTTTGCCCGTCACCATGCCGGCGCGGCCAAGAAACTCCGAGATCTTGGGATCGATTTTTCCGGTGAAAGGGGATACCGCTGAGGTGCCCACGGCGATGTACTCGTACACCGTCAGTCTGCTATTGACGTCCCGGTCGCCGTCGATGACATCGACCTGGTGACCGGCCTTTTCAATTCCACCGGCAAGACCGCGAGCAACCTCTGCTGTTTTATCTCGGCGGGTGCCGCCGAAGAACAATACCGCCGCACGCATGCAAGCTACTCAGCGATCTCTTCCTCGGCGTCGTCTTCGGAGACCCACCACTCCACGGTCTGTCCATCTCCCGCCTCAAGGCGCCGGGCAGCGGCCTCGACGTCACCAGAATCCGGCGTCCGGTTCAGCCACGCCAGTCCGAATGAACTGAGCAGGAACACTGCGGCGAGGACACTGGTAATACGGGTGAGAATGTTTCCACTACGGTTGCCCACTTGAGAGGATCCACCGCCTCCCCCGAAAATCCCTCCCAGACCATCGCCACCCTCATCCTGTACGAGCACGACCAGAACAAGCAGGACCGAGGTGATCACAAAAACGACCATTAGCAGTATTCCAAGAAAACCCATGTATTCCTCACGATTTGAATTGTGCGATCGGCACGAAGTCATCGGCGGTCAAAGATGCACCACCAACTAGGGCGCCGTCAATATTAGGCTTCGCCATGAGCCCGTCGACGTTACCCGGCTTCACCGAACCGCCATATTGAATGATTATACCATCTGCGGCGCTCTGATTATACAGGTCCGCCATGATTGCACGCACCGCGGCATGCGTCGAATCGGCGTCCTCGGGAGTCGCGGTCTTTCCTGTACCGATCGCCCATACCGGTTCGTAGGCGATCGTGATCCGGGACAGCTGCTCCGCTGCTACGTCGGCGAGCCCCGCCTGCAGCTGGCGCCGGTTCACCTCATCAACCCGACCCGCTTCACGCTCTTCCAACGTCTCCCCGATACACAGAATAACTTCGAGATTCTCCTGCAGAGCCAGCTGCACCTTGGTATTGATTAGCTCATCAGATTCGCTGTAGACGTGGCGTCGTTCCGAATGGCCCAGTATCACAACTTGCGCGCCGACGTCCTTGAGCATGCCCGGCGAAACCTCGCCGGTGTGGGCTCCCCCGGTGGCGGGAGCCATGTTCTGGGCGCCAACCAGGATATTGCTACCAGAAAGAATACCGGCCACCGTCTCTATAGAGGTGAACGCAGGGGCAACCAGGAGTCGGTGGGAAACACCCTGCAGTTGGTTCTTCAGCGATGTCGCAAGATCGCGGGCTTCCGCCCGCGTCTTGTGCATTTTCCAGTTTCCGGCGATAAATGGTGTTCGCATGGTGTGTCTCCTTGTCTAATCTTGAAGAGCAACGATTCCCGGAAGCGTTTTGCCCTCCAGAAACTCGAGGGATGCGCCACCACCGGTGGACACATGATCCAGCTGCGATGCCAGGTTGAACATATTGGCAGCGGCCACCGAGTCACCCCCGCCGACAACGGTCATCGCCGGCGATCGGGCGATCGCTTCAGCTACAGCCTTGGTCCCCGCCGCGAAACGCTCGAATTCAAACACACCCAGCGGTCCGTTCCAGAGAATCGTCTTTGCTCCGGCGATCGCCTCTTTCGCTGCAGCCACCGTCTTGGGCCCGATATCGAGAGCCAGTTTGTCCGCGGGAACGGCCTGCCCGTCCACCGCTTCAGCTGCAGCGTCGGCATCGAACTCAGACGCCACCACGTGGTCCAAGGGAAGTATCACCTGGGTTCCGCGCGTCTTGGCGGCCGTGAGGAATTGCGTCGCGGTATCGATGTACTCTTCTTCTACGAGGCTCTTGCCTACCTCGATGCCCTGGGCTTTCAGAAACGTATACGCCATTCCGCCGCCAATAATAAACGTGGCGCAATTCGGGAGCAGGCTCTCCAGGACCGCGATCTTTGAGGACACTTTAGCTCCACCGATCACTGCGATCATCGGTTTGGCGGGATTATCCAGGATCGGCTGGAAAAATGACACCTCTTTCTCGATGAGGAATCCCGCACAGGACGGAAGATGCTTGGTTACTCCCTCCGTAGAGGCGTGGGCCCTGTGGGCAGTGCCGAACGCATCATTCACGAAGACATCGCCCAGAGCAGCGAGCTTCTTGGCAAACGCAGAATCGTTAGCCGTCTCTTCCTTGTAATAGCGGACGTTTTCCAACAGCAGAACGTCCCCCGGTTTCAAGGCGCGAGCCTGTTTCTCAACCGCCTCACCTACGACGTCGGAGGCGAGTTCCACCTTGGCGTCGAGGAGCTCGTTGAGACGGGCGGCGACCGGTTTCAGACTAAACTCCGGCTTCTTCTCTCCTTTAGGACGCCCCAAGTGGCTCATCAGAACAAGCGAAGCTCCCTGATCGAGTATGTACTGAATCGACTGCAGCGCGGCGCGAATTCGCGTGTCATCGGTGATTTCGCCGTTCTTCAGGGGAACGTTAAAATCCGCGCGCATGAGAACTCGTTTGCCGGTTATATCTGTGTTTTTGAGTGTGCGTAAGGCCATAGATTACTCCGTAATAGACAGGGGTCGTACACGAAAACGGCCCGGACACCACCCCGCGGGGAAGTATCGGGCCGTACCTAAAAGAATCGTTTAAACGAGTTTCTTGGCGAGATCTACAACGCGACTGCTGTAACCCCATTCGTTGTCGTACCAGGAGAAGATCTTCACCATTTTTCCCACGGCCATCGTGCTTAGGGCATCGAAGATAGAGCTGTGCGTATTGTGAATAATATCCACGGAGACGATCGGATCTTCGGTGTACTCCAGGATTCCCTTCATGGGACCGTCGGCGGCTTTCTTCATCGCGGCGTTGATCTGCTCAACCGTGGCTTCCTTCTTCAGGTTGGCCACAAGGTCAACGATCGAACCGGTGGGAGTCGGTACGCGCATAGCGACACCATCAAGCTTTCCAGCCAAATCCGGAAGAACCTTTCCGACGGCGCGAGCGGCGCCGGTGGTGGTGGGAATAATCGAAACGGCTGCACTGCGTGCGCGCCGAAGATCCTTATGCGGACCATCGAGGGTTGCCTGATCGTTGGTATAGCTGTGCACCGTGGTCATGAAACCCTGCTCTATTCCGAACTCATCGTGCAGAACTTTCGCTACCGGTGCGAGACAGTTCGTGGTGCAGCTTGCGTTCGATACGCACGTATCGGTGGCCTTGATATCACCATCATTGACGCCGAGGACGATCATGTTGTCGATCTCGTCCTTTGCGGGCACGGTGAGGATTACCTTCTTGGCAGGGTATTTGGGGTTCTTCAAGTGATCGCCGTATCCGCCCTTGGCACCTTCGCGTGTCGTGAAGATACCCGTGGACTCAACAACAACATCAGGCTTGTCTCCCCAGGGGATCTCAGCGGGGCTCCGCTCTGAGCAAACCTTGTACTTCTTACCGTTCACGATGAGGTTCTCGTCGTCGAAATCGACGGTACCGTCAAATCTTCCCTGCGTGGAATCATATTTGAGTAGGTGAGCGAGAGTCTTCGTATCGGTGAGATCGTTTAGTGCAACAACATCGACGCCCTGCTCGAGGGCGATCTTGAACACGTTGCGTCCGATACGGCCGAAACCGTTAATTGCAATTTTCATACTATTTCCTCCTGAAACATTTTTCGGGGTGGTAACCCGACTATAGAGAATGCCTGGGGGTGTGTCAATTACCGCATCTGGAAGAGCTGTTGCACAATTTCACGCAGCCGTGACGATTGCTCTTCGGCGAGTCGTTGTTCTTGCTGGTCTGTGCCGTCGTCGGTTTCATTGTCCGTATCGATGGTAGCAAGATCGCCAACGGTGAGATTGTCGCTTCCGGCGGGCTCGTAACGGATAACGGAAACCAGATCATCCACCGCGACTACCTCTCCGGTACCAAGTTCCCGCAATGCGGGGACCGACACGAACCGGACCGTATCTTCCACAGCTACTCCGTCAATGCGCCCCAGAGAGATGAGAACCTCTTCGAACCGGCGTCGAAGCACACTGCCTCGAGGCTCGACGTGGGTGGTGATTTCTTCAGTAAGCGCCCTGGTTATTGCGTCAATTCGACCGTTACCACTTCTCCGAAAGGTGCGATCACTTCTGGATCGAGTGGATCCGGTCTCAATAAGTTGAAGGTGTACCGCGGCGGACCTGTCCTGCAACTCGACGTCCATCACCGCAAGCAGATCCGCGTCAGCTTCCCGAGCCTGCCTCACCAGCTCAAAAACCGGGGCATCGGCGCTTGTGGTGTGGGTCACATCGATTTGCTGTGAACCGTGTAGAAGACCGGCGGCGTAGTCGCCTATGTGTCCGGCGGCTCCCGGTAACGTCGCGGGTCCGGTGTTGCGCGCCACGACGAATATCGACGTCCGCGGCCGGGACACGGTGAACTGATCTACGTTCCAGACGGCGGCCGGGGTTGTTCGGAGGCGCGCCCGGTACACGTTCAGACGATCCTGGAGCTTTTCCTCGGAAAGGGCTCCGTCGAGTTCTGATGTGAGGTCTCGCTCACGAATCACTTCCAACTCGGCCAGGTATCGCGCTTCCCACCCCCGCTGCAGGTACAGGTCGGCAATGGCGGCGCGCAGGACGGGATCAAACGGATTCAGCTGAAGCCCGCGACGAAAATGGCGTTCCGCCTGGCGGTTGAGGAAACGATCTCGGAGATTCGCCCCACTGCGACGATAATCCTCAGCAAGCCGCGCTCGCAGAGGGTCATCCATGTCGAGTGTTTCGATCGCGGTATTTTCCAGTGCGATTCGGGCCAATTCAAAATCAGGACGGATTTCAAGCGCCCGCTCCCAGCTCAGTTCGGCGTCCCCGATTTGATCCTGCCGGGCTTGCAATTCACCACGGGCGTACCACGCGCCGTGGTTCTCAGGATCAATGCGCAGGAGTTCTTCGTAATGTGCGCGGGCGCGCTCAAGATCTCCGCTGTGGATCGCTGTCTGCGCCAGAATGAGCCACGCTTCAGTCAATCTTGGCGCCAATGTGATCGCGTTCCGGGCGTAAAAATCGGCGCGGTCGTAGTCTTCCGATTGAAACGCATACTCCGCAGCCAGAAGCTGTACCGAGGCGCTGTTGCCGTGATACGCGAGCGCCAGGTTGAGATACTCTTCCAACTGTTCGGTGTTTCCCCGTTCCAGCATGATTCGCATGAGCGCCGCCAGAAGCTGTCGATTCTCCGGGAAGCGGCGGGTAAGATCTTTAAGATCTCGCACCACTGAGTCCGTGGCGCCCTCCGCCAGACCGAGGATCGCCCGGCCCACGCGGGCAGCCTCGTGGTACGGTTGTTCTTGCAGAATCGCATCGTATCGCTCGCGGGCGGATTGCAGGTCTCCGGTGACTACCGCGAGACGCGCTTCAAGGAGGGGAAGATCGGGTCCGCGATATCGCAGTGACCGAGCCTGAGAGAGCGCCTGCTCGGCACCTTCATAGTCGCCCAGCCAAATCAGCGCCTCCCCGAGACGGAGATGCGCTTCGCTAAAGTGGGGATTCAACGTGATCACGCGGCGAATACGGTCCGCAGCGGCGGCGATATCATCGTCGTCGTACCGCCCAACGGCGTCCTGTAGCGCGTCGTTTGCATCTGCGAGTATCGTCCGGGGAGACGCCGGGGATTGCGAGGTGGTAACGGCGGGGAATACCATTCCCGCCACCAAGAGGAACGTGAAGATCGACCGCGGCCTCCAGTAGTATTCCACTACGCCTCTCCGGCGTCGCTTTCCGCTTGATCGCGGATCACTACTTTGACACTGCGGATCTTGTGGCCATCCATCTCTTGGATAATAAAATCAAGATTCCGATACTGAACTTTCTCAAATTTCACGGGAATCTTCCCGAAGAGATCGAAGACGAAGCCTCCGAGGGTGTCATAGTCTTCGTCGGGAAGGCTGGTATGGATGTGCTCCTGAAGCTCTTCGATATTGATCCGAGCGTCGCAGAGATAGGCATCCTCGCCGATTTCCAGGATATCCTCACGCTCATTGTCAAACTCATCCTGGATATCACCAACGATCTCTTCAATGATGTCTTCCATACACACGAGACCGGATACACCGCCGTATTCATCCACCGCCACCGCAATGTGTACGCGGCGCCGCTTCATTTCCCGAAGGAGGCCATCGAGCCGCTTACTCTCTGGGACGAAGAACGCCTTGCGGAGGATACCCTCGACTTCGATCTTCGCATCGCTGGTGAGGAATTGAAGCAGATCCTTGGCGTAGAGCATCCCCACCACATTGTCCATGGTGTCCTTGTACACAGGAAACCGTGAATGTCCCGTCTCCGAAATCCGGGTGACCAGCTCGGTGCTGTTCATGTCGACGCTGAGGAACACCGAGTCAATTCGTGGCACCATGACTTCCTTGACGATAGTCTCCGCCAGCCCATGGATTCCCTCGATCATTTTGTGCGTTTCCGCGTTGATCTGAGTAGAGTGGCGATAATAGTCGGACGTCTCAGCGGTACGAAAAAAACGCTGCAGAAACCCCTGCGTTTTCAATAGATCCTCTCCTTTAATGTTCCGAGAATCGTCTCCTGAAGACGGAGCATCGGTTCCTCGGTGAAGTCGCTGCTTGTATGGGTATGCCCGGCGAGGTGCAGTATTCCATGGACCAGCACCCGACGCAGTTCTTCGTCCGGTGCCACCGACCATTCTTTCGCCTGTCGCTCGATCATGGGAAGGTTCAGGACGATGTCTCCCGCCGGAAAGAACGTGTCCT
>JBBDTM010000010.1:0-11223 GCA_040904425.1 Alkalispirochaeta sp.
AGGAGATTATTATGCGAAAATTATGGTTGCTCCTGGCAATTATTGCCGTAGCGTTCATGGGGTGTGCGGATACCGGAACTAAAGAAGTTGCAGAGGAAGCACCCCAATCCGATTCCGCCGACGCAGAACCACTTATTGTCGGAGTTTCAATTCCAGCAGCCACCCACGGGTGGACAGGTGGAGTGAACTATCACGCACAGAGGACGGTTGACATCCTCAGCGAGAAGTATCCAAACGTAGAGTTTCAACTGGTCACCGCCGGTGACGCCGGGGAACAGGCAAACGATCTCGAGGACCTCGTTCAGATCCACCAGATCGACGCCCTGGTAATCCTCCCCTTTGAGTCTGATCCTTTGACCGATCCCGTTCGGGCGGTAAAAGACCAGGGGCCATTCATTACGGTGGTTGACCGAGGTCTCACGGATGATAGCATCAGTGACCTCTACGTGGCGGGAAACAACTCGGAAATGGGCCGTGTCTCAGCCGAGTACATCGTGGAGCAACTCAACGGCTCGGGAGACACTGTTGTCCTCCGGGGAATTCCCACCGTAATAGACGACCAACGGTTTGACGCATTCATGGAGGTCATCGAAGATACCGATATCGAGGTCCTCGACTGGAAATACGCCAACTGGAACCGAGACGACGGATACGAAGTCATGCAGGATTTTCTGTCGCGGTTTGACTCCATTGATGCGGTATGGGCACAAGACGACGATATCGCGGTTGGTGTCATTTCCGCTCTGGAAGAGGTCGACCGGCAGAATGAGATGTTCATCGTTGGCGGTGCGGGAATGAAAGAGATGATCGCCCGCGTCATGGATGGGGACGAACTGGTTCCCGTGGATGTCCTGTATCCACCCGCCATGATTTCCACGGCGATTGAGCTCACCGTCTCCGGATTGGTCAACAATGCACCGATAGAGGGTGAGTATATTCTCGGCGCCCCCTTGGTTACACCGCAGAACGCCGAGCAGTACTATTTCCCGGATTCGCCGTTCTAACGAGCATAAAATGGGACGACCTGTCACACTTTTCACCGGTCAATGGGCTGATCTCCCGATCAAGGAGCTCGCACCACTAGCCAAACAGATGGGATACGACGGCTTGGAACTCGCCTGTTGGGGAGACCATTTCGAGATAGATAAAGCGCTCGAAAGCGACCGGTATAGCAACGAGCGAAAACGAATCCTCGAAGAGAATGGCTTAGAAGTATATTGTATCCGCAACCACCTGGAAGGTCAGGCGGTGTGCGACCAGATCGATGAGCGGCACAAGGCTACCTTGCCACCATATGTCTGGGGCGATGGTGACCCCGAGGGAGTTCGACAACGAGCAGCTGAGTTCATGAAGAATACCGCCCGCGCCGCTGCACAGCTGGGAGTGGATGTGGTGTCCGGCTTCACCGGGAGCAGCATCTGGGGCAAGTTCTATTTCTTTCCTCCCACTCCAGAGACAGTCGTCGAAGAGGGTTTCAAAGACTTCGCCCAAAGATGGAATCCAACTCTTGACGTCTTCGACCAAGTCAAGGTGAAGTTTGGCCTCGAGGTGCATCCATCAGAAATCGCCTATGATATTTATACTGCCGAGCGCGCCCTGACGGTCCTTGACGGACGAACGGCGTTCGGATTTAGTTTTGACCCAAGCCACCTGCACTGGCAGTTTGTCGACCCGGTCCAATCCCTCGATCGCTTTGCTGATCGGATCTACCATGTTCATATGAAAGATGCCGCCCGAACTCTCGACGGTACCTCAGGCATTCTTTCCTCCCATCTACCCTTTGGAGATCACCGTCGAGGATGGGATTTTCGCTCGATCGGGCGCGGCGATATCGATTTCCAATCGATCATCCGAACGCTCAATCGAATCGGATATGATGGTCCTCTGTCGGTGGAGTGGGAGGATTCCGGCATGGAGCGTGTCCACGGAGGCACGGAATCGGCGGAGTTCACCAGGGGAGTCGACTTCAAACCTTCGCAACAGGCGTTTGATGCAGCATTTCGCCATAGAACCGTCCATCGTGGACGGAGATTTCTCCCGAACCAGCGGTCGCCGGGGAGCAGAGCGATTGTTGGACCACCCCACTCCTCCAACAACAATTATGACCGCCTCCGACCGTGCCGCGATCGGAGTCCTCGATTACTGCAAGGGGCGTGGAATCAGCGTTCCCACCGACGTGAGTGTCATTGGTTATGACAACCTGTATACGGCGGAAGACACGTCTCCACCACTCACCACGGTAGCCAATCCGATCGAGCAGAGCGGATACGTGGGGATGCAAACCCTGATCGACCTATTGGAGGAGCGGCAGCAGGGACCGGTCTATCACTGGCTTGACACAAGCTTGAAGGTGCGGGATTCAACCGCCAAAGCCTCGGAGGGTATACACTGACTGGCGGACGATAGAATCATGATGCAAGAGAAACCGATTCGAATGGTTGTCGCAGGAACGGGCACGATGGCGCGCTACCACGTACGCCGGTTCACCAGTTTCCCGGGGGTCACGATCGTGGGATGCTATGATCGGTCTCAACGGCGCGCGGAAGAATTCTCGCGGGAAATGGGGCTCACCTACGCCACTTCAGATCTTGATGCCCTTCTCCGTACCCATCCCGTCGACGCAGTCAGCGGGGCTGTTGCCGATTCTGAGCACTACTATGTGGCGGCCACCGCAATTCGCCACAACACTGCGGTATTTCTCGAAAAGCCCTTCACCACCACCGTTTCCGAAGCCCAGCACATCCTTGCGCTGCAACAGGACTACCACGTTCCGGTCGTAGTCAACTTCTCAAAAATCAACTACCCGAGCATGTGGGGAATGATCCACGCGATCGAGAACGGGTTCGCCGGCACACCTCAACATCTGGATCTATCGTATCTCCAGAGCTGGCTGATCACTACCGTCTGGGGAGAGTGGTGGCGCGACCCGCGCTGGTTGTGGCGAATCAGTTCCAGCCACGGAGGCGGGGGGGCTCTGAGAGACCTGGGTTCGCATTTGGTATACGTGGCACTGTGCATCGCCGGCCCCGCGTCGACGTGCAACGTCACTACGGAACAGAGAGCAGATCGGAACGCCGCTTCCGCCTCCGGGTATTCCTGTGATATGAACGACAGCTTTTCGATCCGCCTCACGCATACTAACGGAATTCACACGACCATCCGTGGCTCGTACGCGGAAGCGGGGCATGTCAATACTGTCCGCGCATCGCTTATCGGGAGCGAGCGGGTACTGCTATCGGATACGGGCGCCCACCAAAACGAGATGAACACCTACCGCCCTTTGCCACTCCGCTCTCACCTTACACCGTGCGCTTCAGGAACGTGTACTCAACATACCATTCATTCCTCGCAGGACTTCGAACATCACGCCGTTGGGACTCGTTCACACCGTCAGCCGTCCAGGCTCTCCGAGTGCAACAGATTCTGGATAGCGGCACTGTGCCCCCGCGATAGCGACACTCTACCCCCGCGATAGCGGCGGCAGCTACGTCTTTTGTTGAGCGGCGCCGATGTTGTTGACGAGTACGGCAGTCAATATCAGAACACCCCGAACCACGAACTGCCAGTACTGACTAATGTTTAGCAGTGTCATACCGTTAATGATCACCCCGAGAAATACCACGCCGATGAACGTTCCCCAGATTCGTCCTGCCCCACCAAACAGACTGGTCCCGCCGATAATGACCGCTGAAATCACCTGCAGTTCCCAGCCCTCCGCCACTGTGGGCGTACCGGACATGATCTGAGCGGAGACCATGATCCCGCTCAGCGCAGCCAGCGCCCCGGTGATTCCGATCACCATGTGCTTTACGAAGCGAACGTTGATTCCATTGAGGCGAGCGGCTTCCTCGTTTCCTCCAACGGCGTACACCGCGCGGCCGAATGTAGTCTGCGTCATCAGGAATTGGATAACGAAAAACACAACTACGAAGACGATAGCCGGAAAGGGGATTCCCAACACGTACCCGCCCCCAAAGAAGTTGTACCACTGCGGAAACGAGCTGATCGGAAAGCCGCCGGTCATCAGGTTTGCGATTCCGGAAAGGATCGTCATCAAAGCCAACGTAGTGATAAAACTTGGTACATTGAACTGGGTACGCACCAGTGCGGTGAAGTTTCCGATACCAAAGCCGGCAAGCAACGTTAAGACCAGGGCAACGGCAACCGCCACGCCCAGGGGGAGTCCGATACTGCTGAGATTGCGCACCAGGAGCGCCGCGAGACATCCGGCAAAGGCTACCGCCGAGCCAACGCTCAGGTCGATCTCCCCCGAGATAATGATCATCGTCATGCCGAAGGCGATCACCCCTTGCATCGCAACGTTCCGCATGATGTTTAGAATATTCCTTGTCGAAAAGAATCCCGGTGCGGTAATCGCGAGAATCACACACAACGTGAGGAGTACCAGCTCCAGGATGCTCTGGCCGGACAATTTACCCCGCCTCTTCAATATGTTGCTCAACACCTTCCTAATCCTCCATACACCGCTCGTACAACTGCGCCAGGGTGA
The DNA here is from genome assembly GCA_040904425.1 of Alkalispirochaeta sp. Classification (GTDB taxonomy): domain Bacteria; phylum Spirochaetota; class Spirochaetia; order DSM-27196; family Alkalispirochaetaceae; genus Alkalispirochaeta. The sequence continues at coordinate 4,511 of JBBDTM010000010.1, forward strand.
TTTCTTCCGGGTGTACTTCCTCGCTGATCGTCCCATTTCGCATGATCAGTATGCGATGACACACCTCGAGGAGTTCCTCCAACTCGGTAGAGACGAAGAGAGAACTGATTCCCTCTGCGCTGAGGTCCCAGATAATCCGAAATATGTGCTGTTTCGCGGCAACATCGATGCCCCGCGACGGTTCGTCAAAAAAGAGCACCCTCGGGTCGTCATTCAGCCAGTTGCCGATCACCACTTTCTGCTGATTGCCGCCACTGAGACTCGATATCACCGCCTCCGATGACGACAGAATTATGTCTAATCGATCAACCTGACGAGCGACCGCCTCCTCTTCTTTCTTTCGATTCCGGATACCGCTGGGAGAGATCCGCTTCACGGCCGCCAGCGTGAGGTTCTCGTGCACGGTGTGGTTCTGAATCAGGCCGGCATCTTTGCGGTTCTCCGGAGTCAAGCCCAGACCCTGCGCCTTCATCCATCGGAGAGATGGACGTCCGCCGGAATACTCTCCGAAACTGATCGTCCCGCCGTCCAAAGGATCAGCACCATAGATCGATCTCAGAAGTTCGCTTCGTCCGGAACCGAGCATACCTGCGATGCCGAGAATTTCCCCTCTGTGCAGTACAAAGCTGACATCCTTGAACCACCTGTCCCTCTGAAGCCCTTCCACCGACAGCACCGGCTCGGAGCCCGGTTCCGTATGCGGACGCCCCGAGGTAACTACCTCCCCGAACATCATGTCGACGATACGTTCCGTCGTTGCATTCTCAATATCCAGGTTTCCCACCAGCTGCCCGTCCCGCAGAACGGTAACGGTGTCGGCCACCTGATACAGTTCCTGCAACCGGTGAGAGATGTAGATAATCGTCACTCCTTGGTCGCGGAGACGCCGGACGATCTCAAACAGGCTTTTCACTTCATGCTGCGCCAGGGCGCTGGTGGGTTCGTCGAGAATCAGAACCTTCGGATTGAAGGACATCGCCTTGGCGATCTCCACAACCTGCTGCTGTCCCACACTGAGCGTTCGCACCGGCGGATCGACGGGGATCGAAACACCCATCATCGCCAGAGACTCTTCCGCCCTGCGCGATAGCGTACTCCAGTCCACCCGCGTGATCACCCCGCCCTTGGTCGGTAGCCTCCCGAGGCCGATGTTCTCTGCAATCGAGAGCTCGGGAATAAGGCTCAGTTCCTGGTATACCGTGGCGATACCTTTTTCGAGAGCATCACTGGGTGATTGAATCTCTACCAGATTGCCGTCAAAAAACAGTTCTCCCCGAGTCGGTTTTACTGCCCCGGAAAGAATCTTAATCGTGGTACTCTTGCCGGATCCGTTCTTTCCGACCAGAGCGTGCACTTTTCCGCCGGTGAAACCGGCGGAAAAACTATCCAATGCGACCGTTCCGGGGTATTCCTTACGAATACCCCGGAACTCAAGAACATAATCCATGTCGTATCACCCGCTTAGCGGTTGATAATGTCAGCGAGCCACGTCTTGAACTCGCGCACCTCATCCGGGTTGTCCCGCGTCAACAGAAGACCGGGAACGACAATCTCTTTCTCGACATCTTCTCCCCGGAGGGCGGCCATGGAAACTTCTACACTCTGATATCCGATCTCGTACGGTTGCTGGCCGGTAGTTGCCTGGAGCACGTCGTCATCGGCCAACAGAAAGTCCGCAAGCTGTTCACTGGCGTCAATACCGAAAACGGCAATTTGTCCCTGGCCTCCGGCGTTCCGTACACCCTGCACGGAGCCCACGGTACCGCCTTCGTTGGCAGCGTAGATCAGATCCACATCCGGATTAGCCGTGATCATGTCCTCGGAAACCGCCACGGCGTCCTCAGCCAACCACGCATCCTGTTTCGCTACAATCTCGACACCGTCCAGGTCTTCGATCTGACTCAGAAAGCCGTCTACCCGGGCACCGCTCTGCTCAGGAACGAGTGCGTCGAAGGCGAGGATGGCCACTTTTGCATTTCCGCCCAGTTCGTTCTGGATGTACTCACGAGCGACTCGTCCGGTAGATTCACCCAGCTGAAACTGGCTGGATTCCACCGCCGCCACCGGAAAATCAGCGTTAATCCGCGTATTCCAGGTAACGATCTGAATTCCCTCATCATGAGCATCCCGCAACGCCTGCACCGATGCGGTCGAGCTCAAAGGCGTGATCATGATGCCGTCTACCCCACTGGAGATGTAGTTGTTCACCATTTCGATCTCCTGGGCCGGGCTGTTGGCGCTATTGCCAAGCAGAAGGTCCGCTCCCAGTTCATCGGCAGCATCCTGCATCCCGAACTGTACTATCCGCATAAACTGATCGTTCTGAAACACGATTCCCGCCAGACGGACGGTATCATCTTCTGCCTGTCCTGCAGCGAATACGCCGCCTGTTACCATCGCCAATACAATCAGTAGTGTCACAACTCGTTTCATCGATTCCTCCTCTGTAGAAACGTTTACCGTTTCCTTAAGCAAAGCAGATGCCAAGAATAGTACGATCGGCCCGGAGTTGATCTATGTATCGGTGGAGAAACGGTTTAGAGACGCCCGCCTGCGTTACGCTGCCGCGGCACCCCGTCTCACAGCCGCCCTCACTGGATACCACATGACCCACCGCTGGATACCTCACGACCCATTAATCTGATCCAGGTCAATCCGGAATCGGTCGATTTTGCGTTGCAGGGTTTTGCGGGTGATGCCAAGAATCCGTGCCGCTTCAGACTTGTTGCCACGACTCTGTTCCAGCGCCGATACCACGAGCCGCCGCCCCACCTCTTCCGTGGCCGCCGTCATCCGACTGTGATACTCACCCCCCTCCGAAACGGCTGCCGCCTCCGAGCGGTCGTGGGCCGCGTGCGACTGGTCCACAACGGGCAAGCCAAACAGCTCCAGCCGGTGGGACCGACTCAAGAGTACCGATTGGCTGAGTACGTTTTTGACTTCCCGCACGTTTCCCGGCCAGGAGTAATTGAGGAGTGCCGCCAGTGTATCGTCGGGGATATCACGAACGCTGTTGCCGTACTCACGGCTAAACGTATCCACAAACATGTGAATCAAGCGGTACAGGTCCTCTCGGCGATCCCGCAGGGGCGGAATGTGCATCCGCACCACGTGAATCCGATAGTACAGGTCCTCCCTAAACGTTCCCTCCTCTACGAGGTCTTCCAGATCCTGGTTGGTGGCAGCGACAATGCGGGCGTCCACTCGGACCGCTTCGCTCCCGCCAAGCCGCAAAAACTCCCGGTTTTCAAGAACTCTCAGCAGCTTGGCTTGCGCGTCGGGCGCCATGTCACCGACTTCATCTAGGAACAGAGTGCCGCCGTGAGCACGCTCGAAACAGCCCTTCTTGCGCCGGTCAGCTCCGGTGAACGCGCCTTTCTCATGCCCAAAAAGCTCGCTAAGCAGAAGCGTCTCGGAAAATGCCGCGCAATTGACCGCCACAAACGGTCCCGATCGACGGTCGCTCTCGTGATGAATATGGCGGGCGAGCAGTTCCTTGCCGACCCCGCTCTCTCCGGTGATGAGGACGGATATGTCCTGATTCTTGATCCTGGAGGCCATCTCCAGGAGGGTCTGCATAGCCGCACTCTCCGCCACGAGCGTGGTGGCTGGGGAGCTTCCGGTTTCGTCCCGGGGGGCGGCGGCGGAGTCCCAGTGAGGCTCGCGCCGTTTTGCGTCCAGCCGGCTCGCCACTTTGTTCATGATGCGCGCGTTGTCCACCGGTTTCACGATGTAGTCGTCGGCGCCACTTTTCATAGCGTCCACGGCACTCTCGATCGTTCCATATCCGGTAATAATGAGAACCGGAAGTTCCGGGTCGATCCGGCGCACGCGGCGAAGCACCTCATGTCCGTCCATGCCACCTGCCAAGCGAACATCGAGGAGAAGCACATCCAAGTGGCGTTCCGCGGCATGCACGAGCACAGCCTCGCCGGTGGCGCACTCCACTACCTCATACCCTCCGCGGGTAAACAGTCGCCGAAGGCCGAACCGTATCCCTTCTTCGTCGTCCGCAACGCACACGACCGGTTTAAAGTACTCTGCAACACTCATGGCGTGTCTCTCCATTTAGGAATCGTAAGTCTGACGGTGGTTCCTTCGCCGTGGACGGAACTGATCGCGCAGGAGCCGCCCCGTCTACTGAGCAACCCGTACACGACGGATAGCCCCAGTCCGGACCCTTCGGCCTTGGTAGTAAAGAAAGGATCAAAGATCCGTTGCCGAAGCTCTTCAGGGATTCCGGCCCCGTCGTCCGTAACTTCCAGAGCCAGCACATCTTCCTCCGAGGTAGTAGTGACCCGCACCGTTCCCCCGGCTTCTCCAATCGCGTGGACGGCGTTGGTAATGAGATTCAAAAGAATCTGGCGAACTTCGTCTCCCGGGATGCGAGCTGCCGGCAGTTCTTCAGTCAGATGCTTCTCAAAATGCAGCGTTCCGCTCTGCGGAAAGGCGAACTGGACGGTTGCCAGCACCAACTCCACCTCGTCGTTCAGATCCGCCCAGGCGTGGGACTCACTCCGGTTTCCCGAGAATTTCAGCAGCCGCCCTACGATATACCGGATCCGCCGTGTTTCCTGCTGAATGTAGCCGATCGCCCGTTTCTGTTCGGGATCGTCAATCTCCGAGGCAATATTCTGCACGTTTGTGGTAATTGACGACAGAGGATTATTGATCTCGTGTGCTACCCCTGCAGTCAGGATCGCCAACGACGACAGCTTCTCCGCCCGGGCCATCCGTTCTTCCAAAGAGACCCGCTCGGTAACGTCATCCACAATGACCAGACATCCCTCGATCACGGGACGACTCTCCGTGACGATTCCGCGCAGCGGAAATCCGGATACCTCATATAGGTGGTGGTTGATACGTCGCGCGTTGCCCACAACCGGGGACCCGTTCTGCTGCACCTGCCGCGCAATGCCCGTGAAATGCTCCCCGAGCTCCGGCGTTCCTACTTCCGTGACTGAGCAATCCACCAGTTCCGCTTCAGACGCACCCAGGAGCTCAGCGGCGCTGTGGTTCACTCGCACTACGTTGAGCTGCCAATCCAGCGTGATCATTCCACTTCCAATCGATTGGAAGATCGTCTCGTTGGTATGCGTCAGAGCGGTAATCTCCTCGATGTGCCGCTCCCGCTCGGCTACATCAACCTCCAGTTGGCCGGCCATTCGATTGAAGCCCTGAAAGAGCGTCCGTGTCTCCTGGCCGCCGGATTCAGCCAGTCGAACCGATAGGTCCCCGCCTGCAACACGATCCATCGCGCGGCTGAGATGCATCACCGGTTTGGTCAACGTCCAGGACCCGAGCAGAACCAGACCTGCCGACAGACCGATCGATATCAGGGAGGCCAGCACCAGATTTCGGCCGATCGTTTGCAACCTGTGATCCTGCCACGAGGCGTTGAGCACGACTGCAAGGTGCAGTGTCATGTATTCCGTATTCGATAGAATTGTACCGATGTTCCGCACACTGCCGTTAAATCGCTCACCCCGATCATTGCGTAAACCGGGAATACGAAGATATCCCCGCTGGCTTGATACGGTTTTTACAAACGATTCGCTGCGGGGAACCTCCGGTAAATCGGGCAGAACGCCCGCGGCCGTCATGAACGTGGCGGTTGCGGCGGAACCGATAGCCAGCTGCCGGCAAAACGTATCATCCAGCAACTTCACCAGATGGATCGAACTGACGCCGTCCCGGGACGATGGTGCCGGAGTCGACGCGATGATCACTACCGTGTTTCCCCGCTGCTGCAGAGCGATCACCGGTCGAGGCGGGGTATCCCACGAACCGTGCAGCTCCTCGAAGAACGGAACGCCGGATATATTGAACGCATCTTCAGGCCGACCTTCCCCGTTGCTGAGCACCAGCCAGTCCACGGTCCTCCGGGCCGCCAGACGTGCCCGAAACTCATCAGTGGTGGGGTCTTCAGGAAGCGTTACCAGTTGCTCCCAGAGGACTCGCTTCCAGCTGTTAAAGTTTTCATAGATCCGCTGCGATTCGTCGTCCAGTTCGGTCAACGCCAACTGGTCATCCTGCTCCCGGACGCGTCCGGAAACGAGGAGTGCCGTGAGAAGGCTCTGAAAAACCAGCACTAACGTTGCAATCAGAAAGAAACGCTGAAAGAGTGACATATCTCAATAGGTGAGCGCTTCGAGATCGAAGTCATCGATCGTTTCCTGCGTGAGGATTTGACCACCCACGTGAACTCGACGCGGTACCGAGCGCCCCTGCAAATGATCGATCGCGAGTTCTACCGCCTGGGATCCGATCTCAACCGGCGTCTGGGAAAACACGATGTCTATCGATCCCCGTCGCAAAGCGCTGATAATCGGAGTAGTACTATCCCACGACGCGATGCGCACAGCGCCGGTGAGTCCACTCTCGACAACTGCCTGGTACGCTCCCTGAGAACTGAAGAGGTTTGTCGCGAAGATCGCCCGTACTTCGGGATGTTCCTGCAGCCGAGACAGTGTCTGCGTATACGCGACGCTCTGTCGATCTTGGTTGTAGTCGGTGGCAATCACATGGAGATGCGGGAACTCGGCGGTTCCCGCAATGAATCCGTTGACCCTATCCCGTACAGACGAAACATCGGAGTGGGTCGTGTTCACGTAAACCGCCCCTTCCTTTACCACAAGCTCCGCCAACCGATCGGCAACATCCATAACGCCGATCCAGTAGTCCCTGCCGACGAAGCTGCGCGCGTAGGAATC
>JBBDTM010000011.1:0-11205 GCA_040904425.1 Alkalispirochaeta sp.
AAACGGTGTCAGGGCAAACGAGTAGCGACTGTAGTAGTCCGTCAGCGCCTGCCGGTACGGTTGGCCGGCGTCGCGGAGTCCAAAGACCCACTCTCGAGCCTCGTCAAAGCGCATCTCATCTACGTCCCGGGCGTTTCTCTGAAAGCTCCGCGGTCGCAGGCTGAACCGAGTCCCTTCCATGGTGGTGAACGGTTCGGAAGTAATAGCCGCCCCCCGGGGGGCGGGCTCTCCGTCCGAGTCTAGGAAGTAGCGCGTGCCGTCATGCCACGTCCATTGGGAACCGTCCCAGCGTCCGTAGGCGGCGTCTATTCGCTGCGTGAATCGGCCCTGGGCATCCCGCTCCACTATCAGCACCCGAGATAACTCGCGGTTGCTGTCGTTGTAGTACTCGGCGGAATAGATGATTCTCCCCGATGGAGATCGAGCGGTAACATTTGTATTGCTGAAGGACCGCGTTATGTTAAGCATCTCCCGAGATAACTCGTTTTTCCGACGGAAAGTGTCGATCACGACATACTCCTGGAAGAAGAAGGTGGCCACGCTGAGGAGAATACCCAGAAGAACAAGTGGAGCCGTGAACCGCCAGATCGGAACGCCGGCGCCGAAAACTGCGATCAACTCGTTGTTACTATAAAGGGTGCCCAGGGTAAATCCCGTGGAGAAGAGCAGCGCAATCGGCGCGGCATAATTCAGCGCCCGTGGAAGAAACAGCAGTTGAACCCTCACGATTGAGGATAGAGGCACCTCCAGGTTGAGATAGCGCACCAGGTTGGAAAAGAGATCAACCAGCTCGATAACTAGTACGAAAAGCGTCAGAGCGGCGAGAAAGGTGGGTACAAAGTAACTAAAGAGTAGACGGGTGAGCAATCTCATTGGCGCGCTCGCTTCCAGAATACCACTACGCCCACGACTAGAAAGACGAGATTCGGGGCCCACATCGCTAGGGCCGGAGGCACTTCCGGTCGCTGGGTACCGAATGTCTGCCCGGCGATAAGCATCGACCAGTAAGCGGTGGCGATGAGCAGACCGATGCCGAATCCCACCCCACGTCCGCTACGGCGGGAAAACAAACCCAAAGGAAAGGCGAGAAACACGAAGGAGACGGCCGCGAAGGGAATGCTGAATTTCTTGTGATACTCAAGTCGGTGGACTTGCAGAGAGCGATCGAACGGTCGACGCTCTTCGAGGCGCTGAACCTGACGAGCGGCATCGAGCACCTCCTCCCGGGGCGCCGAGCCGGCCTCCGCCCGTTCCCGAAGTTGTTTTGCCTGCCGGCGCGCCTGTGTCAAATCGGTTTGCCATTCCTCAAGCTGCGGCTCCAGGGCGGCTTCCTTGTCTTCTATCGCCGAACGTACATCGCGGGCGCTCATCTCCCGTGGACCGGGACTGCGAATCGCCACGGTAATATCCTCGAGGAGTATGTTATAGCGCATCGTTCGGGCCCTACTATAGTTATACTCATCTCCGGATACGGCGGCGTGAGTGGTGACATCGGATAGCTCAAGGCCGATCGCGTTGGGGTCGCCTTCTCGTAGCAGCCGCGCCTGAGAAGCGGTAATGATACGGCGGTTGCCTTGTCCGTCCGTATCGATAATCGCAAAGTCATCGAGACGTCCCGGTTCGACCGCGCCGGTGATCAAGACGTCGTCCTGGTACCGCTTCACCGAGTACGGTTCGAGTTCCAGGGCCGGATTGGAATACAGTAATTCCCGGTAGAGGCGACCGAAGTTCAAAGTACCCAGGGGAAGCAAGTAGTCGTTGGTTACGAAAGATAAGCCTGAGAAAAGAATCGCCAGGGTGAGAATCGGAGAAAAAATTCGGCGTAAAGGGTAGCCCCCTGCCCTGAGGGCGATGATTTCGTTGTCCGCTGAAAGCCGGCCCACTGCCATGAGCGTCCCCACCAGAGTTGCGAAGGGAACCGACAGGGCGATAATCGACGGGAGGGAAAATATTATCAGTCGCGTCACGTCCATGAGCGGGACATCCTTCTGCAGGATGTCCTCGGCGAGCAGGAGCAACTGATTAATGAAAAACATGAAAAAGAAAAAGGCGAACGCAACCAGAAACGAGAGAAAGAACTCCGCCCCCACGTAGCGGTAGATGAGCCAGGAGCGTCCGCTAAACGACTTACGTAATCCCGGTGGAACCAAAACCTCCACCTCCTCTGTCGGTGGGGCACAGCCGGGTTCGTATTTCAAATGCAACGGGAACCAACGGGGTAATCACCAGCTGGGCGATTCGCATTCCTCGCTCGATAGTTACCGGTTCCGATCCATGATTGATCAGAGGGACGATGATTTCCCCGCGATAATCACTGTCGATGGTCCCGGGACTATTGAGCACCGTAACCCCGGTTCTCAGTGATAGGCCTGAACGGGGTCGTACCTGCCCCTCGAAATCGGAAGGAATTTCCACAAAAACGCCGGTAGCAACGCCGCGCCGCTCTCCGGGGTCAAGAACGATATCGTCCTCGATGTACGCACGGAGATCGGCGCCGGCCGCACCGGCGCTGGCAAAGTATGGTTCGAATCCCGGATGAGCGCGAACGCCCACCCGGACGGAGTCAGTCGCGCCGGGGGCCACGATCGCGATTGCCGCCACCGGAGGGGCGTCCGCCGCCACGGTTTCGATCTCCGCCTCTGTCACCTCGGTCGCCGCCGCGATCTCCTCCCTCGTTCATGCCCTCATAGATAAGACTCAAGTTCACGCGACCCATCTTGTCGATTTCGATGATCTTCACGTCGACCTCTTGTCCCATGGAGAGTACGTCTTCCACGGAGTTAATGCGTTGATTTGCCATCTTGCTGATATGGCACAAGCCTTCACGGCTCGGAAGGAACTCGATAAACGCGCCAAAGTCAGTGATCCGTTTCACTACTCCCGGATACACTGCACCGATTTCCGGCTCTTCGAGCAACTGCATGAAACTCGCCTTTGCCTGATCGGCAGCGGCCTTGTCCTTGGAGTAAATCGTTACTACCCCGCCGTCGTCGAAGTTCACCTGGACGCCGAATTTCTCCTGGATCGAACGTACCGTCTTACCACCACTTCCGATGAGTAGACCGATCGCATCCGGTTCGACAGTGAAGCTGAGAATCCGAGGGGCATGCTCTGAGAGATCTTCGTGGGGCATCTTGATCGCTTCGGCCATCTTCTCGAGGATATGCATGCGACCACGCTTCGCCTGCTGCAAAGCGGTGGTCATCACCTCTGCAGATACGTTCTTGATCTTTATGTCCATCTGGAACGCGGTAATCCCGTCGCTGGTACCGGCGACTTTGAAGTCCATGTCTCCCAGGTGATCCTCCTCGCCGAGGATGTCGCTAAGAACCGCAGTACGTTCGCCGTCGGAAATGAGCCCCATCGCGATACCGGCGACCGGCTTTTTGGTGGGGATACCGGCGGCCATCATTGCCAATGAACCGCCACAGACGGTCGCCATCGAAGAGGATCCGTTGGACTCAAGAACCTCCGAAACGACGCGAAGGGTATAGGGAAACTTTTCCTTACTGGGAATCACGCCGGCCAACGCCCGGTGTGCCAGGTAACCGTGACCGATCTCCCGGCGCCCCGTACCCAGCCGACCGGTTTCACCGACGGAAAAGGGCGGAAAATTGTAGTGCAGCATGAAATTCTCGCGACGGTCGCCGTCGATATCATCCATGATCTGCTCGTCGTACATCGTACCTAGCGTCACTACCGCCAGCGCCTGCGTCTCACCGCGGGTGAAGAGCGCACTGCCGTGGGTCCGGGGAAGAATATCTATCTCGGCGGAAATCGCACGAATGTCCTCGAGACCGCGATGATCGACGCGGCGACCGTTCTCCAGAATGGAGGTGCGGACAATTTCCTGTTCTAAGTCTCCCAGCAGCTTCTTTGCCAGATCGGGGTAGTCTTCATCTTCAGATAAGGCATCTGCGAAGTGGTCGAGAGTCTCCCGCTTGACCGCTTTCACGGCGGCGTAGCGCTCGTGTTTTCCGAGGACGAAACACGCCTCTTCGAGTTTACCCCGGGCGTAGTTGCGAATATCGTCCGCATTGGGAAGTGATTTCTCTTCTTCTACCAGGGAGAGCTTCTCTTTTCCAACAGCTTCGCGCATCTCTTCCTGGACGCGGCAGATCTCCTGAATGACCTCACGGGCCTTGTCGATCGCCTCGAGCATTACCTCTTCAGAGACTTCCTCTCCGCCACCTTCAACCATGGTAATTCCGTCTTTGGTGCCGGCTACGATGATTTCCAGTTTGGATCGGGCGATCTGATCAAAGGTGGGGTTTACCAGTAACTCACCATCGACGGAACAGACGCGCACGGCGCCAATGGGACCGTCAAAAGGAATGTCGCTGATATGAACTGAGGCGCCGGCAGCCACCATCGCCACCACATCGGGAGGATTAATCTGGTCGGTGGAGAGGACCGTGGGAACGATCTGCAATTCCCGCATGAACTTCTTGGAAAACAAGGGGCGCATGGGTCGGTCAATCAGACGACAGACGAGAACCTCTTTGTCCTTAGGCCGTCCCTCCCGCTTTAGAAACCCCCCGGGAATTTTTCCGGCGGCGTAGTACTTTTCGTTGTATTCGACCGAAAGCGGTACAAAGTCGAGGCCCTCTCGGGGCTCATCGGAGCATGTGGCGGTGGCCAGCACTGCGGAACCGCCGTAGGTGGCGTATACCGCACCGTTGGCCTGTTTTGCCATGCGCCCGGTTTCCAGGACCAAGTCCTGACCGCCAATAGTAATTGTAGCTGTATGCATGTTCGTTTCTTTCCTAAAATCGAAGTCTATTGCACCGAAACTGGGCGGATAGCCCGGTCAGTGCATTTGAGATGCTATTTTCGCAAGCCAAGCTTGCTTAGCAGGGCACGATATCGTTCCAGATCCTGTCCCTTCAGGTAGCGCAGCAGACGACGGCGCTGGCCGACCAGTTTTAGAAGGCCTCGGCGGCTGTGATGATCTTTCTTGTTCACTTTGAGGTGCTCCGTGAGCTCCTCGATACGGCGGGTGAGCAGCGCAATCTGGACTTCCGGCTTGCCGGTATCCTTCTCCCCTTCGCCAAACTCCGCGATGACTTCGCGTTTTTGTTCAGCTGTCAATGACATCACTCGAACTCCTTAGAATAACATAGTGTGTGTGTTCGGCACGCGGCTCCCACTCGAGCGTGCCATCCTCGGCTACGCTCATCATGCCCTCGCGGCTGGACTCCTCCTGTACGAACGTACACATATAGTCGCCCGATGGAGGAAGTAGCTGGAGACACTCGCTGCGATGGGACGGGAACCGACCGTTGATCGATACGGTATACGGTCGTCCGAGCATTCCCGCAGCGTGTCCTAGATCCCCAGCCGCGACGGCACGACGGATGCGGGAGCTACTAATCGAATCATCATTATCTTTTAGCGCCTGCACGATGTCAACCCTGATCGACCGCTCCTCCATCCAGCGTGCGAGCTCAGTAGCGTGGACATCGCGGTTGTGACCGAGGTGAAAGTTGAACCCGACTACCACAAGTTGCAGATACGGAAACAGGGAGAGAATCCGTTTGAGGAAGCTAAACCCGGACATCGCGGCAAATCGCGATGAGAAGGCAACGACGATCGCCTCTTCGACACCATACTCAGCAAAATAGCGCATCCGGTCCTGCATCGTTGATAGATCTCCCAGGTAGTTATCCGGCCGGACCAGGCGCGCAGGGTTGGGATCAAATGTCAGTACCGCCGGAATACCGTGCTCCAGCGCTCGGGCATCCTCAACCGCCCGATGCAACAGTTCCTGGTGGCCGCGATGGACTCCGTCGAACACTCCCACCGCGAGACTCACCGGGCGATTCGTGGGAAAGCCCTCCGGCGGGGCTTCGGGATCGGTCCAATAGGTAGTGGGAATCGCCGTGATCATCAAGCGGCTCCCGGGAACACAACTCGGTAAGTCCACGCTCCCTCACTGCGCGCGAGAATCGCCACGGCACTCCCTGATGAACGGTCGATAACCATGATTTCCGCGGGACCTTCTCCCGGAATCGACAGGTTCCCGATAACCGACGTGATCGCCTTTCCATGGCGGAGATGGCGGACGGAATCGGAGTCGGCGGAGACGACCGGCATGCTCCCCAACCGCTTGACCGCTTCCACCGTGGATATGAGCAAGGCCTCGGGATCGTCCGCCTCGGCAACTTGCTCGGGAGTCACCGCACCATCCAAGGAGAACGGACCCACCGAATCTCGTTGCAGGGCGACACAGTATCCCCGAGATCCTGCCGACCTGGCGATATCGCGGGCAAGTGCTCGAATATAAGTGCCGCTGCTGCAATGTGTGAAAAGAACGGCGCGATCACTTCGATCTCCGGGAGATATATCGAGATCGTAGACTTCGACCGGCCGCGGGGGAATTTCCACCAATTCTCCGCGACGTGCCCGCTCGTAGGCGCGCCGTCCATCGACTTTCAGTGCCGAATATGCCGGAGGAGTCTGCATGATCGTGCCGCAAAACTCGCGCGCAGACGTGCGTAGTTTTTCAAAGGGTGGAACCGGCGCTTCCTCGATGATTGATCCCTCGGTGTCCAGGGTGTCGGTCTCCGCTCCCAGGGCGATTTCCGCGAGATACGTCTTGTCGAGTTTGAGAAACCAGCTTGATAGTTTTGTGGCGGACCCCACCAAGACGACGAGCAGTCCCTGAGCGAACGGGTCAAGAGTGCCGGTGTGGCCAATGCGGGCGCCGGGGAAAGATCGTTTCAGCGGGCCGAGAACGCGGGCGGAACTAATCCCCGTCGGTTTTCTGAGAAGAAGAATTCCACTGTTCATGGTGCGCCAACTCGTTGATCGTGTTAATGATCGCTTGGCCTTCTTCGATGCTATGGTCCGCAACGAAGTACAGCCGCGGGGTTTGTCTCAGTCTCAGGGTGCGTCCGATGCGCCCCTGGAGATACCCGGAACCCGAATTGAGTCCCTCCACGGCGGCGTTGACTACGCGATCTTCCAGAACGGACGAGACGCCGATTCTAGCTACGGAACCGTCCTTCGCCAGCTTTACGAAGCTGAAGGAGATCAGGGTGTTTACCCGGTGATCCTTGATTTCGCCCTTCAGGAGGAGCGTGCTGAGCTCCTCCTGAATCCGTTGGGCCAACCGCGCACGGCGAGTGTCATCCATAAATGCTCAGCCGTTCAGCTTTTTGGCGACTTCTTTGACCACAAAGATTTCCAGAGTGTCTCCTACCTGCACGTCCTGAAGGTTGCTGATTCCAATACCACACTCGTATCCGGTTTCTACTTCGCGGACGTCATCCTTGAAGCGCTTCAACGAAGAAATCGTACCTTCGTGGATCTGAATGTTTTCCCGGAAGACTCGAACCTTCGCGTTGCGGCGAACCTTGCCTTCGATAACGTAACACCCGGCGACAATACCGATCTTCGGTACCTTGAACGTATCCCGGACTTCGACGGCACCCACGGTCTCTTCCTGAAGGTCCGGCGCAAGCATACCTTCCATGGCGGCCCGAATGTCTTCTACAGCATCATAGATAACACTGTATTTTCGGATATCTACCTTTTCCCTATCGGCGAGCTGCATCGCCCGCGGTGTCGGCCGCACATGGAATCCTACGACGATCGCGTTGGAAGCGGATGCCAGCATGATGTCACCCTCGTTAATCGCTCCGGCGGAAGCGTGAATCGCCGTAAGACGGATCTCTTTGGTGGTAAGCTTCTCAAGAGCGCTCTGTAGTGCCTCGACCGATCCATGGACATCACCCTTGATGACAACTTTCAGCTCCTGGATCGCACCTTCCTGGATACTGTCGTACAGGTTGTCCAGGGTGACTTTCTTAACATTCTTGGCCCCTTCAACCCGCTTCAGCTCCTGCCGTTTGGTACCGACCTGTCGCGCCTGCTTGTCGTCGGCCGTTACCTGGAAGGGATCACCCGCTTCGGGCACTCCGTCAAATCCAAGAATCTCGATCGGCATCGAGGGGTACGCTTGCTCGATTCGATTCCCTCTGTCGTCGAACATCGCACGCACTTTGCCGGCGTATATGCCTCCTACAAAGGCGTCACCAACCTTGATCGTACCCCGTTCGATAAGAACCGAAGCTACGGTACCACGACCCGGGTCAATTCGGCTCTCGATTACTTTTCCTTCGGCGTTGCGATCGTAGTTGGCTTTCAGTTCCAGAAACTCAGCCTGCAGAAGAATCGCTTCCAGGAGATCCTCGATGCCGTCATGTTTCAGCGCCGAGACTTCAACCATCGCGGTTTGTCCACCCCATTCTTCCGGGATGAGTTCCAGCTCGGAGAGCTGTTGCTTTACGCGATCCACGTTGGCCTCGGAAAGGTCGACCTTGTTGATCGCCACGATAAGCGGCACGCCGGCCTCTTTCGCGTGATTGATCGCCTCTTTCGTCTGGGGCATGACACCATCATTGGCAGCTACCACGAGTATTACGATGTCCGTGAGTTGAGCCCCACGGGCGCGCATCAGAGTAAACGCCTCGTGTCCGGGGGTATCCAGAAACGTGATCATTCCCTGGGCAAGTTTGACCTGATAGGCGCCGATATGCTGTGTGATTCCACCACTTTCGCCGTCAACGACGTTCGTCGATCGGATCGCGTCGAGAAGCTTGGTTTTGCCGTGGTCCACGTGTCCCATGACCGTGACGATCGGAGAGCGATCTCGGAGATCCACTTGCTGGTCCTCGGCGGTCTCAATAATCGTCTCGTCGTACAGGGAAACAACGTTCACCTTGCAGCCGTATTCAGCTGCTAAGATCTCGGCAGTTTCCCGGTCGATCTGTTGGTTAATCGTCACCATCATGCCCATACCCATGAGTTTGCCGATCAGTTCGTTGGCCTTGAGGTTCATCTTCTTGGCCAGCTCACTGACTGTGACAACCTCCATGATATCGATCTCTTTTGGAATGGGGTTTGCGCGAGGCTGTGGTTTCTTGCGGCTGTACTGGATCTCTTTTTCGCGCGTGCGCTCATCGCGGTCATAGCCGCCGCGGCCTCGTTTGCTCTTATAGAATTTCTTGCCACCGCCCTGCTTGGGAGGCGCCCCGGTCCGACCTTCGCGCGGCGGTCCACCAGAGCCACCGGGTCCACCAGAGCCACCGGGCCCACCAGAGCCACCACCGCCGGGTCCCCCAGGGCCGCGATTACTAGGGCCTCGTGCCGACGGACCACGATCCTGACCGCTGCGGGGCGGATAGTCGGGGCGATTGCCCTGAGGAGGACGTGCCGGACCACGGCCGGGAGCTCCCGGTCTGGGACCGCTGGAACGCTCGCCGCGGGCTCCCCCGCGCTGACCTCCTGCCTGATCCTGACCACTTCTTGTGTCGGGGCGTCCGCCCCGTTGAGGAGTACTTCGTCTCTCACTGCGAGGTCCTACCGAAGAGGTGATTGAACTGCGCGCCTCGGAAGCGGGCCGACGGGGCGTCTTGCGCACGCCCGGTTCTTTCACCGACCACGCCAGACCTTCTCCGGTGGCTTCACCCTTGTCTTCCTGTGTGTCTCCAGAGGGTGGCGTCTCAGATGGCTTCGCAGATTTATTGTCATCGGCATCAGAGGGCTCAGCCTTCCGTGTGTCGGAGGGACTGTCCTGTTTCTGGGGCCGTTCAGCTGAAACGTTCTCAGCGGGACGTTTGTCACCGCGTGTGGGCTGCTTGTCGGTCTGCTGCGTCGTGTCTTTGGCTGCGGGAGCTTCTGGAGTAGTGCGCTCCTCAGGGGATGAGTCGTCCGGTTTCGGAGACGGAGTTGACGGAGTCTGGGCCGAAGCTTCTCCGGCGGTGGAAGTCTGTGCCGTCGGGGCGTCACTGTGCTCAGATTCCGTGTCGGCAGCAGCTTGAGGCTTCACCTTGGGCTTACGCTTGACCACGACGCGGACCTTTTTCTTCTCGCCGCTTTCGTTGGTTTCAGCCTTTTTCTTGATGAGTGTCGTCTTCGGTTTTTGTTTATCCTGATCCTCTGCCATAGACATCCTTTCAACGATTGTAACGATTCCGGTCCACCTCTGTAAACAGGACGGGTGGCTACTCCTCGTCTCCTTCAACGATCTCAACGTATTCGGTGAGAATGGTGCGAATCGTGGCGGCCTCATCTTCAGTGAGTCCTTCAACCTCTTGGAGATTGTTGGGATCCAGGTTAATGAGGTCCTCCAGATCTGCCACGCCGGCTGCGTTCAACTTGGCGACGATTGCCTCCGTCATACTCGGAAGCTGGCCGATTTCCGTGATCACTTCCTCTTCTTCGTCCGCCTCGTCTTCGGCTCTGTCATCTTGTTCAATCTGCTCGTCGCCGGCGGAATACACCTCAGTATCGGTACGTTCGGGGGTCTCTACCTCCGGTTCTTCTTCGTATTCCTCTTCCTCAGATTCATCATATTCGTACTCATTATCTTCTTCTTCCACGATCTCGACATTTTCCGCGATGATACTACTGAGATCCGTGACGATGTCAGGGTTCATACCATCCAGATTGTGCAAGTCTTCATCGCTGAGGCCGACGATCTCTTCGATCATCGTAATATTGTTTGCCTCGAGAATTCGCACCATCTCGTCGGTGATGCCCGGGAGCTCGCTGATGGAGGTGATCTCATCTTCCGGCTCCTCGTCGTGATCACGGAACAGGGCAGACACGGCGCGCTTGGACTCCGCGGCGATATCCAGTTCGTCGAACTGATCCATCGTCTTCACGTCGATGTTCCAATCGGCGAGGCGGTTGGCGAGACGTACGTTGAGACCTTGTTTTCCGATAGCCAGCGATAGCTGGTCCTCCGGTACGATCGCCAGCGCCTGGCGGCGCGCCTCGTCCAGAACGACCACGTTGGTCACCTCCGCCGGAGAGAGGGCGTTCTTGATCAACACCCGCGGGTCCGGATCAAATTTCAGTATGTCGATCTTTTCGCCTTCCAGTTCACGAACGATCGCCTGAATGCGCACACCCCGCAGACCGACACACGCGCCCACCGGATCAACATCTTCGCGATTGGACGCCACGGCGATTTTGGTGCGGTATCCAGCTTCCCGAACGATACGAACGATCTCCACCGTTTTGCCGTAGATTTCCGGTACTTCCAGTTCGAAGACGCGCTTCACCAGGTCGGTATGTGTACGGGACAGTGCGATCTGCAATCCGGTATTCCCTTTGACCACATCCACGATGAGTGCTTTGATGCGGTCGTTGGTCCGATACGCCTCACGGGGCGACTGGTAGCGTTTCGGGAGT
>JBBDTM010000012.1:0-11124 GCA_040904425.1 Alkalispirochaeta sp.
CGGGCCGGCCCGCGCTATCCTGCGGGCCGGCCCGGTGCTGCTCGATCGGCGCGGGCGGTGCGGCCCGGGGCTGCTCGATCGGCGCGGTGCCCCTCGGCCGTCGACCGCTTGTCCGCGCCACCGACAATCTGGTATCGTCACCTATTATGAAGTTCGACTTTACGACGAAGGTCTTCGAAAAAGAGAAGATCACATTAGCAGGAACCGAAGAGTACATCGTGCGAGGTGGTCGCCACCTCTTTTCCAAGCTACCGCAGGCGTTTGACGGCGTATCCCAGATCGGCGTCATCGGGTGGGGCAGCCAAGGCCCGGCTCAGGCGCAGAACCTTCGGGACTCCCTCAAAGACGCGGGAAGCGACATTAAGGTAGTTGTCGGACTCCGGGAAGGCTCCAGCTCATGGAGCAAGGCCGAGGCCGCGGGCTTCTCCGCCGCCGAGGGTACCCTCAAAGAAATGATGAGCGTCATCGGCAAGAGCGATATCGTGCTCCTGCTCATCTCCGACGCCGCCCAGGCTGAGCTCTATCCCAAGGTATTCAAGGCGATGAAGTCCGGCGCCACCCTGGGCCTGAGCCACGGCTTCCTCCTGGGCCACCTCACGAGCAAGGGCGAGTACTTCCCCAAGGATATGAACGTCATCGGCGTCTGCCCCAAGGGTATGGGCCCCAGCGTGCGCCGCCTCTACGAGCAGGGCCGCACCACCGACGGCGCCGGCATCAACTCCAGCTTTGCCGTAGAGCAGGACGTAGACGGCAGAGCCACCGACTACGCCATTGGCTGGTCCGTAGCACTGGGATCACCGTTTAGCTTCATGACCTCTCTGGAGATGGAGTACCGCTCGGACATCTACGGCGAGCGCGGCATCCTGTTGGGCGCCGTCCACGGCATCGTGGAGAGCCTCTATCGCCGCTACGTGATGGAGTCCGGCATGGCCCCCAAGGACGCCTTTAACCACACCGTGGAGTCGATCACCGGTCCCATTTCGGACACGATCAGCCACAAAGGCATCAAGGCTGTGTATGAGGACCTCACCGGTGATGACAAGAAGACCTTTGAGGTTGCCTACAGCGCCGCCTACCGCCCCGCCCGGGAGATCCTGCAGGAGATCTACGACGAGGTGGCCAGCGGTAACGAGATCCGCTCGGTGATCCTCGCCGGCGAGCGCATGAAGGAGTACCCCTTCGACACGATCGACAACACCCCGATGTGGCAGGTGGGTAAAGAGGTGCGCGCCGCGCGGCAACCGGACAAGACCCCGCTCAACGCCTTCACCGCCGGGGTCTACATCGCCACGATGATCGCCCAGGTGGACGTACTCCTCGCCGGGGGCCACGTGTATTCCGAAATCGTCAACGAGTCGGTAATTGAAGCGGTAGACAGCCTCAACCCCTACATGCACGCCCGGGGAGTGAGCTACATGGTGGACAACTGCTCCACTACCGCCCGCCTGGGCAGCCGTAAGTGGGCGCCGCGCTTCGACTACCTGTTGAACCAGCTCGCCTACCCCGCCGTGGACGCCGGCACCGCCGCCGATCCGATGCGGATCAAGGAGTTCTCCGGACACCCCGTGCACGACGCGGTGACCACGCTCCTGGCGTATCGCCCCAGCGTGGACATCTCGGTCGTCTGACGTACCGGCCGTCAGGCTTACCTGCCGCCAGGCCCGACGGCATTTGTTGAACCATCGGGTTCCGCGGGGCTGTTTTCGGTTCAGCCCCGCGGAGTACCGGCTCGAGTTAGCCCTCCCAGCCGTAGTCGCGTCGATCCGTCCACGGTGAGCCGTCGGCGTAGCGCTCGGGAAATAGCGCCTTCGGCCGCGGGTCTTCCGCCACGTTCAGCTGCTTTACCATCCACTGCGGATAGGGCGTGCCGGGATCACTGGCCTTGTCGAGTTCGTCCAGATCCTGATCGGTGAGCTCCAGGTCGACGGCGCCGATATTGTCGGAGAGGTGCTCTTTCTTTCGTCCGGCGATGATGACTGACGAGATCGCCGGGCGAGTCAGCAACCATGCCAGCGAAACGCGAGCGACGCTCACCTCATGGCGATCCGCCACCTTCTTGGCGGCGTCCAACACGCCGTACCCGTACTCCTTGTCAAAGGGCACAAAGTTCCCGTTCTCGCCAAACCGGGTTCCCTCCGGCGCCGGCTTACCCCGCTCGTACTTTCCACTCAAGAATCCGCCGGCCAGGGGACTCCAGACCAGAATGCCCACGTTGTGGTACTCGGCCATCGACTGAAAATCGGATTCGAGGCCGCGGCCAACCAGGCTGTAGTACATCTGCGCAGTGACAAAACGGTTGAGTCCCAATCGCTCCTGCAACGAAAGGGCGGTGGCTCCCTGCCAGGACAGGTAGTTGCTGAATCCGATGTAGCGCACCTTTCCCTGGCGGACGAGATCATCCATGGCGCGTAGCGATTCTTCCAGCGGCGTGTTCTCATCCCAGCCGTGCAGCTGATACAGGTCAAGATAGTCGGTCTTGAGTCGATTAAGACTGCTTTCCACGCCGCGCATGATATTGAGGCGGGTTGCGCCACTGCGATTGAAATTGTCGCTCATAGGAAGGCGGCATTTGGTGGCGACCACGAGTTCCTCCCGGTTACTCTTGATCGCGTTTCCCACAAACTCCTCGCTCTCCCCCTGACTGTACACATCAGCGGTGTCGATGAAATTGATTCCCTGATCCAAAGCAAATCCGACAAGACTGTTGGTCTGCCTCTGATTCAGATTTCCCATGTTCATCTTCCGGCCGAACTGCATCGTCCCAAGCGCTACCTCACTGACGATCACTCCACTGTTTCCAAGTCGTCGATACTTCATATCTATTATCTCCTCCCACTATTGTATCCCACCCCCCCGGCGTGCGGTCAAATCAAAGCCGCCGCCGCTTGACTGCCCCACGCTTTTTCTGTACTGTCAAGATTAAGTTAATGAAGAGGTCCCCCGCGCCCGGTGCCGGTCATACAGACCAGTCCGGCGATCGCGCTGCGTAAGGAAGCAGAGTGACAGCGTGGCGCGATCAGTTGTCAGGCCTACCCTCATCCAACTCCGAGCGTAGTTCAGCACACATTCTTCTCACTCACAGCTCGACGCCGTACTGCATCATGTGAAAGACGGCGTACTCCAAAGGAAAACTATATATGGATACCACTGTTATCGAACCCACCACCGCACCAGGTGATTTTTCGTCTTTTGATTTTTCAAAATCACTGCAGGCCACGCTCACGCAGCAAGGCTTTGCTACCCCTACCGCCGTACAGCGGGACGCGATCGCCCCGGCCATCGAAGGCCGCGACATCCTCGCCTCCGCCCAGACCGGCAGCGGCAAAACCGCCGCCTTCGTACTGCCGCTCCTCCACCGCCTGATGGGCAATGAGAGCGGCCGCCCCACGCGCCGTCCCCAGCCGCACAAGCCGCGAGCGCTTATCCTCGCCCCCACCCGGGAACTGGCGGGACAGATCGCCGAGGTAATCGGCACCTTTGCCAAGGGCTCCCGCGTCTCCTACGCGGTGATCTTCGGCGGCGTCAACAAGAAACCGCAGATTAGCGCCATGCGCCGCGGGGTAGACATCGTCGTCGCCACCCCCGGTCGCTTACTGGATCTCATGAACGAACGCGTTATCGAACTCGACAAAGTGGAATCGATCGTTCTGGACGAAGCGGACCGCATGCTGGACATGGGATTTATCCCCGACGTGCGGCGCATCATTAAGGCGCTCCCGGCGGAACGGCAGTCGATGTTCTTCTCCGCAACCCTTCCCAGTGAGGTGAAGACGCTCTCCCAGGAAATGCTCACCAATCCGGTCCGCGTCAGCGTGGAACGGGAGGCAGTGGATACCCCCAAGATCGACCAGCACGTGCTCTTCGTCACCCGCGACCAAAAGCGCGAGGCGCTGCACATGCTCCTCACCGACCAGCGCAGCTACCGCGCCCTCGTCTTCACCCGGACCAAACACAAAGCTAAAGACATCGCCCGCTACCTTAATAAGCAGGGCATTACCGCCGACGACCTCCACGGCAACAAGAGCCAGAACGCGCGACAGCGGGCGCTCAAGGCGTTTCACACTGGGAAAGTCCACGTACTCGTGGCCACCGACATCGCCTCCCGCGGCATCGACGTGGTTGATATCGACCAGGTCATCAATTACGAGCTGCCCAACGAAGCGGAGAGTTACGTCCACCGGATCGGGCGAACCGCCCGCGCCGGCCGCAGCGGCGCCGCCTTCTCCCTGTGTGACAACACGGAGCTGGGTAACCTGAAGGATATTCAGCGGGAAATCGCCCATCTGATTCCCGTCCTCGACGACCATCCCTTTCATGACAGTGGTATCGCCTCCGACGCGGCTCGCTCCGGACGAACCGGCGGCGGCAATGGCGGCGGGCGCTCCAACGGCCCCGGCCGCAGCGGCAGCTCCGGTTACAGCGGTGGCCGGTCCACCGGCGGACGAGCCAACACCCATGACCGCGACGGCAGTGTCGGCGATGGCCGAGGCCGCTCCAACAACGGCGGGTACCAGGGCTCCAACGGGCGCCCCGGCGCAAATCGTTCCGGTAGTGGTCGACCCAACGGCGGCCGTCCCGGTGCCCCCCGCGCAGCGCGCCCCAACCGCGGCGGCGACCACCGGTAGGCACCTCGGGCGCGGAATGACCGCCGCCGGCCATTCCGGCGTCGCCCTATTCCCGCTCACACTTACACATCTGCTGCCCTGAGCATTGGCCGCTTCATCATTGGTGAAGCGGCTTTTTTGTCAGGTCTCTCACCAGATTTTCCGGTGCGGTCCCGCGGCAAACCGGAAATACCTGTGTGAAACTCTCATAGATGTGCTACCCTCGGCTACATTGTGAGACTCTTAGAAGTCCAATTTGTAACAATGAGGAGTTTTGATGAAAAACACGAGCAAAAATTCGTTTCTTTCGGTGGTAGTCATGCTGACTCTATTTATGGTCGGCTGTGACAATCCCACCTCCGGAGATGACGAAGAAAATGGATCAGGCGATGATCTCGATACCGGCGGGACCTATACCGCCACCATTAACGGCGAGGAGTGGTCCGCAACGGATCCGTCGGTTGTCTTTTCCCAAGGAGGACCGTATCTGGAAATCAAGGGCAACAATCCCGAGGCAGAGTTCGACATCTGGATCACCGTCCCCGAGGACATTACTGAAGGGACCCATGCGCTGGGCGCGAGCGCGTCTGACGATCCTGCAGCAGCCGTACTGGTCCAGGAAGGAAGTTCGTCCGGTACACACTACCCGGATCCCGAGGGAGAGCTCGTGATCGAGCTTCACGATACCGACAACGACGACATCAAGGGCACCTTCAACTTTGAGGCAAAGCAGACCGACAACCCCGAGGAGTATTCCGTGACCGACGGCTCCTTCAACTTTGACGGAGAGTTCTACTCAGAGTAGGCGACCGAACGCGGCTCGAGACAAATTTTATCCGCTGGTTCGGGGATTACCTCTGTGAAACACTCATCAATGTGTTATCCTATCCGGTATTGTGAGACGTTTAAATATCAAATCTATAACAATCACCATTTTACTGATGGGGGTGGGGCTCGCCTCGGCCACGGCCCAATCCAATGAATTCGTGGATGAGGTCCTCGCGCAGGACCGTATCACCTATGGCAACGCCGCCTACCTGCTTCTGGTGGGCAGCGGCGATCTCGACGAGAGCGCTTCTCTATCGTACGCCCGCGATCGCTTTGAGTCCGGCCCCGCCGCCCTGGGGCGCGGCGTGAATGAGTCGGTAACGCTCGGGGAGTACTCGCTGCTTGCGATGAACGCCTTCGGTATTACCGGGGGCATGATGTACACCCTGGTGCCCTCGCCGCGCTACGCCGCCCGGGAGCTCGCCTTCCGGCAGGTCATCCAGGGCCGCGCCTATCCGCGCATGGACCTCTCCGGTCAACGGGCGATGCGCCTGATCGGCCGCGTGCTCACCCTCGATGAGCAAGGGAGGCTTCGATGAGACACCTGACACACATCCCCACGGTCGCGGGCCGCCGCGCCGTCTCGTTCCGGCCCCGCACGGTCGTTCCCCTCCTCGTCGCCGTCTTCACGGCTACCGTGGTCGCCACCGCCCCGGCGCAGGAGGCGACCTGGTCCGGCACCTTAGACGGCACCGGCAGCGGTCGTTTCGCCGACCACCTGGAAGAAGACGACCTCTCCTCATCACTAACCGCCGCCCTCACCGGCCGCGGCTTCGCGGAGATCGGCACCGATTCCACCATCGAAATGGTCGTCCGCCCCAGCTACACCTGGACCGACGACCGACCGTACCTGTTGGATCTGGAACGCATGTACACCGACGTCCAGGTTCCACAAATCGTCGGCCCGGCATCGGTGCTCCGCCTGCGAGCGGGTCGATTTCGCCTGGCAGCCCCGGACCCCGGACTCTTTAACGACACCCTCGATGGCGTCAACGCCTCCGTATCCGCCGCGGGAGTTCGCGTTCGGGCGGGCGCAGGCTATTCCGGCCTGATTCTCAACCCCGTCTCTAACATCCGGGTGAGTCCCGCCGACGTCGCCGACGGAGCTGATGACGACGAGCTCTTCGGACCCCAGCGGATCATGGCCTTCGGCGAACTGTCGGTTCCTGAGGTGGCCCTCCGACAAACGGTCCGACTCTACGGAATTGGCCAGTGGGACCTGCGCGACGCGGAAGAGGGTGAGACCACCATCGATTCGTATTACGGCGGTGCCGCCGTGGACGGCCCCATTATCCCCGGACTGTTTCACAGCGTGGGCGCCACCATCTCCTACGCCGACGCCGAGGATACCGACTCGCTGGGTATACTCAGTCGCGCGCAACTTCGCTACTTCCGCAGCGATTGGAACTCCTCCCGCCTGGCGCTACGAGGCGTGGTGGCAAGCGGCCTGGGCGGCGATACCGATCAGTTTGCAGGAATCTCCGAGCAAACGGTAGGTACCGTGGCGGAGCTTCCCCGGGAGAACATCGCCTACGGCGAGCTCTCCTACGGCCTCAGGCCCCTGGCGGGGGCGCCAACGCGCACACTCCGCGACATTCAAACCTCCCTCACCGGGCGGATGATGTTCAGGATGGACACCGACCGGCCGGTTGACGCCTTGGGCGCCTCGCAGACCAGCAGCGGCGCACTCCTGGGAACGGAAGCGGTTGCCCAGGTCGGGTGGCGCGCCACCAGTGATCTCGGCGTATCGGTAGATGGCGGCGCCTTCTTCCCGGCGGACGGCTCATCGGGATCGTTTACCGACCAGCGCGCCACGGAGTATCTCCTGCGGCTGCAGGTGTCGGCATCGTTCTAAGCAGATTAAGGATGGAACCTATGGTACAGACAATGAAGCAAAAAACCCTGCGCCGCGCGATAATCGCCGCGGTGCTCATGACCGTTCCGTTGCTCGGGGTGGCCGGCCTGGAGGCGGTCATCACCGGGATCGACGGCAAAGTGGAAGTCCGCCTGAGCGAGGGCGGCGAGTGGACCCCCGCCGAAACGGGACAGAGCGTTCCCACCGGCGCCACTATCTCCACCAGCTTCCAGTCAACCGCGGAAATCACCATCGGCGAGAGCCGGCTGGAAGTGGAGGCCCTCACGCGGATGCGCATCGATGAACTCATCGAGGAATCCGACACCGACCGCACCGACCTGCACCTGCAGGTGGGCCGCGTCGACGCGGAAGTGCGCTCCTCAGAGAATCGGGACACCGAGTTCCGCGTCTCCAGCCCCATCGCCGTGGCCGCCGTCCGCGGCACCGACTTCAGCTTTGACGGCGCCAACCTGGAAGTCTCCGACGGCATCGTCTCCCTCTCCAACCGCTACAACGAAACCGTATCGGTGGGCGGCGGCGAATCCAGCACCACCACCGGCACCGAACCCCCAGCTACTCCGGCGGAACAGTCGGAGTCGAGCACGCGGGTAACGGTGTCTACCGATGACGAAGGAGAAGAGGAGACGACCGCTCCCAGCGGTCCCTCCACCGGCGGACTCACCATCAACTGGGAATTTGATACAGGAAGGTAATGATGCATATCACACCAACAGCACGGCGTCGCACGAGCCGCGCCGCAATAGTTGCAACCGCAGTACTACTCGTAGCCGCCTTGGCAGGCTGTTATTGGACCCCGCCGCAAGACGAGGGAGCAATCTCGATCTCCGTGAACAGCGATGAACTCAACGACTCAACGGTGGGCGCGTCCGCCCTGGAGGACGTGGATACGTTCTTCTTCGCGCAGATAGCCTCCGAGAGTCTGCTGCGAGGTGACCCGGAAACGGCGGAGAGCGCGTTTGCGGAAGCAAATCAGGAATTGGAGAATGCTTTTGAAGAAGCATTTTCAGATCCGGACACCCTCGAGCTCGAGTCATTTGATGTCACCGTGTCCGTGCCGGATGTACAACTTCAGGCAGCTTTCCTGAATCTCGGCGATGCCACCGGAAGCTCCAGCAACTTCTCCGGCCTTCGTGCCGGTGAAACCTATTTGGTCACGGTGTATGCCGGAAGCTTAGATACCACGACGGAGAGCTCACCTGATTTCAACGTGGGCTTCGCGACCGCCACGATCACCGGCGGTGAAACTCGAACCGTAAATCTCACACTGGATGCTACCTTTGAAGACTATTCTCAGTTTCTGCGTGATGAGTATGGGATCGCATCAATTGACGATGGCACGACGCAGGACGAGCCACAAACGGCAGAGTTGTACATATTTGCGAGCGAGGCCAGCGATGCCTACGAAGATTTTCCGACAGAGCAACCGGACATACATTTTGACATAATCGATGCGTCTATCGACTCTATTACCTTTGGCGACCACAAAGTTGATTACACGGCAGGACAGTTCTATGCATCCGATAGCGCCGGCCAAGACGTCACGTTGGCTGATCGCCTGGTCCAAATGAGTTACCTATCGATTGATGACACGACAGTTGATTCTTCATCGGGAACACGCCCGATTCTCCCCAGCGACGGGTCGTCTGTCGGAACGCTGACCGTAGGCCAGGAAATCCAAATCGTAGTAACCGATGCTTCTACACGCGGTGTGGACGATACACAAGACGATGTCGCTGAGTTTATCGGTGTGACGCCTGTCTTCACCTTTGGTGAAGATCCAACGCCGATTGTGTATTACTATCCCTACGCAAGCGGTTACTGATCACTACGCCACTTACCCCCATTCGCGTCAACAGGCGGTGGCACGGGCCCCCACGCCACCGCCGAGGGTTGGAACCTCTATGCTGGACCCCGAAAACTGTCCAACGCATTAGGATTGCGCTGGAAAGGGAATCGCGGGGCTTTTGAATTAAAGAACTCCGGAAGGAGCGCCCAAGCGTTTCAGTAGCAGCTGGGCATAATGGGCCGTTGAGCCAGGTGGCGGGGTTATCGCACACGGGCCCGTTCTCACTCCCGCTTCTTGGTATGCTACACTCCCCACATGAGCACCAACGGCACTACCGGCAGCGCTCCGGCTGCGACCAACCTCTCCAGCCTGATCTGGTCTATCGCTGAACTCCTGCGCAACGATTACAAGCAGTCTGAATACGGGCGGGTGATTCTGCCCTTCACCCTGCTCCGTCGGTTGGATCAGGTTCTGGAGCCTACCAAGGCGGATGTCCTGGCGGCGGCGGAGAAGCACGCCTCCGCGCCAGAGGCGATGAAGGACCATGTGTTTCGGCAGGCGGCGCGGTTCAAGGTGTACAACACGAGTCGGTTCGATATGCCGAAGCTTCTCGGCGATGCCGATCACCTGCAGGCTAACCTCCTGAACTATCTCAATGGGTTCAGCCCGGAGGCGCGGGAGATCTTTGAGAAGTATGACTTCATCAATCAGATCGCCCGCCTTGACGGCGCCAATTTGCTCTTTCTGGTACTGCAGCGCTTTGCCGCGGTGGACCTCTCGCCGCAGACGGTATCGAACACGCAGATGGGCAGCGTCTTTGAGGAGCTGATTCGGCGCTTTGCGGAGCTCTCCAACGAGACCGCCGGAGAGCACTTCACGCCGCGGGAAGTGATCACCCTGATGGTGCACCTGCTGTTTCATGAGGATGACCTACTCCTGGCGCAGCAGGGCACCGTGCGCACCCTCTACGACCCCTGCGCCGGAACGGGGGGTATGCTGTCGGTGTCGGATGAGTATATCGCCGGGCACAACCCGGGGGCACAGCTCGCCCTGTATGGACAGGAGGTCAACCCCGAGTCCTACGCGATCTGTATGGCGGACATGCTGATCAAGGGCCACGAGGTGGGAAACATCATCTTCGGCAACACCTTGTCCAATGACGGTCAGGCCGGCAAGGCGTTTGACTATATGCTGGCCAATCCGCCCTTTGGGGTCGACTGGAGCAAGGTAGAAAAGGCGGTCCGGGACGAACACAAGCAGAAAGGCTTTGCCGGTCGCTTTGGACCGGGGCTGCCCCGCAAGTCCGACGGGTCCCTGCTGTTTCTGATGCACCTCGTCAGTAAAATGCGTCCCCTGGAAGCAGGGGGCTCCCGCATCGGCATCGTCCTCAACGGCAGCCCGCTGTTTACCGGCAGCGCCGGCAGTGGCGAGAGCGAGATTCGACGGTACCTCCTGGAGAACGACCTAGTGGAAGCGATCGTGGGCCTCCCGATGGACATGTTCTTCAACACCGGCATCAGCACCTACGTGTGGATCCTCTCCAACAAGAAACAGGAAAAGCGCCGCGGCGTGGTGCAGCTCATCGACGCCACCGCCCTCTGGCAGAAGATGAAAAAGAGCCTGGGCTCCAAGCGCAAGATGCTGGGACCAGAGGACATCGAAACGATCGTCCGCCTCCACGGCGAGTTTACCGCAGGCGAGCTGGTGCGCATCGTCCCCACCGAGGAGTTCGGCTACACCACCGTGACGGTCAACCGCCGCCTGCTGGATGACGACGGAAATCCCGTGACGGATAAGAAGGGCCACCCCAAACCGGACCCCAAGAAGAAGGACACCGAGAACGTTCCGCTGTCCACGGATATCGACGAGTACTTCCGCACGCAGGTTCTGCCCCACGTCCCCGACGCGTGGATGGACCGCAGCAAGGACAAAGTGGGCTACGAGATTCCCTTCACCCGCTACTTCTACACCTACCAGCCACCCCGCCCGCTTGAGGAGATCGACGCCGAACTCAAGGAGAAGGTCGCCAC
>JBBDTM010000013.1:0-55917 GCA_040904425.1 Alkalispirochaeta sp.
ACAAAGTCAATCAATTAACGGAGGTGAAGACCATGCTGGCGGAAGTAGTAGACAAGATAGAACAGCGCGGGGAACAACGGGGTATGCAACAGGGTATGCAACAGGGTATGCAGCAGGGTATGCAGCAGGGTATGCAACAGGGTATGCAGCAGGGTATGCAACAAGGCATGCAGCAGAAAGCCCGCGAGGATGCTCGCAAGATGCGAACGCGCGGTTTCTCGACTGCAGACATCGCCGAAATCACCGGCCTGTCCGAACAGGAAATCAAGGAGCTTTAACCGCAGGGAGGTTCACTGGTCAGCTCGTCCACACCATCCGTGCAGTCTGCCAACACCCCACAACGGCTTCTCGGCCCGCTCAGGCCACAGCCCCGGAGATCTCCGCCGCTAGGCGGGCGTTGTTTTTCACCAGGGCGATGTTGGCCTCGAGGGACCTGCCACCGGTGAGTTCCACGATCCGCGCCAGCAGGAACGGGGTCACTTCCTTGCCGTGGATGCCCCGCTGCTCGGCTTCCCCCACCGCCTGCTCGATAACCGTCTCGATCTCGCCGTACTCCATCGCGTCGGTCTCAGGGATCGGGTTGGCCACCAGGACACCGCCGGCGGCGGGTAGCTCCCAATGGGCGGCGAGCGTGGCGCCGATCGTGGCCGGATCGTCCAGGCGCAACGGTGAGGCGAAGCCACTCTCCCGACTGTAGAACGCCGGAAACTGGTCGGCGCCGTAGGTAATCACCGGCACACCCAGCGTTTCCAGGTACTCCAGCGTCCGTCCAATGTCGAGGATCGACTTAACTCCTGCGGAAACCACCGCCACCGGCGTCTGCGCCAGTTCCGGAAGATCGGCGGAGACGTCCATCGTAGTCTGGTACCCGCGATGCACGCCTCCGGTACCCCCGGTGGCAAAGAGGCGAATGCCTGCCGCCGCGGCGCCGATCATCGTGGTGGCCACCGTCGTGGCAGCGGTGCGCCCCGTGGCCAGCGCCAGCCCCACGTCTCGCCGGCTCGCCTTGAGCACATCACCGCGCTGCCCCAGCTCTTCCAGTTCATCCTCGGTGAGTCCGATCCGAAACGTGCCGTCCATGATCGCGATCGTCGCCGGTGTCGCCCCGGCCTTCCGGACGATCGCTTCCACCTCACGGGCGGTCTCCACGTTCCGCGGGTACGGCATCCCGTGAGAGATGATCGTCGACTCCAGGGCCACCACCGGCCGGCCGCCGTCGATTGCTGCGGCCACCGTCGGTTCTATCGTGATATATCGCTGTTCCATCCTGAGTACTCCTTACTTTCAGCCTATTCCGTCGTTCACCGCCGCACGGGACAGTTCCGGCGCCACCGTGTCGGGCGAGGCCACGGTGATCGCCCCGGCGGCCATCCCCCAGGCGACGCACTCTTCCAGCTCCGCTCCAGCGGTCATCGCCGCGACAAAACCGGCGACAAATGCGTCCCCGGCACCGTTGGCGTTGGTTCCTTCCATCGGTTTCGTCGGAAAGCGCCGTTCCACCGACGCGCCGCGATCCCACACTCCGCAGCCGTCGGGGCCCCGGGTGATAACCCATCGGGAGATCTCCGGCAACCGGCCGGCCTGCTGAATCTCTTGCAGGACCTGTGCCTCGTCGGAGTTGGGCGTGACGAGGGCAATCTCCCCGTGGATCCCCTCCAGACGCCGCGCCTTGGCGACGCTCACCGGCTCGACAACGACCGGCACCCCCCGCGCCGCCGACCATTCGAGGACCGCCTGAACCGCAGCAGCGGCGATATTGAGATCCACGATTACCACCTTCGGTGCGCCCCGCTCCGCGGCGGACTCCAACCCGGCCACCACCCGCTCCGCGGTAAGCAGATCGACCGCGCTCATGTCCGAAACGGCAGTCTCCATCTGTCCCGCAGCGACGATGCTCACGTAGGTACCTACCCGCGCCCCATCGACACGGAGGACGCCACCGATGTTCACGCCGGCGGAGACGGTACTCCGCAGCACCCAATCGCTGAGCGGGTCGCTTCCCGCTACACCCACGAGGGCCACTGGGATGTCAAGCAACGCCAAACCGTGGGCGATATTCCGTCCCACACCGCCCGCTGCCAGGGAGACGGCGCCCGGATTGGAGGAGCGCGGCACAAACGTCCCTTCCACGGTGGCGCTGATATCGCAGTTAATGCCGCCCACTACGATCACGTCGGCGGTATTGCCGGTACCCATCAGTTCGTCGTTCCTTCCCACCTCCCGCGAGGTGAATCGGGATTGTACCACAGCACCTGCCCCGTCTACAGTACCGCCCATGTCGCGTCGATCCGCTTCCATTATGCTGCACGTCCTGGGGTCAACGGTGGGACGCTGGTTGTGGTGGTACTATCGCATTTCAGTTCATTATCACGACCGACAGGCAGCGCGTCACGGACCGATGCTCCTCCTGTCAAACCACGTCAACTTCTGGGATCCCTTTCTCCTGGCCTTTGGGTTGCGCGTTCCGATTCGCTTTCTTGCCGCCGACGGCAACTTTCGCACACGAGGTATGCGCGTACTGATGACGGCAATGGGGGCGATTCCCAAAGCAAAAGCCCGCACCGACATGGAGAGCCTCCGAATCCTGCAACGAGAGATCGCAAACAGGGAGATCGTTGCGCTCTTTCCCGAGGGCCAGCGCACGTGGGACGGGCGGCCCCGCCCGATTCCGCCGGCCACGGGCAAACTGGCACGCATCCTGGGGGCCCCGGTGGTAGCGGCGGAGATTCGCGGCGGCTACCTCTCCAAACCGCGGTGGGCGCGCACTCGGCGAAGGGGCCGGATCGAGATCCACGTGCGGACGGTGGTGCGCCGTGCCGAACTCACGAGCCTCCCGCGGCCGGTCGTTCAAGAGCGCATCGCCCGGGCCGTGGCGTGGAACGACCACCACTGGCAGCGGGATACGGAACGGCACTTTCGAGGAGACCGTCCGGCGGAGGGGGTGGAGCAGGCGGTCTATTGGTGCCCCGTCTGTGGAGCGTGGGGCGCGATCCGAGGCGCGGGGGATCGGATACACTGCACGTCCTGCGCCGCGGAGTGGTGGTTTACCAGCTCCGGAACGCTCTTCCAGATCGCCGGCGCCCGTAACGGCGACGGCGAGAGGCTCCCACACCTCGGAGTGTGGGGAGAGCGGCAGGAAACGGCTCTGCGACACTCGCTCCAATCGTCCCTTCCCTACCACTTCACGGCGGAGTACTCCACCGGCTATCGCAGTCGTCCGCTTCGCTGGAAAGGATCGGTGCGGGGCACACTGACCGACCGGTTGCTGGTACTGCACCCGCGGGACGCGGTTGCCACAACGGACTCCTCTGTCCCGCCCCCTGCGGCATCCGTCGAACCAACCGTCTCCGCCGGCCCCACTCCTCCACCCTTCCACCAATTCCCGCTATCCGCGATCAGCGCGATTCAGGTGCAGTACACGCGGCAACTGGAGTTCTACACCTTCGGCACGCTGCACGTACTGCGCGTGACGGGGCCCCACGACTCCGCCGCACGGGTCGAGGCAACCGTTCTCGCACTGCAGGAACTTTACAAATCCAATAAGCATTAGTATTTTATCGATATGGAACGAGCGACTTTTGATTTAATCGGAGCTACCTGCACCTCGTGCTCGATCGGAATTGAGCACATGGGACGCCGCATCAAGGGTGTGGAAGATATCTGGGTTGACCGGCAAACCGCTCAAATCTACATGGATTTCGACGGTAATCCGGCAACGGTGGATAAGATTGTCAACTTTGTGCAGGCGATCGGCTATGACGCGAATCTGGTGAGTAAAGAACCGGCACCGCAGGAAGTTTGACCAATAATCGGCGCGCCGGCCGTTGCTGCTGCGGCCGAGCCGTAGAGCTTAACCGCTCTGAGCGGCCACTTGCCGGTTCAGTCTGGATAGCCGTTGCGCCAGCAGGCGGGCCAGAAAGATGCCGTAGTGCGGCTGGCGCTGAATGCCGCTGACAAAGGCGTTTTTCGTCACTTTCACGAGACGAGCGTGGTCTCGTGCCACCACAGTGGCGGAACGTCGGTTTCCCAGCAGGAACGACATTTCTCCAAGGAAAATATCGTCCGGCGTGAGGGTGGCGATACGCTGGTTGCCGCTGATGATATCCAGTTTCCCGGTGACGATATAGAAGAGATCGTTTGACTCTTCCCCTTCCTCGAACACCACATCTCCATCACCCAGTTCCACGACTTCCTGATCGGCAAAGATTCCCGGCGTGGCGTTTGCCTGTTTCTCGTGCGGTATCTCGAAGCGCACCTCGTTACCCTCTTCGTTGTACGTGAGGCTATCGATATAATGGTGCGTCATGCGGATGCCGTGGCCGTGTTCGTTGAAGTTCACATCCTCATCATCCAGACGACTTCGCCAATCGAACCCGTCTCCGTCATCGCGGATCTGAAACGAAGAGTGGGTGGGCGTAATGCGGTAGGTGACCCGCACGCGACGGGTGCCAATCTGCGGATCACGACATTTCTCGCGGATCAGAGGGATTATATCGCCGTGTTCGTTGATATAGTGCGTCTTCTCCTCATAACTAATCCCGCAGTTTCCGTGCTCGATCGCGTTCATGATCATTTCGAAGAGTGCCACGTGGAGGCGATCACGCATCTCAATATCGACGTAGTTCGAGTTAAACAGAAAATTCGAAATCAGTGATGCGTAGGTCCGGGCGTTGTACGGATCGTTATCCATCTCCAGACTTCCGTGAATCGTTCCCAGAAAGTCCAGTTGCATATCCCGCTGAAACAGGATCTGCCGGTTGCGGTATAGGATGT
The DNA here is from genome assembly GCA_040904425.1 of Alkalispirochaeta sp. Classification (GTDB taxonomy): domain Bacteria; phylum Spirochaetota; class Spirochaetia; order DSM-27196; family Alkalispirochaetaceae; genus Alkalispirochaeta. The sequence goes on from JBBDTM010000013.1 coordinate 4,774, forward strand.
AGAGCACGCGGAAGAACGTCTCCACAAATTCCCCGCGGCGAATCATCGTAACCACGTTGGTTTCCCGGGGGAGATTCTCCACGATTAAAGCATCTTTCCGGGAATAGACACCGATTACACCACCATAGTGCAACCACGGATCCTCAGTGATTGAGCGGATAAGATCTTGCCCGTCGACGGTCTCATCTGAAAAGTGAACAAGCTGAAACTCAGGAAGTTCGTACTGGATGTATTCCAGAGCGTCCTCTACTGAGTCGAGGAACACCGGCTGAAACGTGTCTCCAAACTTCTTACAGATTCGTTGGACGCGGTCATTGAGGGCAGTGTCACTGCTCACCACGGGAAAGCGACGCATATCTCCAGTATCGGCCGGCTCCCACCAGAGGTTGATCAAAAAAAACGGAGCCGCCGGTAGACGACCCCGCTCCCTCTGCAACCCCGTCCTATCGGGACGGCAGCCGACTCCCGTGGAGCCGACTGGTCTGCGTGTGTGCTGATTACTTCGAGTAGAACTCTACTATCAGCTGCTCCTCCGCGACTGTCGGGATCATATCCCGCGTGGGAAGCATATTCACCTTGCCGGTGAGGTCGTCCGCGGAAACCTCGATCCACGGCGTTGTCTGCCGCGACGAGTTTTCCGACACGAGCCGACGCAGCAGCATTTCGGAGCTTTTCTTGCTCTTGACCGAAACCTGGTCGCCGGGGCGTACCATCGCACTGGGGATCGTAACCTTGCGTCCGTTGAGATGAATGTGTCCGTGACTCACCAGCTGACGCGCTTGTCGGCGGCTGGCAGCCATCCCCATGCGGTACACCACATTGTCGAGACGCCGTTCCAACAGAATCAACATATTGTGACCTGCCACCCCTTTCATGGTCTTTGCCTTATAAAAGAGGTTTCGAAACTGCCGCTCGGAGAGGCCGTAGGCGAACTTCACCTTCTGCTTCTCTTTGAGCTGGCGGGCGTACTCTGTCTCGCGAATGCGACCTTTCTTGGGTTCACCCGGGCCGTACGGTTTCTTTTTGAGCAGACGGTCGTACTTGGGATTTCCAAAGACGTTGACGCCAAGATGGCGCGCGATCTTTCCTCGGGCTTTTGAAGGTCGAGCCATTCACAGTTCTCCTTGTATTACGCTCTCAACGAGACGCATTGAAGCGCGATATTATGCGCAACTTTGCCGTTTTGTCAACCGCCGAAGAAGGAACGCAGCGTTCCCAGGACGCCCTTCTTGCCGGTTTTGGAGCTTCCATTCGACGCGGAGTCTGCGGAGTTTTCCTTGGAAGCCTCTTCTTTCCGAGGTTGTTCTTCCTTCCTGGATGATTCCGCGGGCTTGCGCGACGGCGACCGCTTCCTGCTTCGGTTTCCGGAGGCGCCGCCTTTCCGGCCGCCACCTTCCATGCCGGCGAGCATCTCGTCGGTGGGCTGGAAATCTTCGCCGTATTTCTTCCGATAGTAAGCGAGCCGATCTTCCAGGCTGTCACCGGCTTTGGGAGATGAGGCTGATTCTGCGGACCGAGGGCCCTTTGCCGCGCCCGACCGAGACCGAGAGCCGTGATCAGCCCGCGGCTTGTCGCTGCGAGGTCTGTCGCTACGCGGTGAGTCATTACCCGGTTTATCGCTGCGCGGTCTATCGCTGCGAGGACGGTCGGATCTGGAATCCTGGCCCCGGGGGGCGGCGGCACGACTATCGTGCCGAGTGCCTCCGGTGTCGCGGCCTCCCTCGTTGCGGCTTCCCTCGTTGCGAGCACCTTGCCGGCTGGAATCCCGGCTTCCGCGAGAATCACGACCGCCTTCATCGCGGGATCTGTCTCCACGCGAATCTCGGCCACCCCGAGAATCACGACCGCCGCGTGAGTCGCGCGGTCCTCGAGAGTCGCGCTGTCCTCGGGAGTCACGACCTCCCCGGGAATCACGGCTGTCGACACTGCTGTCTCCGGTGCGGATGCGCATTCCCGCGCTGGCGTCTTCCGCGTACATATCATCGGTAAGCGGCTCCACCGGGATCTTCTGACGGATCAGCGACTCAATCGCATCCAACCCAAACACAAACCGTTGGCACGCCAGCGCCACCGCTTGACCGGACTCACCCGCGCGGGCGGTGCGGCCGATACGGTGCACGTACGCTTCCGGATCCTCCGGGAGATCGTAGTTCACCACCATGTCGAGATCGTTGATATGGAGCCCACGGGCGGCCACATCGGTAGCCACCAGAAACTCGGACTCGCCGGACTTGATCTTCCGAATGATCTGCTGCCGTTTCCGCTGCGGAAGGTCACCGATAATGAACTCGGTGGGATATCCGTTAATCTCCAGCCGTTTCGCCACTTCCTCGGCGGCGCGCTTCGTATTGGTGAAGACGATCGCGGTTCGCGGGGCGCGCTTCTTGAACACTCCCAGCAGCACCGACATCTTGTCCTCAGAGGCCACGTGATACATCGTCTGCGTCACCTTGTCCACGGTGATATGCTCCGGCTCGATTTCGATCTCCACCGGGCTGTTCATGTGTTCCCAGGCGATATTCCGCGCCTTGGTACTTAAGGTAGCGCTGAAGAGCATATTCACCCGCTCTTCGCGGGGGCGCAGCCGCGAAAACATCTTTCGGATATCCGGGTAGAACCCCATGTCAAAGAGGCGGTCCGCCTCGTCGATAATTACGATCTGCACGTCCTTGAGGCGCATGTGTCCACTCTGACTGAGATCGAGCATTCGTCCCGGAGTTCCCACGAGAATATCGACCCCTTCGGCCAGAGCGGATTGCTGCTGACCGTATCCGACCCCGCCGTGGAATACTTCCGTCCGGAGGCCGAGATTCTCGGAAAGCACCTCCGATTCTTCCTTGATCTGGACCGCCAGCTCCCGAGTCGGCGCCACAACCAGCGCGCGGCCACCGGAGAACTTGGGGTTGTGAAGCAGAAGCTGATAGGTAGGCAGAAGAAAGGCTGCTGTTTTTCCGGTGCCGGTCTGGGATTGCACCATCACGTCGGCACCATTGATCGCGTGGGGCATAGCTTGTTCTTGGACGGCAGTGCATTCCTCGAAGCCGGCCGCAGCTATGCCGGCGAGTATTTCACTGTCAAAATTGAGTTCGTCAAATTTCATACGCCTCTAAGATATCGAAAACGAGCGCGCTCCGCAACGGAACGGCCCGTTACACCTCAACATCCGCGTCGTAATCGACCTCATCGAATCCAAATCCATGAATTTGGAGAAATTCGTGCTGAAAACCAGCCACATCGGCGATCTTCGTAACGTTTTCCTTGGTGACTTTGTCCCAGAGCTCGTGCACTTCACGCTGGACGTCGTCGCGCATCTCCCAGTCATCCATGCGAATCCGGCCGTGTTCATCTACATCGGGAGAACCTTTACCGTAGAGGTGATCCGAAAAGAGGCGGTACATCTGCTCGATCGTCCCTTCGTGGATACCTTTCTTCTTCATTACGCCGTACAGGACGGCCAGGTACAAGGACACACCGGGGATGACCGCGCTGGCCCGGGTGACCAGAGCCTTGTTGACGCTGACCCACGCGTGTCCACCACCGGGGGCGAGCATCGCGTCCAGCTCGTGGGCGGTGGCTTCCAGATGCTCCTTGGCCTTACCGATCGTTCCGTCGCGGTACAGGGCAAAGGTAATATCGGGACCGATATAGGAGTACGCCACAGTGATCGCGTTGTCCGCAAGCACACCGGCGTCCCGAAGCGTGTCAATCCAGAGTTTCCAGTCCTCACCACCCATCACTTTTCTGGTCTGTTCGATTTCATCCTCGGTGGCGGGCTCCATGGCGGTGGGCTTAAGCTGCGCAGTTTTGCCGTCCAGGGTGACCGACTCGTAGCGCTGCCCCACCGGCTTCAGCGCGGAGCGGTACATCTCTCCGGTATCCGGGTCAACCCGAACCGCGGAAGCAAGGCTGTACACAACCATATCCACCGAACCCATGAGCTCCTTCACTGCGGCAACCACGTTGTTCTTCGTCTCGTGGGCAAAGGCATCGCCGATGAAACTGCGATTGGGCAGACCCGCTTCATCCGCAAAGCGGCGAAACGCCAGGTCCTGGTACCAGCCGGCCGTGGCCGTGCGGGACCCCTTTGCCGGAGACTCGTAGGAAACGCCGATCGTCGCGGCGCCGGCGCCGAAGGCCGCGGTAATGCGTGAGGCCAGACCGTACCCGCCGGAGGCACCGATCACCAGCACGTTCTTAGGACCGTCGATCGGTCCCCGGGATGTTACGTACTCAATTTGCTGAGCCACGTTGCGTTCGCATCCCTGGGGATGCGCATTCATACAGATGTTGCTGCGGATCATCGGCTTCACTACCATGTTGATTCCTCCTCGGTCTGGGACCGATAAAGTAGCACGTCTTAGCCGCTGTTTCTACCGGGGTGGTGTTGGCTGTACCGGGCACTGTTTCCACCGGCGGCGACTTCCACCGGCCGCGACTTCCACCGGCCGCAGCGTCTACCCGCTGGTAGCTGCAACGGGCGGTGGTAGACACATGGCGCATCCCGCGCACCCTGAGCGCACCCGGGGAATTGCGTAGGTACCCCTCATCGATGCCGACGTGTTGCACGCACCCCGAGCGCGCCCGGGGAATTGCCGCCGGAACCGGTCTGTACTATCGTATTGCGGTGGACGAAATAACTCGACGACACTTAGTAATCGGTCGACGGCTGTTGTGGTGGAGCGGATTCTCCGTGGTGGCGGGCATCATCGGCATTCTGACTCCGTGGCCTGTGGTACAGGGAATTGCACTGCAGGCGCTCATCTGGGGAGTGGTGGACGCGATCGTTGCGTTGGTGGGATTGCACGGTACCCGCTCTCGGAGAGACCGGTACCCGGATGAAGAGCGGGAATTGTCGGAGACGGCGCGCCTGCGAAAGACCCTCACCATCAACGGTTACCTTGACCTTGTGTATATTGCGGTGGGAATCGCAGTGATCGTGATCTTTCGCCGGGAGATGTTTCCCCTGGGCAACGGAATCGGCGTCGTGATTCAGGCGATCTTCCTGCTTGTCTTTGATTTTGGCCACGCCCGGAGGCTCCCATCGACTCGGACCCCGTGGTATAGTCCACACCCATGACAGTACACGTTTACCGGTGGAGTGAAGCAAAACCGGAAGTGCGCCGACGCCTGCTGCGACGTTCACAGACCGACATCAACGATCTCCTCGATACCGTACAGCCCATCGTGGAGCGAGTCCGTTCCGAGGGGGACGCCGCGCTGCTGGAGCTTACCGCGCAGTTTGACCACGCCCGAATCGGGGAGCTGGGGATCGCGGTGACCCCGGAGGAGTTCTCTCACGCGGAACGCTCCCTGGATGACCCGCTTCGGCGGGCGCTGGACTACGCCATCGAAAACGTCCGTACCTTCCACCGCTCCCAAGTTCACCTGGCGGACCATACGGTACACGTCCGGCCGGGAATCATCGCCACTGAACGCGTCACTCCAATCGACAGCGTCGGTTTGTACGTTCCCAGTGGCCGGGGCAGTTTTCCTTCCATGATGTACATGCTGGGTGTGCCGGCGGTGCTTGCCGGCGTACAGACGATCGCCGTTGCCACGCCGCCACGACCCGACGGAACGGTGGACCCGGCGGTGCTCTACGCCGCCGCCGCCTGCGGCATCGACACGGTGTATCGCATCGGCGGTGCCCAGGCGATCGGCGCTCTGGCGTGGGGGACGGAGACGGTACCGGCGGTGCGCAAAGTAGTGGGTCCGGGAAGCGCCTACGTGGCCGCCGCCAAGCGGCTGGTGGCGGACGTGATCGATGTGGGGCTCCCGGCGGGACCGTCCGAGTCGATCGTTGTCGCCGACGAAGGCGCTGATCCGTGGGTGGTTGCGCTGGACCTGATGATCGAGGCGGAACACGGCAGCGACTCCGCGGCGCTCCTGGTGACAAGTTCCGAGAAGGTGGCGGGAGCCGTGCGACACCACATTACCGCCCTTATGGAAGAAGTTCCCGAACCACGCAAAACGTTTCTTGCTGAGGTTTTTGCGGCCTACGGCGGAATCATACTCACCACCGATGAGCACGAGAGTATCGCCTTCGTAAACGAGTTCGCTCCGGAGCATCTCCTGCTGCACACTCGTGATCCCCACGCCACGGCTGCCGAAATTCATAACGCGTCCGAGGTACTCCTCGGTCCCCACACCGCGTTCAGCCTGGCCAACTACGCCACCGGTCCCAACGCAGTGCTCCCCACCGGGGGATGGGCCAAGACGTTCAGTCCCGTTTCCGTGCGGGATTTCCAGAAGGCGTCTACGGTGGTGGAAGTTACGGAGACCGGGTACGCCGAGATGCGGGACCACGTGATTCGGCTTGCCGATCATGAGGGATTCTACACACACGCCGCAGCTCTTCGGGAGCGAAATCGACCACGGTGAGCGCAGTGTTGAACACACCGGAAGAGATCTTCGCCCGCTTCGAGTCACGGACGAATCTGGAACGCACCACCGCTCACCTCCGGCTCTACCGCCTCGAGCGCATGGTGGAACTTCTCTCGCGATTAAGAGAGCCTCAGGGCGACCTCCCCACCGTTCATGTGGCGGGATCGAAGGGAAAAGGCTCTACCGCGGCCTACCTGACCTCGCTCCTGGTGGCCTCCGGGCAAACGGTGGGGCTCTACACCTCACCCCACGTCACCAGCTACCGGGAGCGGTTCACGATACGCCGGCCCGCCACGGGTGCCGGGCTCTCCCCCCTCGACGCTGATCTTGATGCCAAGGCGATACCCTCAGGCATCGAGGCGGACCGGATTATGGTGGAACAGGGGCGGCGCATCTGGGCAGTGGTTGAGGCGATGATCGCGGCGCACGTGCCGGAGGATGACCTTCCCACCACGTTTGAACTTCTCACAGCCCTGGCGTTCTGCTACTTCCCGGCGGTGGGGTGCGACTGGATCGTCCTGGAAACCGGTCTCGGGGGCAGATTGGACGCCACCAACGTGTGCCATCCAGTGGCAACGATCATCACCCGAATCGAACTGGAGCACACAGACTACCTCGGTGACACCCGCACGGCGATCGCCGGCGAAAAGGCAGGGATCATTAAGGAGCGCGTTCCGGTGTTCCTGGCACCCCAGCACCCGGAGGCAGACCCGGTGATACGCCGCGTCGCTCACGAGCGCCGAGCCCCGATCTATCCGGTGACGCCCTTGGAGCCGGTTCCCGCCCCGGCCCACGGCGCGGATAACCCCGCGGTTTTCCTGCCCCACTGGGTGGGGGCGGGCCCGGTGGTTCCCGCGATGCTCGGTTCGGTGCACCGCACCAACATCGCCACCGCCCTGGAGGCGTACCGCTACCTCACCGCCCACGGCCGGATCCCCACTGCCACCCCGGCGGCGATCGCGGACGCACTTGCCACAACTCGGCTTCCCGGTCGAGGCGAGGTAATCGACGACGTAATTCTGGACGGCGCTCATACGGTGGAGAGCGCGGCGGCGCTGGCAGCCACCATCCGGGAGATGCTCCCCGCCGGAGTCACGGTTCCGGTGATTCTGGGGGTTGTGGCGGGGAAAAACGTAGAGGGCATCACTGCGGAACTGGCGCTGATCGCATCGGTCTTTATCGTGTCCCGTCCGGGACGCTTCAAACCGGGAGATCCGAAAGAAGTCGCCCGCCGCGTGGCGGCAGTGGGATATGACATGGTGCTGGAGGAATCACCGGAACGGGCGCTGGCGGAGGCGCGCGTCCGCCGGGGAGATACACCGCATCCGATCGTGGTGAGCGGATCCTTCTACATGGTCGCTGAGATCCGCCGCCTCGTGCTATCGTAAAACTCACATGTCCCTGAACAGTCCCGAAATCGACCGGATTCTGGAGGAGCTCGACCTCCCCGGTCAGCACATTCAAAAGATCATTCAGAATGATTTCCGCAACCTCTATCTCCAGATATTTCGTCCTCCCCAGGCGTGGTGGATGCGCATCTGCCTGGAGAATCCCTGGGTGCGCGTTCACACCACCACGAGACCGCCCCGCGCCAAACGCAGCCACCAACGCTTTGAAGATTTCCTGTGGTCCCGGATAAAAGGGGGCAGAATCGCCGCGGCGGAGCACGTATTTCAGGACCGCATCGTACGGCTCGACGTGGACCGTAGCGGGGTACGGACGCTGGTGTACATCCGACTCTGGGGCACCAGGGCGAATATCATCGTCACTGATCCGGACGGCACGATCCTGGACGCGTTTTTCCGCAAACCGGCGCAGGGAATCGAAACGGGAGGATCCTTCATACCGGAACCACCGGCGGGAGACGCGAAACCGCGGTCGATCCGCGCAGTGGAGGGCACGCGCACCCTGAACGAGCAGGTAGAGCAGGAATACCGGCACCTGGAGGCCCAGCGCGATCGGGAGCTCCTGACTAACCGATGCCGCCGGGCTCTGGAGAAACAGGAACGGCGCACCACGGCGCGCCTGGCGGAGATAGACGCCGGCCGCGCGCAGCAGGACGCTCAGAATCGCAATCGCCATTTCGGCGACTTGATTCTCGCACATATACACGCTGCGGTTCCCGGTGCGCGCTGGATCGAGGCGGAAGACTACCTCGACGACAACCGCGTGGTCCGAATCGAGCTGGATCCTACCAAGTCCGCCGCGGAGAACGCCCAGGCCTACTACGATAGGGCGAGGCGCGCGGAGGAATCAGCGGCATATCTCGACAGCAGCAGCGCCGCCCTTCGGTCACAACTGGAGCGCATCCACACCCGACTGGCGTCGCTGGAAGATCTGGATCTCACCCAGTTGCGGGACCTTGCGCGGGAACTCGAGCAGCGCCGGAAGCAGGATCGTGGCGTCTCAGCACTTCCCGGATTGGAGTTCGAATCGCAGGGATTCCGCCTGCTCGTCGGGCGCAACTCCCGCGAAAACGACCAGCTCCTACGCCGCGCGACCCGAGGCAACGACTGGTGGCTCCATACCCGGGACTATCCGGGGGGCTATGTGTTCATTCGGAATCGGGCGGGCAAGAGCATTCCTCTGGAGGTGCTTCTGGACGCCGGAAATCTGGCCCTGTTCTTTAGCAAGGCTCGGTCAGCAGGAAAAGCCAATCTCTACTATACTCAAGTGAAGTATCTCCGCCGCGCCAAGGACGGGCCGCAGGGACTCGTCCTTCCCACGCAGGAGAAAAATCTCACCGTCGAACTGGACAAGGATCGGTTGTCGCGTCTGGGAGTCGGCGCCACATTGGAACAGTAGTTACGACGGCGATCGCCGCGAAAACTGGAGCTCGCCCATGATGATTCGCGCGATGGTGGCGGACGGTGTGTTTTACCCAGCCGATGCCACGCAACTAAAAACTGAGCTGGCCCTCGCCTTCCGCGGCACCCGCATTCAACGCCGAGACGCCTCCGTAGTGGTGGCACCGCACGGTGCGTACGAGATATCGCTTCCGTACGTGGCGGAAAGCCTTACTTCGGCAGCGGAGACCGTTCCGGAGTGCGTGGTAATTCTTGCCCCCCCCAGTGGCACCTACCGGAAGGTTCTCCTGCCGGAATCGCAGGCGTTCGAGACGCCCTTCGGTACGATGCCGGTTGATCAGGATGTGTGTCGCAAACTGGTTGATGAGAAGACGTTCTTTGTAGATGAGATCGCTCACCTCCAGGACCACAGCGTGGAGGTGATGCTACCGGCCCTGTACTACCTCTTCGGGCCGGTGCCGATCGTTCCCTTGCTGGTTGCGGGCCTTCCCCCGGGGGAACTACTTCACGTGCGCGACACGCTCCAGGCGGTGCTCGGCGCGCGCTCCACCCTGGTGGTGGCGGCGGCAAATCTGAGCGGATTTGTGAGCCCCACGGAGGCCGACGCCCGCGCCCGTAAACTGATTAGGCTCCTCCTTACGGGAGGCGGCAGCGCGATCCTCTCCCGGGTGGAAACGTTGGAGAACCCTCCCCGCTCACTGGAAACCCTGGTGCTGACACACCTCCTCGCCGGAGAGAACACTCGCCCGGAAATCATCAATCGTGGTACGTTTGAGACGGATTACGACGGAGACGTAGGGAGCGTGGTGTTTGCTTCTATCGCGTATCTCCCGATTTGAAGGACATGGTGTAATGCAGATTGAACGACTGAGCCACAACCGACTACAGGTGGATCTCGAAGGCGAACGACGCCTGGCGGTGAGAACGGGCATCCCCGCGCGGGGATTCGCCGCACAGCGCGTGAGCGCCGCCGCCCGCTCGGGGGGGCAGATCGTTACCGGCGATCGGTTTGAACCGTGGCCGGTGAAACGGCTGGTGGAACACGAGGGGGAGTTCTATCTGTGCGGACCTCAGCAGGACGGCGTAACTCTGGCGGAGCTCCTGTCTGTGGCACCACCGACGAAACCGGGGTGGATCCCCGGATTCCTCCGCTCCTGTATTTCGGCGTTCCACCACGATGATCTGTCCCTGGCCAATATTACGACCTCACTGGTGGGAGGTACCGGCCAGGTACTTTTTTTGCATCGCGATCTCTCGGAGGAGATCAACAAACATCTCCCCCTTCCGGAACGCCGCTCCGCTCATTTTCCCTACCGTCTTGAGCGGCCCACCGCGTTCGACACCGAGGTCTACCAGACGCTTGCAATTCTCTACCATGCGCTCTCGGGAGTTCCGTTGTGTGACGTGCAGGAGGCGCAGGAGGCGGCTCGCTGCCATTCGGCGTCGCTGGAGAAGGCGCCGCTCCACCTGCACCGTCCGGAACTCCACCACGAGCTGTGTGCCCTGGTCGAAGACGGGCTGGCCCGCAGTGAAGCGCGCACCGCCGACCTGCTGCCGAAGATCCTGACGATAATCGAGTCCGAGGGAATCATCGATACCACGGACCCTGAGGAGATCGAGGCGCGCCGCACCGCAGCGGAGGAACGGACGTCCAGAAATCGCGCAGGCTATCGCCGCAGGGAATTTCTCCGGCGCCACGGTCGGACGCTGGCGCTGGCGGCGTTGGCGCTGGTAGCGGTGCTGTACCTGCCGGTAACGATCCTTCGTAACCATCTGGAACCACCGGCTACCGCCGGAATGGGCCCCCGGGAGGTGGCGGCGACCTACTACGACGCATGGAACGAGCTCGATCACATCCTCATGGAAGACACCCTGGCGCGGGGTGTGGCGCGGGGAACGATCCGTGAAGTGACCAACGTGTACGTGATCGACCGGGTACAGACCGCCCAACAGTGGGAAAGCACGCTGATGCAGGCTGAAGCGTGGCTGGCAGCGGATCGGCCGGCGGGGCGCATGCCGTACGGAATCGTAGATCTCGATCTCCAGCTCCTCAGCGAAGGTGCCGAGTCGGCCACGGTCCTGGCGGAGTATGAAATCTGGCGCCCGGAGAGCTCCGAGAACAGTGACGGCACTGCGGGAACGATCGCGATTCGTTCCCGCACCGTGGACCGGCTGACCCTCTCTCCTACCGATCACGGCTGGGAAATCAGCGAAATTCGCACCACCCCCAAATCCCAGGAAGAGGTGCCGGTCACTCTCCCCCAAACAGACTGAAAAAGTACGAGATAATACCGGAGGTCAGAAAGACTCCTCCCCCGGCCATCGCCGCAACGCCCGGCGTACTCTGATCGAGCTCTCGGTAGTCGCGGATGTCGTCGAGGTACCAGGCGCCGGCGATTCCCGCCGCTTCAAGGAGAAGGCCGGTTCCCATGAACCAGTGTCCCGCGCGCCGCAGCTGCTTCGAACGGCTGGGGGCGGTGTCCGGCTGCACCAGGCGGCGAATACGCTCGTTCGGCCCCGGTTCACTCAGCGCGACGGGCTCCGGCTCCCGTTCCGGTTCCAGCGGTTCATAATCCTCCGTGGCGTCCGATAGCAGAGAGTCCGGGGAGCCCAGGAGTCCTTCCCGCCGAAGCCGTTGGAGCTCCTCATATTGACGCTGCTCGTCCGAGAGGCGTTGCACGCGAGCGTTAATGCCGGGAAATACGTTTTCCACTTCCGCCGGATCGATCGCCTCTTCCCGGAAGTCCTGATCTCGCCAGAACTGCTGAATGTCTTCTTGAATCGGCTCCCGCTGAAAGGAAACCGTCTGAGGTCGCACCGCTTGCGGCGGTGAGAGTGGCTCCTCCGTATCCTCATCCCGCTCACCGGACAGTTCTTCCGGTACGGCGGAGACGACGTTCACCATCTCGTTCGCTCCAATGAGAATCTCTTCCGGTTGCTGCCGTTGGACGGCGCCCTCTTCGGAATCCTCTCTCGCCTCCGACGCGCCTTCCGGGGAATCATCACGGCTCGAGACGGCTACCTCCCCGTCAAAGACGTAGACCCGCGTCCGCAACTGCTCGGCGGCTTCCCGCTCTACCACCATATCATATCCGAAGTCCGTTCCGCGGACGCCCGCCACAGCGGAACTTCCCCGAACCCGAAACGTCTCGTTGTTGGTAAGGCGCTCAACCCGGGCCCGGACGCGACCGTAGCTCATATCGAAGGTGCCGCCGCCGCTCCCGCCAAGGCTTTCAATCTCAAAGGTGGTGTTTTCGGCGACCTTTACCACCGTCCGCGACGGCATCACCTGAATCTCTACGAAGGTATCCGGATCGGTCTGGACCAGATCCCCGGGGAGCAGAGGCATGCCGATCACATTATCCACCAGGACATCATAGGTGAGCAGTTCATCGTTGCGATAGATCGACATATTGTAGCCTTCGGCGTAGATAACGAAGGCGTAGGGATCGCTCTGCGAGTGCACAGAGAGCGAGATTCCAAGAAATGCGATACAGGCCATAGCCAACCGGCGCGGAACCAACTGATTCATGGTACAACTGTAGCCCGGCCACACGATAATCACAACATAACTTGCACCGTTCCGGTGTTCCGGTTACTTTTCTGCGATGGAAGAGTCCGCCGGTGAAATCCGCCTCACCTCAAGTGACGCGGAGATCAACGCGATGTTGCAGCGAGATACCCCTGCCCGTGCCGGCTTCACTCGCCACTTTAACCAGGGAGAAGACTTCTTCATCCGTCTCGGGAAGGAGTACGAGGTTCCGTCCCTTTCCATACACCACGATGTGCACCAGGACACCCCCAATCCTCAGTACATTAAGAAGCTGCGAACCGTCGTGGACGCGCTGCAGCAGCTGGTTCCCTCGCTTTTCAGCGGTCTCACGTATCTCTTTGATCCCGCCGAGATCCTACGGCCCGCCTTTTTTCAGTTGTACCGCGTCTCCGGTGAGCCGTATCTGTACCTGATGCGGCTCGACCTCGTGTGCCGCCCCCAGAAACACCGCATACTCGAGAAAGGCTCCAACGACACAACGCCGGTGTACCGCACGCGGGAGCTCATGATCGATGCTGATATCGTACCGCTGAGTCGACTGCTCACTGAAAATGAGAAGACCACCGGTGGGGTGATCGATCATATGATTTCGGACACGTGGATCGGTGAGACGGGGCGTGGCTATTTTGTTCAGGGGATTTGGCTCGATACCGATCTGACCAAGTTTTTTTCCAAGCTCATCCTCCCCACGGGAAAACGGGTGTATCCGTACTATCCGTTCAGCAGCAAATACCGATCCGTGTGTCACCATCCTATCGCCCTGGATTCGCCCGCGCGGCGGCGAGCCGTTCCGCTGCTCCACCGGATGAAGCACTTTCTTGCTCCACACCTGCCGCGTATCGAACAGGTCCTGCGGGAGGAGGCGTTTTCCGAGACGCTCCCCGCCTTCACCGAGATCAAGGAGACCGTGCCGGACGAGTGGCAACAGATATTCGCGGATCTCTCTATGGAGGTGTACCTGAACGAGGAAGAGCAGAAGGAGTTCGAGGTTCACGATGAAGATTTAGCGGTGGCCACCACCGGGGAGGCGCTGTGACCGTTGTCACCCCGGACCTGTCCGGCGTACGGGCAACCGTCATGGGCCTGGGCGTGCACGGCGGCGGACTGAACGCGGCTCGCTATCTGGTGGACCGCGGCGCGGAGGTCACCGTCACCGATCTACGCTCTGAAGAGCACCTATCGGAGAGTATCGGGCAACTCCCGGCGGGGGTGCGCGCGGTACTGGGCACCCACGACATCAGCGATTTTCGCGATACCGATGTGGTGATCAAGAATCCCGCAGTGCCCCGCACCGCCCCGATGCTCCGCCACGCCCCGGCGATCACCACCGACATCGCACTTTTCTGTGCGGAGTGGTGCGCGCCAACCGGATCTCATGCCCCTCCGGGGCCGCTGGTAGCGGTCACGGGAACCAAAGGAAAGAGTTCCACCAGCGCAGCGGCGGCTCATCTCCTGCACGCCTCGTTTCCCGGCACGCACCTCGGGGGAAACATTACCGTGTCTCCGCTCTCATTCGTAGAACAGCTACGGGAAGGAGACCCGGTGGTACTGGAACTCTCTTCGTTTCAACTGGGGGATATCGCGTTCTGCCGATGGTACAACCCGCCTTCGCCGCCCCGGGAATCACTCACCGGACCGTTCTGGAACCGCGCCCTGCACCCGGTGATTCCGGCAACGGTAGCAATTATTACCAACATCTTCCGCGATCACCAGGACTACTACGCTTCAATGGAGGCGTATGTGGAGGACAAGCGCGAGGTGTATCGCCACCTGACCTCCGGGGGAGTGGCTATCATCGGAAACACCACCGACGCCTGGGGTCGATCCTTCGTCGATGAGTGTCGCCGGCGATACGGCGACCAGGCGGTGATTGCTGCGGAAGATACCGATGACGCGCTGCTGCCGGAGACGCTACTGGTGGCGGGAGTCCACAGTCGAGGCAACGTACAGATCGCCGCAGCCGCGGCGGAGGCCGTGGGCGTCCCGCGGCGACACATACACGCCGCGGCGCAATCCTTTATCGGCGTTCCCCATCGGCTGGAAACGGTGGCCGCCTTCCCCTCCGCCACGGTCGTTAACGACAGCGCCGCCACGATTCCGGAAGCGACCCTGGCTGCGGTCCGGTCGTTCCCGGGGCCCGTGATCCTCATCGCCGGCGGCAGCGACAAAGGGCTCGATCCCGATCCTCTCATTACCGCGGCGCAAGAGGTGGTATCCGGGGGAGGCGGCGTCTATCTCCTCGCCGGGAGCGCCACCACCGCCATCACCGGGCACCTCAGCCGGCGATCGATTCCCTACGCCGGGCCCTTTGACTCACTGGACCGCGCCTTCTCCGCCGCCGCGGCCGCCGCCCGCACGATGCCGGAATCCCGCCGCTCCGGCGGCGAACCGGTGATACTGCTCTCGCCGGGGTGCGCGTCCTTCGGCATGTTTGCCAATGAGTTTGATCGGGGAGATCAATTTCGCGCCCTGGCTCAGTCCGCGAGGGAATAGTCACTCGGCCACGGTATAGATCGACATGTTGTCATCGAGGAAATCGGTAGCCGCCAGGAGCGTACCGTCCGGGGAGACCGCGAGGCCCGTCGGTTGGTGTCGTCCCCACACCGTTTGCACCGGTTCCAGAGTATCCGCGTCCACCACGAAGATCCGGCCGAACGCCGGGCCCGGCAGGTGATAGCTCTCAGGATTATTTCGACCGCGCTCGCTGATATAGAGATACCGCCCCCGGGGATCAACGGCGATCGTGTTGATATTGCTCCCGAACCGGCGGGTAAGCCGCACTTCCCGCGTGTCTCCATCGATGACGCTCACCGTGCCGTGGTACATGTCGGAGTAGTACACCCTCCGGTCCCGGGGATGCGCTACGATGTGGCGGGCCGCTCCAGGTCCCAGCGGCAGCCGGTCCACGATGGCACCGCTATAGGGCTCGATCACCACGATATCTCCGGTGGAGAACTCGGTCACCCACACTTCCCGAGGATCGTCAAAAACCGCGATTCCCCGCGGTTGCCCCTCGAGGTGGACGTCGTGAACGAGTTCCCCCGTGGCGCGATCATGGAACACCACCGTCTCACTGAGCCAGTTCGAGGTAACCAGGAGCGCTCGATCCTTCCCACCGGTCCCGCGCGCCGACGGTTGCCGGTTGGGGTTCCAGGCGCTCTCCACCACCGGGCCGGTGGGACGAAAGGCGGTGGGCGGAACGACCGCCATCACCTTGGGCCACTGCCCTGCGGCGGAAATCGATTCCCGATAATTCATGTCAACGAGATCAAAGCGGTGCAGGCGATCACCGTTCATCTGGGAGATCCACAACTCACCGTGCGCCGCGATACACAGCGGCTCCACGAAGCCCTCCTCTCCGGCGATTTCCGGCGGGGGCTGAATGCGCCCGATCGGTTCGACGCTGACCTGTTCCAAGCGGTCCACGGTGAGCTGGAACGTGTCGGCCCCGGTGTCCCACAGAAGCGGCACCACGATCCGCCCCCCCGGCACGAAGGCGACGCTCTTGGGGCCGTCCCCGGTGGGAAGCTCCGCCGACAGCCGGAGCGGTCCGCCGGCGGGGAAAAGCCGCTCCTCGATGGAGATCACCCCGCTATCGCCCGCACCGCCGGGGAGGTGCACCATCGCCTCCTCGTATCCGGGAGCGGTGATCCTGAGACGCGTTGCCGGGGGAAGAGCGGGATAGACACGCCGGAGCGTACCGATGCCGGATGTGGATCGGATCGGAGAGGACACCACCGGGCCGCCCCGGTAGCTCTCCGGAGGGATCACCGTAACCTCCGCCTCGGGAGGGAAGACGGTGAGCTCCAGCCGGATCACGCCCGGGGAACTCGCGGGGACGGAGGGAATCACCCACAAGAAGCACAGAATCAGTAGCGTTATGGTCCCTTTCATCGCTATGATGGAGGAATGATACAGTATCCGGCAGAATTCGTCCGCAAAATTCCCAAGACCGATCTTCATGTCCATCTGGATGGAAGTCTGCGAGAGCAGACACTGATCGACATCGCCAAAGAAGAGAAGATCGATCTTCCCTCGTATACTCCGGAGGGACTTAACGAGATCGTCTTTAAACCGCACTACGCCAGTCTGGATGAGTATCTGCGAGGATTCGGGCTCACCAACAAAGTTATGCAGCGCGAGGAACACCTGAAGCATATCGCGTACGAGCTGGCGATCGACAATTTCTCCGAGGGTGTCCGCCATCTGGAGGTGCGATTCGCGCCGCAACTGCACATGAGTGACCTCCTGAGTTTCGAGCAGGTAATGCACGCCGTGGACGCCGGGCTACGGCAGGCGCGCACCGAGATCAATCGTTCCCTGCCTACCGGCGAGCCGGAGTTCGATTACGGGATTATCGTAATCGCCATGCGCTTCTTCGCCCCCAATTTTTCACAGTACTACCGGGCACTGAGTTCCGTTCATAGCTACTCCGACTCCAGCGAGATCATTCAAATGGCCTCCAGCGAGCTGGCCCGGGCCACGGTAAAGCTGCGAAACGAGAGTGATATTCAGGTGGTGGCGTTCGATCTGGCCGGAAGTGAGCACGGCTATCCCGCCGGCGACCATGAGGAGGCGTTCGACTACGTCCACCGCCACTTCCTGAACAAGACCGTTCACGCCGGCGAAGCGTACGGGCCGGAATCGATCTTCCAGGCGATCACCAAGCTTCACGCCGATCGCATCGGACACGGCATGCGGTTGTTCAATCCCGACCACATCCGCGACCCGAAGATTACAGACACCACCGAGTACATTCAACGTCTGGTGAATTACATCGCCGACAACCGAACCACCATCGAGGTCTGCCTCACGAGCAACCTCCAGACCGCCCCGGACCTGACCTCAGTGGCGGATCACTCTTTAAAGAAGATGCTTGAGAACAAACTCTCCGTCTCGTTCTGTACCGACAACCGCCTGATCTCACACACCACCGTCACCGACGAGATTCAGCTGGCGTTGGACAACTTCGACATCACGCCGAAACAGCTGAAGAACATTATCGTGTACGGCTTCAAGCGATCCTTTTCCTACAAGCGGTACCCGGAAAAACGGGATTATGTGCGAGAGGTGATCGACTACTACGAGCAGCTCGAGCGGCAGTACAGCATCGGAGAGTAATTACGGCATCGGCGGCAGGGCAACCGAGACCGCGGCTACCGCAGCGTCCGTACCAGCCGCACCCCGATACTGTGACTGGTGGCCTCCGGGGCAAAGCCTCCCCGGTTCCCGAGGCGAACGTCGTCCCCGGGGGTGTTCCACGCCGTACCGCGCACCGTTCGCAGAACCCGGCCGTACACATCGAGCACCGGCTCAACCGGCCCCGCCCAAGGAACCTCTACACCACCGTCGGTAATCCGCCGGTACCGCTCAGGATCGTACCAGTCGGCGGTCCATTCCCAGACGTTCCCGAGCAGATCGAACAGGCCCAGCGGTGAGCCCGGTCCGACGCTACCCACCGGAGAGGTTGGACCACCGTTCGCCGTGTACGGTGGCTGGAGATCCTCCCAACGGTCGCCGCTACGAAGATGATTGACTCCGCGCAGATCACCCGAGGAAAGCTCCCGATCTTCGATGATCGTCAGCTCCGCGCCGGCCACGATACGTTGTCGCGCGCCGGCGGCGGCCGCCCACTCCGCCTCAGTAGGCAGACGGTATCCGTCGCGCTCCGGGTGCATCGTGATCTCATCGTCTGCCGAGGGGAGGCCTGAATATACGGGGTCCCGCGCCTCCAGCAGGGATAACGCGTTTGCCACGGCCAGCGCGCCGTACCAGGTGAGGCCCACCGCGGGGTGTGCGGCGTAGCCGTCGGCCACGGTGAGGCTCCCCTCCTCCGCCCGCAGGCCGAACTGCGCACCGAAATCGAGCGTCTCCAGACCGACAAGCGTCCGCGGCGAATCAGCGGTCGTGCGGACACCGTCCGCGGTGACCTCCATGCGACCGGCAGCAGCCTCCAGCTCGACGATCGCCGCCACCACGCGATTGGTGAGGGGGTAGCGCGCCATCGCAAAGGGCAGCGGCAGCGCCACGGGCACCGCCGGCCGTTCATCGGACTCCTCCGCGGTATCACTCCCCAGGAGGACCGTCACCCGGGCGTCCACCGGCACCACCGTTTCCAGTCCACCCATAAACGGAACGTAGCGAAACGCATGATAGTCGGAAAAAGGGGTTTCCACCCCATCCGGGCCGATCGCCGCCACTCGCCAGCGCACGAATCGCGTGTCGGCACCGTCGAGAAGCGTCTCAAGTCCCCCCGGGTCTAGGCGCACACGCGGGGCCTCTGTCTCCAGGAGCTCCGTTTCCGCGATCTCCGGCTCCAGGCGCTCAGGCTCGTCGGACCCGTTCACGCGGTCCGCGGCGCCCAGCTCCACCCGGTACGCCACCGCCCCGGCGGGTGATTCCCAGCTCAGGCCCGGCGTCGCTACTACCGCCTCACCTCCGTCGGTGTGCGCGCGAGCGCGGGGAACCGCCTGAACGGGATCAAACCGCACCAGCCCCTCCGGGGACCACGGCCCGAGCACCCCCCGCCGCGAAACCACCCGGATCTGCCACTCCACCACGGCGCGGCGGGAGAAGGCGCCGGCATCCGTGAGCGGTTCCTCCGGCTCCCACGGGCCCGTAGCGTCCGCCACCGGCCACTCCCTCCCGGAAACCCGGTCGTCGCTGGTGCGTATCACCGCCGTGGTAAAAGACCGTCCCCGGCCGACCACATCGGTGTTGGCCGGCTCTTCGGCATCGCCCGACTCACCGGTGTCAATCGCCCCATCGGTGTCAATCGCCTCATCGGTGTCAATCGCCTCATCGGTGTCAATCGCCTCATCGGTGTCGGCCGGCTCCTCCGGAAACCGCCAGCGAAGGGGTTGCCGGCGATCGAGGGTAACGAGCTCCGCCTCCTCCGGAATCGGGCGGGGAAGCCCCAGCGCCAATTCAATCGGCACCCGATTGACAGCAACGGAACGCGTCCCGTCCACATCGATCAGCGTAAACTCAAGCTCATACGCCACTCCATCTTCGAGCCCGTCCAGCGGGACCGTGACCCGCAGGGGAGATTGGGAATCAGGGGTCAGCTCCCACCGGCGCACCGCATCGCGGTCTGAAGTTGCATCGCGCTCACTCCCGTCATCCAGCCGATCGCCGGCCTCATCCCCGGCCACAAACGCAGCCACCTCTACCGACACGATCTCACCCGTCACACCTCGTTGGTCAAACGCAAACTGCAGGGGATCATCGGACGTCAGCGGTTCCACGCCGGGACCGTCCGTGACGTGCGGCCGTTCCGGAGGGGGAAGCTCCTCGGGCGTCCCGGCACATCCCGCCAGAACGACGATCACCGCCGTCGCCGCCACTACCGCGGACACCCACGATTTCATCGGCGGAACCTCTTCTTAAGGTCATGGTGGTACCACTGCCGCGCTCGCTCCGCGGCGCGAAACGCGCCGCCCACCACCCGCGCCTGCACCACGTCCCAACACCCGGGGCGGTTTATCACCGCTCCCCCGAAACCCGTCTTGAACCGGTACAAGCCGTGCATGGGGTGGGAGGGGTCGTCGCTGGGAGGGATTCCAAACATGTCGTAGGCGATGTCCCTGGCTGCTTTGGCATCCCGCATCGCTTCCCACTGAATCAGGTAGCTCGCCATGAGGTTTCGCTTCATATTGGCCCCCGCCCCATACAGGTAGGTACTCACCCCCTGGTAGGAGGTGACGAGGATCCCCGACAACAGGTCGTCTTCATGAGTCGCCATATAGAGCGTTACCACCGGCGCCGGCTCACCGGCTGCCCGCATCGAGACGGCCGTCTCCACCACGTCCTGGTAGTAATGCAGCGGATGAATCGCGATCTGATCCCGGCGGGCGGTCTCTTGGTACAGACGGTACCAGCGGGGCACCTCCGCCGGCGCCGCCGCACCCGAAAAACGCGCCACCGTAACGCCCTTCTTGGCCGCAAGACGCACGTTATAGCGGGTCTTCCCCTTCATCGCGGCCATGATCTCCTCTTCCTCGGGCGAGAGATCCACCACTACCGTGTTCGGAGGCTGCACCCGTACCGGCGCCCGCCGGAGCCCCGCCGATTCCGCCACGGCAGCATCAAACGCAGCCGACTCCCAGGGAACATCCCACCGGATCAGATGGGGGGCTTCGGATTCCCGATCCGCCGCGATTCTCCGCAGCCGGTCCACGTATGAACCGATCGGTTCCGCGGAGCTCTCCCCGTGGAACGCATGCGGCGCATAGGCGAAGCGTACCGGTCCCACCGAGCGCTGCAATACCACCGGCCCGTTCGTGCGATCACCGAGACGTTGCCACCCCTGTCGTTCCCTGACCCGGCTCCACCACTCACTCTGCAGGAGCGAAAATGAGGGTTGCACGGTTTAGCCGACGTCTCCGGCGGCCACCTTCTTCGTCCGCACCGGATGGTTGCCGGCCATAAGACGCGCTGAGCCCACCAGTACCTGGTGATCCGCCACGCGCAGGGGAATCGCGAAAAACTCGTCGATCTTGATTCGCTTCAATGTCTCATCGGCATCGGCCGGCTCGTAGCCCTCGAGGGTGATCCGCGTTCCCGGCTCCACTCCGTCCACGAAGAGCACGTCCACCACCTCTCCGCTCTGCTCGCCCTCGGCGGCGGGCGCGGGAGCGCCGGCGGCCAGCAGCATTCCGTGACTCTTAACCCCGCGGAGCTTGGCCGGTTTCAGGTTGGAGACGATGATAATGGTGCGTCCCAACAGCTCGTCCACGGCGTAATGCGGTACCAGTCCGGAGACGATGGTGCGCCCCTCCTCCGAGCCGTCATCCAGCGTTTCGATGTAGAGCTTGTCCGCCTCGGGATGCTGCTCCACCTTCACGATCTTGGCGGCCCTGAGCTCCACGGTGTCGCGGAACTGCTCTTCCAGCGGTGGGGCGTCGGGCTCTAACGCGGACTCCGGTTCGGACTGAGCGGCGGAGGCGGCAGCGCTCTGCGCATCCCGCTCGGCGCGCTCCGCCTGGCTGCCACTAAATCGCACCCGCAGCTCTTCAACGAGATCATCCGAGAGCTGCTCAAAAAGGATCTCCGGCGCGCCGGTACGCTCCAGACCGGCCGGCTGCGCCAGATCCTTCCAGGAGAGCTCCCCGGCACCGAGCATGCCGCGAATCCGCGCCGCCGCGGCGGGAATGTAGGGCTCTACCAGAATCGCCAGATCACGAATCAGGTACACCAGGTCACTGAGAAGCGCATGCGTCCCGTCGGGGTCGGTCTTTCGCGTTTTCCACGGCTCCGCCGCCTGGAAGGTGCGGTTCCCGTAGCTGGAGAGGGCAAAGATCTGCCGAAACGCATCTCGCAGCCCCGCCCACTCAAGCTTCTCGGTGATTTCCGACTCCCGCTGTTCAACTTCTTTCCAGAACTCCCGTCGCGCAGAGTCGCTCTCACCCCCTGATACCACCGCTCCATCGAAAAAGCGGGTGAGAAAGGTGAGCGTCCGATTGACCAGGTTGCCCAGGTTGCCGATGAGCTCGCCGTTAACCTTCTCCTGGAAATCGTCCCAGGTGAAGGTGTAATCACTCGTTTCCGGTCGATTGTAGAACATGTAAAAGCGCCATACATCGGCGGGAATGCCGGTGTCCTGGGCGTCGTTACCGAACACGCCGACCCCCTTGCTCTTGGAAAACTGGCCTCCTTCGTAGTTGAGATACTCCGAGCTCGACATGTGGTGCAGTAGCGTCCAGCTATCGCCGCTACCCAGCAGGCTGGAAGGGAAAATCACCGTGTGAAACGGAATGTTGTCCTTTCCAATGAACTGGAAGAGCTCCACCTCTTCGGGATTCTTCCACCAGTCCTCCGCCCAGCGATCGGTCAAGGTGGCGGTGATCGAGATGTAGCCGATGGGCGCGTCGAACCACACGTAGAACACCTTATCCTCGAAGCCTTCCAGCGGCACTGGGATACCCCATTTCAGATCGCGGGTGATCGCGCGCTGCCGCAGCCCGTCGCGGATCCAGCCTTGGGTCATCTGAATCGCGTTACGGGACCATTTTCCCTCCGTGCTGGCCCGAGACAACCACTCCTGCAGCTTGGGAAGCACCGCGGGGAGATCGATATAGAGATGGGTTGTCTCCCTTACCACGGGCTTTGAGCCATCCATGGCGCTGCGGGCATCTATCAGATCGGTGGGGTCCAGCAGCTTGCCGCAGTTCTCGCACTGATCACCGCGAGCGTCCTCGTATCCGCAGTGCGGACACGTGCCACGGACGTAGCGATCGGCGAGAAACATCTGCGACGCTTCGCTGTAGAGCTGCTCGATCGTCTCTTCGCGAATGTATCCCTGCGCATGGAGTTTCAGAAAGATATCTTGAGTGATCTTGGTATGTTCCGGGGTTGAGGTGCGCCCCCACTTGTCGAAGGCGATTTCGAACCAGTTGTAGATGTCAGTATGAATTGCGTGATATCGATCACACAGTTCTTTCGGGGTGATTCCCTCTTCTCGGGCACGCGTTTCGGTGGCAGTGCCGTATTCGTCGGTACCGCAGACATACAGCGTATCATAGCCGCGGGAGCGACAAAATCGGGCAAAGACGTCGGCGGAAAGCACCTGAATCAGGTTGCCGAGATGGGGAATGTTGTTCACGTACGGGAGAGCGCTGGTGATCAGGCGTTTCTTCATAATGCGCCATGATATGAGCGCCGCTGCGGCAGGTCAACCGCGGAAATCCGCCGGCAGCGATGCCGACCCGCGGATTCCCGCACGGTGTCCGTCAATCAATCGATATCGATCAGCTCCTCGACTTCGGCGTCCTCTCGGAGCTCCGTCACGTACGCCTGGGCGCCGCTATTCCGCTCCTCTTCGGTGAGAAACCGGCGGATGCGCTCTTGCGCCTCCTCATAGCTCTGAGTTTGGGGCGGAACGCGCTCAGTCACCTGCAGAATATGATAGCCAAACTGCGTCTCGATTACGGGTGAGATCTCCCCCACTTCCAGTTCGAAGGCGGCGTTTTCAAACTCGGGAACCATCTGTCCCCGGCCGAAGGTGCCCAAATCGCCCCCATTGGTGGCGGTAGGACCCTGACTGTGCTCCCGCGCCATCTCCGAGAAATCAGCGCCGTCGACGATCTCCCGGCGGATTCCCTCGAGCTCTTCCCGCAGCGCGGCGCGCTCGCCTTCCTCCACGCCCTCAGTGGTGAAGATGATATGCCGTGCGGCAACCTGGTCTTCTTGCTGAAAGTACTGCGGATTATCATCGTAAAACGCCCGCATCTCCTCCTCGGAAACCTCGACCCCGTCGTACACCTGGGATCGAATCAACTCTTCGATCACCATTTGCCGTCGAAGCTCGGTTTCAAACTCCTCTTCGGTAAAGCCCTGCTGGTCCAACGCGGCCTGGTAGCCCTGTTCATCAGGAAACTGCTGTGTAAACTGACCGAGGGTCTCGGCAAAGCGCTCATCACTGACGGAAATATCGAGCCGTTCTGCCTCCTGCTCGAGGACCGTCCGCGTGATCAGGCCATCCAAAACCTGCCGCTCGAGCTGCGGGAGTTGTTGCTGGTCGAAGGACTCACCGCTCTGCGCCTCATAGCGGGCGATGTTGCTTTCGACCACACCGTCATACTCTTCCTGACTTACCAGTTCTCCGTTGACGCGGGCCACCGCCTCCGAGACCTGAATCGGATCACCCGCCTGCTCCTGTTGGGCGTCGCTAGAGGTGTCTTGCTGCGCGGCCTGATCCTCTTCCCGATTGCCGCCGGCAAACATAAACGCCGGAATCGCAAGTAGCAGGAACACCACTATGTATGGATTTCTACTCATTATTCTCTATCCTCCTCACTATTTTTAGGCGTAAAAGTCCACCACGTTTCCTCCACGTCTGTAAAGGTCACACCAGCCGATGCTCCGCTTCGCCGGTTCTTCAACGAGCATCCTTTCTTGACTCCCATACCGCTGGGGGATAAGTTAAGATAGTGAGATCGTAAATCGGCGGCGACGCCGATTCGTAGCACGAACAAGGAGCACATACATGTCAGATGGCGATGCGACACCGCGTTTTTCGTTCAATTTGAACGGCAGAGCGCTGTCGATTATTGTGATCGTCCTTATTCTGATCGGGATCGCCACAACCAGTTTTTTTGTGGTGGACCAGACGGAAGAGGCGATCGTAACGCGACTCGGAAGGTACCATCGTACTGCACCCCCGGGTCTTCACTTCAAACTACCCTTCGGAGTAGAGCAGAATTACAACGTCCCCACGCAGCAGATTCAGAACATGCAGTACGGATTCCGGGTTGAGCAGGCGGGACAGAACACCACCTTCTCCGGCGCCGACTTTCCGGAGGAGTCGCTGATGCTCACCGGTGACCTGAACATCGTCGATGTGGAGTGGATTATCCAGTACCGCATCGCGGAGCCTCGCAACTGGTTGTTTAACGTGGAGGACCCGATCAAGACGATCCGCGATATCTCCCAGTCGGTGGTAAACCGCCTGGTGGGAGACCGTTCAATTATCGATGTCCTCGGCGACGAACGGCCGCAGATTGAAATTCAAGCGCAGGAGCAGATGAACGAGGTTTTTTTGGGTTATGAGCTCGGCGTAACGATTACCGCCGTACGGCTGCAGAACATCGTTCCACCGGAGGGGCGCGTGCAGGATGCGTTTGAAGATGTAAACCGGGCGGTGCAGGACATGAACCGGCTGATCAACGAGGGCCGGCAGCAGTATAACGAAGAAATTCCCCGCGCCCGCGGTGAAGCTGAGCAGGTGGTGCAGATCGCCCAAGGGTATGCCGCGGAACGCGTCAACCGATCCCGCGGTGACGCCGCGCGCTTCACCAACGTACTCAGCGAGTACCAGAACGATCCGCAGACCACCCGTACCCGTCTCTACTACGAGATGGTGGAAGACGTGTTTCTCCCGTCACAGGATGCTTCCGGTGACGACGAGCTTGGTCGCAGCGTGCCGGACTTGATCGACCGCAATCTGTCCAACTTTATTCCTCTGCTCAATCTGGGCGGGGCCGGCTCCAACGTAACGGGAGGTCAACGATGAAACTTCTACCAAAAATCCTGACCATTCTCGTCGTCCTCGTCGTGTTTGTGGTCATTCTCGGCCCATTCTACATCGTGCAGGAAGGCGAGCAGGCGCTCGTAATCCGCTTTGGTGAGATCATCAGCTCCACCAAGGAAGCGGGCTTGCACTTCAAGACGCCGGTGATCGACCAGGTTACGAAGTACTCCGCGAAAATAATCTCCTGGGACGGCGATCCCCGCCGCATGCCCACCTCGGAGAATCAGTTTGTCTGGGTGGATACCACCGCCCGCTGGAAAATAGAAGACCCGCAGCTGTTCTACCGGTCGGTAACGACCATCGAGCGGGCGTACTCCCGTCTCGACGATGTGATTGAAAGCTCCGTCCGGACGATCGTCTCCGGTAATGAGATTGAGGAGGCGGTGCGCGACACCAATCTGATCAACGAGATTGATCGTGAGCAGGCACTTCCTTCGGAAGCGGAACAGGCGATTGAAGATGATGAGGACCTGGGAGACACGCAGCGGGACCGACTGGAGGAGATCGCCGATCTCCTGACCGTTGTGGACAACCGCTCACGTATTTCCGATGGGCGCCAGGAGCTTTCCAACCGGATGCTGGAACGCGCCCGGGGCACCGCCGCGGAACTGGGTATTAAATTGGAAGACGTCGTCGTCCGCCAGATCCGCTACTCCGATGACCTTACTGAAAGTGTCTATGACCGAATGGTCTCCGAGCGGCTGCGAATCGCGCAGGCCTACCGATCCTACGGAGAGGGACGCAAGCAGGAGCTGATCGGTGAAATGGAAAATGAGAAACGGAGTATTCTTTCCGGCGCTTACGAGCGGGCGGAGGTGATTCGTGGTGATGCAGATGCCCAGGCCGCGCAGATCTACTCCCAGGCGTATCAGCAGGACGCGGAGTTCTTCTCCTTCTGGCGGGCGATCGAGTCCTACCGCCGGACGATGCCGGAGTTCCGCAAGACGTTGAGTACCGATATGCAGTACTTCGACTTCCTGTATTCCGAGAGCGGCTCGTAAGAGCCCGCGGGGTACCTACGGTCGGCAGGAGTGCCGCCGTAGTAAAACTCAATTAGAAACGAGCGGTCCGAGGCGATGTCTCGGGCCGCTTTTTTTGTATCTCACGATGCAATCGATTGCCGATTCCCGGTTGCGTTGCCTTACCTCAGCGCAACTGCTACCATACGCCGCTATGGCGCAGATGAGGCTCTCCCGCTTGCTTCAACAGTTTCCCGTATTGGGTCGTCAAGGATCCGGAGACCCCATGATATCTCGTATCGTGTATGACTCCCGTTCAGTAGATACCGATAGCCTCTTTGTGGCACTGCCCGGCATCCACGTGGATGGACACGCCTACATCGAAGATGCAGTATCGCGTGGTGCCCGCGCGATAGTCTGCGAACAGATGCCCGCCGAGCGCCGGGATGACGTTATGTACGTTCAGGTGTCCCACAGCAGAACGGCGCTGAGTGCCTTGGCAAGCCGCATCTTCGGGCACCCTTCCCGAGGGATTCCGGTGATTGGTGTCACGGGGACGGATGGCAAGAGCACCACCACCTACCTCATTGATCAGGTTCTGTCACGGCTCGATGAGGAATCGGGATTCATCTCCACTGCGCTGATCAAGCGCGATATCAAACTGGAGAAGAACCCGTTCCGTCAGTCCACCCCGGAAGCTCCGGAGATCCACGGATTTCTGCGGGAAATGATTGAGCACGGTAAGCGCTTTGCCGTGGTGGAGGCTACCTCCCACGGCCTCAGCGAAAAAACCGGCCGTCTAAAAGATGTCGATTTTCACGTCGCGGTCTTTACCAATATTACCCACGAGCATCTTGAATTTCACGAAAGCTTCGAGCGCTACCGCAGCGACAAGGCAAACCTCTTCCGCAGCCTGGATCACACCGCAACTCGTCGCACGGAGAGCGAGTATCCGATCTTCGCCGTGATCAACCAGGATGATCCCAACGCGTACTACTTTCGACACGCTACCCGGAAGCCCGTCTTGTCCTATTCCGTGCAGGATCCGGAAGCGGATTTGTATGCAGCTGAGCTACAGCCGGACAGTCGCGGAACGAGTTGTCTCGTTCACTGGAGGCGAGAGTCACGGGAGGTACGTATTCCTCTGGCCGGTCCCTTCAATGTGGAGAACGTTTTGGCGGCGGTGCTCACCGTGGCGCAGCTCCTGGACCGCAACCCGCTGGACGTTCTGGATGTGGTTCCCTCGTTAAAGGCACTCCCCGGGCGCATGCAGGTTATCGACCACACCACACCGTTCGTGCCGGTGGTCGATTACGCTCACACCCCGGGAGCGTTCGAAAAAGTACTGCCGCTGGTCCGGGAGTACACCGTCGGGCGCCTAATCGTGGTCTTTGGTTCCGCCGGGGAGCGGGACATCGCCAAGCGGGAAATGCAGGGCACCCTGGCGGCGCGTCACGCCGATGTGGTTATCCTCACCGATGAAGATCCTCGCGGAGAGGACCGCATGGCGATCATCGAGCAGATCGCCCAGGGCTGTCTGGCGGAAGATGCCGCGATCCGGGATGAGGGGCGGCTCTACCTGGTTCCCGACCGCCGCGCGGCGATTCGCCACGCCCTGGCGATCGCCGCCGAGGGTGATACGGTCCTTTTTCTCGGCAAGGGGCATGAGAGTTCGATCATTTACGATGATCATATACAGGAGTGGGACGAAGCCGCAGTGGTGGCGGAGGAACTACGGCAACCGGCCGAGAAGGGAGCGCACCGATGAGAGTAGCGTTGTTGTACGGAGGACGGTCCACGGAACATGAAGTTTCCCTGTCATCGGCAGCGGGAGTTCTGCGGGCACTCATGTCCCACCGGGAGATGGAGGTGGAACCGATCGGCCTCGCCCGGGACGGCGCCTGGTACTACCAGGATTTCACCACTCAACTCGATCGGGCGCAGGCCGACCAGCCGCTGATGATCGAGGAGCGCATGGACCGGCGGGTCGCGGTGCTGCCCGCGGGAGGCCTGGCTGTGCGGGAAGGCAAGGCGCTCCCGGTGGATTGTGTGATTCCGATTCTCCACGGCGCCTTCGGTGAGGATGGAACGGTGCAGGGTCTGCTGGAAATGGCAGGGCTCCCCTACGTGGGAAGCGGAGTCGTGGGAAGCTCAGTGGGCATGGACAAAATGCGCTCCAAACAACTCTGGCAGGACCACGGACTCCCGGTTGTTCCCTATCTCCACGTTGCCCGCGCTGATCTCTCCGAGGAAGCCGATGTTCAGCGCCTGGCCCGGGTTATCGAAGAACAGTTGGGATACCCGGTATTCGTCAAGCCCAACGCCGCGGGATCCAGTGTCGGTATCACACGAGTCGCCGGACCGGACGACCTGGCCGAATCCCTGGAGCGGGCGTTCCGCGTGGATCGCGTGGTCCTGATTGAACAAGCGCTCCCCGTGCGGGAAATCGAAACGGCGGTCCTCGGGAATGACTCCCCTCAGGCGTTTGAGCCGGGCGAGGTAATTCCATCCCACGAATTCTATGACTATGACGCGAAGTACGAAGACCCCGAAGGAGCCCGCTTGGTTATTCCGGCGAATATCCCGCGGGAGACGGCAGAAGAGATTAAGGCGCTCTCGGTGGCGGCGTTTCGCGCCATAGACGGGGCGGGGCTCTCCCGGGTTGACTGCTTCATCGTCACCACTGCGGACGGTTCCCAAGAAATCTACCTCAACGAGATCAATACGATTCCCGGTTTCACCCCGATTAGCATGTATCCCAAAATGGTGGAAGCCGGCGGCATTAGCTATTCAGATCTGGTCATGCGCCTGATAGAACTGGCGATGGAGCGCTTCCGGCAGCGGGAGGCGCGGGATTTTCTGGCGCGGTAGGGACGTAATTTCCGGCGCGGTAGAGACGTGATTTCCGGCGCGGTAGAGACCTTTGGATAGGGCGGCATCCGCTGATTCAGAGACCACCAGGTTTACCAGTGTCCCCATCCAGCCAGTCGCTCCAGCGGCAGCCGCGAGGTAAGCTCCGGTTCCTCCGCCGGTTTTCCCACCAGAAGCAGCATAACCACCCGCATCTGATACGGTACGCTCAGGAGTGACTTGACCTCGTCCTCTCGGAAGGTGGTGAGTGGGCATGTGCCAAGTCCCTCGTGTTCGGCCTGCACCATCATGAACGCCGCGGCGATGCCCAGATCCACGGGATAGCTCAACTGACCGTTGGGCATGCGATAGTCAATATTAGTCGTGCACAACGCCACTACTAACGGAGCCTGCGAGACGTACTCCTGACCAAAGCACGCGTCCTGCAAGTGTGCCCGAGTGTCCAGCTGAGTGATAGCGACGAACCGCCACGCCTGACGGTTCTTGGCGGACGGAGCCCGCTGTCCTGCTGTAATGATTCGATCGATCTGGTCTCGCGAGAGAGGTTCATCAGCGAATTGGCGAATGCTTCGCCGTGTGGCGATTTCAGGAAGTAGTTCCACTCGGCTCGCTCCTTGACCCGTAGACTACGGGCTCATATTCTCAAGTGTGCGTAATAACCGTTTCGGTACATTACCCGGCATAAGTGTAGCAATACTTCTCGCCTTTTCACAGCCCCTCCCGGGGAGCGACCATTATCGCGATTTTTTTGAGGAAATCGTACCGGAATCACCGATTCCGTTAAGAGAAGTGGAACTCACCAACACTCGCGGCGGACACAGCTTCTATCCAGATCTCTTCGGAAGTGCGACTCCCGATCCGAGAGCTATTCTCGTGGTAGACACAACGGATCGATTTCCTCTGGATGCAGATTTCCTGTCGAAGATACCGGACTCGATGGGGGTACTGATCGTCGCTCCGCGGCGGTCCCCGGATGCGGTAGGTCAGGTGGCGGCGGCTCTTCCCGATATGGGCCCCGACATGCCGCGCATATTCCTCGGCGCCGCCGGTATTGATGAGTGGCGCTTGTCCGTCCCCGGTGAGGTGGCTCCGGTATGGCTCGCGGAGGCGGTGGCTACCAAGAATCCGGTAGATATCAGCCTGGCCCAGCTCAACGCCGCGCGGCTGGGGTTTGGCCGGGAAGATCCCGTTCTGTTTGCCGCGCTGGAACTGAATCTGCCGGCCGCCCGGCTGGCGACGACTTCCCTGGAACCGGTATTACCGGCGCTCGCGGCGCTGGCACGGACATTGGAACAGAGCGGCACCGAAACCCGCCGGAAGGATACCAACTATCTAATCATTCCCCTGGGGGAACCGTTCATCATATCCGAAGTCTTTTTGGTGTGGAGCATCGTGATCACCGGCGCGCTGCTCTTGTTGTACGCGGTAAACCGCCCGCGCCGCGTCCATCGCTACCTTCGAGCGATCAGTCACAACATTCTCGCCATACTGGGACTATTTGTAGTTCTTACTGCCAGTCTTGTCGCGTCTAACCTTGTACTCAGGCTGATCGCAACGATTCCGGGAACTTCCCCGGCACCGTTGGTAGTGGCCGCCGGAAAATTCGCCGTGGGGTTCCTGGTTCTGGCGTTTCTCTATCCCTTACTTCATATCCGACTGCGCCGTTCGAGCGCGGTTTACAGCGGAGCCGCCCTGCTACTGCTTCTCGTGGGGGCCGTAGTCTCCGGCGCGGTCAGTGTCATTCTAGGGGCGTTTTTCGTGGTGACCTTCGTCTTCGGGTTCTTATTCAGCATTTCCCGACCGGCATGGCTCAAGGCGCTGCTTTTGCTGTGCGCTGCGACTCCTCTCTTGTATCTGGTGATCGCCCTGGCGGCGGTTGCCGACACTTCGATGGCCGACGCCCTCCTCCGCCCACCGCCCCTGCGGGAGGGAATAACGGCGGTGATGGTCCTGCCTCTTTTGTTGATGTTTTTCCGACTGGAGGCCCTTACACCGCGGATACCGCTGCTTCCGATTATGGTCATGGTCTCCGTGGTCGGGCTGGCTCTGGTCTCAGCCACAATTATCGAGGATGCCCGGGGAGTCACGGTAAGTGATCTCTCAGTGACGGCCCACGTCCCCTCCTCTTCCGGCGCCGGGGGACAGCTCACGGTCAACGCCGACCTGTCCCCCGCCTCTCCGGTGGCGATTCGTCTACCCACCGGAACGACGATCTCCTGCACTACTATTCCCTGCACTCGCGCCTTCGCCCCGGGGGCGGCGCCGGTGCGCTTCACCGTGAATCAATCCACAGCTCTTGACCGCACCAGTATCGATTGGACGGTGGAGTACGCGGTCCATGCGGAAGAGCTGCAGATGCTTATTGAATCGGAGGCACCGATCCAGCTATACGCTTCATCGCTTCCTACGGTACAGACGATAGGTACCACCGCGCGCCGCTTCGAGATACGACCGGGGCCATTTCCCCCGGAGACGGTGTCGGGGACAATCATCCTCCGGCGCGCCGGTTCCGGTACGAAGGAGCCCACGGCGGTGACTCTCCGTGTGGTCTCCGTGTTTGATCAAACCGCCCGAGCCCAGGTAGTGGACGATCCGGAGACTCCCGCTTCTCGTCGAATCGCCTCATATCGAACGCGGTGGGTACTGACCGAACGGGAGGAAATCGAGTAGTGGCCGGCACGCTCACGTTTTTCCACGTCGATATGGACGCTTTCTACGCATCAGTGGAACAGCGGGACGTTCCCGAGCTGCGAGGCAAACCGGTACTGGTTGGGGGCGAGGGAAAACGTGGTGTCGTGGCGGCGTGCAGCTACGAGTCGCGGGTCTACGGCGTTCACAGTGCGATGCCCATGGCGGAAGCGTTGCGTCGTTGTCCTACGGCGGTGGTGGTTCCCGTGCGAATGGCGCGATACCGGGAGCTCTCCCGGGAGATCATGCAACGCTTTTCAAACTACTCCCCGCAGGTCCAGGCGATATCCGTAGATGAGGCGTTTCTGGAGATGACCGGTACCGAGCGGCTCATGGGGCCCGCCAGGGATATCGCCACCCGTTTGAAGCACGAGATTCACGACACTACGGGTTTGACGATCTCGGTGGGTATCGGCACAAGCCGCTTCATCGCAAAGCTCGCCAGCGACGTGGACAAACCGGACGGCCTGTACCAGGTGTTCCCGGGAACAGAAGCGGATTTCGTGCTCACCCTGTCGCTGAAAGATCTCTGGGGGCTGGGGGCTCGAACGCGGCGACGTCTGGAGGCGCTGGGAATCACCACCGTAGAGAAGTTGCGACAGCAGCGAATCGAGTACCTTCGGGGACACTTTGGTGATGCGTCGGGCCGGTTTCTGTACGCGATCGCCCGCGGAGAAGACCCTGGGATTTACTCCGGATCTCGTGACCGCCACAGTATTTCTGCGGAGGAGACGTTTCAGGAGAACATTAGAGACCGCGGCCGGTTACACCGGCACATGCTTCAGATGGCGGAGGAAGTGTTCCACCGGTCGATTACCGAGGGATGGCTGGGAAAGACGATTCAGGTGAAATACCGCTTTCCCCCGTTTGAGACGCACACCGTCTCGCGCACCCTGCCGCGGCAACTCGCCGGCAGCGAGGAACTGGCGGCGATCGCGATGCAACTCCTCGAGCCGAAACGGCAAGGGCGGCCCCTGCGCCTCCTGGGCGTGGGAGTAACGGGCCACGCTCAGGAGGCACCCACCTACCAGGGGGAGCTCTTTCAGTCGGATGATGCAACGCCTCTGGACTCTACGATCGTTGCGCTCCGGCAGCGCTTCGGAGCGGACGCTATCGGCCGGGCGGCGTTCTACGACCGAAACCAAAAGCACCCACCCCATACCGAAGACGCGGCGGATTCGACACACTCAGAGTGAATCCAGCAGCTCTCGAGCCTCATTGAGCCGTCGCGTATCGCTGGGCACGGGATCAGTGATCTGTTCCAGACGGCGAATCGACTCGGTGAGGATCTGCTCCGCCTCATCGGCGTCGTCGGTGTCAGGCACCTGAATAGCGCCTTCATAGTAGTACCCCCGCTCGATGGGAGTTGAGGCGTCGCGGTAGCTGTCACGGATTGAGCGGATACCCCGGGAGCGACGACGGCTGTTCCAGTCGCGATCAATCAGATGAGACGCCAGCTGGATATAGAACGCCTCGTTGATCTCATCCCGTTCTCCGGACCGCAGTTCCTGTTCCATGAGATCTACCGATTTGCGCCCCAAGGACACGGCGTATTCCACGTTGCCGAAGGAGATCAATCCGGGAACCTGGGCGTAGAGCTGCCCCAATACGTAGTAGCTGTCGGCGTAGTCCGGATCTCGGGTTACCGCTTCGATAAGGAGATCGCGCATGTCGGGCGCGCGGAAGAGACTGTTCAGAACACCCTTGGTCTGACCCCAGCGTCCGATATTGGCGGAGGTCCAGTAGTAGGCCCGGGCGTTGTCGGGGTCCGCTTCGATCCCGGCCTCCCCATGCGCTTCACCCTCTTCATAGATTGAGAGCAACTCGTCGTCCGCGGCCCCGGCATCATCGCGCTGGTCCCCCAGCATGAGCGTTGCCGAAGAGAGCCGCCACAACACCTCGGCCCGCTGTGATCCCTGGCTTCCCGGGAGCATCGATTCCAACAACTCGATCGCCGCCTCCGGGCGCTCTTCCTCTATACGCGCATCTGCCGCCTCCAGATCGGTGGCGGACTGCGCCGCAACGATCCCTCCGATGAGCACCATGATCAGCGGCGCCAGGCCGCGTCGTATTCCGTCGTGCATATCACCTCCTTGCCGTCTATGCGTTTCCGCCCATATCGTACCACGGGATAGGCGACCACGCCTCACTCCTATGGTTGACTCATCTGCGTTATTGACTCATCTGCGTCATTGACTCACTCGCCGGAGATATCGGGGATGTGGGGAGCCACTGACACTGCCAGTTTCTCCAGAAAGGCCCGGTCATCACCGGTGAACGCCGCAGCGGTATGAGAATCGATATCGATTTCCGCGATCACGGTGTCGCCGGAGAAAACCGGCACCACGATCTCACTACGCACGTGAATGCTGCACGCCAGGTAGTTGTCCTGGGCGGATACGTCGTCCACGACACACGTATCCATGCGTTCCGCCGCCTGACCGCAGATGCCACGGCCGTAGGGAATACGCACATGGTCGGTTGACGCTCCCTGGTACGGTCCCAGCACCAACATCCGCTCCTCGGGCACCGCGATATAGAAACCGAACCAGTCGTAGTGAGGAACCTCCCGCTGCAGGAGATCGCACACCAGTTGCAGTCCCACGGAACGTGCCGCTCCGCGGTCCAGCTCGTCTCGGCACCTGTGCAGGAGCTCGTCAAAATTCACCCGTTGCGTCTCTGCCCTTTCCATGTGGGGCACTATCGCGTATTTTGTGCACCGGAGACAAGTTGATGATTACGATTAATGAGCACTACACCAAACTTACCAAGTCTTATCTCTTTGTTGATATCGCGAAACGGGTCCGGGCGTTTCAGGAATCACATCCCGATACGGAGGTGATCAAACTGGGTATCGGCGACGTCACCCGACCGCTGCCTGCGGTAGCGGTAGATGCGCTCCACACCGCGGCGGACGAGATGGCCGACACCGAAACGTTTCGCGGCTATGGCCCGGAACAGGGCTACGGTTTTCTCAGAGACGCTATCGCCGGATATGACTACGGCAGTCGGGGAGTGAACGTTTCCGCCGACGATATCTTCATCAGTGACGGTTCCAAATGCGATACGGGAAACTTTCAGGAGCTCTTTGCGCAGGCGCAGACGGTGGCGGTCACCGACCCGGTGTATCCGGTATACGTCGACACCAACGTCATGGCCGGCCGCACCGGGCATTTCGTTGACGGTCGCTACGAGGGAATCGTCTATCTCGACGGCAATCGGCAGAACGGCTTCGTACCACCGCCTCCGGAGAAGCCGGTGGATCTGTTGTACCTGTGCTTTCCAAACAATCCCACTGGATCCACTGCCACCCGGGACGAGCTTGCGCGTTACGTGGACTACGCCCGCGGCACCGGCGCCCTAATTCTCTTCGACGCCGCCTATTACGCGTTCATCCGCGATCCCGATATTCCGCAGACGATCTACGAAATCCCCGGGGCGGAAACGTGCGCGGTGGAGTTTCGCAGTTTCTCCAAGACTGCCGGTTTTACCGGATTGCGCTGCGCCTTCACCGTTGTCCCGGAGCAGATCGAAGTTCGCGACGCCTCCGGAACGGTTCATCGTCTCCGTGATCTGTGGATGCGGCGCCACACCACAAAGTTCAACGGGGCATCCTATCCGATCCAACGCGCCGCCGCCGCCACATACTCCGCTGAAGGCCGTCACCAGGTGAAGGAACTCAATGACTACTACCTCGAGAACGCTCGCATTATTCGCGACGGGGTAGACGCGATCGGGTTGTCCAGCTACGGAGGGGTGAACTCACCCTATGTGTGGGTGGATGCCGGAGGGCGCGACTCCTGGGAGCTGTTCGACGAGCTTCTCAACACCGCCGGTGTGGTAACGACGCCGGGGGCCGGGTTCGGACCCGCCGGGGAAGGCTTTATCCGGATCAGCGCCTTCAACGATCGCGACAAAGTCACCACCGCAATGGAACGCATCACCTCCGCCCTGGCGTGAGGACCCCGAGAGCACGATGGTTTCTCTGCTACGTTCGCTGGCGATCTACTACGGGCGCCCCGGCCGCTCCGCTCAGCTCAAGCGTCATTACGCTCCCTTCGTTCCGCAGGGAGGACTCGCCTTCGACGCGGGGGCCCACGTGGGCAATCGGAGCCGTGCGTTTCTTGCACTTGGGGCGCGGGTGGTGGCGATAGAACCGCAACCGAGGCTGGCTCGGTTCATGAGGCGCATATTCAAAAAGGCGATCGACCGCGGCCAGGTGACAGTGGAGGAGCAGGCGCTCGGACAGGATGAGACTGAGGTCGAACTGCATTTGGCACGGGGCAACCTCACCGTGGCCACCACCTCCGAGGACTGGGCCCGCCGCGCTGCGGACCACCCGGGATGGGAGAACGTGGTATTCACCGCATCGACAACCGTGCGGCAGACGACACTGGACGCGCTGATCCAGCGCTATGGGACGCCGGACTTCGTAAAGATCGATGTGGAAGGGAGTGAAGATGCGGTGCTGGCCGGGCTGTCCCGACCGCTACCGGCCGTAAGCTACGAGTTTCTGCCGGCGGACCGAGATGTGGCGTATCGCGCAACCCTGCGCCTGGAACACCTGGCCGTGGAAGCGAGCGTGACGTACGAGTACAATTTCTCTCTTGGAGAAGAGGTGCGCCTGGTCATGACCGACCGCTGGTGGAATGCGACTGAACTTCAGAACTACCTTGCGGAGATCCCGGATGACGGGCCCTCGGGGGATGTGTACGCCCGGCTGGCAGGCGATCACCGGGCTATGGTATAGTGCACGGAATAAAAAAAGGGAGCTGCGGATGAGCAACGTTAATCGGGTCAGAATCGGGTTTTCGCGAGCGATGCAGATGCTCGTTCCCTATGTGAAACGCCGTGTGATGGAACAGGTACGATCGGTGGCTCTGATCGTCGCATATCTGATCATTTTCCAGGTTGCGGTACTGCAGTTGCCGATCGCCGGAGCGGGGCTCACCGCCCTCGGTATCGTGCTTGTTGTGTTCGGACTGACGCTGTTCATGGAAGGTCTCATGATCGGCCTCATGCCGCTGGGAGAGCTTCTTGGTATCCAGTTACCTCAGAAGACCTCGTTGGCGGTGATCTTATCGTTCGCGTTTGTCTTGGGAATCGGAGCCACCTTCGCGGAGCCGGCGATCGGGGTACTTCGCCTCGCGGGAAGCTCCGTACGTCCCTGGGAAGCACCGTTGCTGTTCTTTCTGCTCAACGAGGGCACGACGATCCTCGTGTTCTCCGTGGGCATTGGCGTCGGCGTGGCGGTGCTGTTCGGCATGTTGCGGTTCACTTACAACTGGAGCCTCAAGCCGTTTCTCTTCACGCTCATTCCAGTTCTCCTGACATTGACGGTGATCGCGTTCTTCAGCCCGAATATGCGTGCAATCTCGGGACTGGCCTGGGACACCGGGGGAGTGACGACCGGTCCGGTAACCGTTCCCCTCGTCCTGGCACTGGGCATCGGCATCTCCCGTATGAGTTCGTCGTCGGATGATGGCGGCGGCGGATTCGGAGTGGTGACGTTGGCATCAGCGTTTCCCATTATTGCGGTCCTATCGGTTGGGTTCGTCCTGAATACGGCAATGCCCATGCCGAACTCGCCTGGCGAATTCTTTGCAGGCGATTCCGACCGGGTAACCCGAGTCTTCGGCTCAGAACTCAACCTGGAACGCTACCTGTGGAACGCCGATAATTCCGACGAAATCGCTGCAGCCTACTACGGCAGCCGAGCCGCTGCGGCAGACCGCTGGACGGAAATCGAAAATGACGACCAGCTCAGGTCAGGAATCCTACCCACCGGCGTCGACGAAGATGCCCCGGACGTAAACCTCCTTGAACTATTTGC
Organism: Alkalispirochaeta sp.; assembly: GCA_040904425.1. Classification (GTDB taxonomy): domain Bacteria; phylum Spirochaetota; class Spirochaetia; order DSM-27196; family Alkalispirochaetaceae; genus Alkalispirochaeta. The sequence goes on from JBBDTM010000013.1 coordinate 42,899, forward strand.
CGACAACAGCGTGGCGGCACTCCAAGCGATTCTTCCGCTGTCCGGTCTGCTCCTGCTGGTACTGTTCGTAATCGTCCGTGAACGCCTCCCGAACCCGGACGAAATCGCCCTGGGTATCGGCCTGGCGGTAGTGGGTATGGCTCTTTTCAGCGGCGGTATCGAGCTAGGGCTATCGAACATGGGTCGCCAGGTCGGAAGAAACCTGCCGGTGCTCTATCAGGCGGTTGAAGACACCGACAACGCAACCGTATTTCAGGATTTTGACGAAGGATTGGTACGGGACGCGCTCCAGCCGGACGGCGACACGACACGATTCCTCTACATTGACGATCCGGACGGTATCCGCCCCATTCCGTACCAGTCCGAGGCCCACGACACCAATTCCGACACGTATACGTACGTGCCACGCATCGGGCCGCTGTTTCCCGGAGACGGAACCGGCCTCAGTCCAGGAATACTTTTAGTCTTACTATTCGCGTTCATCATGGGGTATGCGGCAACACTGGCGGAACCGGCTCTCAACGCGCTGGGAATGACCGTTGAGGATCTTACCGCCGGTGTGTTCAAGAAGGCGCTTCTGATGCAGGCGGTGGCGGTCGGCGTAGCGATAGGGATTACCGTGGGAATTATGAAGATCCTGTGGGAAATTCCACTTGTGTATATCCTACTACCACCCTACGTACTGCTGATGATCATGACCGCTCTCAGCTCCGAGGACTACGTGAACATCGCCTGGGACAGCGCCGGAGTTACCACCGGACCGGTAACCGTTCCGCTGGTTCTGGCGCTGGGATTGGGAATCGGTTCGCAAGTCGGTATCGTTGAGGGCTTTGGGATTCTGTCCGCGGCATCGGTCTTTCCCATCATGTCCGTACTCACGGTAGGACTGGTCGTCACCGCGCGACGCCGGCGCAAGGCACATGTGCAGCGCGCAGTGGGAGGAGCGAAATGATCCGGAAGGAAATGGCCCAGTTTGTCGTCGAAATCGCCAAGGATTCCGCCGCAGCTCTGGAACGCTGTCTATCAGAATTAGGCGTCTCTGAATACTTGACGCAAGTCGCGCGGAGTGTAGTCGGACGCGAGACCAACGGAATTGTCGCCGTTTTCAAGCCGGTAACCCTCGAAGAAGACCCACTCACGATGGTGTCGTTCCTGGTCCCCCCCACCGAGGTAGAACCGGTGGCGACCTACATCGTGGACCAGCTCGACCTGAACGTACCGGGACAGGGAACCCTCAAAGTGTACAGCGTGTCCGTTGGAATCAATCCCGACGGACCGCAAGCGGACTGGGCCACGGTCCGCCCCCCGGCCGGGAATGGTGAGAGAGTGCTCCTCCTGGACAACGTGTCCGAGATCGTCTCCATCGTACAACGTGGCGAAGGTACCAATATCTCGAGCTCGGCGCTGAACCTGGGACAGAGTGTACCGAGCGTGACGTTTGGCATCGGCCGCGGGCTCCGGGAGAAGCTAAACCTGATCCGTATTACGTTTCCACGGGACAAAGAGGTCATGCGCATCACCGCCAACGCGGACGAGGCCGGTGATGTCTTCGACCAGCTCGTAGATGCCGGCCGCCTCGACGAACCGGGCAAAGGGTTTATCTACCTGTCACCCATGCAGCGAGCCCTCCCGAACACCTTGCTCTTTCGTGGTTCACAGCGCCACGCGGCAACGATGGAGCAGGTAATTCAGGCGATCGATTCGATCCATGGAAGCGCCGCCTGGCGTCAGCGTCGTACCGACACCCAGTCGACCGGCGGCTCGCAACGCAAGTATCTGGAAGACATGGATGAAATAGCAGTCCACATCGCGGATGGACAATCTCAGCGACTCGTGCTCGGAGCGATGTCCGCGGGCGCCGCTGGAGCTACAATTAGCAAAGCACGACTGGTACGACTGTCCGGAGAGGAGAAATCCGCGGCGGGTCTTGAGGTCCTCTACATCATCGTTCCCTCCGCCGCCACGGATACGATTCTGGATGCCGTTGCTCAGGAAGGGTTGTGGGAGGAGAAGCTGAACGGCGGAGCGACAGTTCGCCCGGTACGAAAAGCGTGTACCTATCTAGGATAGTGCTCCTTACCGCACTGCCGCATTGTTGTTGATTGACGCTGGAGGGGACCCGCGCTACACTCGCAGGTCCCATGAACAGAAACGACGATGCCGCCGTACAAACCAGCTTTGAGCACGCGGTAGCGACGCGCCGAAACGCCTACACACCGTACTCCCACTATCAGGTTGGCGCTGCTGTCCGCGTCAGCGATACGGGTGAGACGATCAGCGCGTGTAACGTGGAAAACGTAAGCTACGGTGCCACGGTATGTGCAGAGCGCAATGCGATCTTCGCGGTGGTCGCGAAACACGGCGAGGTAAACATCGACCACCTCGTGCTCGTCACTGATGACGATCCGCCGGCGGTGCCCTGTGCACTCTGCCTGCAGGTACTGCAAGAGTTCTGCCCGCAGGACCTGCAAATTCACCTGGCAACGTTAGACGGCATTCGGGAAACGGTGACCCTTGGAGAGCTGCTCCCCCACCCGTTTAAGGAGTTTCACGAACACTCTTGACCCACGCCCCAACCATCCTAACAGCGGGGGGCAGTGAGTGGGCGCCGAGCGTTCCATCGCCGGCACGCGTTCGGCGGGCACGGGTTAGCCGGGCCCGTCCCCGTCTCCATCCGCTTTCGGATGCATCCACACGTACCGCTTCGACGCAAACGCCCGGCCCCGCGCGATGAACAGAAACGCCGCCAGTACAAAGACGATGTACGCGATGGAAACACCGATTCCCGCCCAGAAATACATCATGTTGCCGGTAGTAGCAGCATAGGCGGGAAGATTGATCGCAAGAATGAAGGGAATCGCCAGGACAAAGGTAATTCCCGAGGCGTACATATAGTCGCCGGCAACGGGCGTCTCAAACTCCGGGTCGATTACCCGCAGCAGCGCCAGACCGGTGGGTAGCGTCCCGGTGGAAACGCCGAAGATCATCATCGTCCGGTGGAATTGGTGGTCGGTGAAAATCCGTGAGCAGAACCACGGTACCAACAGCAGCGCCAACCCGCCGGCGATGAGCGACAGCACGATGATCGGCACCAGGTAGGCTTTCACCAGGACGATCGAAATCGCCCCTACCGCGGCGGCCACCATGTAGTCCACCGCAAACCCGGAAATCCGGGTGAACGTCTTGTTGTCCACGGCAAAATCGAGTCCCGTCTTGCGCATTACCGTGCGCACGAGAATTCCCGTGAGGGCGGAAAAGATAAAGTTGATTCCCCAGAGATTCTCCGCCAGATCCGCGAAGAGCGGGCCGATCTGGGAAAGCCCGGTGGTAATGCCCAGAAGCAGTAGATACGCCAGCAGGTACACCGACAGAACCAGGGCGATGTGAAAGGTAAAGGAGTCGATCGCCTCACTCTCAGTCGACATCTCCGCCGCCACCGGCCTCCTCTTTCGGGACGGATAGATCCCGCTCTTCACGGCTGATGTGTCCAGCCCCTTAAGAAACTCCTCGGTGAGCCATTTCTTGCGAATACCGTAGTTAATAAGAAAGACACCACCAAAACTCGCAAAGACGAACCCCATGGCGGCGAACGTCAGCCCGATACTTCCACCCCCTTCAAATCCGAACCGTGCCCAGCCGGAACCGATCGTATACGCCTGACCGGGCCCCTGCACGAACCCCAGCGGCAGGAGAAACCCGAAGGCGGGAAAGAGGTCGGGCATGACGGTGACAATCATCAGCAGGGTGAACCCTAGTCCCACCAACGCCTGTACCCCGAATTGCCACAAGGTGGCTATCGCCGTGGCAAAGATGCGTCCCTCTCCTCCGGTGGCTTGCGGTTTTCCGGCGCGCATCGTCATAGAGATAAACGAAATACTCAGCAGGTGATACACCAGCTCTCCTAAGAGTTCATTGGTGATGCCCAACATGGGTCCCACATAGTTGTAAAACGGAAGGAGAAGAAACCCTGCGGTTAGGGCGTTGGGAATCAGATATCGCTGGAAAAAGCGAAATCGGTGCCGTATCGCCGTAGCCGCCAGAAGCGCCGCCGAAACCAATCCCAAATCCACGAAAAGACTCCATGTAAAATCCATAGATGGATCATAATTCAGGGACGCGCTATGGACAACGGTGGAACGTGCCGATTAGTGTGATCAGGGAGAATCGCATGCGACGTATTGCACTTTTGATGATGGGAATCCTCGTGTTTCTGGGCCTCGCCGCCGGTGCGCAGGAGGCTCCCCAGGACGACATAAATCAGGAAGTCTTTGCCCCGTTCGTATCTCGCCTTAGAGTAGCGGTGCGTGACCCGCAGATTCGCCTCACGTGGCGTGATTCCACCGACCTCAGCGAAGGAACGTATCGCGTGTACCGCCATTCACAGGAGATCACTGCCCAGTCGATCGACGACGCCGAGTTGGTGGCGGAGATCACCCCGGGAGTCGAAACGTACCTGGACACCCCCGACGAGGAAGGTTCCTACTACTACGCCGTACTGGCGGCGGAACCGGATGGTCGTACCTACCCGATCTTCATTCCTTTCCGCAACAAGACGCTCCGTCCGGTGGAGGTGACGCGATTAGCGACGGAAGAGGAACTGGCGGCGGAGATTTCCGATATCCGCGCCCAGGCGCAGGAATCCTCCATTGTGGTGGTGTTTGACCCCTCCCGCAACGAGCGCACCTTGGCGGTCTATCGCAGTACGGAGCCCTTCGATTCCCTCGATTCCGTCTCTGACGCCACGCTTCTGGATGAGATTGACAGTACGAACCGGCGATTCGTGGATTATCCGGTGCCCGGCGTAGACTATTACTACGGGGTTTTTGATCAGGCACGTATTGAACGCGGGTCGGTAGAAGTCGAGTCGGGGGGCAACGTCTTGGCGGAGCCGGTGCGGATCGCGCTCAGGTCTCGCCCGGTGACGCAGATTTCTGTTCCCCCGGCTACAAAACGGCGGGCGCCACTCCCAATTCTCCGCATCACCTCAGGTATTCAGAGCGGCAACCGCCTTTCTACACCGGAGGTACCCCGGCCGGGCACCGCGCAGCCGGTGGCCTCCACCACTCAGACCGCGATCGAAGAGCTTCTGCAGCGCACTCCGGAGCGGGAGAGATTTGATCCGGAAGCGCGAATACTCCCGCGGGAACGTTCCGTCGAAGGCACGGGAGTAGCGCAGACGCTCTCCCGAGTTATCACCGGAGAGTTTTCCGATGAGAACTATGCCCGCGCCGCCGAGCTCCTGGAGACGATCCTTGACATCCCCATGAGCACTGAGCTTGAACAGCGGATCCGATTCTACCTGGGACAAGCGTTGTACTTTTCGGATCACCGTGAGCGGGCGTTCATGCAATTCCTGCTGGCGTCGGAGAGCGAGGAGCTGTACACCGAAACCAAGCCCTGGATCGACGGTCTACTCAGCAGTTAGCGCGCATACAGCACTGCACATGTTCATTTTGCGTTTTCGATGCGGAGGGAAACGGCAAATTCCCGCGCAGCTCCCGGCTCGAGGGTAATCGGCCACCGTAGCAGGGCGCAGTTGGATTGATAGAACCAGTGCGGACTGTCCCACAGAATCCCCACCGCCTCCACCGGAAAACACCACAGATCAGGTCGTTCCGAGGGATTGATCGTCACCACGGTGTTGTTGTGCAAGTCCTGAAACTGCAGATCTGAGAGTCCCTCCAGCTGAATCGCATCGGGGGGCACCTCTTTCTTGGCGCGCCCCTGTCGCACGTGGAGCCGGAGCTTCCCGACCTCCAAGGAGTGAAAGGACAGATTGATCTCCGAGGCAAACACGGCGGAGATCGCCTCCATCCCGGTATTGGATATCCGGTACTCCACATCCACACGACTCTTGCCGAAGCGAAACAGCTTCGAGATCTGCAGCTCTACCAAACCCTCGGAGGCGTGACAGACGCCCTGGAACGTGACGGTGTTGTGGTCCTTGTCGAGTTGCTCAACACCATATTCCAGTTCGCTCAAGTCACAGACGGAAAGAAACTCTCCCCGGGAGAACTCGGCGAACTGCTGCTCCGACTGCAACAGATGGTCCACGAAGGCGGATCGCGGCAGGGGGTCGTATCCAGCCGCTACGGTGGCGGCGTCGTGAAACGGCTCCGGACGGCGCTGGAACGTATCGAGGTAGTTCCAGTTCCGTGGCAGATAGTCCAGCTCAAACAGCCGCCCTCCGCGCCGATCCAGATACGCATTAATCTCGTTTCCCTGGAAGAGCAGCTCGTCTTCACCATCAAGATCTACATCCACCCGGGAGAGTGCCGGAATGAAGATTCCCCGTTCCCGGGTCGTCTTCTCAGCTTCGATCAGAGCCGCATACGTGGCTTTCCGCAGGCTGGAGCGGTAGATGCCGCCGGTGCGATTGTGCCAATACGCGTAATGGCTCTGGCCGCGCCACAACTCCTCCCGGGCGGTCATCTTGCGATACTTGTCACCCCGCACCTGGTTAACCAGAACGTGGGTGTGCTGCATCCGGGCGTAGAGGCGCGCACTTTCGGGGTACAGCTCCATAATCGAACGAAAACTCTGCCAATGATCGGCGTAGACCTGATCCGGCGGGTTATCGCATCCCGGTTTGGTAGACTCCGGGACAAATGGATCGATCCACTCCATAAGACCGGCCAGGGAGCTCGCGGGGGCGTATGTGCGTTCTCGGGGTTGGTGCGCCCGGAGAATCCGGGTGGGAATATCGACCTTGATCCAGTCGCGATGGCGGGCGATCGCGTCCAGGAACCGTCCGTACCACTCCATGGCAGCCTCCGCCTCATTCCGGCGGTACCCGAGTCTACTGCCGTCGAACAGCAACGACACCACCGGAGGCCCCGAACTGCTCTCCTCACTGGTGGCAATCGTACGAAGCTCCTCCACGATCTCCTCCGGTTCGTCCCGGAAAAGGCGCGCCGAAAGCTGCCACGCCACCGGCAGGAGCGTTAACGTCTTACCCTGATCTTCGGTGAGAACCGGCCGGTATCCTCGAGTTGCATCGGGAACCGTACCGAAATGGAACGACGAGTCCCGGAGAAAGGCGTACTCCAACCCACCGGCGTTCAGATTGGCGGCGATTCTTTGATCCCACACACTTTCCGGCACCCACGCTCCCCGGGGACGGCGTCCAAAGCATTTCCTAATATGGGTGGTAAGGCGCTCGATCTGCCCGATGCGATCGGTCTTGGGTACCAGGGGCAGCATCGGTTCAAAGTAGGCGCCACCAAGAAGCTCCACCTGCTTCCGCTTCACCATTTCCGTGAGGACATCAACAAACTCAGAATGGTGCTTTTCGAGCCACTCGATGAGAAGACCCGAGTAATACATGGTAAAGGGAGTCGCTTCATGGTTGTACAATAGCTTCAGAAACGGCTTGTACGAATACTCGTACAGCGCACCCCGATCGGTATCCAAGAGATCAAGCGCCTGACTATTGTACGACCCGAGGACGAGGTGGATCGAACTCATGTGCTGACGGAAGTCTAACCTCCTCTGGTGGGCATCGCAAGCCCTGAGAGCTCAATGGTACCACGAGTCGGATGCGATGCGCGGTAACCGGCAGTTGCGTTGTGGTGCGGCCCATGTTTAAATGAAAACAGGCTCCCCTATGACAGCGATCAAAGAGATTACGATCAACCAGGCGTGGTGTAAACGTTGTGGAATCTGCTCGGCGTTCTGTCCGAAGGATGTCTTCGAGACCGATGCGGAAGGGACCGTCACGGTGGCGCATCCCGAGGCGTGTATCGGATGTGAACTGTGCGAACGGATGTGCCCGGACCTGGCGATTCACCTGCTGTTCGAAGACCCCACCGATTCGACGGATCCCACGGCACCGCAGAGGTCCGTATGACTCCACCTGTGGCGGAGGAGAAGCGCCCGGTCTTCGTACAGGGGAACCAGGCGTGCGCCGAAGGGGCGCTCTACGCGGGACTGAGCTTCTTTGCGGGCTACCCTATCACCCCCTCGTCGGAGATTGCCGAGTACCTGAGTCGAGCGCTCCCCGCCCGGGGCGGCAAGTTCATCCAGATGGAAGATGAGATCTCCTCGATGGCGGCGATTATCGGAGCGTCTCTGACCGGAAACAAAGTCATGACCGCCACCAGCGGACCGGGCTTTTCCCTGATGCAAGAGACGCTGGGCTTCGCGATCATGGCGGAGATCCCCTGTGTCGTGGTGGATGTCATGCGCGGCGGTCCCAGTACCGGCCTGCCCACTCAAGGAAGTCAAGGTGATATCAACCAGGTTCGCTGGGGAACGCACGGAGACCACTCGATTATCGCCATCACTGCCTCAACCCACCAGCACCTGTTTGAAGTTACGGTGCGCGCGTTCAATCTCGCCGAAACGTATCGCACGCCGGTGGTGGTGCTCTTTGACGAGATGCTGGGTCACATGCGGGAACGCCTGGTAATCCCCGACGCGGATGATCTTCCCACCGTGGATCGGCTGAGAACCTCCGTACCGGAGGGAGTCGACTACCATCCGTACCTCACGCGGGAGGACGGGCGCCTGCCGATGTCCGATTTCGGCGGTGTCCACCGGTACAACGTCACCGGTCTGTACCACGACATGTGGGGGTTTCCATCCACGGACCCGGCGATCGTAGACGACCTCGCCCACCATCTCCACGACAAGCTGGAGCTTCGCGCCGACGAGCTCGCCTCGGTCCGGCGCTACGGCATGGATGACGCGGAGATCGTACTCGTTTCCTACGGATCTCCAGCGCGATCCGCGCGGCAAGTCGTGCATGAGGCTCGCCTCAACGGACAACCCCTGGGATTACTGGAACTGGAGACGCTGTGGCCGTTTCCATCCGGCGTGGTTCGTCGCGCCTGCCGCAACGCCCGGGCGGTGATCGTGGTGGAGATGAATATGGGGCAAGTACTGAAACAGGTAAAATCGACGGTAGACGCACCGGAGCGGGTGTTTCTGTCGAACCGGGTGGACGGGCGATTTATCACCCCTCGGGATATCCGCCGGGTTCTGCGTATCGTGGAGGGACAGGGCGAATGAAATCTGTGGAGTACTATCTGCGGAGCCGATTCATGCCGCACATCTGGTGCCCCGGGTGTGGCCATGGCACGGTCCTCAACGGACTGGTCCGATCGGTGGACGCGCTGGGCCTTAAGAAGAATGAAATTGTCATGGTGTCCGGTATCGGGTGCAGCGCCCGCATGGCGGGATACTTGGACGTTCACACCCTTCATACGCTCCACGGTCGCGCGCTGGCGTTCGCCACCGGCGTCAAATTGAGCCGACCGGACCTGACGATCGTGGTTCCCATGGGTGACGGCGACGCGTTGGCGATTGGAGGTAACCACTTCATTCACGCAGCCCGCCGCAACATCGATATCACCGTCATCATTCTCAACAACCGGATCTACGGAATGACCGGAGGACAGTTTTCCCCCACATCGGGATGCGGCATCGCGGCAACTACCGCTCCCTATTCGTCGATCGACCGACCCTTTGATGCGGTGCAATTGGCCACCTCCGCCGGCGCCACCTTTGTGGCCCGCACCACCACCTACCACGTGCGCGAACTGGAACAACTCCTGACCCAGGCGATTCGCCACCGCGGGTTTTCCGTGGTAGAGGTGCTCTCTCAATGCCCAACCCACTTCGGACGCCGGAACGACCAGCCGGACGCGGTGACGATGATCACCCGCTTCAAGGAACACACCGCCAAGGTCGGGTCTAAGGCGCCGGCCCAGAACGATGAGCTGGTTTCCCGCGGCGTGTTTGTAGACGAAGAACGGCCGGAGTATTGTGATCAGTACGCGCAGGTGATTGAGCGGGCTCAGCTGGAGGCGGGAGTCGGAACATGAGCTGGAAGCTGGTTTTTTCCGGAGTAGGAGGACAGGGCGTGATCAGTGCTGGGATCGCCCTGGCGGAGGCGGCGGTAATCCATGAAGGACGGTACGCGGTACAGAGCCAGAGTTACGGAGCGGAGATGCGCGGGGGCTTGAGTCGCGCCGACGTGACGATTTCCAACAGCGAGGTGATCTACCCCAAGGTAGACCAGGCACATGTCCTGGTATGTCTCCACCGGAAAGCGCTCAGCGCGTACTCCTCCGTGATCCGTCCCGGCGGACTGCTTATCACCGATCGCGACGAGGCCCCGATCACCGGTCGCATCGACTCTCGGCAGTACGCCGTTCCCTGCACCGCCACCGTCCGCGAGATTACCGGCTCTGATCGCAACGCGAATATCTGCATGCTTGGTGTGCTGGTGGCCATCACCGGCGTCGTCTCCGTAGAGGCACTGGAGGCGGCGTTGGAAGCGCGTTTCGGCCCACATGAGACGGTCCTGCGGACGTTTCATGCGGGATACGCGATAGGAGCCGACCACGCCGCCGCGAGGGAGTTCTACACCGACTCTCACGAAACGGGGCGTCACGCCACATCGGCCCGATCGTAGACCGCTTGTAGATCGTAGGCAGGTACGGTAGGTTGCTTCCGTGGCGCTGCTCAACGCACATAATATCACCGTCGGCTTCGGCGGCGTTCCCCTCTTCGAAAACATCGCGCTCACCGTGCACGCCGGCGAGCGCGTCTGCCTCGTTGGTCGCAACGGTACGGGAAAATCGACTCTCCTGAACGTGTTCTCCGGCGCCGTCCCCACCGATACCGGTGCGGTGGCGATCGAGAAAGGTGCCCACGTTAGCGTTCTGCCCCAGGAAGCGCAGGCAGATCTCACCGGAACCGCCCGGGAAGAGGCGGTTCGCCGATCGGGAGATGGCCCGGAGCGCGTACTCCGGGTGGAGCAGTATCTCACCCGCCTGGGCATCGACCCCGAGGCGTCACTTCCCAGGATGTCCGGCGGCGAACGGCGGCGGGTACTCCTGGCCGCCGCCCTCGCCGCCGACTGGAACGTGCTGCTTCTGGACGAGCCCACCAACCACCTGGATATCGATTCCATCGAGTGGCTCGAGCGCACATTGCTCACCGAAACTCGTTCCACCGCGCGGGCGGTGGTCTTCGTGAGCCACGACCGCGCCTTTTCCCGGCGCGTTGCCACGCGGGTGGTCGCGTTGGATCGGGGTAGCATCTATAGCTTTCCCGGAGACTACGATACGTTCGTCATGCGCCGTGAGGACGCGCTTCAGGCTGAAGCGAGGCAAGAGGCGGAATTTGACAAGAAGCTCGCAGAGGAAGAAGCGTGGCTTCGGCGCGGCGTCAAGGCGCGCCGGACGCGGAACGAGGGTCGCGTCCGAGCCCTGCAGGAACTCCGGGCACAGTATCGCAACCGAAGGACGGCACAGGGGACCGCGCGCATGGGCATCGCCGCGGCGGAGCGCTCCGGTGATCTGGTGATCGAGACGAAGGGACTTCAGTTTTTCTGGGACGAGACCCCAATTGTTCGCACCATGGAGACCACGATTCTCAAAGGCGACCGCGTGGGAATCGTGGGGCCCAACGGCTCTGGAAAGACGACACTGCTCCGCCTGCTCTTGGGCGAGCTATCTCCCACAGCGGGAACGGTTCGCCACGGAACGGGGCTCCAGGTGGAATACTTCGACCAGTTGCGCGACCAGCTCGATCACGGAGAGACGCTCTTTAACTCCTTCGGCCAGGGCTACGACACGGTGGAAGTGGACGGACGGCGGCGCCATGTGCTTGCGTATATGCAGGACTTTCTCTTCGATCCCGACGATCGGAATCGGCCGGTGAGTACGCTTTCCGGGGGCGAACGCAATCGCGTAATTCTGGCAAGGCTCTTTGCTCGCCGATCCAACGTTCTGGTACTCGACGAGCCCACGAACGATCTGGATCAGGAGACGCTGGAGCTGCTGGAAGAGCTCCTGGCAGATTATCCAGGTACGATACTCCTCGTGAGCCACGACCGCGATTTTCTGGACAACGTCGTTTCCGAGTGCCTGGTACTCACCGGTGATGGCGCGGTGGAAGAGCACGCCGGGGGATATTCCGATTGGAGCCGCCGCTATCACGAGCGCCGGGCGGCAGAACTCGAGAGAACGCCGGCAGTTCGGGAGGAGACCGTTTCCGAGAACCGGCCCCGCCGGCGCGAACGGCGACTTTCCTACCGTGAACAGCAGGAGCTCGAGCGACTTCCGGACCGTATCGAAGAACTGGAGGCGGAACAGGCCCGCATCAACGAAGAGCTTTCCGACCCGGCCCTATACCAGTCGGATGACGGGTCCCGCACCGCCGCCCTCACGGCGCGCTTGGATGAACTTGAGCAGGAACTGAGCGACGCCTATGACCGATGGCAGGAGCTCTCGGAGCTCCCGTAGCTCCCGCGCCCCGAAACACGTGGACCGGGTTGCCGCGGACTCACCCCTGTAGCGCGGGGCATACACATTTTCGTCGCTTCCCGGTAGGATACGCGGGAAACATGACGCGAGAAGAAGAAATTCAACGGCGACGAACGTTCGCCATTATCAGCCACCCCGATGCGGGAAAAACGACTCTCACCGAGAAACTTCTCCTCTTTGGTGGCGGAATTCGCACCGCCGGGGCGGTGAAGTCCAACAAAATTAAGAAGACGGCCACCTCGGACTTCATGGAAATTGAGAAGCAGCGCGGCATCTCCGTGGCCACGGCGGTGATGAGTTTTGAGTATCGAAACAACCTGATCAACATCCTCGACACCCCGGGGCATAAGGACTTCGCGGAAGACACCTATCGCACGCTCACCGCAGTGGACAGCGTAATCCTGGTGGTGGACAGCGTGAAGGGCGTGGAGGAGCAGACGGAAAACCTGATGCAAGTGTGTCGTATGCGCGCCACGCCGGTGATTATCTTCGTGAACAAGCTGGACCGCGAGGGACGTCCGCCGGTGGAGCTCATGGATGAGATCGAGGAGAAGCTGGACATCAAGGTGCGGCCCATGACGTGGCCCATCGGCATGGGGCAGCAGTTTAAGGGCGTGTACAACCTTCACGAGAACGATATCTACCTCTTTCGTTCGGGGAAGACGGTGGTAGAAGAGAATCGGCTGCACATTACGGATCTCGCCGATGAGGAACTGGACCGACAACTCGGAACGGACGCCG
>JBBDTM010000014.1:0-98530 GCA_040904425.1 Alkalispirochaeta sp.
GTGTCGATGATCGCCGGTCTCTGCGGCAAGTGCAGATCCAGGTATGGCCATAACTCATTCCAGATCGTAGAGATAGACCCGCTCATCGTCCCGTGGGGAATCTGCCAACGCGCCTGCTTGGCCCGCACGCGCTTACGTTGCTTTCGCGTCATATGCCCTCCGCGGCGGAAGACCCCGTGGGTGATCGAGAGGATCGTCTCGCCCTCGGCATCCACCAGGGTAGTGAGATCGCAAGGGTAGTCCTGACTGGTGACGAAGGATCGCAGCCCGTCAAACACCAGTCGGGGCCGCGGTGTGAGATGGGACAGCAGCACCGACTGCGCGGCGATCGCCTGACGACCGAGGCGGATGATCGCGTTGTGGACCGTCATCGGAGTGATCTTATAGCGCCGGGCGATCTCCCGTTGAGAGGCACCCTCCAGGAGAGAATCAACGACCGCCTTCAGCGGCACGCGTCGCTTGGCGGCGTAGTGCATCGATTCGGTTTGGGTGCTGCAGGTGGTACCGCAGGTGCGACAGCAGAAGCGCGGCACCGTGCCGTGAGCCTTCGTCGCGTAGGAGCCGAAGGGGCGGAACCAGCCGGGCTTCGGGTCGATATGAGCCGGGCAGGTGGGGTTGGGACAGTGGGACGGGATGGGCATGCGGGAGCCTCCTGAAGAGCGAAAGATTGACCGGGAGAGCGCCCAAAGCGCCCTCCGGCCTCATATCTCTCTACAGGCTCAGGAGTTCTGCTGCTTTTTGTAACAGGATTCTTTATACACCCAATTAGATCACCGTCCCGTCGGGGATGACCGCGTTCTTCGGAACGACGATTACCCCGTCCCGCACGAAATACCGCTCGTAGTCCCCCTCCGGGGGAATGCCATTCCAACCGATGGTGCAGTCGTTCCCTATTCGCGCGTTCTTATCGATGATCGCGCCGCGGATCTTGCAGTTCTTTCCGATACCGATCGTCGGTATCGTGCGCCCCTCTTCGGTGCGGATGGGCCCCGGCTCTTCGTAGTAGTCGGCCCCCATACACACGACGCCGTCCAGCTCACTTCCTTCGTCGATGATCGTCCGAATACCGACGATCGAGCGCGTAATCGTGCTTCCGGTGATGATACAGCCGTCGGCGGCAATCGTCTGGGAGAGGGTGGCGGAGTTGAACTTGCCCGGCGGCAGGTCGCGGCGGTGGGTGTATATCGGCATATTCTCGTCAAAGAGATTAAACTGCGGATAGATCTCCGCCAGGGCGAGACTGGTATGGTAGAAACTATCGATCGTACCGATGTCTTCCCAGAAGCCGTCGAACATATAGGCGTTCACGTTCATCTTCTTGATCATCATCGGGATGATCTCTTTTCCGAAATCGGTGTACTCGTTGTCCAGGGCGCGTTCCAGTGCCTCCGCGGTGAACACGTAGATTCCCATGGATGCCAGATAGTCCTTGCCGGGTTTGTAGTTCGGCAATTCCTCCCGGGCGCCCTCGGGGATCTTCATCTCGGAGATATCCCGATCCATCTGCGGCTTTTCGGTGAACTCTTTGATGCGTAAATTATCGTCGACGGTGAGAATTCCGAATCCTACCGCATCCTCCCGCGTTACCGGCAGCACCGCAACGCTGGCGTCGGCGCCGCTTTCCACGTGGCGTCGGTAGAAGTCTTTCAGGTCCATGCGATACAGCTGATCGCCGGAGAGGATCATGTAGTACTTCGGTTTCTGGGTACGAAAGTGGACCAAATTCTTACGCACCGCATCGGCGGTGCCTTCGTACCAGCCGGAATGAGTAAACGTTTGCTCAGCGGCAAGGATTTCCACAAACCCGTTGGTAAAACTGTCAAAAATGTACGTGTTTCCGATATGCAGATGCAGTGATGCGGAGTTGAACTGTGTCAGCACATAGATCTTCTTAAAGTCGGCGGCGATGCTGTTGGAAAGGGGAATGTCCACCAGCCGATACTTGCCTCCAAAGGGAACCGCCGGCTTGGAACGTTCCGCCGTGAGAGGATAGAGCCGGGCTCCTTTTCCACCACCCATAACTACTGTCAATACATCTTTATCCATAATGATTCGAGTGTACGTCGGCGGTGTGCTCCGGTCAAGAAAGTTCGGCGCCTCCATCAGTTCTCAGAATAGAAGCTGCTGTCGAAAGGATCGCTCCTGTGCTAATCTGGTCCGGACATGGTGAGGGAGCTGATCGATGAGCTGCGCGATGATCGCGCGTTTTTGGAGAACGTCCGCCACTGGCAGACGATTCCCGCCACGGAGGGAATCTACGCGGAGATTCCCGATGGGGTGGATCGCCGCATCGTTTCGGCTCTGAGCCGACGGGGAATCGATCGGCTGTACCAGCACCAGAGCGAGGCGATCACGCACGCCTTCAACGGCAAGAACGTAGTTGTGGTGACGCCCACAGCTTCCGGAAAGACGCTCAGCTATAATCTGCCGGTGCTGGACGCAATTCTCAAAGATCCCGAGACCCGGGCGTTGTACCTCTTTCCCACCAAAGCGCTTAGTCAGGATCAGCAGGCGGAACTCAACATGACCCTTGAGGATGGCGGCTTGGAGATCTCCGTCATGACCTTCGACGGCGATACTCCACCGGCGGTGCGGGGCGCCGCGCGCACGCGGGGGCAGATCATCATCTCCAATCCCGACATGCTTCACGCCGGAATCCTGCCCAACCACGCCAAGTGGGTACAGTTCTTCCAAAACCTGCGCTACGTAGTGATCGATGAGGTCCACACCTACCGCGGGGTGTTTGGCTCGCAGGTGTGTAACGTCATCCGTCGGCTGAAACGGGTGGCCGAGTTCTATGGATCTCACCCGCAGTTCATCATGTGTTCCGCCACTATCGGAAATCCTCAGGAGCTAGCCCAGGCGATGGTGGAGGAAGCGGTGGAGCTGGTGGACCGCAACGGTGCTCCCACCGGGGAGAAGCACATAATCCTGTACAATCCGCCGTTGGTGGATCGGGTACAGGGTATACGGCAGGGGATCGTCCACGCCGCTCGCGGACTTGCCCTGCGGTTTCTCCGAAACGGGGTCAAGACGATCGTCTTCGCCCGGTCCCGGCAGCGCACGGAACTTATCGCCGGCTACATTCGAAAGAGTCTGGAGAACGTCTTCACTCAGAATGAGCGTATCCGGGTGGAAGCGTATCGCGGCGGCTATCTACCCTCGGAGCGGCGCTCCATCGAACGGGGTCTGCGGGACGGCACGATCCACGGTGTCGTGAGTACCAACGCCCTGGAGCTGGGGATTGATATCGGCGGATTGGACGCGGCGATACTCGGAGGTTTCCCCGGCACCGTTGCCGGAAGCCTGCAACAGGCGGGACGCGCCGGTCGTCGGCGCACGGTATCCCTGGCGGTCCTCGTAGCCAACGCATCTCCCCTCGATCAATTCGTCGTGGATCATCCCGAGTACTTCCTCGATCGCAATCCGGAGAGTGCCTATATCAACCCCGATAATCCCTTTGTCCTTTTTGACCAGCTCAAGTGCGCGGTGTTCGAGCTGCCCATGACCGCCGACGAGCGATTTTCTCCGGAAGCGGAGGAGATGCTCATGGTTCTCGAGGAGCACGGCGTCATCCGCCGCAGCGGTGATGCGTACCACTGGGCGGACCAGTCCTATCCCGCTGAGGGCGTCAGTCTGCGGAGCGCCACCACGGACAACGTGGTGATCGTGGACCGCACCGATGGGGCGGACGTGGTGATCGGCGAGATGGACCGGCCCTCCGCCAAGGAACTGCTTTTCGACAACGCGATCTACATTCATCGGGGAGAGCAGTTCGTGGTGACCAATCTGGATATCGAAAACCGGCGCTGCTACGTGGAACGGACCGACGTGAACTATTTCACCGATGCCCTGGTAAAACTCGATGTGAAAGTGCTCACGGAGGATGAGACGATCACCGTGGATGGAACCGATCTCATCCTCGGGGACGTTCTGGTACGCAGCCTCGCTGCCAAGTTCAAGAAGATCCGCTTTCAGAGTCACGAGAACGTGGGGTATGGCGAGATCGATCTTCCCGAGGAACAGATGCACACGCGGTCGGTGATGATCGTCTTCGGTCCAGGGCTTCCCGCCCGAGACGCGTTTGATGCGCTCTCTCCTGCGGCGCGACCGGTGGCGCTGATGCGGCTGGCGCGGCTACTGCGAGATGTGGCTCCGGTCTACCTGATGTCGGTGGGGCATGACCTCGGTGTGCATGTGACGGTGCGCGATCCACACTTTGCCGAGCCGGCGCTCTATCTCTACGACCGCTATCCCGGGGGAAGCGGACTCTCCGATGCGCTGCCCCACGTGTTCGAGCGTATTCTCACTGCGGCGTATGAGCGCGTGGTGGGGTGCAGCTGCGATTCCGGGTGTCCCTCCTGCGTGGGTCCGGTGGACGGCAACGACGGCTGGAGTGGAAACCCCAAGGAGGCGGTGCTGGCGATGCTCACCGAGTGGATCGGAACGCGTACGAGTGGCTGACCTCTACGCTCGTCTGCAGGAACTGAAGAAACGGAAGCGGGCCAGTGCCACCCCCGGAGCAGACACCTCGTCGGGAACACCGGCAGCGGGTTCCCCGGACGGCGCTGAAGCCGGGGAGTCCGCCGCGGCTGTCGAACGTTCTCCCGGACCCGACTGGGAGAGACGTGCACCGGGCGTGTATGAGCGGTCTCGAGTCTACCCGATCGCAAGGAAATCGCTTCCGTTTGATATGGACGAGGATGGGCGGTGGTACGGGCTGTCTCCTCTGACCGGCCCTCATTCCGGAGTGCGACCGGTTTTCCTGGATGTGGAGACCAGCGGTCTTTCGGGAGGAGCGGGGAGTACCGCCTTTCTGATCGGGCTGGGGTTCCTCGCCTTTGCACCGGTGGAGGGGCACGCTTCCGGTGCGTTTCCGGTGGAGCCGGCGGTCACCGTGTACCAACTGTTCCTTAGTGAGCCTTCAGCGGAACCGGCTCTGCTTGCCCGGTTCGCTGAGCTCGTGGGGGCTCCGGATACCGCCTGCTTTGTCACATACAATGGAGCAAGCTTTGACCTCCCGGTCCTGCGAACCCGGCACATCATGAACCGCCTCCGTCTTCCCGGGACGTTGCACTGGGATCTGATGCCCCTTACTCGACGATTGTACGCCCCCGCTATCGGTTCCTGCACACTGGGCCGGGTGGAGCGGCTGGTGCTGGAACTGGGGCGTGACGACGATGTGCCGGGAAGTGAAGTACCTCCCCGGTATCACCGATTCATCGATACCGGGGAGCAGGCGGAAATCGCCCCGGTTTTGGCGCACCACTACTACGATGTAGCGCATCTGGCGTTGCTCGCCGCAACCCTTCAGGGAATCCTCCGGGATGGAGATCCGCGCCGGCGAGGAGTCGGGCATGATCGGGTGGCGCTGGCAAAGTTTCTGCTGGACCGGGGCGATCAAACTCACCTTGCGCGGTGCGCGGCACTTCTCGATGAAGATATTCGGGAGACTGAGGAGCGCCGGCGCCACGTCTCCGCGGCGGCCCGGGCGGGTGGGTTTGCCGCGCGCGCCGGGGTGCGGCCTCCGCGGGCGTGGAGCGCGAGCCGGGAGCTACGGGCTGTGGTCTCTCGTCGGCTGAAGCAATGGGACGAACTGCGCGAGATACGTCGATCACTCTGGCTGGTCCGCGGTACGCAATATGACGCGGTGGAACTGGCGAAAGTCCTGGAACACCGCTTTAGAGATTACTCCGGCGCGCTCTCGGTGATCGAAGGATGGCAGGAAGCGTCAGGGTCGCGCGATCCGGATCCGGAGATAGCGCACCGTGCCGACCGTCTTCGCCGCAAACTATCTCGACGGTAGTCGCCGCGGGATCATGCCACCGGCCGCGGGATCACGCCACGAGCCGCGACATCACGCCACCGGCCGCCGGTAGAGTTCCTCGTATTCCCGGGCGGAACGATCCCAGGTGAAATCGCGAACCATAGCGGCACTTCGCATACGCTGAATCTCATCGGAGGATTCCCGAAAGAGTGTCGCGGCGCGCTCGACGGCGGTGAAGATCGCCGTTCCCTCGCTTTCCTCAATGAAAAAACCGGTATCGGCATCCACCGTGTCCGCCAGTCCTCCGGTCCGCGTTACGATCGGGAGCGTGCCGTAGCGCATGGAGTACATCTGGTTAAGTCCGCACGGTTCATAGGTACTGGGCATGAGAAAAAAGTCACTTCCCGCCTCGATACGGTGGGCCAGGTTGTTACTGTACCCGATGGTGGCGGCAAAATTCCGGTGTGTCCTGGTCAGACGCCGGATGTCCCGTTCCACCCACGCCGCCCCGCTTCCGAGGAGTACAACCTGCACCGGTAGCTCACGACAGATGCGATCCAACGCCGCCGAGGCGGAGCCAAAGAGCGGACCGATTCCTTTCTGATCCACCAGGCGGGTAACCATTCCCACCACCGGTATACGCGGATCGACAGGCAGTCCCATTTCCTCCTGGAGGCGGCGTTTGTTTTCGGCCTTTCCCGTGAGATCCGATACGCTATATGTGGCCGCCAGGTAGTCGTCTGAGGCGGGGTCCCATTCGGTCACATCGATGCCGTTGAGGATTCCGATTACGCGCGGAGCGCGACGTTGAACTTCGCGATGCAGACCGAATCCGAAGCGTGGCTGCTGAATCTCCAGCGCATATCGGGGACTCACCGCCACCAGCCAATCGCTGTGACTCACAGCGGATTTGATGAAATTTATGGTACTCCCCTGGTAGAGATCGCTGGCGGACAGTTGCGAAGGGGAGAAGCCAACATGCCGGGCATCGGCTCCCGGGAAAATTCCCTGGTAGCCGAAGTTGTGAATGGAGAACACGATTCGGCTGGAAAGGAATCGTCCCGCCGGGTGGTAATTCAAATGTATGTATGCCGGAACCAGGGCGGTGGGCCAGTCGTGGGCGTGAACGATATCCGGCTCCAAGTGAAGTGCCAGGCTAAGCTGCAGCGCTCCCCGGGCGAGAAAGGCATACCGGCGAGCGTTGTCGTCATAGGCGGATGCCGGGGTGGGGCCGTACACGCCCTCCCGGGAGCCGAAGAACTCCTGGTGTTCCAGAAAGTACAGATTCACGCCGAGGTATTTCTGGTGATAGACGGAGCACCATTCGTCTTGAGAGCCCAGGGGGACCCCCAGGGGTATATCCAAGGCGGTCATGGAAGCGGTGGAAATCGAACCGTACCGAGGCACTACCACGGAGACAGCGTGTCCCCGGATGGTCAGAGCCTGGGCGAAGGAGGATACGGCATCCGCCAGGCCCCCGGCTTTGGCGAAGGGATGATATTCACTGGATACAAAAAGAATGTTCACGATTATCGATAGTAACTGATCCTGAAGGGAGTCTCAAACTTGAATCCCAGCGATCGGTACAGTTCCTGGGCGGGTTTGTTGTCGAGTTTCACGAACAGCGAAGCGTTCCGTTCCTCCCTTCGGAGATGCGAGAGAAGTACCGTCATGAGCCAGCGTGCCACGCCGCGGTTGCGCCATTGGGGGGCGGTATACACTCCTCCCACCTGGTCTCCGCGATATCCTCGAGCGTTGGTTGCAACCCGTGCCACTACACTGTCCCGATATGTCGCCACCAGGACCAACTGGTTCTCGAGGCTCTGCAGCAGTGTCGCGCGGCTGGCGGCCGGGTTGGGTCGGCGTCCCGGTAGGAGGACTTCCTCCAGTTCATATGCGGTCTGCAGCGGCAGTAGGCGACGCCACTGAGCCGGTTCCGGTGTGACGTACCGAAGCTCGGGATGGGGTGGACGTTCCTCGCGGGGAAAACGACTCCAGTTCAAGGCCAGAAGGTTGTAGTCGATCGTGTATTGCGGGCCTGTACTAAACACCGGCTCCAGCGCGGCGACGTCCCGTTGCGTGCCCATGATCGAATACAGACGGGTGAACGCTCCCGCGACCCGTTGGACTTCCGAAAGCAATCTCCGTCTACGAAGAGAATCTTCAATCGCGGAAACGCCGATCGGTGAAAATAGACCGCCCGGTCCGTGGTACACCGCAGCTTCGCCGGGAAGATAGTAACACCGGCCCCCGGAGCGCAGGCGTTTGTCCAGATATCCGAGCCGGACCTTCTCGCTTACCACCACGCCCTGCGGCTCATGGTCGATCAGGAATCGCTCCAGGGCGGATACTCCTGGACGGGCCACAAGTTTCCACTCCATAGCGGATGTCAGGGAGCGTTCCGAGTGGAGATCGGAAGCTGCCCAGGAGCCGGAGTTCTACCCACCAATGCGGAAAACCCGCTCTCATAGCTTTCCCGTCCCCAGCCGTACGCGGCGATCCCCCGCTGAATCCAGGGAAGCTCCGCGAAGTATATGGGGGTCAGAATACTGTATACGGTGATCGATTCGGCGCTGTCCGCCCCGGCTTGGAGGATTTCCACGCTTGCGGGATCGCTGAGAAGAAAGATCACCGTGTCATAGCGGTGTGCCGCCGCTGCGAAACGCCGCCGATCGCTTTGGCTGGATGAGTAGAAGCCGCGGTTCTCGAAGCGCATCGTATCGGCTCCGGGAAAGACGGCGCGTCCGCTGCGAAGAAATTCCGGGTCATTGCCCACGAGGAGGACGCGCCCCGCCGTGGAAGGGGACAGCGGCAACCCATCGTCAACGACCACGGTGACGCTGCGACCCGCCTGATCGAGAAAGAAACTCTGTGCTTCTTCCGTTCGCATCACGGATCGTATTGCCGCCACATCCGGCTGAAGCGGCACGCGCCAATCCGGCCGAAGATAGGTTAGTTTTAGCCGCAGTATGCGTCGCACCGATTCATCCACCCGTCGGCGAAACGTGGCGTCCGACCGGTACGCATCGATCAGAGTATTCCAGATGGGACCATCAAACTCCGGGGTCTGAGAGAACATGACGATGTCGTTCCCTACCTCCACCGCGCGCATGACCACTTCGTCGAAACTCCATCCCTGGGCCGCTCCGTACTCCAGAGCTCCACCCATGTGAAGATCGTCGGTGATCACGATACCCTCGAACGAAAGCTGATCTCGAAGCACGTTCTGCTTGAAATACGGTGAAATGCTGGCGGGAGCAAGGTCGCCGGTGACCTGTGGAAAGCTCAGGTGGCCGCTGAGCACCGCCGGCACGCCGTCGCGAATCAGCATGCGAAAGGGCAGCATGTCCACTTCCCAGAGCGTTTGGAAGTCATCGTTGATCACCGGAAGCATGCCGTGGCTGTCACCGCCGGCGTTGCCGTGGCCGGGAAAGTGCTTTGCGGTGGCGATCACTCCGGTCTCCTCCAGCCCGCGATAGTACGCGACACCAAGGATTCCCGTTTGACGCGCATCGGACGAAAACGCCCGGGGACCGATAACATGGGCGTCGGGATTGCGGTAGACGTCCACGGTGGGGGCGAAGTTCATGTTAATCCCGAGCGCCCGAAGTTCAAGCCCGATATAGCGTCCGGTCATGAGGGCGTCATAGGGGAGTCCTCCCGCGCCGATCGCCATGTTTCCCGGCGTTACCGAGGTGCCGTCCTTGACGTGGCGCACCCATCCGCCTTCCTGGTCGGTGGCGGTGAAAAGGGGGATACCGTTGTCGGTGTCGATGCTGGCGCGCTGCATCTCGTTGATCGCCTCAGCGAGAGTTGTTAGGTTCTCGCCGTTCCATCCGAAGACTTTGACACCGCCGATATTTCGCTCTCGAATCCAACGCATCACCTCCGGAGTAGGTTCCGGGGTAGCCCAACTTACCATCAGTAGCTGGGCGACTCGCTCCTCGTCGGTCATCTCGGAGAGGAGACGCTCAATATGAGCGGCAAGCTCCGGCGTTTGCTCGTTCAGATGAGCACCGACCGCATCTCCGTCGATTTGCCAGAAGAGTGCCGAGGAGGGCTGCTGCGGCTGGGCGCTGCGGTTTTCCACCATTCCGGTCTGAGCGGCGAGAACATCCACAATAATAATCGCGAGAAGAACCGCCGTTAACGCGTGACGCGAACGCCCGCGGGCCCGCCTGTGTTGCACCGAAGCCATCATCCGGAACGATAGCACAGTGCGCCGGGCGTGCTCAACGCAACGCGGATACACTCTCTTTTACCGGGATGACGTGCTGCTCCGCGAACGTACTCCGCTAAACGGCCGTTGCCGGCGAGCGTTCCCGAAGGGTGTCGACCCTATTGGTAGCTGCATGAGCGGCGATAGCACCGTCGGAGGCAGCCACCACCAGTTGTCGGAACGGTGTAACGCGTACGTCGCCCACCGCGTATAGTCCTGGACGGCTGGACTCCATCTGTTCATTGGTTACGACATACCCGGTCTCATCGCGATCTACAAACGGCACCAGCTCGGTCTGCGGATCCGACCCGACAAAGACGAACACCGCCGCCACCTCTTCAGTAGATGTCTCACCAGTGGTGGTTTGAATAAGCCGGACCGTACTCACCGCATCGATGCCGAACTCGTTGGGGACACTGAGGATTTCCTGAAGCTCGGTATTGAAGCGCACCTCGATCTTTGGATTGTTGAGAACCCGTTCAGCCAGAGACGCCTGAGCCCGAAACCGGTGGCGGCGGTGGATCATGATCACGCGGTCGGTGAGCTTACTGAGAAACGTCGCTTCATCGCACGCCGCGTCACCCCCTCCAACCACCAGCATCGGCTTACCTTCAAACATGGGACCGTCGCAGGTGGCGCAGTAACTCACCCCTCGTCCGGAGAGTTCTTCTTCCCCCGGAACTCCCAGATGGCGGTGGGTGGCGCCGGTGGCAAGAATTACCGTTACCGCCGAGATCTTTCCGGTGTCGGTGGTTACCTGGTAGCGGTCACCCACCGGCGTGAT
Source organism: Alkalispirochaeta sp. (assembly GCA_040904425.1). Classification (GTDB taxonomy): domain Bacteria; phylum Spirochaetota; class Spirochaetia; order DSM-27196; family Alkalispirochaetaceae; genus Alkalispirochaeta. The sequence continues at coordinate 10,771 of JBBDTM010000014.1, forward strand.
CTCATGTACATCTTCCACTGCGAACTCCGCTCCGAACCGTCGCGCCTGCGCCTCGAACCGTTCGGTGAAATCCTCGCCGGAGACGATTTCCGAGAATCCGGGATAGTTTTCCAGCTCGCTGATCAGGTTGCACTGGCCCCCTGAGCCGGATCGGTCCACCACGAGGGTTCGTAGGTTTGCACGGGCGGCGTACTGTGCCGCGCTGAGGCCGGCTGCACCGGCTCCGACAATGACAACGTCGTATTCTCTCATAGATGATTTCCTCTAATGTCCTATATATAGAAAAGAGAATATTATGTCAATCGTTGTGTTGCGTCTGTACGTTGATGCCGGTCCGATGGGAACGCCCATTCTTAACATCGCAGCGTAGTACGCCGATACATTGAACGGAGGTACGTTGTGGAACACACGCACGCCATGCATAGATTTATCGATTTGCTCAATCGCCAGGCGGAACTGATCGGTCAACTCGCCTCGTACGAAGGTACGTTGCAGGAGATCGTGGCGCAGCGGAATTGGGTCGAGTTGGAAAAGACGCTTCCACTCATGACACAAGTCAGCGAAGCGATAAACGCAATAGAAGAAGAGCGGAACGCGCAGTTTGCAGAGATAGCAGCCTCCCTCGGAGGAGAAGAATCCTTTGCGCGAGTCCTTTCCCGGCTTCCGGCGGAACTTCGCGGTGAGCTCTCTACAGCCTATCGCGCGCTGAAAGTAGCAGTACTGGCGTTACAGAGTCGGACCGCCGGCATGGACGCGTACATTCGTGCCACGATTTCAACGACTCGTGGTGTGCTGCAGGAGCTGTATCCTGAACATATGTCCCGCGGGTATTCCCGCGACGGGCAGGGACGTTTCGGGACGGCGCCGGCGGCGATGTTTGACCACGCCCAGTAACGATAGGGCGGAGCGAGGCGAATATGCAGTCGACATTTTCCGGAATCGAACTCGGTAAGCGCGGCATTCTGGCCCACCAACAGGCGCTACAGACGACCGGTCACAACCTGACCAACGCCTCTTCCGAAGGGTATAGCCGTCAGCGCGTGCAGCTACAGGCGACCCTGCCGCTGTATCGGCCGCAGCTGAACCGGCCGGAGCGAGCGGGGCAGGTGGGGCAAGGCGTCGAAGTTTCCCGTATAGAACGAGTCCGGGACGAACTATTGGACGGGCGCATCATCACCGCCTCCGGAGATAAAAGCTACTGGGAGACGCGTGATCGCTACATTCTCCAGATGGAACAGGTCTATAACGAAGTGGGCGATTCCTCCGTCCGGAATCTGATGGACCGTTTCTGGGACGGGTGGCAGGAACTCTCTCTCCACCCGGAACAACGGGCGTCCCGGGAAGCGGTTCTGCAGCGGGGAGGGGCGCTGGTTGAAGGGATTCAACTCCGGTTCAAGAACCTCGATCGGATTCGGGACATGGTGGAGCAGGAGATTCGGGGCAACGTGGAGCAGGCAAACTCACTGATTCGCGATATCGCCGACCTCAATAGGGAAATCACCAACGTAAAAGCCGCGGGGGATCAGCCCAACGATCTGCTCGACCGTCGCGACCTTCTGGTGGACCGGTTGTCGCAGCACATGGACATCACGGTGGATGACCGTGACCCAGACGAGTTTAGCGTCTATACTGCCGGGTTCCACATTGTGCAGGGGCGGATCGCACGGCCTTTTGACGTTGAAGCGAATCAACAGAACGAAGGCTTCAGCGATGTGACCTGGCGCCATAACGGAGAGCGAGTCCAATTCCGTGGGGGCAACCTCGGCGCCCTTCTGGAACTGCGTGATGAGGACCTTCGCACGGAAATCCAGGAACTGGATACGATGGCGGTAAACGTCATGGATCTGGTGAATGAGGTACATCGAGACGGATACGGAATCAATGGGCGCACCGGGGAAGACTTCTTCACGGAATATCCGGCGATTCTCAACGCGCAGGGAAACTACGACCGAGACCAGGACGGAGCGGTGGACTCGAGCTATCTTTTCCGCGTAAACGGAACAAATTCGCTCGATCTTCAGGCCCAGATCGGCCTCTCCGGGACGATGAGCCTTCCCGCGGGCAGCGATATCGCCGACGGCGGCATTCTAAACCTACCCTATCGCGCCGCGGACACGGTGGAAGATGTGATCGCACGAATTAACAATTCCGGTGCCGATGTCACCGCCCGCCTCAACCGGGAAGGGCAGCTGGAGTTCAAGGGAACCACCGCCAGGGATCGGTCACAACCGGATTTCGTCCTGCGACACCTGGAGGACAGCGGTCAGTTTCTCACCGGGTACGCCGGAATCTTGGCGGAGAGTGGACCGGAGGGTGCGCTCCGGTGGGATCAGCCTGACGCGGTGCTGGCGCTGCGCGGTGAGACCGCGACTCGCCAAGGCGCGGACTTTGCGGTGGCACCCTTGATGCACCCTTCCGGCTGGATGGAAGTTAATCCCGCTGTAGTCCGGGAACCGGCGTCGATCGCCAGTTCCTTTTCCGTGGCCGGGGCACCCGGAGAGACGGGTGACGGCCGGGCGGCCCTGGAGATCGCCTCGATCCGCAATTCCGCGGTCGGTATTGGTCGGGCCGATACACTGGACGACTACTTCGCCGACACCGTGGCTCGGATCGGCCTCAAGGGGGAGGAGTCGGAACAGGCCCTGAATACCTCGGAGCGAATCCTGAAGGATCTTAGCGACCTGCGACAGTCGATCAGCGGCGTTAACATCGACGAGGAGCTGGCGGAAATGATCAAATTCCAGCATGGATACCAGGCGGCGGCCCGGTTCATCTCCAATATCGACCAGATGCTCGACACGATTATTAACCGAATGGGAGTGTGAGGTAAGCGATGGATCGCATAAGCACGAATCTACCGAACGACAACATGCAGTTCTTTCTCCGGGAGCGCCAGAAGCTCATGGAGCAAACGCAGAATCAGATCGCTTCCCAGTCACGAATTCAGAACCTCCGGGATGACCCGTTAGCAGCGTCACACGCGACGCGGTACCGGTCCTATACCGCCCGGTTGGAGCGGTTCAGCGACAACATTCAAACTGTACAGGAACGTAATCGGATCGCGGAGGGCTACGTGCAGGAGGCCACGGATCTTCTCCAGCGCGCGCGGGAACTGGCGGTGCAAGGCGCCCACGGCACATATGCGCCGGAGGACCTTGAGCACATGGCGGTAGAAGTGGAACAGATTATCGAGCATATGGTCGAAATAGCGAACGCCCGCGGGAGCGATGGGACAACCATTTTTGCCGGTGATCGGAGTCAGCAGTTGCCGTTCCGTGCGCTCCGAGGCATGCGCGCCGGGGGTGAGCGAGAGATGGTGACGGAGGTACAGTACCGGGGGACGATCAATCCGCAATCCGCCGAGATCGGGGAAAACTCTTACATCCAGACCAACTTCGTGGGCAATCAGGTGTTCTGGGCGGAAAATCAGCAGATTCAGTCTCGCAGGGACGCCGGTGACTACCAGGTAAATCAAGAGGGCTCCTTTTCCATAGACGGGGTTGAGATTCAGGTTCGGGAAGGGGATAACGCGTACTCTATCATCCAGAAGATCAATCAGTCCGGCGCGCCGGTTCGGGCGCGGCTGGACCCCGTATACAACAGCATGGTCGTGGAAAGCACCTCTCCCCACCAGGTCTGGATGCAAGATCAGCCGGGATCAACCGTTCTGGAAGACTTGGGACTGATCGGCGGTGGAGATGGGCGTGCTCCCGAAAACATAGCCCCTTCCGCCCGGAGAAGCGGCGGTTCCGTGTTCGACGCACTTATCAACTTGCGGGATCAGCTGGCTTCCGGTGACCAGGAGGCGATCGGAAGTCGCGGTATACAGGCGATGGATCAGTCCCTGGACAACATGCTCACCACGCTGGGGCGCATCGGGGCGGTGAACTCCCGCCTGGAGGGAGCGTTTGAGCGAACGGAGATGGAGATTCCCGAAGTTATCGCTCAGGACTCGCGGAATACCGATATCGATCTGGCGGAGGCGATTATGGAACTGCGAGAACTTGAGAGCACCCACCGGGCGGCCCTGGGTGCTTCGGCGCGAATTATGCAACCGACGCTTCTTGATTTTCTCAGATAGACGAGGATGACGAACGAATGACGATGGCCACGCGCGAGATCGAAAGCAAACCGTACGGACGCATCTCGATCCAGGAACAACAGATTATACACTTTCCTCGAGGCCTCTTCGGGTTCGAAGATCGTCACGATTATGCGCTTATCGATTCCACAACTCCGCCGTTCTACTGGTTGCAAAACCTGGATGATCCGGAACTGGCGTTCATTCTAATCAACCCCTACATAGTGGCCCCCGAGTACGTACTGGATGTCTCCGAGGATGACCTCCACGCGGTTGAGTCGGAGGACGGATCGGAGTTGCTGGTGTTCTCAATCGTTACGATTCCGGCGGATCGATCGCAGATCAGCTGCAATTTGCAGGGCCCGCTTCTGATCAATCGAAGAGCCCGGCTGGCGCGGCAGGCGATTTCCCTCGATCAGCGGTGGGAGATCAAGCACTATCTCACGAGCGGAGCGGGGGCGTAGCGTCGTGTTGATTCTTTCTCGAAAAGTGAACGAGCGAATCGTTATCGGTGACGACATTGAGGTGGCCGTCGTAGAGATTCGCGGCGACCAGGTCAAGCTCGGCATCATAGCTCCGCAGAACGTCACCGTTCACCGCCGCGAAGTATTTGACCAGATACAGGAAGAGAATCGGGCGGCCGCCATGGGCGACGCCGCCGACCTGGCGAAGCTCTCGGGACTGTTTCCTGCGGATACCATGATATCTCCGGGAGATTCCGCCGCCCCCGATCCCTCGGACTCTGGAGATCAGCGAAAACGGCCGGATCAGTCCGATTCCTGAGCCGGTTTAAACCGCGGAATTGAGCTGCCCCGCCCAACGTCTCCGCTCCTTAGGTAAAATGGGCCCTGGTAGGCGGAATCGGCGGCCCCCGTTCCTAAACGCCGATACCCCAGGAGGGCGGCACCCGGTGCAGCAGACACCTTGTGTGCGGCCGCCGCCACATATCCCCGGTACTCTTGAAACAGTTCAGTCATCGAGCCCGGTGCACACCACCGGCTATCGTCCCCCGGAAGAACGCTGCGCATCATGAGCTCAAGTTCTTCCCACGTCAGATCTCCATCTTCAGCGAGTCGCGCAAGTTCGGCAGTGTTGCGAAATGCCGCCGCGTAGAAGCGGCTCTTTCTCGCATCCAGTACCGGGACGATCACGGTTGGCCTCTCAGGGTCCGGTTCCGCGCCGCGCCGGTAGCGCTCCGTGGCCGCCAGCGCCATGAGTGTGTCTATCGAAATCACGGGAATCCCCCCGCTCAGAGCCAGCGCCTTGGCGGCGGACATACCCACTCGCAGTCCGGTGAAGCTACCGGGGCCTGCAGAAATCGCTACGGCCGTAAGGTCTCGGATATTCCATCCGGCGTAGGAGAGTGCCTCGTCTATTCGCGGCACGATCTGTTCCACATGGCGAAGGGGGCCGGAGTTGTCGGAGGTGTGTTGTAGCTCTCCATCATGGATGAGCGCCAGCCCAAGGACCGGTCCGGCGGTATCGATAGCGAGTATACGCGTCACGATAGGGAGCTCTCTATAGTACACGCGCGGCAGTCGGTGTTCGAGCGGTCCATACGTAGCCGAATAGTGATGTCGGCGCGGGCGGACAGCGAAGGGGCGCGATCAGCCCACTCTATTAGCGATACGGAACGATCCATCTCCTCGGCGATTCCCAGCATCTCAAACTCCTCTTCGTCGCTCAGGCGGTACAGGTCGATATGGAGTACGGGCACCCGGCCGGCATACTCCGCCACCACGGTATAGGTGGGGCTTGGCATTCGATCGGTGACTCCCAGAGCCGCGGCGATCGCTCGAGAGATGACACTCTTACCAGTTCCCAGTTCCCCATACACACAGACTACCGTGCCCGCTGTCATGAGTGGCGCCAGAGACCTACCGAGATCTTCCGTTTCTTGAATTCCGCAGAGGCGGTACTCTCCTGAAGGGTTACGGGAGCTCACCATTGCGATCCAGAGTGGTGATATATTCTTTCAAGATCCGTATCGCCGGAACGATCGGGTAATCGGCGCGATCGATAAACCGAACCGATACCTCGTGCTTGCCCCACGGAGACATTTCGAGAGAGAATTCGATCTTGCAGCCGGGCAGTTCCTTATCCCCGACGGAGATGATCGCCGTGCCGCGGTATATGCGCCGGTAATCAATAGCCAACGGCACGCGTGTGATATCCGAGATCCTCGCCACCGTCATGCGGGGGCATCCAGAGTTGAAGTGATCGCGGCAGTGAGCGTCGTCAATTTCGGAAGCAGTTCATACTCCATCACATCGCCGATGAGCACCATATCGTTGTTCTGAAACGCGTTTTCAAGCTCCAGAAAGAGTCTGTTCAGTGCGGCCACGCTTTCGGCAAACGGCTGGTCCTCGACCTCAATATTTGCCAGTTCTGGTCGTGCTGCCGAGGCCACCGGCAGGACTCGCAACAGCCGTCGGGTGAGTTCGGCGAATCGGGCTACCAGTTCCAGGGCTTCTCGCTCATGACCACTTTGAAGCTGAGTTGGGATTTCCTCGAAGGAGGGCAGGATCTGCTGCAACGCCGCTACGGTGGACCGGAGTTCATGTTCCGGCTCCAACAGCTCCCTCTGGCGCTGCCGGAGGACGTGGGTGACCTCCGCAGCGCGTTTCGACAGACGCTCCCGGGAATCGTCGCTGAAGGAGTCATCCGCCGCGGCTGCGGCGGACTCGGCGAGCAGCCCCGACAAGTCGGGAACCAGACGTTGGACAGCCTGCGATATGTGCGGCAGTTCATCCAGTACCGAGGACACCTGTTGGAGCGTGCCTTCCCGTGCAACCCGACGCAGAAGGTCCGTGTAGTTAATAATCGTCTCCAGCTGATCGATCTCCAGCTGATGGATACTGGCGGCTCGAATTTCGAGGCGTTCTATCTTGGTAATATCGGTGGATCGCCACTGGGAATCCTCATGTACGAGATCCCCATTGAGAAGGACACCGTTCACCGTGTGCCCGTTGGACGTGAGCCACCGGGACAGCCCGTCCATGACTTCCCCAGCGGTGGCTTCGTTTTCCAATTCGAAGGATATGGGTACATCGTTGATCAGTATTTCCACGTTTTTGACCTTTCACTCGCCACGCGCGGGACTCGTCTATCGATTGTTCTGAGAGGCGGACGGCAATCGCTCAAGAGCTTGCGAACTGTCCTCGAGTTGATTCATCATGCCTTCCATCCTGCCGAAATCGTTGCGCAGTTCCTGTTCATAGTTTTCCAGACGGTCGTTGTACCGGCTGATTCTATCTTCGGTCTGGCTAATCTGTGTGGCCAGACTCGATTCCCTTCCAGCTACGACTCCGCCGGTTCGCACGTAGGGATTCACAAACTGTTCCAGCGCCACCGCCACGCCTCTATCCACCACCAGATCTCCGTCGGTATCCGCGCCAAACAGCCGACCGACGCCGGCAAAGTCTCGGGCCAGCGCCTCATCCAGTTGCGCCTCGTTTATCTCCAAGTACCCGCGAAGGCGGGATACGTTAACATTGCCGGCCGCTCCGGAGGCGTTGGTGGAGATTCCGATTTGCGCCAGCAGATCATAGGAACTATCCGGCCCCGTATCGTAAGCGTTCATCATGATCGTCTGCATTCGTTGTCGCAACTGGTTGAGACTGCTATCGCCCTGGAAGATACCCAAGCGCTCACGCATCGTCTCCCGCTCAGCGTCGTCGAAGTACTCGATCTGATCGATGAGCCCCTGTTCATTGCGCGTGTAAATGTTAATATCACGAACCATTTGGTTGTAGCGCCCTACCATCTGGATGATCGCATCCTTGGCACGTTCCCGGTCCGGCTGAACCTCGACTTCCACGGGCTCTGTGGAGGCGCGACGCAAGTTCAACGTGACCCCCGGTATAAGATCATCGATCTCATTGGAGTCGCGGGTTATCTCGATGCCGTTGTAGCGAATTCGGGCATCGTGGGCGGAATCGAGCACGTTACGGGGAGTTGCGTCGCCGCGCTGCGAGGGATCGAGAATCTCGATATCTCGTATCTCGAGAATCCGGTCGGTATTGCGATTCTGGAACTGGAATCCTGAGGTTCGGGACAGGAGGTCGGCAACGGGTATCTCAACCGCCTGAAACGTCTCGTTCTCGGGTAGCTCCGGCAGGTTCACCGGGCGGCCGCCGGGGCCTAGGATCGACATCGCCCGATTGTCTTCGATCACTTCCGGTTCTTCCGGGGTCTCCGGCTCCGGGAGACCAAGATCGAGCGCCTCGTTCCGGATCGTGACCCCTTCCAAGGTTACGGAACCCGGTTCCGGTACATCGGGGCCCGGTGGAATCGGCGGAGGAGACCATTCTTCTCGCGGAATCTCTTCGGTCCGCGCCTCAAACCGTAGAACCATTCCCGGCTCAATCGAGAACTCCCGATCGAGCCTGCGGGAATCTTCCTGCCCGGGCTCGAGGCGCAGCGTTTCGTCCTGGAGGAGCGAAACGCTCTGCTCGGGACGAGCCGGTTCCATGACACCGATCTCTTCCATGAACGCCTGGGCGTCTTCGCCGAAGGACAGGGTTGCCTCTTTCCCTTCACGAAGACTCTCCACCACAAGTACGTGAGTTGATCGGGTGTCGGGAATAATGGAAGTCCGCACAGTGTTTTCTAGGCGTCGGTTCACTTCTTCCGAGAAGTCTTGCAGAGAGCCCCCGCTGAAACGGATGGAGCGGGCGTCCTCGCCTACGGTAAATTCGTAGCGACCGGCGGGGACGCGGAAATCGCGGGGAAGCGCTCGGGAAGCAAACCGATCGCGGCCGGCGATTTGCACGACGGTAAACTCTTCAATACCTTCTTCCGCCTGGCGCGACGCGGACGCGGAGAGAACGTTCGGATCGCTCGTTTCGGCGAGGCGTTCACGAAAGGGGTTTTCGAATCCGTACATCGAACGGGAGGCATCCCGCAGCGAGCCGAGACCCCGCCCGATCGATCTCCATACTTCCCGCTGAGTTTCGTATGTCTCTACCCGGTTCTCAAGACGTCGCACGGGGCGACGCTCCACCTCCATGAGGTCTTCCACCATTTTCGAGGTATCTATCCCGCGGTTATTGGAGATGCCCGGAATCGAAATATCAGACACGTCCCCTCCCGTGCCCGCTTCGAGCTGCTATGCGGATCTATGCCGACTCATCAAGGAGTAAGCCGATCGCCTCGCGAATGCGCATGTGCACTCGCTGCAGTTCAGTGGGCGGTAGTTCCTTGATCACTTTATCGGTGTTGCGATCGATCACTTTAACCACCATGAGCTGAAGTTCCTCATTATAGCTGAAGCTGAGTCGTTTATTCATCGCTTGTGAGACTTGTTGAAGTTCGTTGGTGTAACGCTGGATCTCTTCGCGTGTGAGTTGGTGTTGTTCCTGTTGATCGTCGAGTTGCTCTTGGGCAACTCGCTTCCGTCCGGTGGCGCTGTGAAGCGCGGGATCTTCAGAACGATTCGAGTACGATGATCCGGTGAGGATCTGGGTAATTTCCATTGCCATATCAGTACCTCCATGTACTACAGCCAGTCAGGAGGGGAGAGCGCGCGGCCCCCCCCTGTGGCTGGGTGAAAGATGACGTCCAGAAACCTTTCACCAATAAAAAGAACGGATTTACCCGAGCAACTGCAACACCGACTGGGTCTGCGTGTTGGCTTGCGCCAGCATCGCATTGTTTGACTGCGTCAGAATCTGATTGCGGGTATATTCCACAATCTCGCTGGCCATGTTGACGTCCCGAATTTGCGATTCCGAAGCCGCAAGGTTTTCGGAGGCAATCGCTACGCCCTGTTGAGCGGTCTCGAACCGATTCTGATACGCACCCAAGTCTGCCCGTTGCTGCGATACGCGACGCAGTGCGGAGTCGATCATGCCGATTGCTGAGTTTGCTGCTTCAGGGGTTGAGATGCTGACCATCCCCTCTTGTCCCTGTGCGTTCTGCAGACCCAGCGCCTGAGCCGTCATCGTTCCGATGTACACGGTCTCGCTCTGATCCATATTGGCTCCTACCTGAAACTGCATGGTCATATCGACCGCACTGTCCTGGGCAAAGGAACCGGTCAGAACGTTCATCCCGTTAAACTGCGCGTGCGAGGCGATACGGTTAATCTCGTCTACCAGCTGCGATACCTCCACCTGGATCTGCATTCGATCCTCGGCGGTATAGATACCGTTTGCCGACTGCACCGAAAGCTCCCGAAGACGTTGCAGGATGTCCTGCGAACTCTGAAGGTAGCCCTCCGTCGTCTGAATAAACGAAACCGCATTTTGGATGTTCCGCTCGGCCTGATTCAGCCCACGAATCTGACTGCGAAGCTTTTCGCTTACCGCCAGACCGCTCGCGTCATCAGCAGCTTTGTTAATGCGCTGGCCGGAACTCAGAGCCTCTACGTTGCCTTGAACCTGTTGCGTCCTGTCGGTCAGGGTTCGGGAGGCGAACGCTGCGCTCGCGTTGTGATTAATGATCATGTGATCCTCCTTGATACGGAATTAACAGCACTCATTGCCGTTATCTCCTCAGCGAGGGGGGTCGAGAGAGACGTGCGCGCTTCCCTCGAACCGTTCTCCCCACACATCGAAGAGCCGGCACGACTCTTCCGTGAGCCGTGCCGATTCTTCCTGCTCACTCACCAAACAGGATCACGTTGTCAAAGACCTAATATCGGTTACGTAAAAGGTACTACGCTACCCCAACAATTGCAACACGGACTGGGTCGTGGTGTTGGCCTGGGCCAGCATCGCATTGCTGGACTGCACCAGTATCTGGTTTCGCGTGTAGTCGACGATCTCTTTCGCCATATCCACGTCGCGAATCCGTGACTCCGCGGCCTGCATGTTTTCGGCGGCGATGTCGATTCCTTGCCGCGCCATCTCAAGCCGGTTCTGGTACGCGCCGAGGTCCGCTCTCTGTTTGTTGATGTTGCGCAGGGCGCTGTCAATCACACCGATCGACGAGTTGGCCGAGTCCGGGGTCGAAAGGGAGAGAATGTCCTGTTGTGCCCGAACTCCTAGGGCCTGAGCCGTCATCGTTCCCACGTATACTCGTTCCCGCTGATCCATGTTGGCTCCAACCTGAAAGTACATGGAGGCGGTGACGGTGTTGGTTGCATCCTCCCGCGCGAAACGCCCGGTGAGCATGTTCATGCCGTTGAACTGTGCGTGAGAGGCGACGCGGTCGATCTCATCCACCAGCTGCGACACTTCAACCTGGATCTGCATCCGGTCTTCCGCGGTGTAGATGCCGTTGGCCGATTGCACCGCCAGTTCTCGCATGCGCTGGAGAATATCCTGGCTCTCCTGGAGATACCCTTCAGTGGTCTGAATGAACGAAACACCGTTCATTGCGTTTCGGGACGCCTGATTCAGCCCTCGAATCTGAGCTCTCATTTTTTCGCTGACGGCGAGACCGCTGGCATCGTCGCCGGCGCGATTGATGCGCAGACCGGAACTGAGCTTTTCAATATTGCCCTGGACGCTTTGGGTATTTTGCCCCTGCTGTCGTTGAGCAAACATGGCGCTCATGTTGTGATTAATGATCATCTCATCCTCCTTGAACGTTGTGATCCGGGCATCCGTGCCCGGCGACACTCCGCGGCAACCTCTGCGGTGGTACGTACCAGAAAATTCCGGAATTACCGTTCAAGGTCGCCGTCGGGGCGCCGATAATCAGAATAGGGGAGGCTGCGGTCTGAGCCGGCCGTGCGCAAAACCAAAACCTTCCCCTTTTGAGTATCGGCGGCGGGAGGCTATTTCTTTAACGTTCGTCTAGGTATTTCAGATAGCGCTGAGCCACCGGATCTTCCGGCTCGAGTTCCGCCACTGCGGAGAAGTAGCGCCGCGCCTCCTCCGGATCGTCTTCCTTAAGCGCGAGAACACCGAAATTTGACATCACTTTCGTGTTGTCCGGTTCCAGTTGCAAGGCATGCACCAAGTGGAGTCGCGCCTGTTGGTACTCACCCAGTTCCATTCGGCAGATAGCGAGTTCGTTGTAGGTATCGGCGTTGTTCGCTCCCTGCTCGACGGCCTGGTCAAACGCTTCCACCGCTTCCTGATACTCGCCGCGCCGCCGGTGTCCCCAGCCGAGAAGAAACCACGCGTTCCACGCGGTGGGATACCGCTCCAGGAATTCCCGGATTCGGGCGATTCCGGTCTCCTCATCTCCCATTCGAATGAAGTCGTAGGCTTCTTTAAAGAGCTGGTCCAGAAGATTCTGCGATTCGATTTCGTGAATGACTCGGCGAGCGTGAACGGACTTTTCTTCATCATCGCTTTCTTCCACAAAGCGAAGAAGCTGCGTGTGCGCGGCGTCATAATTCCGAATCTTGGCGAAGAACATACCAGCGTTGAGATAAACATCCGCCGGTAGCTCCTCGCGCTCCAGGAGTTCCCGATAGGTTTGGTACGCCCGATCCAGGTGCCGTTGAGCCCGCGTGTCATCTCCGATGCGCTCCAGTGAATCCGCGCGCTGCTCATAGGAGATCGCCAGGTTCACTGGTCCTTCGATTCGATCGGGGGCCAACCCGGTGAGCGCTTGAAACACTTCTTCGGCGACCGAATAGTTCTCGTTCCTGGCGGCGATAATGCCGGTCTCCGAAAGCTCGGTTATCATCTGAGGGCGCATGTGTTCGATAAACGTTCGGTAGTATTGGACGTCGTCATGGTCAGGTTGGTGAGCCAGCACCTTCAGCATGCCGGAGAGGATCATCTCCCAGCTCAGCTCTTCAGGATTCCATTCCGACGGATCTCCGCCGGTGTCCACGGGGAGCATTGAAGGCGGAGAGTCCGAGAGCTCCTGTAAATGGTGTTGGAAGCTCTGTGGAATCGATATGAACACAACCTGGTTTAAGAGTTCATTGGAGAATTCATCCATTGTTACACGACCTCGTAGATATTAGGACTGGTGAGAGCCGCCGGACCCGGAGTCCTTTCCGGCCGGCGCCTTGATTGGTCGAAGATACTCGCTCAGTCGCATTTTGTACGGCATGGGTGTTTGCGATTCTTCGAATTGCACAGCGAAGGCTGCGATGTCGGTACGTCCTTCCACGGTTTCATATCTGAGGATCTTTCCATGGAGCGTGATCGTCTCTTCCGGATCCTCGAAAAACAGATGTACCGTGGTTGGTTTGTCCACCAGAAATTGGGGCACTCCGGGCATGATGATCTTGGTCCCCCCGAAAGACAGATCCCGGAGAAGCGCTTTGCGCGGTACGTTGTCAACGATCACCTTGGCACCTTTCGATGCCAGGCGCAGCTTCTTCGAAGAATCCGGGGTGATAATGATCCGCTCTTCGCGCCGTCGTTGGGAGGCGATTCCCGCTTCGAGAATATTGCCGAGACGTTCTATTAGATCGTCCGGGGGACGTTGGGTGAAGGACAGATTCAGGAAACTGAGCGCCTTCTCCGGCTCGCCGTAGGGAGAGACTCCGACGATTCGCGCGGACACAAAGAAGGCGAGAGGGTCCGTCTTTTCCCGTTGGATGAAACTGAAACGCAGGGATACGGTGTTCTTGGATTTCTGCAGCGTCTCTTTTAGTGCGGGGGTCATGGTGGTAATCACCTTTGCCCCACGCATTGAACTCGAGTAGATGATGCATGGCCATTGGTAGCCGAGTGACTTAATGAATACCTGTTTGGTATTGAGCAGCAGCGCGCGGATCACTTCCTTGGTAAAGGTAACTTCGGCGTTCTGAAACTGCTCGTAGTAGTGGGAAATTTGCTGACTTGTTGTCACGGCCATGAACGGTAGTTAGGTTATGCCTTCGGGAGGAGGTTGTCAATCTTCCGGATACTCGGAAGCCGGTAGCGACGCATCGATATCGGAAATGATCCGCGTGGTTATCTTTTCAATTTCATTCGCCTCTTCCGGAGCGATCCGCACCGCACCGGAGGCGTTGCGATGTTCCCGCTCACTGAAGAGTTCGTCCGTCACAAGTAACGCCGCCAGAATCGACTTCTTGAGAGGATCGCCCGTTGCAACAGACTGCTCGATCTGCTCCACGCGGGTGCGAAAGTGCTCGAGAAGCTGATCTATATACTCGGGGCTCTCGTCGGATTGTATCTGAAACGATGCCCCGAGCAGTTCGATTCGCATCATGGGATTCAGAAAATATCAAGCTCAGGGCTTCCGCCGGAGGATTCCTCTTCCTGTTGCTGTTCCTGATCATCTTCCGAATTAGGCTGGTTCTCATCGGTATCCGGCTGCACGGCAGGGGACGACGACTCTTCCCGTTCCGCGTGGTCTTCTTCCGCCGGATATTCAGCTTCGATGATTCGGGACTCTCCGGAGTCTCCAGCGACTGCGTCCTCCACCTCATCCAACTGGTGTAGAGCGTTGAGAATGCCCTGTTCAATCTCTTCCTGATTCGAAGAAAACCCTTCAATTCTCTCTTCGAGCTCGCTGATCTTGTCCTGATACATACCCAATCGCTCGCGCAGTTCAGTGTTTTCCGTCCGCAGTTCAGCCATGCGGGCGATCACTTTCTGTACGCGCTGTTCCAATAGTCGGACCTGTTCAATATTTACCATAGTTATGACGGCAAAAAAAAGCCCGGGGCTCAGCTTTTCAGCTGAGCCTGAGCCGTTGAAACCAGTTCGCGAAAGGCATCGCGATCCTCTATCGCCAGATTGGACAACGCCTTGCGGTTGATCTGGACCTCAGCCTTGTTCAGGCCTTCGATGAACCGCGAGTAGGTAATTCCCTCTGCGCGGCAGGCCGCGTTAATTCGGGCGATCCACAATCGACGAAAATCCCGTCGGCGTACCTTGCGGTCGCGATACGCGTACTCCCCGGCCTTAGCAAGTGCATCTTTGGCCGTGCGATACAGATTCTTCCGGCGACCCCAGTACCCTTTAGTTTGCGATGTGATTTTACGACGGCGGTCTTTTCGGCGCGTGCCGTCTACTGCTCGTGGCATACTCTACCTCTCCCGATTTTTCGTGTCTCAGCCGTAGGGAAGCAGTTTGTGAGCGCGCTTTCGCTCAGCAGGGCTCAGTAATCCGGCCTTGCGAAGGCGCCGCTTCCGCTTCGTGGTCTTCTTACTCAGAATATGGCGAAGACCTTGTTTCTTATACTTAACTTTGCCACCGCCCGTTACATGATAGCGTTTTGCCGCGGCGCGGCGGGTTTTCATTTTCGGCATGAAATGCTCCTCAACAGTGTTAATCGGCTGACCGCGTCAGCCGCTACCCTTGCCACTTGGTGACAGAATCATGGACATGAAGCGACCTTCCATCGCCGGGCGACGGTCCACGTTATACGGCGTATCGAGCATGTCCAGAATCTTCTCGAGTACGTCTTTTCCCAACTCCGTATGAGCCAGCTCGCGCCCCCGGAAACGAATGGTGACTTTTACTTTCGAGCCTTGCTCAAGGAAGTCCTTAATGTGCTTTGTCTTGAACTCAAGATCGTGGGATTCGATCTTGGGCTGCATTCGAACTTCTTTCATCTTGAGAAGCTTCTGTTTCTTCCGCGATTCCCGGTTGTTCTTTTCCTGCTCAAACTTGAATTTGCCGTAGTCAAGCAGCTTACAAACGGGCGGTTTGGCCTGAGGCGCCACCTCCACAAGGTCGACTTCATGCTCTCGCGCCATTTGGAGTGCTTCCAGCGTGGGGACGATTCCCAATTGCTCACCTTCAGTACCGATTAGTCGTACTTCCCGTACGCGAATCGCTTCGTTGGTGCGTAGATCTTGCTTGGCCAATATACCTCCCGTGTTATGAGTGCTGAACTACAGCTCCGACAACATATCATCGCCACCGAAAAGAGTCAAACGGCGCTTCCGTCCTTGGTGATAAGGCAGCATACTTCAGTAGCCAGCAGATTTGGAAGCACCGGCGGTGCGATTCTCTGACGATAGAGAATGACTTCCCGCAGGATTGTGATCTCCCGCTCCCGGCAGAGTGACACGAAATCGTTTCGTGTGAAGAAGTGGATATTCGGGGTGTCATACCAGGAATAGGGGATGTTTTTATTTACCGGCATCCGTCCACCTAGACCGAGTTGGATGCGGTTAATAAGAGACGCAAAATTGGGAAAGTTCACGATCACCTGGCGACCGACGCGAACCATCTCGTCCAGCAAGAGGTGCGGCTTGCGGACCTGTTGGAGCGTTCGGCTGAGTATCACGTAATCATAGCTACCAGTGGGATGATCCTTGAGCCCCTCGTCCAGATTGCCGTGGAATACGCTGATCCCCTTGCGAATGCACTCCTGGATAGAGCGGTCGTCGATGTCTACACCGCGTCCGCGCACCTGCCGCTCGTTGTGGAGACGCTCGAGGAGCGTACAATCGTCACATCCCAAGTCGAGTACCGTAGCGCCGCTGGGTACCATATCCACTATTACGTCGAAGACATTCATCGTTTTTTCCCCGTGAGAAATGCTGTAATCAATTCGCTCTGGAGGCTCGCTTCCAAGAGAAACGAGTCATGGCCGTAGGGGCTCTGGATTTCATTGAAGGACACATCCTTCCCGGCTCGCGCTAGGGCATATACAATTTCCTTGGACTGTTCAGTCGGAAAGAGCCAGTCCGACGAGTAAGACAGTACAAGGAGGGCTCCCTGGACCCGGTCCATCGCGGCGGACATGCCACCCCAGGATTCCGCCAGATCGTAGTAGTCCATCGCCTTGGTAAGGTAGATGTAACTGTTGGCGTCAAACCGATCGACGAACTTTTCTCCTTGATAGGACAGGTAGCTTTCCACCTCGAACTGGTCATCGAACGCCAGCCCTCCGGGCCGTCCCGTTTGGAATCGTCGTCCGAATTTCTGTCGCATCGATTCCGATGAGAGGTAGGTAATGTGTCCTACCATTCGCGCCACCGCCAAACCCTGCGCCGGTGGCGGACCTCCGTAGTAGTTGCCGCCGTTCCACAACGGATCGGACATGATCGCGTTACGTCCTACAGCGTTGAAGGCGATTCCCTGAGAATTCAGCCGTGACGTCGATGCCAGGACGATCGCCCGCTCCACCATTTCGGGAAATCGAACCGTCCATTCCAGCGCCTGCATTCCGCCCATTGAGCCACCGGCGACCGCATACAAACGAGAAATCTCCATTGATTCCATGAGTTGTCGCTGGACTTCCACCATGTCACCGAGCGTCACCACGGGGAAATCGAGTCCGTACGGTCTTCCCGTAGCAGGATTGATCGAACCGGGCCCGGTAGTTCCCTGACAGCCTCCAAGGACGTTGGAACATACCACGCAGAAGCGATCGGTATCGAACGCCTTGCCGGGACCGATCATGTCATGCCACCACCCGGGACGTTTTTCCTGATCGTGGTGCACTCCGGCGGCGTGGGCGTCCCCGCTAAACGCATGGAGTACTAGAATGACGTTGTCCCGCGCGCCGTTCGGCTCTCCATACATCTCGTATTGCACCACGACTTCCGGCAGTGTCCTCCCACTTTCTAGAAGCAGGCCTTCCGGAGGGAGGGAAAGGGATAGCTGGTGCGGCTCTACGAGGCCGATCGTTTTCGGAATCATCTATCCTCCTGTGATCCTGATTAAGCTATTGGTTGCTTGTCTTCTATGCAAGATCAGTGTAACGTTCCCGGGCATGACGGTATTCCTGATCCTCTCGGCGCCCCTGGCGGCGGCTATCGCGTATACGTTTATCGGCCCCCGGTTCGGGGGGCAATCATCGCTCTTGTCGGATGTGCCTACCCGACGACAGGTACTCAGGAACCCAATTGTGGCGGCGGTGCCGGCGTTTATTCCGATGTACGCGCTGCACACGCTTCTTGGCGCCGATCTGTTCTCATATTCGCCGGCGGGTCTGTTTTTCCATGCACTCCTGCGCGATTATCTCGGGTGGTTCGCGGTGCAGTCTACCATTTCGTTTCTGCTGGTGCGCCGCGTTAAGAATAGACCGGAGCATGATCAGTACATGATCCATCTTGTGGTGGCCACCGTTCTGCTCTCGTTACTATCGGTGGCGGAGGTCGTCACCGCGGGACCGGCGATGACGGTGGAGGCGCTGTTTCTCAAGCCGCTGGCGCGGCTTTCGTTACTGGCTTTGATTCCCGCGGCGTTGACTGTTGCCGATAACGCGCACGGTGGCGGGTGGGCGGTCCTTGCGTTGATTCTTCAGCCGGTACCCGCCGCCGCGGTGACGATGCTCTTCGAGTGGATTCGTCCGGGGGCCGCTGCGTTGGTGCTGTTGGCTCTATTTGTTGTTACCGGCGGCGTTCTATGGGCAATATTGTGGCGAGAACCGGCGCATGCGTCACACTAACGGTCCCGGGGCGCCGGCCGGTGGACGAAAAGCGGGCACCTATCGTTATGTTTAGTGGTACTGTAACCGATACTGATGGTGTATGATGGTTTGACAAAGGTTAATACCGGTTCCTATAATACCCGGAGAGACAGCCTACCATCAAGATTCAAGGATGAGCGTGATAAGGAGTTGAGCATGAGAATAGGTCGCCTGCTCGGTATTGGCCTTGTCGTTGTGCTGCTGATACCCACAGCTATTGCAGCACAGCAGCAGGCAACGACCAACAATCAGTCGATCGTCATAGAAGACTTTGACAATCCCGACGAAAGTCGCTGGGACGTACGGGCCGGCAAGTTCGTTGCCGATGGGTACCCGAGAATGTCTCACGTGAATACCTGGCCGGACGCACTGTATCGTCAGGAGCCGGAAGACACAACGCTTCGCGCGTTGGGTGTTCAGGCGGCCTTTACCCGCCAGGGATATAATTTCGTCGAGTTTGTCCCAGTTGAAGAGAACGATGACGGTGAAATGGAGCCCCGGGGTATTTCGATTCCCGGGCGAGCGCGGAACATGGATATGTGGGTGTGGGGATCGAACTTTGACTATTATGTCGATGTCCACATTCGGGACTATCGGGGAATGGTACATGTACTGAAACTGGGAGATATCAACTATCGCGGTTGGCAAAACCTACGTATTCAAATTCCCACCTGGATTCCCCAGACATCCCGGTATGTCGCTGAGCTTCGGGGCGGAGAGTTTGAATCTGATCTCCGTACGTTGGAGCTGGTGAAGATCGTCCTGTGGACCAAACCTGCGGAACGGGTGAACGGCTTCTTCGTGTATCTCGACGAGGTTAAGGTAGAGACGGACATGTACCGTGATCCGTTCGACGGTGAATTGCTACGGAATCCGGAGGCTGTGCAGGAGCTCTGGTCCGAGGCGGAAGGCGAGGGATTGTAAACGATGAGACGATACGTACTACTCTCACTTATAGTGGCGATCTTTGCGGCGCCCATGGGTTTCGCCCAGGATACGGATGTTGACCCCGCGCAGCTCGGCGTTGACACCGCGCAGCAGAACCTGCAAGAGATTTCTATAGATCGCTTTGAAGATCCTGGTTTCTGGTTGTCATCAATCCCGGCGGATCGAGGGTTCGTGATGCACCGCCGACTGGAGGGAGCCCCCGCAGACAAGGAACCACTGGAAGGAGAACAAGAGGTGGGCGCTGAGGCAACCGATGAAAACGTAATCGGTGTCAAGGCCACGTTCTACCGTCGGGGAGCCGTCTCGGTATCGCTCAGACCTACACGTCCCTTGGCGGTTCCGGGAATCGTCAAGACGCTCTCTCTGTGGGTTGTGGGACGGAATTTCAACCACCGCTTGAGTATTGTCTTGGAGGATTATCATGGGAACGTGAACGTACTCCCTCTGGGACGCATGAACTTTAGCGGGTGGAAACAGATGACGGTGGCGATTCCGCCGTCATTGGAGCAGCGCAATGCTCATTACAACACCCAGACGGGAATCAAGATTCTGGGTCTTGTGATCGATGCGGATATCAACGAAGCGTTCGGAACGTTCTACGTGTACTTCGACGATCTTCGCGCTACCACCGACCTCTTCGCGGAAGTGAGTCGAGACCCGGACGATATGATGGACAATTGGTGACACGCGGTATGTGACGTGGAACCATCCTGTTAGCTTTCTTGACGTAGATGAGCCTCCCGCTGGGAGGCTCATTTCGTAGGAGTGGTGGTGATGAACAGCAGCAAGGATTTGCTCCGGAGCGCGTATTTCTTCCGTAACCTGGATGACGTTGTACTGCAAGCCGTAGCAGAGCGATGCACCGCCGTCCAGTATGATCGGGGTGCCGTCATCTTTCAGGAAGGCGAGCAGGGTGACCGCCTGTTCATCGTGCTTTCCGGTGAAGTTGAGGTGTGGAAGCACGCCGGCGGCGCGGATGCAAACCTCCTGGCACGATGCAATGCGGGGCGTTTCTTCGGGGAGATGGCGCTGGTGGATGAGCTGCCCCGGAGCGCCACCGCGATCGCAGCAACCACCAGTGAGTTGCTCTCCCTTCGGAGAAAAGCGTTCGCGGAGCTCGTAGAGACGTTTCCCGCGCTGGCCACGTCCGTCATGCGATCGCTGTCTGCGATTGTGCGCGAAAGCAACGATAGTTTCGTTGCCGATCTACACCACAGAAACAAGGAGCTGGAGTCTGCCTACAGCCAGTTGGAGCGTGCCCAGCAGGAGCTCCTCGAACATGAGCGCCTTTCCAACCTGGGCAAAATGTCGAATATGATTCTCCATGATATTCGCAATCCCGTGGCGGTGCTCACGGGATACTCTCAGATGCTCATGACGGTCGCCGAGGATCCGAAGCGCGTCACCGAAATCGCCACACGGATCGGGACGGAAGCCGCGCGTCTGGGGCATCTGTCGGGTGAGCTGCTTGACTACGCTCGGGGTGAAGTGCGTCTTGACATGTCGGTTATCGCCCCTTCGAAGATCATAGCGGAGGCTCGGATCTATATCGATGAGCAGATTAGAGGTTCCGATGTTTCCCTGTCGGTCGAGGTCGGTGATGACACTCCCTTTGTTGCGGATCATCAGCGAATGGTCCGAGCCGTAATTAATCTGCTCGATAACGCGCGAATCGCCTGTCGGAACGGTGGTCGCGTAGTGGTGCGGGTCGCTCGGAACGGGGAGATGGTTGAATTGAGCGTTGAGGATTCCGGTGAGGGAATGAGTGAGGAGATCGCGGCTCGCATGTTTGAACCGTTCTTCACCACTTCCAGCCGTGGCGGCACGGGACTGGGCACCGTGATCGTACGGAACATTATTGAGGCCCATGGGGGCAGTCTATTCGTGGCGTCCCGGGAGGGAGTTGGCACCAAGGTGACCGCCCGCGTACCGGCAAAGCTCTCTGTGTAATGTCAATACGTGTGGCGACGAGCAGCTCAGGGTCGATCGGCAAGGGGAACGCGAATCATGCGGGAGAGATTGCCGGCTACACACTTTCCCAAGACGGCCGGCGAGGTATTACGGAGTTCCGCCGCACATTGCAGAGTGTGCATGAGGAGGCCCGGGTGGTTCGGCTGACCGCGATGGGGATGAGGTGCAAGGAACGGAGCATCGGTTTCCAATAGAAGCCGATCGTCGGGTACGAGTTTTAGCGCCTCCCTGAGGTTCTGTGCGTTCTTGAATGTCAGGTTGCCGGCAAAGCTGATATACATTCCCACATCCAGAAAGGGGCGTACCCATTCCGGGTCGCTGCTGAAGCAGTGCATCACGCCCATCGTTGACACCTGCGCGTCCCGGATCATCTGCCACACGTCCTGGTCGGCTGCCCGATTGTGAACTATAACCGGCAGGGCAGACGTACGGGCCAAAGTGAGATGCCTGGCAAATAGTTCCCGTTGACGGTGGCGCGGAGCGTACATGCGGTACCAGTCCAGGCCCGTTTCCCCCACAGCATGGTAGCTCCCCGTAGCGATTTCAGTTTCCACTTGTTTCATTGCCGACTCCCAGTCGTCCCGGTCCGTACGGCTAGGGTGGAGTCCGCAGGAGTAGTACACATGGGAGACGCCCCCTGACAGTTGTCGCTGATGGGGCGGGTCTTCAGGTTCGATCGCCACGTCCAGCAAGGGACCGAGGAATTCCGATCGAAACAGAGCGAGCACCTCTCGCGGGTCAACTCCGTGAGCCTCCATGGCGGTGCTGTGAAAGTGACTGTCCGAAAGGAATCGGATCGCCTCTGAGGTAGCCATGTCAAAATCGTACGCCGCCGATCGCCGCCGCGCAAGGGGGCGCTAATCATTCGAGAAAGAAAGATTACATGTGGATTGAAGTAGACGTGCATGCGATGTGAAAGGTTTGAATGCTATCCTGCCTGCCCTGCTTCCATACCTTTTGTATGCCTTATTTCCGCCTCGAATCGGTGCGGTTTGTCTCTTGACTCCTGGTTTCATCGTGAATATACTTCGTGAACGAAATATTGGAATCAAAAGGAGACCAGAAATATGAAGCGAATATTTACGGGAACTATGATTTTTCTGCTGGCGGGGGCTGCGTTTGCCGCCGGGTCGCAGGAAGGTGATGCGCAGACGGTCGTCTTCGCTGACAACAACTACGAGAGCATTCAGGTACATAACCGTATCGCAGCCTTCATTCTGGAAAACGGGTACGGCGGAATCTCTGCTGACTACATTCCGGGCGATACGATCCCGCTGGTCAATGGGCTCGCAGCTGGAGATATCGACGTGTATATGGAGTCATGGCATGAGAATTTCCAGGAAGTGTATGATGAGTTTACCAATTCCGGAGATATCGTGAATATCGGAGCCAATATGCCTCCCGCTCCGCAGGGTTGGTATGTACCGCGCTACATGGTTGAGGGTGATCCGGAGCGGGGAATCGAGCCGGTAGCGCCTAATCTCACCTCGATTTCAGATCTTCCCGAGTACTGGGAGCTTTTCCGTGACCCGGAAAACCCTGATCGGGGGCGGATTATCGTGGGACCGCCGGGATGGAAAGCGACCGAGATGAGCCAGGAAATGATGGAAGAGAACGGCTTGTACGAGACGTACACGGACGTGCTTCCCGGTTCGGGCACTGCTCTGGTGGCTTCAATGACCAGTGCATACGAGCGCGGCAATCCGTGGGTCGGGTACCACTGGGAACCAACGGCGATTATCGGTCGGCTCGACATGGTAATGCTCGAGGGCAGTGAGTTTCCGCCCACCTCGGTTGATATTCTGGTGAATGGCGAGTTTGCGGAATCCAACCCTGAGATTATCGCGTTTCTGGAAGAGTACGGGACATCACTTGCGCAGAACAACGACATGTTGGCGCAGATGGAAGATGAAGGGCTCGACTTTCAGGAGACCGCGGAATACTTCCTCCGGGAGTATGAAGATGCGTGGACCGAGTGGGTGAGCCAGGATGTGGCTAATCGGGTCCGGGCGGCGCTGCAATAGGGCGCCGGCGTTTTTCGCCAAGGTCAGGGATCAGGGAGGTAGCGTGATCGACGAACCATTCGTAGATGTCCGTGGCGTATGGAAGGTGTTCGGGAAAGATCCCGAACGGATCCTCCATTCGGACTACCGAGAGCTGAGCAAAGAGGAGATACTCGACCGAACCGGAGCGGTGCTCGCCATGCGGGATATCAGTTTTTCGGTTAACAAGGGTGAGCTCTTCGTGCTCATGGGCTTATCTGGAAGCGGGAAATCCACCATGATTCGCACCTTCCTGCGACTGATCGAACCCACCGCCGGGTCCATCTCGGTGGATGGTGTCGATGTTACTAGTATGGAAAACGACGAGCTCCAGGAGTTTCGGCGCCACAAGGTCAGTATGGTATTTCAGCACTATGGGCTGTTTCCCCACTACACCGTCTTGGAGAACGCAGCGTACGGCCTGAAGACCGGTGGTGTACCGGAGTCTGAACGAAAGGAGCAGGCGCAAAGCGCGCTCGCCACCGTCGGCCTGGCGGGATGGGAGGACTACTATCCTCACAACCTCTCCGGTGGTATGCAACAGCGGGTTGGTTTGGCCAGAGCCTTGGCGACGGAACCGGACCTTCTACTGATGGACGAACCATTTAGCGGATTGGATCCGCTTATTCGTCGACAGATGCAGGATGAGCTTGTCGAGCTTCAGGACTCGCTGCACAAGACGATCATCTTTGTGACCCATGACCTTCACGAGGCGCTGAAGCTGGGAGACCGAATCGCAATCA
This sequence comes from Alkalispirochaeta sp., assembly GCA_040904425.1. Classification (GTDB taxonomy): domain Bacteria; phylum Spirochaetota; class Spirochaetia; order DSM-27196; family Alkalispirochaetaceae; genus Alkalispirochaeta. The sequence goes on from JBBDTM010000014.1 coordinate 34,794, forward strand.
TGCGTGACGGTGAGATTATCCAGGTGGGAACTCCCGAAGATGTGGTCACGGCGCCCGCCGACCAGTATGTGCGCGAGTTTGTACAGGATGCATCACCGGCGAAGGTGCTCACCGCGGATAACATCCTCGAAGATCCGGAGGTGCTGCTGTACGCCTGGGAAGGACCGAAGACGGCGCGACGGATTCTTGTAGACAATCGCCGGGAATGGGCGTTCATGGTGAACAAACGGCACGAGTACCTGGGGGTAGTGAGTATAGACGATATTGACACGCATAAGCCCTCATCGGTCGAAGACCTACGCCGTCTCGCGCAAAAGGATATCGGTACATGCGGGCCGGATTCCTATTTGCAGGAACTGTTCTCGATCGCAGCCGAGTCGCCATATCCGATCCCCGTAATCGACGAGAAAGGCCGCCTGAAGGGAATCGTACGCTACCGGGCAATCTTTGACAGTATGAGTCGTACAGCGGCACAAAACGAACCGGAGGTGGCCGATGTTTGAGTTTCCAGAGGCGGTGCGTCTTCCCTTGGGAGACTGGGTTGATGCGTTTATGGATCTGCTCCTTCACAACCTGGCGTGGCTTTTCGACTTTATCGGGTCCGTGGGTCTGCAAGTCTTGCTGGCAGTGGAATCGGTGCTCGTTTTTGTTCCGTGGTTTGTGGTGATCCCGTTGGTGGGACTCCTGGCGTGGCGTGCGCTCAAGAGCGTGAAAGCGGCGATCATCATGATGGGAATGCTGTTGATGGTGGGAAGCTTCGGCTACTGGCAGCTGGCAATGAACACGCTCTCCGTGGTGATCGTTTCAGTGATCATCTCAATATTTCTTGGAGTGCCGATCGGTATCCTGATGGCCCGCAGTGACCGCGTGGAGGGAATTCTCAAGCCGATCCTGGACGGTATGCAGACGATGCCTACCTTCGTGTATCTGATTCCAGCTCTTATGCTCTTCGGCCTGGGACGGGTGCCGGCAACGTTCGCGACGATTATCTATGCGATTCCCCCGGTCATTCGTCTTACCAACGTGGGGATTCGTGAAGTAGCACCGGATGTGGTAGAAGCCGCCCGGGCGTTTGGATCGAGCAATCGGGAAGTTCTTTTCGACGTCCAGATTCCCCTGGCGAAGCCGTCAATCATGGTGGGGATTAATCAGACTACGATGATGGCGCTGGCGATGGTCGTTATCGGTTCGATGATCGGTAACCGCGGTCTTGGGATGGAAGTGCTCCTGGCTATCAATCGCGTGGAGATCGGACAGGGGTTTGAGGCCGGGTTGAGTATTGTATTTCTGGCTATCATCATCGATCGGATCACCAACTCTTTCGCCAAGAATGCGTACCAAGAATCTAGAGATTCGGAGTGACGGACGTGTCGGAGACTGGAGATTTCAACCAAGACAGACGTAGCAGTGGTTCCCGGCGCATCTCCCAATTGGTGGAACGGTTGCACCAGCAAGGAATTCCTCGGGGAATCGTCCTCGATGCGATCCGGTACGTTCCTCGGGACCGCTTCGTTCCAGAAGAACTCCGCGAGGCGGCGTGGGACAATCGGCCGGTGGAAATCGGAGAGGGTCAGACGATCAGCCAACCGTATACAGTGGCATATATGCTTCAGTTGGCAGAAGTCGCGCCGGCGCAGCGCGTATTGGAAGTCGGATCCGGCTCGGGATATGTCACTGCGCTCCTGGCCTACGTCGTTGGTGATCCCGGTCTGGTGACGGGAGTCGAACTGAACGAACGACTCTTGACCGAAGCAGAAACTCGTCTTGCGGCACTCGGACTCCAGGCGGTGCACCTCGTGAAGGGCGATGGGAAAAGGGGGTGTCCACAGCGAGCTCCCTATGACGCAATTATTGTGAGTGCTCAAACGAAGGAGGTACCGCCCGCGCTCTTGGATCAGCTCGCCTCCAGTGGACGAATGGTAATTCCGGTGGATGTCGGGTCTTATGCCGCTATGACCCGTATCGAGCGAACCAGCGACGGCTTCGAGCGTACTCGGCACGGGGCGTTTCAGTTCGTTCCGCTGCAGTAGACGGTCACTCGATGTCCAGGGGCGAGGCGTTCGTAAGCGTGCCCGTTCGACAGATCTCTGAGTACCACCGACCGCTGGCCTTTACCGTCCGGTGCTGTGTCGTGTAGTCCACGTGTACCAAGCCGAAGCGCTTGCTGAATCCCTGCGCCCATTCGAAGTTGTCCAGCAGGGACCACACGAAATATCCCCGAATGTCCGAGCCTGCCGAGATTGCTCGGTGAACCCGTTCCAGATACCGCGAGAGAAAAGCGATCCGCTGGGGATCGTGGACCGTACCGCCTGACGTCACCTCGTCCGCGAACGCTGCGCCGTTTTCGGTAATGTAGATAGGAGGATTGCCGAGTTCCATCCGGATTCGCGTCAGCAATCGCTCGAAGGCGTCCGGCGCGATAGGCCATCCCATGGCGGTTAGCGTGTCCGTGCGGAGGGTCCCCACCGGAACAAACCCGATTCCCGGTATCGGCGCACGCCGAACGCGCACCGGAAAGTAATGGTTGAGCCCCAGAAAATCGAACGTTCCCTGGATGCGCCGGGCGTCTACATGGTGGTGACCGAGGAAGAAATGCAGCGTCTTTCGGGCCGTTTCAGGATACTCGCCGTGAAACAACGGTTCCATGAACAGTCCGTTGAGCAGACGGTCCGCCTTGTACGCGGCGGATACATCGCGAGGCCCCGCCGGCGTGGTGGGAATCAGTAGTTGAGATATTCCTACCTCACTGTCCGGCTGAAGTGATTTGATCTCATGGTATGCGGCGGCGTGGGCAAGCATCATATTGCGCACCACCCTAAATGCAACCCACGGATTGCGCCGTCCCGGGGCCAATTCGCCGGTAAGATGGCCCAGAACCGAGAACGTGAGCGGCTCGTTCACGGTGATCCAGTGACGTACTCGCTCACGGAGCGCCTCCACCACAACAGATGTGTAGTGCCGGAAATGATCGATCGTTTCCGCAGCGGCAAAACCTCCACGCTCCTGGATCTGGGCGGGGAGGTCCCAATGAAAAAGAGTTACCATGGGCATGATTCCCTGTTCCAGGAGCTCATCTATAAGTCGTCGATAGTAATCCAGCCCCGCTTCATTGACCGATCCGAAGCCCATCGGCAGAATTCGTGGCCAGCTTATCGAGAGGCGGTATGCTCGAAGCCCTAGTTGCTTCATGAGGGCCACATCTTCGCGAAAGCGGTTGTAATGGTCACACGCCACGTCGCCTCGATCTCCGTTGAGTATCTTGCCGCGGCGACGGACGAAGTGGTCCCAAATCGACCGTCCCTTGCCGTCTCGGTTCCACGCGCCTTCAATCTGATACGCGGCGGTGGCTGCGCCCCACAAAAACTGTTGAGGAAACTGTACGTGCATGGTCCCAAAGTTACGGTATACGCGGTGGTGTGTAAACGGCGGCGATGACAGAGTGTACAGATTCTACTACAGTCTCGGCGTGCCTTTTGAACAATCTATCGCGCTGTACAGTGTGCTCCTGGCGGCGGGAATGGGCCTGCTGTACTTCGGGGGCTCTTTTCTGGTTCAGGGAGCGGGGAGCCTCGCTCTAAAGTTGAATATCTCTTCTCTTGTGGTGGGGCTTACGGTTGTCGCCTTCGGCACTTCGGCGCCGGAGCTCTTCGTGAGCCTTCTTTCCGCGGCTCAGGGGAAGATGGGCATATCTATCGGCAACGTAATGGGAAGCAATGTCATCAATATCGCGCTCGTCCTGGGAATTGCGGCAGTGATTCGTCCGACTCTCGTGGACCGGGAGGTCATCCGTACGGATGGTCCGGTGATGCTGGCAACGTATGTCGTGTTCATATTGGTAGTCTCGGATGTGTCGGGGGCGAACTTCTGGACCGGTGGAACGATCCGGCGCTGGGAGGGCGGACTGATGGTGGCTCTGTTGACAGCATACGTTCTCCTCCTCTATCGCCGCTCATATGTGTCCCGGGAATCGCTGCCGCTGACCGATGAGGTGCCGCAGGAGCAGGCTTGGGAACGTCCGGTGCTTCTAGACGTGATCATGGTTGTCTTGGGGACCGGTTTTCTGGCGGGCGGCGCGGATCTCCTTGTCGAAGGAGCCGCCTGGCTGGCGGTGAACCTTCTGGGCGCCGGCGAGCGGTTTGTAGGCATCGCTATCGTCGCCCTCGGTACCAGTCTGCCGGAGCTATTCACCACACTGGTGAGTCTTGGCCGGGGAGAGATGGACATATCCGTGGGAAATCTGATCGGGAGCAATATATTCAACACGCTCATGGTGCTGGGGGCGACTTCGTTGGTACTCCCAATTACGGTGGGAGAAACCGATTTCTCTATCGACTTTCTGTTTATGGCGGGAACGAGCCTGATTCTGGTCGGTGCCCTGGCGGCGCGACGCAAGGCTTCCCGTCCGATGGGGACGGTGCTTCTATCCGTGTATATCGTCTACGTCGTGTATCTGACCGTAACGCGTACGGTGTAGCCGGTGTGCGCCGTTGACAGGTATCCGACGGACCGCCTACAGTCACGGAGCCTGTGAAAAACCTCCGCGCTGAACACGCCACGCTCATTGGAGCGGCAGTCAACATTCTTCTTTCCGTACTGAAGCTCGCCGTGGGAGTTGTCGCGACCAGCGGCGCGCTGGTTGCGGACGGCGTCCACTCTTTGAGCGATCTGGTGACGGACGCGGCGGTTCTGCTGGGAATACGTGCGGCCCAGCGTCCTCCCGACACAAACCACGCCTACGGCCACGGGCGATACGAGACGTTGGCTGCACTTTTCGTGGGTGTCATGCTCCTGGCGGCGGCGGTGGGAATTCTGCTGCATTCTTGGGCCCGCATAGCGGATGGCCTGGCCGGGGAAATACTGCTTTCGCCGAGGCCGGTGGCAATCATTGTGGCGGCGGCGTCGATCGTGGCCAAGGAGATTATGTTTCACATTACGCGCCGCATCGGCAGGTTGGGCGGAAGCCCGGCGCTGGTAGCCAACGCGTGGCACCACCGCTCCGATGCTTTGAGTTCTGTGGCGACGCTGATCGGTGTCGGGGGAGCTGCTCTCCTGGGATCGCGGTGGAACGTTCTGGATCCCGCGGCGGCGGGAGTTGTGGCGTGTATGATCGCCTGGGTCGGCGTCCAGACGTCCCTGACCGCGCTGCGGGAAATGACCGATCACGCGCTCCCCCCGTCGGACCACGCGGTGATCAAGCGGATCGTGCTTTCCGTGCCGGGGACCAGCGATCCGCACAACCTGAAGACGCGGCGCCTGGGCTCGGATGTTTCGATAGAAGTTCATTTTCGGGTCGATGGACAGATATCGGTCAATGATGGTCACGACATCGCTTCAGAGGTAGAATCTCGCATTCGGCATGAGTTCGGGGAATCATCCACGATCATAACTCACGTAGAGCCCACATTAGACCGTTAGATTATTGATCATATTTCACAACAAACCAAATTTTGATCGTCGATTGTTGATTCTACTGGATTAATATAACTGGGTCTGTCATAATCCGCCCACATTAGCAGTGAACAATCTGGAGGTTCAATGAACGACAAGAAACGAATCGTTATCCTCGGCGGAGGATACGGAGGTGTTCACGCAGCGAAAAAACTCTACAAGAAGTACAAGCGGCGTGAAGATATTGAAATAACCCTCATCGATAAGAATCCATACCATACTCTGATGACGGAGCTCCACGAGATCGCCGGTTCCCGCACGGAACCGGAAGCGGTGCAGGTGACCTTCCACAAGATCTTCGGTGGTAAGCGCGTCCACGTGGCGATCGACGAGATTACCGGTGTCGACTTCGACCAGAAGAAGCTGTCTTCCGAGACCGCGTCCTATCCTTACGACTATCTGGTAATCGGAGCTGGTGGTGCACCGGAGTTCTTCGATATTCCCGGCGTACAGGAAAACAGTTTTACGCTCTGGTCTTTGGAAGATGCGATTCGCATCCGTACTCACGTGGAAGATCGTTTTCGGGAAGCGGCGAAAGAGCCCAACCCTGAGACGCGGCGACACATACTGACCTTCACGATCGCCGGAGCGGGATTCACCGGAATCGAGCTCGCCGGTGAACTGTTGGAGCGTCGGGACGTGCTCTGTCCCAAGTACCATATCGACGAACGAGAAGTCCGCGTCCTCATCATCGAAGCAAAGGACTCTATCCTGCCGATCTTTCCTGAGAAGCCGAAAGAGCAGGCTCTGCGGCGCATCAAGAAGATGGGTGCCGAGATCATGCTCAACGCGATGATCACCGGTGCCGGCGAAGGCAAGGTAGTGGTCGGGGTCCAAGAAATTCGAACCGACACCTTTATCTGGACCGCCGGTATCCACGGAGGAGAGTTCTCCAGTCGTGTTGACCTTACCAAGGGACACACGGCGCGCGGAGAGTGCTCGGTTGCTTCGATCGAGGGAATTCACGGTATGGCCGGATGTTCCTTCGACGAAGATGAGCGATATGTCGTGGGCCAGCGGGGACGGGTGCTGGTCAATGATTTCATGCAGTCCGTGGATCGCCCCGATGTGTATCTCTGTGGCGACATCGTGTGGTACGTCGAGGAAGAGCACGTCGTTCCGCAGGTGGTGGAAACGGCCCTTCAGACGGGAGAGGCCGCCGCGAAAAACATCATCGCTGATATCGAGAACAAGGAAAAAGAGCCGTTTAAGTCTAACTACCACGGCTTCATGGTCTCGGTCGGCAGCAAGTACGGTGTTGCCCATGTGATGGGAACATCACTCTCCGGTTTTATGGCGTTGGGCATCAAGCACCTGATCAATCTGCACTATCTCTTCGGTCTTGCCGGTATCAACGCCGTGTGGGAGTACATCCATGAGGAGTTCCTGACGATCAAAGACCGAAGGTCGATGTTCGGCGGACACTTTGCCTGGAAGATTCCCGTGTACTGGGCACTTCCGCTGCGCGTGTTTCTTGGCGCCAAGTGGCTTACGGAGGGAATTAAGCACATCGGTGAAGGCTGGCTTAATCCGGGAGATGGAGGCATCTTCAACCCCGACGCCGATTCAATCCTACTGCCCGGCGTAGAGCTCGCGGACGCCGCCAGTGCGGCCACCGAGTGGGAAGGAGGCGCTGAGGCGGCCGGTGAGGCGGCAACCGCCTACGGCGAGCCGCTGATAGAGGCGATCGCTCCGTATACATGGTTTGCGGAGAACATACTCAGCAACGTACCGGCGCTAGCGTTTCTCTTGCAGGCAGGGGTCGTTGCGGCTCAGGTGGCGATCGGACTGGCGCTTATCGGCGGACTGCTCACTTTCCCGGCAGCGGTGGTATCCATCGGATTCGGACTGATGTTCATCGCCTCCGGCTGGGGCAATCCGGAACTCCTGTGGTACATCGCCGCATCGATCGTGATGCTCGGTGGAGCGGGTCGTGGATTTGGTCTGGACCACTGGGTTATGCCGTGGCTGAAGAAGTGGTGGAACCAGCGGACGATCGCTAAGAAGACCTATCTTTACACCGGTGAGCCTCGAGACAAATGACGTGGGCAGAGTTCCCCGAAATTCGCCGGGAGCTGGACCGCGTTCAGTCGGTAATCCTTGAGGAAGTTTCGCGCCCCGGGGGCAATTTGTCCCGGGGGTTGCGCGACCTGGCTACGCGTGATGCCAAGCTTCTCCGGCCGGCATTCACCATTATTGCCGCGCGCATCCAGACCGGAGGTGACGCGGCCTCGGACCGAGTGATACGGATTGCGGCCGCCATCGAGCTGTTGCACATCGCGTCCCTCATTCATGATGACATCGTGGATGAGTCGGTTTCCCGTAGAGGCGGGGCGTCGCTGCACGTTCAGTATGGAAGTCGACAGGCGGTGTTGATGGGCGACTATCTGTTCTCCCGGTGTTTTTCACTGGTTGCGGAGCACGCTCAGCCAAAGAACGCCGTGCTTCTCAGTGCTGCGGTCAGTCACATCATTACCTCCGAGATCGCCGAGACCAACGGCGGTGAAGATACCGAGTTTTCGGTTCGGAAATACATGCATCGAATCGTTGGAAAGACGGCGGTGCTCTTCGCGCTGAGCTTTCATTTCGGTGCTTCTGAAGCGACGGAAGAGGAGTGTGATCAGCGGACCGTGGAGATTCTTCGCCGCGTCGGATACAACATCGGTGTCGGTTTTCAGATCATCGATGATTTGCTTGATCTCTTCGGCAGCAGTCGGCGCACGGGAAAGCCCGGAGCTACCGATATCCGACAGGGGATTCTGACGTTGCCGGTGATCCTCGCTGCCAATTCGTCGCAGCGCTCGCGGCTGATTCGTGTGTTGCAGCGGATCGGTACGAACGGCCAGAGACCAAATCGGCTTATACGATTCTGGCACGACCGGGCGATCGAGCGAGTGCGGTCGGAAGTTGCGGATGCCGGTGGTCGCGCAGGCGCAAAGGCGGCGGCGGAACTGTATACACGGCGGGCGGAGCGGGAAATCAGTAGATTACCCGCCGGACCTGATCAGGTAGTGCTTCGGGAGGTGGCGGAACGCCTCCTCTCGCGCGCTTCGTAAGCTATCGTAGGAGCCGCATCACCGGTGCGGCTCCCTTTCCGGCCCGATGTGCCGTCCCGCCGGGTTCTACCGGAGGAACGGTACGATGTCCGTCGCCGTCATGATGAGCGGCACCACCAATCCCAGTGAATACAGGAGAAAGATGTTCGATATCATTCCCATGGACGGCCCTTTCGTGTCGTGAGAAAAGCCCTGACGGTGCATCTTACGGTACGGCGCTACACTGAGTACGGTTGCGATCAGGGTTGTCACGATGGTAATGCGTGGGAACAGCCCTACTGTAGCGAATAGCAGAACGGTTGCCGCCGCTGCGGCGCCGAGCATGTAGACGATGCGTTCTCCCCACCGGCGTCCCACGAGGATAGAAAGGGTGTTCCGGCCGGCTGCGGCGTCTCCCGTGATATCGCAGGTGTTATTGACGGTTAGGATAGAGGCCACCATCAGGAACGACGGAATACCAACCAGCAGGTCTCGTGATTCCATCTGCTTCGGGGTCATAACAAAGACAGACAAGACCACCAGCACCCATCCGAGAAAGCCTCCCGCAAATAGATCGCCCACCGGTGTCCGTGAAATGGGGAGCGGACCGGCGTTGTACAGAAACCCCACCAGCATCGAAGCAGCTCCGATGGGGATGACCCATGGGGTAGAGATACACGCCAGGATCAATCCGAGTATGACGGCCACGGTGTAGAGAGCGAGGGAGACAAGCAGCGCGGGACCGGCCGCCACGCCCTGGTGCACCAGAACCTTGTCCGCTTCACGGTTGGTGCCGCGCCGATCTACTCCGGAATAAAAGTCAAAGAACGTATTGAATCCGGTAGTGGCCATGTCTACCGCCAATACCGCGGCGAGATACACGGCGAGGATCTGCGTATCCAGTTCGCCGTAGCGATACCAGGCGTACGCGGTTCCAATTCCGAAGCCGGAAAGGCTGACTATCTTCGTGCGAATCTCAACAATTCGCAGAAACTGGGTGAACGTGATCATCTCGATGAACCTCGAGGCATACTACTCGGAAATTTTGGGCTCCGTGAACTGCAGGAAGTCTCCGTCTAGGAGAATTGGCGTCCGTTAAGGAGACGTCGTACGGCGCGCATGAAATCAACGAACCCCGGCGGATAGTGATTCAACCCGCGACTGGTTACCGTATGGGGACCAACCTTAACGTTGACGTACCACGTGGTACCGTCGGCGCTATCGGTACCTTTGTAGCGGGGGTTCCACTCCCACACACCGCACATACTGATCTCATTGAGAAAGTGTCCCCACTGCGCGTTTTCGGGCCGAATCTCCTCGGAGGCGTGTAACTCGTAGCCTTGTTCAAACACCTCGTATGACACCACACCGTCCTGGAGTTCGATTTTGTATGATGGACCGACGTATCCTCCGACCCACGCCTCCAAGACATCCGGTTTCTTGTTACGCATTACAGAAAACTCCAATAATAACCTTATAGATAATTATATATCTCTTCACGAAATTCATCAAGAGATCGTCTGCATGCGCAAGATGCCGGCGTGGTCGAATCGTGACCGACCGCGCCGTGGCTGGATAGTGTGACTACGCCAGATACAGGGAAAAACCCATGAAAAAGGAAACGCTTCCGCCGATTACACACAGGTGCCACATGGTGTGACTGAAAGGAAGGCGCCGCCATGCATAGAACGCCACACCGCCGGTATAGAAGATCGCTCCCATGAGCATCCAGTAGAGGAATCCGGTGGGCGCCACTGCAAGGAGGGGACGGATGGCAATAAGCATCGTCCAGCCCATAGGGATGTAGAGAAGGTCAGTGATAATGTGGTGCGTCCGAAACACCGTGGACTTGAGGACGATCCCGATCAGGGCGAACGTCCAGATAACCCCGAAAACGACCCACCCCCACGTACCCCGGAGAAGGAGTAACGTCACCGGCGTATAGGTTCCGGCGATGAGGAGATACACAAACGACTGGTCCACGATGCGGAGGTAGTACCGAATATGCGGAAGTGAGGCGAAGCTGTGTACCAGGGCGGAGGACATATAGAGCAGAATCTGGCTCACGCCGTAGACGATGAAACTTGCGTATTTCCAGGGGCTCGGATCTTCATTGGTGAGCATGATCAAAGCCGTGAGGCCGGCGATCGCGAGGCCCGCCCCGATAGCGTGCGTAATGCTATTAAAGATCTCTTCGATCGCGCCGCCGCTTTCGTACTTGATCTCCGACGGCCGCAACTCCTGTTCCTGAATTGACTCGCTCATGGCCCGAATTAGAACCTTTGCCGGTACTGCTGTCAAGTCGTCACGATGGACGGTAGCTGACTTCCATGGTACGGTCTTGCGGTGTCAACGAAGCATCACGTGGGATATGAAGGGATCCTCGACGCAGCCGAGGACCTGTTTCGTGAACGGGGGTTTCAGGCGGTTACCCTTACCGATGTAGCGAGGGAGGTGGGAATCCGAAAACCATCGCTCTACTACCATTTCCCCGAGGGTAAAGAACAGCTTTTTGTGGCGGTGCAGGAACGCATGTTTCAGCGAATCGGTGATCAGCTGCAAGAGGTGGTGGAGGGGGCGCCTCCGTCTCTGGAAGCGCGGCTCCGTCATGCCGCGGGATGGTTTTTCCAGCGGCCGCCACTCTTCCTGCTGGCGATGATTCACCACGACATGCCGGCGCTTCGAGAGGAAAACCGGAAATCACTCACCGCCATGAGCTATGGCGTAATTATGCGGCCTCTGGTGGAGGCTGTGCAGACCGCGATTGATTCCGGTGAGATCCGCGAGGTGAATCCTCACGTCGTGGCGGGCGGATTCATCTCGCTTCTGGAGGGGATCACCATCGCCGCCCGCGCCGGATTCGGCCATGACGTGGAAGAGATGATGGCGGCCTCCCTGGACATGGTCCTCAACGGTCTTCGGCCGATCCCGTCCGAAACATGACTTGAGCGTCCCGTTTGGAACCACAATCCCCGCGGCAAAGTTGGAGCGCGCGCCTGAAAGGCGAGACCGACGGCCAGTCCGGCGTCAACGGCGGCTTTTACCATTACGCGCCGGACCAGCCCGGCGGTGAGTCCCGTCACGAAGAGCCCCGCGAGGAGAATCAGGATCGCGGAGACCAGTTGTGTCAGGGATGATGCCGGCGGTATTGGGGGGGCATGGCTACCGTGGAGGCGGCACGAATTCCGATTAAAGAGATCGTGTCCCGGCACGGTGGGACGTTTGTGGAGCAATCGGTCACCCATATCGACCGTTCGCGACGAGTCGTGTCTACGGGGACTGAGGAGTTCAGCTGGGATGTGGCGAGTATCGCGATCGGAAGCCGTGTGGAACATCCCCTCCCCGTTGAACCGGGGGTAGTTGCCTTTGGGGCGAAGCCGGTGGCGCGGCTGCCGGAGCTCTTCTCCACCGCCGTTCGGATGCTCGAGTTGTCACAGGACCGTCCGCTAAAGGTGGTGTTCATCGGGGGTGGCGCCTCAGCGGTGGAGTTATCGGGAAACCTGTGCGGTGGCATGCGAAGATGTCGCCCCGATTTGGCGGAACGACTGGATCTTACGATAGTCACCCGCGGGGATACGCTGGTGCCCCGCATGCCTGCTGCGGCGCAGCAGATTTCCCGAGACTCCCTCACTGGGCGAGGTATTCGTCTGCAACTGGGGAAAGCACCCCGAGCCGTGACCACCACCGCGGTCGAACTTGAGAACGGAGCCGTTCTGGCGGCGGATATCACCGTGTTCTGCACCGGCCTTTCCGCGCCGCCGATGATCGCCGCCTCCGGGCTGCCGCACCGCGATGATGGGGCGTTGGTGGTAAGCGATACCCTGCGTACCTCCGATGATCCGATCTATGGCGGGGGAGATTGCATCGGCATCGATGGATTCCAATTGGAGCATATAGGCGTGCACGCAGTGCGCCAGAGCGCGATCCTCACCCATAACGTTTTCCGGGAGCCGGCGGGAGATCCTCTGACTACGCTCACGCGTTACGTCCCACCGAAATCGCCGATCCTTATCCTGAACCTCGGCGACAAAACGGGGGTTCTGGTCAAAGGGGAGCGTGTTATTCACGGCTCTCTTCCGTATTGGGTGAAGGAGCGAATCGACTGGGCCTTCGTTCGCAGTGGCGGTACCCGGACCCGGCCCGCCCTCTATGGACCGCCGCGTCCGAGCCGACCGTCGCGTCCAAAACGCACCCCGTAAGCGATAGCTGTCAGCCGCTGTGCGCCGCGGCGAACGCCGGTGATCGTGCAAGCATCCCCATCGTTCTGTAGACAACCTCCGCAGCGGAATAGTTCCAACCATGCTGCCCTGCGATCGGCGCCAGCTCCACCACGTCAAACCCGACCACCTGCCGCGTGGCGGTGATCGATTGCATGATTGAGAGAAACTGATACCACCCCAGGCCCCCGGGGACGGGAGTTCCCGTGGCGGGAATGATCGACGGATCCAGTCCGTCCACATCGATCGTAATATAGATGAGCCGTGGGAATGAGTCCGGCAGGGTCACCGTGGAAACGCCGGCGGGTACGATCGTGGCTGCATCGTAGGCGGTTATTGTCGGGTACACCGGGTTACCGGCGGTGCGCGCGGCAACATCGGAACGGTACAGAACCTCTTCCGGGGAGAGGGCTCGGACTCCTACTTGAACCAGGGGCAGTTGAAGATCCTGGTGGATTCGCCTCGCTACCGAAGCGTGGCTGTCGGAATTCCCCTCGTACTGATCACGGAGGTCGGCGTGAGCATCGATCTGTACCACCCCGATCGGCTCACCGATCGCTTCCTGCACGCCGCGTACCGCGGGGGCGGTGATCGAATGCTCGCCGCCGAGAACGACCGGAACGCCGCCTCCCCGTGGACCTTCCCGCACTGCAGTGGCCACGGCGGTGGTGATTCTGGGAAATACCAGCGACGGACCGCCGGTACAATCCACCGCCGGCTCCGTGTGAAGGCCTTCCTCTCCCGGTGAGCTGATCCCATCGAAAACCTCCAACTGGTCGGATGCGTCCAGGATCGCCTGCGGACCGTTCGCAGTTCCTGCGCCGTACGATACGGTGTGCTCGTACGGTACCGGAATGATGTGAAACGCGGCCCCATCCCGGGGGCGCTGCGCGAACTCACTGCCAAGAAAGAGCTGGTTGGAACTCATGATCATCTCCTGCCGAACGTGTTAGCCCAGACGGTTGCGGAAGTCCCAGTAGGAACTCTCCCGCTGAACTTCCAGGGATCGAGAACGGGAGTCCCACGTGGCGATCGCCGGAAGGGGAATTCCGTTAAAGGTTGTGGTTTTTACCATCGTATAGTGACTCATGTCGTCAAATACTATGCGATCTCCCACCGAAAGCGGGGTGCTGAAGGCGTAGTCGCCGACTACGTCCCCCGCAAGGCACGTTCCGCCCCCCAGCCGGTACAGATGCGGCGCTGCTCCCGGCGGGGTGCTTCCCCAGATTTCGGGACGGTACGGCATCTCCAGCGTATCCGGCATGTGAGCGGTGGCGGACGTATCCAAGATCGCCAGATTCATTCCGTTCACCGGAAGATCCAGAATTGTAGCTACCAGCACGCCTGTGTGAATAGCGATCGCTTCGCCGGGCTCGAGGATCACGTTGACCTGGTAACGGTCCTTCACACGGTGGAGAATCTCGACCAGATGATCACGATCATAGTCCGGCTTGGTGATGTGGTGGCCGCCCCCAAGGTTTACCCAGGTGACCTCCGGACGCCGCAGGATCTCTCCGAAGCGCTCTTCAGTGGCAGCGATCGTCTGTTCCAGGGCGTAAGAGTCGTTTTCGCAGAGTGTGTGCAGGTGCACGCCGGTTATGCCGGAGAGGGCGTCCGGATAGTGGGCCGTGTCCCGGTGGAGCTGTTCGGCGGTTGTGCCCAAGCGAGAATAGGGTGAACACGGATCGTACAGGGCCGTTCCTCCCACCGAAAACTCAGGGTTGATTCGCAGGCCGAATCTCAACTGTGGCCGGGTGTGCTGAGCTTTCAGGGCTTGCCCACGAAAACGTGACCATTGTGCAAGTGAGTTAAAGCTCAGATGATCACTGATCTGCAGCAGGGTCTCCATATCCGCTTCGGAATAGGCGGGGCCATAGGTATGGACCTGCCCGCGGACCTCCGTGCGGCCCAGGTGTGCTTCGTACGGGCCGCTGGCACACACGCCGTCGAGGTACGTGCGGACCAAACCGAACACGGCCGGAAAGGAAAACGCCTTCAGGGCGAGCAGTACCGTCACCCCCGCACGGTCGGCGGTATCCCGAAGGATTCGTAGATTATGTTCCACCGCCGCCTTGTCCACCACAAAACACGGGCTGGGCACGGCGTTCGGATCAAAGCCGTGGAAAAAGGGCCTTCCGTCGGGGTTGTAGGGCGCCGGGTCGCCTCGAGGATGTGCCGGCCGCGTTTCGGCGCCGTCGCGGTCAGCCAAGATCCGCAACCTCCGCGGGATCCTGCACCGACCAGGGCAACCCATGCCGGTTGAGCGCATCCATAAAGGGGTCAGGATCAAACTCCTCCATGTTCCATACACCGGGCTTCATCCAGCGATCGGTGAGCATCATCATCGCCCCGATCATTGCGGGAACACCGGTGGTATAGCTCACTGCCTGACTTCCCACCTCTCGAAACGCCTCGGCATGATCACAGATATTGTACACATACACGCGACGGTGGGTTTCGCCGCGCCGTCCGGAGGCGATCGTGCCGATGCACGTCCGACCGCGGGTACTCTCCCCCAGTTCCGAGGGCTCCGGCAGGACCGCCTTCAAAAACTGCAGCGGTACAATCTCCTGTCCCTGGAACGGCACCGGGTCGATCCGCGTCATTCCCACGTTCTGCAGCACTTCCAGGTGCTGTAGGTACGAATCGGAGAAGCTCATCCAGAACTGTCCACGCGTAATTGTCGGGAAATTTCGTACCAGACTCTCAAGTTCTTCGTGATACATGCGGTAGATCGCGTAATCACCGACGCCCTGGGGACAGGTGAAATCACGGCGCTGCGACATCGCGGGAGTCTCCACGAAGGTTCCCTCTTCCCAGTGGCGGCACGGGGCCGTGACTTCGCGGATATTGATTTCCGGGTTGAAATTGGTGGCGAACGGTTTTCCGTGGTCACCGCCGTTGACATCTACGATGTCCAGCACCTCAATCTCATCCAGGAGGTGCTTGGCGGTGTACGCCGCGAAGACGTTGGTGACGCCCGGGTCAAAGCCGCTTCCTAGGAGCGCCATGAGGCCCGCCTCCCGGAAGCGTTCGCGGTACGCCCACTGCCAGGAGTATTCGAAACGGGCGCTCTCCGGCGGTTCATAGTTGGCGGTGTCCAGGTAGTGAACTCCAGTCTCCAGGCACGCCTCCATAATCGACAGGTCCTGGTAGGGGAGAGCCACGTTGATTACCAGGTGGGGCCGCGTGCGGGAAATGAGGGCGGTAAGTTCAGATACGTTGTCCGCATCGACCTGCTCGGTAGCGATACTCACGCCGGTGCGGCGTTTCACCTCGGCAGCGATCTGCTCGCACTTTGCCACCGTCCGACTGGCCAGGGTGATCCGGGAAAACACCTGCGGAATCTGAGCGCATTTGTGGGCTACCACGTTTCCCACGCCGCCCGCTCCAATAATCATGATCTCTGCCATAACGTCTCCTTTTCCGTGTGCGACGGGGAGTCACCGCTCGTAATAGGTGTAGCCGCGCATGCTCGCCTCAAACGCCTGAAGTACCGATCGGCGCTGCGGCGCCGTAATCAGGCCGTCACGAACCGCCTGTTCCGCCTTGCGCCGGAAGCGTTCCACCAGTTCCCGGGGCTGATACTCGACATAGCTCAGGACGTCGGAAATCGAATCGCCTTCGATTTCTCGGACGAAGTCGAAGCTCCCATCATCGTTAATGCGCACGCTCACCACGTGGGTGTCTCCCAGAAGATTGTGCAGATCTCCCAGTGTTTCCTGATACGCGCCCACCAGAAAAACCGCGAGGTAGTACTCGTCGGTCCCGGTGAGCTCGTGAAGCGGCAGCGCTTTGCGTACGTCGTGCATGTCGGCAAACGTGTCGATCTTGCCGTCGGAATCACAGGTAATATCGGCGAGGATCGCAGTGCGGGTGGGGGCCTCCGCCAGGCGATGAATCGGCATGACCGGGAAGATCTGCTCGATCGCCCACACATCGGGAAGGCTCTGGAACACCGAGAAGTTGCCGTAGTAGGTATCATAGAGGGATTCCGGGAGCCCTTCGAGCTCACGGGGAACGCGCTTAACCTTGCCCATGAGTACGGAGATCTGCTGCAGGATGTCCAGGAAAAGGTTCTCCGAGAGCGCTCGGTGACGGAGATTCACTTGGCCGTGCTGAAAGTCCTCCCGGACCTCTTCGCGATAGTAGACGGCGTCGTTATAGCATTCCTGCAGATTGCGGACGTTCAGCGAACTGCGCACTTCGTAGAGATACCGTACGGACTCCGGAGCATCCTGGGGGATCGATTCCGGCACCGGCCCGGGTCGGGACTCGGTAACGTCCAGAATATTGAAGAGTAAGATAGAGGAATATGCCACGGTGGCGCGGCCGCTTTCGGTGATAATCGTCGGGTGAGCAATTTCGCGCTCGTCGAGTACCGACTTGAGTACCTCCACCACGTCCCAGGTGTATTCGTCGAGGGAGTAGTTCTTGCTGTGAACGAAGTTCGTCTGGCTGCCGTCATAGTCAACCGCCAGTCCCCCGCCGAGATCGAGATACCCCATAGGAGCGCCCTCCGCCACCAAGCCGACGTAGAAACGCGCCGTTTCCCTCACCGCCGTGCGAATGTCGCGAATGTTGGGGATCTGACTTCCGAGGTGGTAGTGGAGGAGTCGCAACGTATCGAGCATATCGTGGCGCTTCAGCGTATCGATAACGTCTACCACTTGGTTAGTGGTGAGGCCGAAAATCGAATTATCGCCGCCGGAATCCTGCCAGTGGCCACTGGAACGGGCGGAGAGCTTCAGGCGGATCCCAACGAGCGGTTTAATGCCGAGGGCAGCGCTCCGTTCCAGGATGATCGGCAGTTCCGTGGGCGTTTCGATTACAAAGAACACTTGGTATCCCATGCGAATCGTCTGGAGACCAAGGTCGATAAACTCAGGATCTTTGTATCCGTTGCAGACGATGAGGCTCTTCGGCGAAGGGATCATCGAGAGCGCCACCAGCAACTCCGCCTTGCTTCCCGCTTCGAGGCCGTGGTGGTGTCGTGCACCAAACCGGGATACCTCTTCGATAACCTGCGCCTGCTGGTTGACTTTGATAGGAAATACGCCCTGATAGGTTCCGTGGAACCCCGTCCCCGTGATCGCTTCCGCGAAACTTTCATTGAGACGAGAAATTTGCTGGTCGAGAAGGTTCTCGATCCGCAGGAGCACCGGCATGCTGAAGCCGCGATCACTCATTCCGCGGATGATTTCCATCAGGCTCACCTCTACGGTGCTTGTACCGGAGGTAACCTTGACAACAACTTCTCCGGTGGCCGACAGGTCAAAGTAGCCGGCTCCCCATTCCTTTATTCCGTAGGTGTTGGCGGCGTCGGCCACGGTCCACCGTTTCAGTATATCCTGCATCGTGGTGGGAAGGATATCGGAGTGACCGCCCGCTGTAAACGGAACGGGCTCGGACCGGATTCGGGGCCAACTCGGCGTGGATTATCCGTGCCGGGTGGTGGACAGTCCCGGGAGCGTACTACACGATAGAGCTCGTCATGAGTAGCATCGTTTCTCGAATCGCCGCCGCCACCGACATCCCTGAGCGTTCGGTGGCAGTTGTCGTACGCCTGTTTGGCGAGGGGGCAACCGTGCCCTTCGTCGCTCGGTATCGAAAAGACCAGACACAGAACCTCGACGAGGAGCAGCTGCGTCAAATATCTGCGGAGCACGACCGGTTGCGGGAGCTTGACCAGCGTCGGGAGGCGATTCTGGGCGGCCTGCGGGAGCGGAACCTCCTTAGTGAGAAACTTCTCCGGGCGCTCTCGGCGGCAACCACGCGAAGTGAGCTGGAAGATATCTACGCGCCGTTTCGCCCGCGGCGCCGGACCCGGGCCGATACCGCGCGCGCTGCCGGTCTGGGGCCGGCGGTGGAAGCGCTCCGCACGGAAGCGCAGCTATCGGTGGATGAACTCCTGCGGACATACGCCCCCACCGAAATCTCGCGAGATGAGGCTCTTGGGGGAGTGGTGGACATCGCGGCTGCCGAGCTGGCGGCGCTCCCGGAGGTTCGCGGAGAGCTTTTTGCCCTGTTCAAGAGACAGGGGGCGATTCAGTCCCGGAAGGCTCGCGGCGTAGCGGAGCAGGCGGCGGCCACCTATCGGGACTACCTCGACTGGAAAGAGCCGCTCCGGTCGGTCCGGTCCCACCGGGTGTTGGCAGTTTTCCGCGGTGAACGGGAAGGGGCATTGTCGGTATCCGTCCGGCCACCGGATGAGGCGGCCCTGACGATACTGCGAGGCTTTCGCGCGGAAATTGACGCCGCCGCGACCCCGCCCCGGAGTTCGCACGGTGGCGGTCGTGATCGGGATGCCCTGGGAGAGCGAATTCTTCAGGACGCGTGGAAGCGCCTCTTGTCTCCCTCCCTGGAAACGCGGATGAAACGTGAGCTCCGGGAATGGGCCGAAGTGCAGGCGACCACCGTCTTTGCCGCCAACCTGAAGGAAGTGCTGTTGGCGGCGCCCTTCGGCGCCAGGGGTGTCCTCGCGATCGACCCGGGCTTCCGCAGCGGAAGCAAAATGGTGGTGTTGGATGCCACCGGGCAGGTACTGCACCATGAAACGATCACTCCGCTCCCGCCGCACATTGCGGTCCAGGAGGGTGCTCGACGCATATCTGATCTGCTGCAACGATACCCGGTGGAGGCGATTGCGGTGGGTAACGGTACCGGTGGACGGGAAATGGAAGATTTTCTCCGCGAGCTGTCGCCCTCGGTCCCGGTGATCCGCGTGAGCGAAGCCGGGGCGTCGGTGTATTCCGCTTCGCCGGCGGCGCGGCGGGAGATGCCGGATCTGGCGGTGGAATATCGCGGTGCGGTATCGATCGGGCGGCGCCTGCAGGATCCGCTGGCAGAGCTGGTTAAGGTGGATCCGGCGGCGATCGGCGTTGGTCAGTATCAGCATGACATCGATGAGAAGCTGTTGCGCGGAGCGCTGTCGGAAACGGTGGAGTCCTGCGTCAACGCGGTAGGGGTGGAGGTCAACACCGCCGGGGTGGAGCTGCTCTCGCAGGTGGCCGGGCTCAACGCGAACTCCGCGGCAGCGGTAGTTCGCTACCGATCGGAGCATGGCCTGTTTAATCGGCGTTCCCAGCTGCGGGATGTTGCCGGAATCGGGGAAAAGAGTTGGACTCAGGCGGCGGGATTCCTCCGGTGCCACGTGTCGGCGGATCGCCGTGATCATACCGGATTACACCCGGAGCAGTATCCGGTGGTGGAAGAGCTCGGCCGATCCCTGGGAATTGTACCCTCTGATCTGATCGATCGTCCCGATCTTACGTCAACGGTGACGGCGGAGGATGTGGCCGAGATGGCACGGCGCTGTGGACAGGGAGATCTGGTGGGATCGGCCGGCGCGGCGGTGATCCTCGCGGAGCTCCGGCGCGGCGGAGCCGACACGCGGGAGGCGTTTTCCGCTCCCGTGTTTCAGGACGAGATTCGTTCCATTGAGGATCTGACTCCCGACATGGTTTTGGAGGGAACCGTCACCAACATCACCGCCTTCGGGGCGTTCGTCGATATCGGAGTTCACCGGGATGGACTGGTTCACGTGAGCCGGATGGCGGAGCGCTTCGTGTCAGATCCGCATGAGATCGTTCGCGTCGGTGGCGCGGTGGAGGTCCGCGTTGTGGAGATCGACCGCGAACGGGGACGAATCAGCCTGGCGATGACTCCGAAAGCGAGCGAATGACACTTCCCGAGAAGGGAACCCACCGCAATACGCGGCCCAACCACCGGCGGGAGGCGGGGCACACGCGGAGCGCTCCGGCGATCCATGCGTGGTCCAGAACGTGCTCCGCCGGCTCCGCGTTGACCTGAATCACGTAGTCCACCTCATCGGGGACCGTTGGGCGCGACGTGGCACCGACGCCGCGAATCTGGAGCATTACCGCACCATGCCGGAATGCGCGCCGCGGCGGTACGACAAGACGTCCCAACGCCTGCGAGCCCACGTCAACCGCGTGGCTTCGATCGTTGTAGGCGAAGAGATCCACGTTCTTCACAAAGCCTCCGGTTGGGGCGGGTACCGAAAGCCCAAACTCCTCCAAAATGCGTGCGACCAGTGCGATGAGCTCATTGGTGCCCAGACATAGCAGCAGATGGTACAAATCGCGAGTTCCCTCGGCGATCGTGGGATAGTCATCGGCCAAACCCCGTTTGAACCGGAGGTGATCCAGGGCGATCCGATTGCCGAAATCCTCCCGAATCTCCTTGAATGTACTGCTTGAGAGATGACGATTGGAGGTAATCTGCGCCAGAAGGGTGGGAACGTGACTAAGGCGCTCCTCGGCGACGATGCGCACCGGAACGATCTTGGGAATATCATCGGAGTGGGGCGTCTCGCCCACTAGTTCTTCAAACTGATCACGCGCCATGTCCGCCATCGTCCCCGTCGGCTCCACAAGCCACACACGACCAGCGGCGACGGTAACCGCCGTCCCGGTGAGCTCGCCCTGGCTCCATCGGTACAGGTCCAATGCCTGATAGCTGAACCGAATCTTCTCATCGTTCTGGTGGGCCTCGATATCGGCCACCGTCAGGGCGCGAAAGAACCCGACCGCCGCGGACTCGCCCAGTACCCGGCGGGAGAGGAGATCGACGGCGAAACTGTTACCCGGCCCCAGCTTGAGAAAGAAGTAGCGCATCGCTATTGCTCGTCCGTAACCATGGTAGTCAGGTGGTGCCGCGTGAGCTGCCCCATGCTGTGCGCCTCCAGAAAGTCGTCGTCGTGGTGGAAGCGCACCAGGCCTTTTGCCAATTCCTGAACGCGGTCACCGTCCGAGATCGTGTCGTGCTCCATGCAGAACAGCAGATCATCCACCCGCGACCAGGCGGTGCGCATGCGCCGCGCCATGAGAGAGCGCTCCTCTTTCTGGTATTGGCGAATCGTCGCGGAGTCGAGCACGTTCCACACTAGCTCTACCATTGTCCGGTTCTCCTCGTAGAACTGTGGCAGATACACTTGGATATTACCTTCATAGCTTTGCTGGTCAAAGTCGATCGCCCGGACTCGAATCTGGTCCATATCAAAATCCTGGGTGATCACCACGACGTAGTTGTAACTGCGCATATCGCCCAGGAGTTTGGCAAAGCACCGTTCGGAGAACTTCACGAACTCCTTTGCGATGCGAATGCGGGTGTGCTCCGTGTCAAGATTTCGATTCTTGAGAAACACATCCCCGGGGACCCCGGAGATGTGCTCTTCCACGAGGGTGTTTCCCTGAACCATAAAATCGATTCGATTGGGAGCGAGGATGTGTTCCAGCTCCAGTCCGTAGACGCGGGACGCGTCGGCACGCTTCACATAGTAATAATCGTGATTGTCGTTGAAACGGTTGACTACCCGAATTCGAAACGGCTTCGAATTGCCGAAATTGCAGTACTCCACGCGGCTAATGTAGAGGTGGTTGGTGAATCCGGGATCATCGGGGGTCTTGAGCCACGCATAGATCTGAGTTAGCTCCCGGGAGAGCTCGTCCCATTCCCGTTGCGGATAGATTACCCAGTCCCAGAGAGTGTCCTCTCCGGAGGAGGTCTGCATCGGGAACCCCTCCTGATAGTCAAGAAGGTCGTCATATACCATACGGAACGGCGCGGTCCGGTTGTAGTGCTGCAGGTACTCGTCAAACATCCGTGAAATCGGGTAACTGGGCTTCTTCTCCAGAATCTTGACGAATGCACTTTGTGGAATCTGGCGCATGAACCACCACTCTACCACTATTGTGACAACGCCGGTAGTCACGGATATAATCGATCCTGTTATGGACGACCTACGCGCTGAACGGACAACGGGAGCATTTGATCTGCTGGGCCCACGGGAAGTGCTCAGTGCCGTGGAGGGCGCCCTTGGTGTGCGCCTTGATGGAACGGTAGAACCTTACATGAGCTACGTCAATCGCGTGTACGGAGTCCGCGGTGATGACGGCGCGCGGGTAGTGGCCAAGTTCTACCGGCCGGGGCGGTGGACCGAGGAGATGATCCGCGAGGAACACGATTTTCTTTCCGAGTTAGCGGAAGCGGAGATTCCGGTGATCCCGCCACTCCCCGATGAAGACGGGGAGACGTTGTTCGAGTTAGATATGGACACCGGTTCCGAGACGATACCCATCAATTACGTGCTTTTTCCCCGGAAAGGGGGGCGCAGTTTCGACGCGGAAGGTGATGAGGAATGGTACCGCCTGGGATCGATCGTAGGGCGCATGCACGCGGTCGGCCACCGGGGAGACGCGGTGTCTCGAAATCTCCTTGACCCCGGCTGGGCCCTGCAATACGTGGAGTATCTTCTCACGGCGGACGTGATCCATCCCGATGTCCGCGAAGAGTTTGTTACTCTGTGTCGGGAGACGATCGCCCGTATTGCGCCCCGCTTCGAAGACGTGGAGATGCAGCGAATCCATGGGGACTGCCACCGCGGAAATATCCTCGACCGCCCTGGAGAGGGCCTGCTCCTCATCGACTTTGACGACATGATGACCGGACCGGTAGTACAGGATCTCTGGCTGCTTCTGCCGGATCGAGCTGATGAGTGTGGTCGGCAGCTGACGGTGCTTCTCGACGGGTATGAGGAGTTCATGCCCTTTGATCGACGGCAACTGGAACTGATTGAACCGTTGCGTTTCATGCGCATGATCCACTTTCTTGCCTGGCGGGCGGCGCAGCGCCACGACGACTGGTTCCTTCGGCAGGAGCCGGAATGGGGTAACCGGGCGTTCTGGATTCGTGAATTGGAGGATTTTCGCGATCAGGCCCGGGCGATTTGACTCGGCGCCGTGCGGGGCAGTGCTCACCGCACCGGGCTGCGGGGCAGTGCTCACCGCACCGGGCTGAATGGCGGCAGCGGCGGTGACTTCTCGCTTCCGGCCGGGCGATGCTGGTGCTGGATGAGGTCGTTGACTGCGTGGATTTCCGGGCGATACTCGAAGTGAATTGAGTCGAAGAAAAGCCACCGGCCACCCCATACAAAGCCGTGGCGTTCAAAGATCTCCACCAGCTTCAGCGGAGGTAGCCACCGCTGATCCACGCGCAGGTCCCACCATTTGGTCACGTCCGCCTCCGCCGCCCAGCGCCAATAGGAGAACGTTCCGTTGTACCGCGCGGGAATGAGATCGATCGCGACACCGTAGGAGTGGTAGCTCAAGGACCGGGTGCCGGCGATGCGGCGCCACAACTGGCCATCAACATGGGCGAGGCCGCGGAGAAACGCACGGACTTCCGGAGAGGTTCCCAGAATCTCCCGTGTGTCACGTTCCACCGCTCGCAACGGCTTTACCATAATGGGATGTACCCGAACGGAAAACCCGAACCAGCGGACGTTTACCATGATTTCTCGGGCGTGCCCGGCGCTGAGCGCGCCGTAGAGCACTCCATGGAACCCATTGTGCTGTCGGGGCAACGCCTGCGGGGGGAGATCGATCCAGCCGGCGAGGAGCTCCTCCCGAGAGGCGGGCACCGGTGGTATGCGATACGGACCCGTTTCATAGCGGTACAGCCGGACCGGAGCGTACTTCTCCCAGGCGGAGCGCGCCTTCTCCGGCAGAAGTCGCCCATTTGCCCAGTAGAACCACGTGCCGTCGACGCGAATCGTCCAGTCGCCGTCACGAAACGCCACCGCCTCTACGCGGTCGGGATATGCGGTCTGGTAGGCGCGGAGATGGATAAACCCGTCCAGGTGCCCCCACTGAGGGATCGGGGTGGAATCGTCGGCGGAAATATCGTACCCGCCGAGGGCGACCAACGCGAGAATTACGAGCGATCGTGAGAGGACGTGGGAAGATGTGATACTGCGATCCCTATCGCCTTCGACCAAAGAGGAGCGCCGTGCCGTTGTGCAGGGTAACCGCATCGTGCAGATCAGATCCGCCGTGACCCAACGGCGGGGGGAGCACGTAGCACTGGAAAACGAGCTGCTGCTCCGGGCGCGTGAGATCGGCGGTGGCTCGGCGGTCGAAAACCGGGGCGGTGCTCACAGAATTCCTCCTAAACACCACCAAGTGTAACAAAGATGTCGCCGTCTTTCACCGGAGAATGGTATGGTGAGATATGGCAGGGCTGATTATTTTTATCGGGATCGGGGTGATCGTCACGGTGATCCTTCGTTACCAGACCAAACGGAGTTCCACGCCGTCCTCCGGGGAGCGTCTCCGGGAACTGCGGGAACGCCTTGAGCGAGACGAGACTGAAAGAAAGGACGACTCATGGGACGAGTAATCCTCAAGAAGCGAGCCTCTCCGGCACGCGTACTCTCCCGGGAGATCGTCGCCACCTGCCCTGGAGGGGCCGAATCCGTCTTGTCCTCTGAGTTGACGGCGGCCGGGTTCGAGGATGTTCGGATTGAGACGGGGGCGGTCCGCGCGGCGCTCACTGGCTCCGCCGGTATCGCCACGGCGAATCGCGCATTGCGAACTGCTGCCCGGGTGCTGGTACCCGTGGCCAGATTTCCCACGTCGGATTTCGATGGAGTGTATCGGAATGTCGCGGAAATCCCCTGGGAGCGGCTACTTCCCACCGACCGAACGTTTGCGATCACCGCCACCACCCGCTCCGAGGCGCTCAAGGATCACCGTTTCCTCGCCATGCGAACCAAGGATGCTATCGTCGATCGGCAACGGGAGCACAACAACGGAGTACGTTCTTCCGTGGATAGGGATCAGCCCGACCTGCCGGTGGTGATCTTTGCCAATGACCGGGAGGTGGAAATTTCGGTAGATAGCAGCGGTGCGCCGCTTCATGAACGGGGATACCGGACCGAGCGAGGCGATGCGCCCCTGCGGGAAACGGTGGCGGCGATGATGCTTCTAACCGCGGGGTGGCCGGACCATGCCGTGCTCGTTGATCCCTTCTGCGGCTCGGGGACGATCGCTATTGAGGCGGCACTTATCTCTCGGGGGCTCCTTCCCGGCGATCTGGGGCGACGGTACGCGTATCAACGCTGGACGTGGATGGGGGATTTTGACCGGTGCGATTCCGCTGAGCAGGAGTCAAGCCCCAGCGTCACGGGAAACCAGCGCATTATCGCGGCGGATTCGGATCCAAACATGATCGAGATCGCCCGGCGCAACGCCCGACGGGCGGGAGTAGAGCAGTACATCGAGTTTTTCACCTCGGACGTCACGGAAACGATTCGTCACGTAGCGGCGGAGGCGGGCGTAATTGTGACGAATCCGCCATACGGTCGGCGGTTGCAGCCGGAAGATACAGCACGCCTGTATCGGGGATTTGGCGGGGCGCTCCGAAAGGACTTGCCGGGATGGCAGGTGTGGATGCTGCTGGGCGAACCGGCGCCGGTGAAGACGTTGGGGTTGACCCCGGACCGGAAGATCTCCGTCTTCAACGGAGGCCTCTCAGCACAGCTGTGTCATTATCGGCTGCGCACTTCTTGAGAGGCTCCCGATTACCCGCAGACTTGATTTCTTCCTCGTTCCTTGGCGCGGTAGAGTTCTTCGTCGGCGACCCGCACCATGCTATCTACCGTGTGGGAGAGAGCCCGAGGATTCGATGTGCGCACCGGACCGAGTCCGGAAACGCCCAGACTCAACGTGATCGTGCGGTCGGGAATCGTCCGGGCCTGTTCCACACCGTGCCGTATACGCTCGGCGGCGGTCCGGGCTCCGGAGTGATCGGTTTCGGGGAGGATAATCAGAAACTCTTCTCCTCCCCATCGGCCGATGCGATCGGTGGGGCGGAGCGTCGCCTGGACGGTCTCAGCGATACCTCGGAGCGTGGTGTCCCCCATCTCGTGTCCTAGCTCATCGTTGACAGCTTTAAAGTGATCGATATCCGCCAGAATCACTGAGAGAGCATTACCGTGGCGCTGTGCCCGGGATAGTTCGCGGTCCAGCTCCTCACTGATCTTGCGCCGATTCGGGATGCCGGTGAGCGCATCGATCTCCGAAAGATAGCGCAAGTCCTCTTCCATGCGTTTGCGTTCAGTTATATCCCGGGAAGACCCCACCAGTTGCACGACACGGCCCTCTTTGAGCACCGGAGAAAGCTGCGTATGCCAGGTGCGGTGACCGGCAGGAAGGTGTAGATGTTCTTCGTAGCTGATCGGTTCTTTCAGGTCGCAGCAGCGCCGGTAGTGCCCCTCGACCGTTGACCCCTCAGGCACCCCCAACACCTCCCTCGGTGTCTTGCCGCGGATGCGGTCGGTGGACAGCCCGGTGAGCCGTTCATGACAGGCGCTGAGTTTTCGGAACTGGAACATGGCGCCCTCATCCAAGACCTCCACCAGGAACATCGCATCCTGGGTGTTCGAGAAGATCGCCTCGAACTCACGCATCGCCTTATCCAGCTCGGCGCGAATCCGTTTCTCCTCCGTGATATCGTGCTGAATTCCTACGAAACGAGTCACCGATTCCGACTCGTCGAGGATCGGGGAGATGATCTGAAACGCCTGATACAGGGATCCGTCCTTTTTCCGGTTGGTGATCTCCTCTTGCCACCGGGTGCCGGAAAGAATGGTGCGCCAGAGCTGTGCGTAGTATTCCCGGGAGGTATCTCCGGAAGAGAGCAGGGACATAGGAGATCCTACCAGTTCCTGTGACGCGTAGCCGGTGAGCCGGCAGAACGCGTCGTTGGCGTATTCAATCGTCCCCTGAGCATCGGTGACGTAAATGCCGTGGTACGCGGAATCCACCGCGCGCTGGAGTATCGTCGCGTCGATCATTGTCCGGTCTCTCCATAGAGCAGCGCCACGGGGAACGTCGCTAGTATGTGAGATACCGCGATCGTCCGCTCTTCGGCGAGTGCCGTTACCGCCGACGTCTCACCGGTGAACTCGTTAATGAAGCGCTCCATCGGGCCGTCGGGCACCACGATCCGCGTATCCTCCCACCGCTCCGGTGGGACGAGAGGAAGCTGCGACCCGTGTAGCAGCGGTGCCACCAGCCGTGGCACTACCACCAGGGCTATCGTCCCCCGAAACAGTCGAGCAAAGGCAAGTATCCGATCAGCCTGCGCACCCTCCACCGTCAGTGGAAGGTAGTCTCCCGCCGCAAATAGATCAGCACGGCGCTTACGCAGTGATAGCGTCCGCCGCACCACGGTGTGCTTGATTTCGCCGGTGCGCCATTCCCGTAGTACGCGGTGACAGTGTTGTGCCGGCTCTCCCCGGTGGGACGTTCCGGCCGACAGCCACTGTCGACGAAGCGTGAAGTCCACCGGTCGCCGGTTGTCGGGGTCTACCAGGGAAAAATCCCACCCGTCGGTGCCCTGATACACATCCGGCACGCCCGGTACCGTCAGTGTGAGCAGCTTCTGGCTCAGGCTATTTACCGTCCCCGGCAGAATTACGGAGTCTACCATTTCAGCGATGACCCTGAGCATGGTGGAGGAGCGTTTTGGATTGAGAATAGCCGCGATGAACCGTTCCAGGGCATCTTCGTACTGCTCGTCGGGACGCGTCCAGCTCGTCTCAAGCTTGGCCTCCCGCGCCGCCTTGATCGCGTAGTTGGTGATCCTCCGGTGGTACTCATCGATCCCCTCATACTCCGGGCCGCGGAGGTCAAACGGCCAGGTGCCGACGATCGTCTGCAGGAGCATGTACTGATCCTGCAGACTCGGAGCGGGGCCTTCGTCGCGGGTGGTCGTGAAAACCTCTCCGTACTCCGCCATTCGCTTCGTCCATTCCTCCCACGTTCCCGGTACTTCCGAGATTGCAGCCAACCGGGCGCGGACATCTTCTCCGCGTTTGTGGTCGTGGGTAGCGGTTGTGACCATAGCGAAGGGATGGCGCTCGAGTCGCGCCCGGGCGGAGTAGTGAAACCCCTGAACTGAAGCGAAGAAGCGTTCCGGCTCGGCGCCGACCTCGTTGCGAGCGACGAATCGGACGTCTCGGTAGTAGGCGGTATCCTCAACGGACTTGGCCATTACCGGCGCGGTAAACTGCTGAATCTTCATCGCCAGCTCCACCACCTCCCGGCGGCGGAACTGTCCCGGATACTGCGTGAGGAGATCGGTGGTGAGAACCGCCAGAACAAAGTCGTAGGCGGTGGTATCGACAGTGCGCGCTGCGCGGCGGGCGCGAGCGACAGCCCATTCGATATCACGGCGGTCGGCATCGGAGACCCCGGACTTGTCCACGTAGCTCCGATACACGGGGAAATTGGCGACGATGTCCATGAGCGCCCGGCGCAGTCCCAAGCGGGAGAGATCGCGGGTGCGACGGTGTCGCTTCGCGAGTCGACTCATGCGGTTTGCCAGTATGTTGAGCTCGCTGGCCAGCGTTTCCTGCATCGTACGGTACTTGGCGTCCAGCACCAGCCGATCAAAGTCCCGACTCTCTTGCACGAAGTGCTCGTAGACGCGCGTCAGCGGCTCTTCTCCGGCGGGGTCGGTAAGGACTTCATTCACCACGGCCATATGATCGTAGCCGGTTGTACCGCTGGTGGCCCAATCGGTTCGGAGTTCTTCATGGTGAGCGAGGATCTTCTCCGCGACTACGTAGAGGGGCTGGTCTAGGGCCGCCTCGCGCGGTTCAAAGGGCGGCCCCCCGCGCCCGATGAGGCGGTACGCGGCGGATTCCTGGAGGCGCTCGAGATATTGCCTGGGGTCGAGTAGTCCGTCCACGTGATCCAGTCGTATCCCCTGGACGGCACCTTCATTCACCAACCGAAGTACCAGCTGGTGGGTTATCTCAAACACCTCTCCCCGTTCCATCCGAACCGCTGCGAGATCGTTAATATCGAAAAACCGACGGTAGTTGATTTCATTTGCGGCGAGTCGCCAATACGAAAGGCGATACGCCTGACGCTCCAGGAGCTTGTGAAGCCGATCAAAGCTCCGTGGTGTCCCTTCGGTGCCGTTCCAGGTGGTGCAGACACGATCGAGAGCATCACCCACTTCGGATTCCCGCTCTACGAGAGCCGCCAGGCCGCGCTTCAACTCTTCTCCGCGCTGAATCACCACCGCCTGGGCGGAGGCGCTACGAGCGGCCCGCAGTTTCCGAAAGGCGCCGGCAAGCTCGGCTGTCTCCTGCTGAAGGGACCCCTGATGCGACAGCTCGGCGGTGCACTCTTCCAGTATCACCCGATAATCCCGGGGATGAAGCGGAAAGCGGTGTTCGTAATAGTGAACACTGAAACTTCCCCGCCGGCGATCAAACGCCAGGCGAAGCTGTTCCGACTCGAGAATGATTCCGTACGGTTCGCCGAGAACCGGTACCAGCACTTTGCCCTTGAGCGTTTGTTCGGAAGAGTTCCAGTCGATGTCAAAAAACTCGGAGTACGGTGAATGCTGTCCCCACTCAAGAACGTTGAGCCACCAGGCGTTGTCCGAGTAGCCCACTCCCATGTGGTTTGGAACGAAATCGATAATGAGTCCCATGCCGTAGTCATGCAGGGTTGAGACCAGGGTCGCAAACTCCGCGTCTCCCCCGAACTCGCGATTGAGCTGATTGTGGTTGACGATATCATACCCGTGCGTTGATCCGACGCGGGCCTCCAGAATCGGCGAGGCGTAGACGTGGCTAAAGCCCATCCGGGACAGATCCGGTACGATTTCGGCGGCGGCACCGAAGGTGAATGAGGAGGAGAACTGAAGCCGGATCGTGGCTCGGGGATACGGTGGCAGAAGCGGCTCGTCACTGCTCATAGTACGTCACTCCATACATCGATCGACCACGGTCCCATCACGTCGGACCAGGGGCGATCGGGACTGCTGCGGTAAATCGCCTTCCGCCGGTGGTGGGCGCCGCTGAAAGGTTCCTCCCGGCGGGGGCGGGACCGGTCTGAGAGATTCACGTCGATGCACCAGAGAGTACCGTCACTGGGATAGCGCACGGAGAGCGCCTGCGATCCCCCTCCACCGCCCGTTCCGGATCGCATCGCCGGGAGTAACGGCTGAAGATGTGTCCTGCGGAGGTGCAGGAGCTCTCGATATCGGTGTGAATCTCCGGGAGTCTCCAGAACGCTCGAAGTGAACGTCTCCGGCGCTCCCGGATCAGGCAGGTCATCGAGGCCGAACTCGCGGCGACGGCCGTCGCGTACCGCCTGCGCCAGCTCTCCCTCGAATGCGCAGAAAAAGAGAAAGGGAGTCGTGCTATGCCACTCTTCCCCCATGAAGATCATCGGAATCTGCGGCGACAGCAGGAGGAGCGCCTCCGCTGCAGCCAGTGCCGCCGGGTCCGTGAGCGCGGCGAGACGATCACCCCATGCTCGGTTACCGATTTGGTCGTGGTTCTGCAGGAATGAGATGAACTTTGTCGTCGACAGGTCTCGGCTCACCTCTCCCCGGGGCGTGCCGTTGTGAGCGGATGACCGTTCCCCCTGGAAGACGTATCCCTCGGTGAGCGCCCGGAGGAGTTTTGCGTCCGTGTCCCGGGCAAAATCCCGATAGTACCCGTGGTTCTCTCCTGTGAGCAGGACGTGGAGCACATGGTGTATGTCATCATTCCACTGTGCCTCGTATTTCGCCGGGGACCGAAGGAAACGCGCCTGGTTCGCGTCGTTTTCGAGAACCAGGTGAACGTGCCGGTGGGCGGGAAGGGAATCTCGAACGGTCTTGGAAAGCTCGGTGAGGATATGGGGCTCGGTGCTATCGTGAATCGCGTGGACCGCGTCCAATCGCAACCCGTCGATTCCGAACTCATGGATCCAGTACAAGGCGTTTTCTATGAAAAACCGGCGCACCAGAGGCTGGGAGAAGTCGATCCCCGCTCCCCAGGGAGTGGGAATTGACTCTGAGAAAAAGTGATCGCAATACACATGGAGATAGTTTCCGTCGGGGCCGAAGTGATTGTAGACCACGTCCATCCACACCGCGATGCCGTGATCGTGGGCGGCGTTCACCAACGCCTTTAAGTCGCCGGGTGATCCGTAGCTGCGGTCCGGGGCGAACGGGAGAACCCCGTCGTAGCCCCAGTTCCGGGGACCGGGGAAATCCGCCGCCGGCAGCAGTTCCAGTACGGTGACTCCCAGGTCGGCCAGGTACGGAAGTCTCTCCTGGAGGCTTGCAAACGTCCCGCGCGGCGTGGCGGTACCTACGTGCGCCTCGTAGATGACGGTGGCGTGCCACGGATGATTGCGCCACCGTGAAGTGTCCGCGGGAGATGAGCCGACCACGACGCTGTAGCCGTGAACGTCGCTGTCCTGCATGCGGGAGGCAGGATCAGGAACGAGAAGGTCTCCGTTGATGCGAAAGGCGTAGCGCGTTCCCGCCGGTGCATCGAGCACCTCACTTCGGTACCATTCGGCGTTGTAGCTGCCTCCGCCGTCGGAGCGCTTCATCTCCACCTGCTCTGCGAGACGATCGCCCCGCAGGAGCTCAAGCGATACTGATGTGGCGGATGGAGCCCAGAGGCGGAATATTCGACGGTCTTCCCCGTGCTCTTCCGGCCCGAAAGTGGAGGTGAACGAACTCGTCATGACTGGTCCCTCCGAAAGAGCGCGAAGCTGCGTCCGGGAAGATACGCCATGTCTTTCCGCCGATTCACCGGGCCCGCTGCGATCTCCAGTTTCCACGTTCCCGGAATGGAGTTGGGCGTGGTGAAGCGCCGGCGCTTGGCTCCCGCATGGAGAATAAGCAGGAAGGTGTCGTCAGGCTCTTGTTGTCCCGTCTCACTCAAGAACCGGCTTCCCGCCTCTCCACTAATCAGGACTTGCAGGCTCCGCAGTTTGTGAGAATGCCAGTCATCTTCTTGCATCTCCTCTCCGTCGGGCCGCAGCCAGACCACGTCTCGAACCTCGGTTCCGGGAATCTGCTGCCCGTGAAAGAAGCGGGATCGTCGCAAGACGATGTGCCGGCGACGGAGATCGATCATACGCCGGGTGAACTGTAACATCTCCGCGGAATCCGGTCCCAGATCGGCCCACGGCATCCAGCTGATCTCGTTGTCCTGGCAATAGGCGTTATTGTTGCCCCCCTGACTTCTGCCGAGCTCATCGCCGGCGGTTAGCATGGGAACTCCCTGACTCAGCAGTAAGGTGCCCATCATGTTGAACATCTGTTGCAATCGGAGTCGCCGGATACCGGTATCATTCGTGGGGCCCTCCACGCCGTAATTCCAGCTGTGATTATGATCGTGACCGTCTCGATTATTTTCGCCGTTGGCGGTGTTGTGTTTCTCGTTGTACGAGACCAGGTCTCGCAGCGTAAACCCGTCATGGGCGGTAATATAGTTAATGCTTGCCCATGGTCGGCGGCCACGACTGTTATAGATGTCACTGGAGCCGGACAGGCGTGATGCCAGATCGCCCAGCAGCCCCACATCCCCTTTCCAAAACCGGCGCACGGTATCGCGGTACTTGTCGTTCCACTCACTCCACCCCGGTGGAAACCCTCCTACCTGATACCCGTCGGGACCCACGTCCCACGGCTCCGCGATCAATTTGGTCCGTGACAACACTGGATCCTGAGCTACCACCTCCAGAAAGGCGGCGTCGTGTTTAACGGTTCCGTTGACGCGTGCCAGGGAGGTGGCGAGATCGAAACGAAATCCGTCTATTTTCATGACTTCGGTCCAGTACCGGAGCGAATCGGTGATCATGCGCATCACTTGGGGATGATCGAGATTAAGCGTATTACCGGTTCCGGTGAAGTCCATATAGTACCGGGGGGAGTCGGGTACCAAGGAATAGTAGCTGCGGTTGTCTATACCGCGGAAGGAGAGATGCGGACCCATGTGGTTGCCTTCACCGGTGTGGTTGTAGACGACGTCCAGAAACACTTCAATTCCCGCGTCGTGCATCACTTGAACGTAGCTCTTGAAGTCCTGCAACAGGTGGCGTTTGAGATAGGCTTGGTCCGGTGCGAAAAACGCGAGGCTATTGTAACCCCAGAAGTTGGTCAGTCCCTGGTCTTGCAGAAGACGGTCCCGAACGAAGGCGTGAACCGGAAGCAGTTCGACTGCCGTGATGCCCAACTCCTGCAAGTATTCGACGATCTCCGGATGAGCCAGTGCCGCGAAGGTCCCCTTTTCCGCATCCGGTACGGCGGGGTGGCGCATCGTATATCCGCGGGGGTGCATTTCATAGATGATTGACTGATCCCAGTGAGTGTCCGGTTTGGGACTTCGGCCCCAGGTAAACGCGTCATCCACGACCTGGCACTTCGGCATAAACGGCGCGCTGTTCCGCGTGTCGAATGAGAGGTCATCGTCGGAAGACCCGACCTGATAGGCGAAGAGCGCATCGTGCCAGTGAATCGTGCCGCGCAGACTGCGCGCGTAGGGATCGATGAGAAGCTTGTGAGGGTTGAAGCGGTGACCTTGATCCGGGGCGTATGGACCGTACACACGGTAGCCGTAGAGTTGGCCGGGACGAATATCGGGCAAGTAGGAGTGCCAGATTTCGTGCGTATATTCCTGGAGAGGAATCCGGGCGGTCTCTCGGCTTCCGGTCTCATCGAACAGGCAGAGCTCAACGGCCTCGGCATTGGCGGAGAACAACGCGAAGTTGGTTCCGCTCCCATCCCACTTGGCTCCTAGTGGATACGGCTTACCCGGCCAGAGCCGGTAATCTCGTGAATGTGGCATCACAGCAAAGGGTATGACATGCGGCGAGTGATGACAACGGTATTCTGTCAATAGAGCGCACGGGAAGATTTGTAATCCAAATAGTTAGGGTTCGACGAAAAACCTCCCGTAACATATAGCATTATTAGCAAGACGAATATCAAATTTGATCTATTTCCCGGTAACTTCTGAGCAATACACGCAAACATGCCCCGTTTTGTCGTGGTTTTCGAAAATTCCGCGTTGACCATCTCATTAGGCGTCTATAGTATATGTGAATATTCGTTGCGAGCGGTCGATGAAAAACGGCTAAACGTAATGACTCATAACCAAAACTGGAGGATGAATGGATTCTGAGACCGGCGCAGAGGCGCTCGTCCATACGCTTGAGCGGCTGGGGGTTGATACCGTTTTCGGTATTCCCGGCATACACAATCTGGATGTATACGACCGACTCATCGACTCAAGAATACGTCACGTGACGAGTCGTAACGAGGCGGGGGCGGCATTCATGGCGGACGGCTACGCTCGTGGACAGCAGCGTCCCGGCGTTGCCCTGGTGATTAGTGGTCCGGGACTGACCAACGCCCTGACCGCACTGGGTGAAGCGCGCCACGACTCGGTGCCGGTAGTCCTGATCTCATCCGATATACCTCGCCGGTATTCCGGGACGAGTGCCGGTTATCTGCACCAACTGGCCGTGCCCACAACGGTGTCTCGGGCAGTGACCAAAGAGAGCATCCGGGTGACTGAGCCGGATCGGATCGAGGAAGCTCTGCGGTATCTGTACGGTGTGGCTCGCTCAGGGCGCCCCGGTCCGGTCCACTTGGAGATCCCCATCGACGTGCTGCAAGAGCGGACGTCGGTAGACAATAGTCCTCAGGTTGATCGGGCGGCACAGCTTCTGAGTGATGCCGTGTCGCCGTTCATCGTCGTCGGGGGTGGTGCCGCCGGACACGGACCGGTTGTAACGCGGCTGGCGGAAGCTTTGAATGCGCCGGTGGTCACTTCCGCCGCCGGCAAAGGGGTTCTCCCGGAAGACCATCCGCTGAGTCTCGGCGGTCGTCTACACGTGCCCTCGGTCCGCGGCGAACTGGAGCGGGCCGACACCGTTCTGGTTCTTGGGTCGCAGCTCTCCTCCACCGATCTCTGGGTAGATCGGATCAATTTTTCAGGGCGGGTAGTCGCAGTGAATCTGGATGCGGCTCACATGTATGCCACCGTGGAGCCGGAAATCGCCCTTCGCGGCGATATCGGAACGGTGGTGCCGGGGATTATCGACCGTATCACCACCTCCGATCCGGACTCAAACCGTGCCGCCGCGGTCGCGTCACGGGTACAGGAGATCAAGAAGCGCTGTTCCAGTGAGCTTCCCAATACGCTCGGCCTACCGGCGGGAACGATCTCCCGCATGCAGCAGGTGCTCGCGGCTCTTTCGGAGACGCTCGGTGCCCACGGCGTTCTCACCGCCGACATGACGACGATCGCCTACTGCGCTATCAGTGAGTATCTCACGGAGACCCCTGGAAGCTTCCTGCACCCCGCGGGGTTCGGCACGCTGGGATTCGCCCTTCCCGCGGCGATCGGGGTTGCACTCCGCGCCGACGGACGCCCGGTGGCGGCGCTCGTGGGAGACGGTGGCTTTCAATTCACGATGCAGGAGTTCGCCGTGGCGGTGCAGGAGGCGTTGCCGATCCCCGTGATCGTGTGGGATGACGGCGGGTACGGGGAAATTCGCCGCGAGGAAGAGCAGCGCCATCCGGGGCGCCGCATCGCAGTGGACAATATCGGTCCCGATTTCTGCGCCTTTGCCGAGTCTTACGGGGCGGCGGCGGAACGAATCGAGAATACTGCGTTGCTGAAGGAGCGGATTCTGGCGGCGCTGGATCGCTCCGGCCCCACGCTTCTGGAGGTTCGTGCCCTATGAGCGTTTATATTCCCGGAGTGCGCCCCACTATCGTAGATGTGAACCCCTATGTGGCGGGAAAGACGATTGAAGAGGTGAAGCGGGAACTGGGCCTCACCGATGTGGTCAAGCTCGGCTCCAACGAGAACCCCTACGCCCCCTTTCCTGAGGCGATGGCGGCGATGCAGGATGCCCTCTCGGCGATTCACACCTATCCGGAAAACAGTTTCGTTGAGTTGCGTCACCGGATCGGATCGGTGCACGGGCTCTCCGGTGATCACGTGGCGATCTCCCATGGTGCGGGAGGAATGCTCGAGACGATCGCCCGAGCGTTTATCCAGCCCGGTGACGAGGTCGTGATGCTCAAGCAGTCTTACGGGCTCTACCGGGAGATTAGCCGTTTTATGGGCGCTGAAGTTCGCGAGGTTTTGCTGAACGGTGCCTACCGGGCGGATATCCTCGATGTTACCGACGCCATTACGGAGGCCACAAAGATCGTCTGGCTCTGCAACCCGAACAATCCCACCGGTACCGTAATGGACTCCACCGATCTTACGCCGATACTCGACGCACTGCCTCCTCAGGGGTGGCTTATCATGGACGAGGCGTACGCGGAGTTTTCGGATGACGGGGTGCTTCCCGATATTCGTGGCCCGCTGGACGCCGGCAAGAATATCATAGTGATTCGGACGTTCTCCAAGGCGTACGGGCTGGCTGGGGCACGCATGGGATACGCCCTGGCAGCACCGCCCACGATTACCGCCATCGACACGGTGGCGGAGCCGTTCAACGCCAACCGCGTGGGAATCGCGGGAGCAACTGCGGTGTTGGGCGAGGGCCGGGCGGCGGTGCAGGAGGCGATACAGAAGATCCGCGCCGGTCGGGAGTATCTGGAGTCTCATGTGGCCGCGGCCGGATCGACAGTCACTCCTACCCAGACGAACTTCGTTTTTTTCGAGCTTCCCCGGAATGAACCTCGTGATGCCGACGTGGTGGTGGATGCGCTACTGCATCGCGGCGTCATCGTTCGCAGTGGGAGCGGCTGGGGCTATCCGCGACACGTGCGGGTGACGGTGGGGACCGATCCGGAGAATAAGGTGTTCCTGCGGAACTATCGTGAGGTGCTCAATGGTTGAGTTTCAGAACGTGAGCAAGATCTACGAGGACGGCACAAAAGCGGTGGATAATCTGAGCCTCCAGATCGATCGCGGTGAGTTTGTCGTCTTAATCGGTCCGTCGGGGTGCGGCAAGACCACCAGCTTAAAAATGATCAATCACTTGGAGCCCGCAACCTCCGGCTCAGTAATCGTGAACGGAGCGGCGGTGGATGTGGTGGATCCGGTCAAACTACGTCGGAATATCGGCTACGTGATTCAGGAGATCGGTCTGATGCCGCATCTCACGGTTGGTGAAAACATCGCCACCGTCCCCCATTTGCTGGGATGGGCACGAAAGCGAACCAAAGCGCGCGTGGAAGAGCTGCTGAATCTGGCGGGGTTGGACCCCAAGGTGTACCGGCATCGCCTTCCGGCGCAACTCTCCGGTGGTCAGCAGCAGCGGATCGGAGTTCTCCGGGCGCTGGCGGCCGATCCCGACGTTATCCTGATGGATGAGCCCTTCGGTGCACTGGATCCAATTACCAAAGGAAAGCTCCAGTCCGAGCTCCTCGATCTCCAACATCAGGTGAAGAAGACGATTGTCTTTGTTACGCACGATATCGATGAGGCTCTGAAACTGGCCGATCGGGTGGTGCTCATGCGCCGCGGCAAGATCGAACAGATGGGCACACCGGAGGAGTTACAGACCGCTCCGGTGAACGATTTTGTTCGGAGTTTTATTGGAGAGGACCGCCTCTCACAGATCTCACCGGAGGGACCGGTGGACACGCTGATCGAAGATGCTCCTCTCGTGGTAGCACCCTCATTGAACCCCACTATCGTTCTAGAACAGCTTGAAGAGCTGAGTCGTGAAACGGCGCAGATCGTAGATAGACGAGGACGCTGGCGGGGCATGGTGTATCTCGCGGATCTTCTGGAGGCGGAGCGCGGTAAGCGGTCCTCCATCGAAGGGCTCGGCCGCAACGACCGCAAACTAATTCTCCCGGCGGCGACTGTGCGGGACGCGGCGGAGCTCCTGGTTGATCTCGACGCGCCGGTGCCGGTGATCGGTGAGAACGGAACACTGAGGGGCGTAATTACCAACAGCGGTATCGCGCGCCTGACGATTAGCCGCCTGACACGAGGAGGAGCCCCCTCATGAACCGGAGCTTTCTTGACTTGTTAGTGACCTATCTCAGTCGGAACTGGGTTCGTGTCTTGGAGCTTACCTGGGAGCACTTGTATATCTCGGGAATCGCCCTGGGACTTACCGTCCTCGTTTGCCTGCCGCTCGGCATTTACTTGACGCGGAACGAGCGGATCGCACCGTACGTGATCGCCGTGGCTAATGTGTTTCAGACGGTGCCCAGTCTGGCACTTCTCGGTTTTCTGATCTTTGTCTTTGGAATCGGCAACGATAACGCCGTGGCGGCGCTGTTCCTGTACGCGATGCTGCCGGTTCTCCAGAACACCTATACCGGAATCAAGAACGTGCCGGTGCAGTTGACCAATGCGGCGCGAGGGATGGGTATGACCGAGTTTCAGATCATGTACCGGGTGCAGCTTCCGTTAGCGGTGCCGGTGATTATCTCCGGCATTCGCGTGGCTTCGGTGTGGATTATCGGCACCGCTGCGCTGGCGGCTGCCATCGGCGGTGGTGGTTTGGGACGCCTCATCTTTTCGGGCCTGTCGGCGATCCGGAACGAGGTCATCCTGGCGGGGGCGCTTCCCGCTACACTGCTGGCGCTGACGGCTGACTATGGTTTGCGCTGGTTTCAGAACGTCGTGGGTCCCGAGCGGCGGGCGCGGCGTATCGCACAACGAGAAGAGAAGATCAAAATCAAAGCGAAATCGCAACAAAAGGAGTAATACGATGCGAAAATTTTCAGTAGTTATGGTGCTGGTGACGATGGTTGCCGGCATGGCGTTTGCCGGTGGCCAGGCCGAGGGAGAGGCGGCGACGATTCGAGTCGCGGCTCAAGATGTGAACGAGATGGTGGTTCTGGCTCATATGGCGCAGATCCTCATCGAGGAGAACAGTCCGTACAACGCTACGGTGAATACCGGTTTCACCGGGTCCTCGGTGTTGCATCAGGCGATGGAAAGCAACGAGATCGATCTGTATCCTACCTGGACGGGAACGCAGCTTACCGGTGTTCTCCGCTATGAGGGAGAACAGTTAAGCGCTGAGGATACCTGGAAGTACGTCAAGTCCGGTTTCGAAGAGGAGTTTGGGTACACGTGGTCTGAATCGCTGGGCTTCAACAACACCTATATCATGGTGGTTCGTGAGGAAACCGCGGAGGAATACGACCTGAAGATTGCCAGTGACCTGGCGGGTCTCGCAGAGGACTGGACCCTCGCCGGGGATGACAACTTCGATATCCGCTCCGACGCGTATCCGGGGTGGAGTGAACACTACGGCATCGAGTTTGACGAGGTACTGCCGATGCAGTACGGACTCATTTACCGCGCGGTTGACGCCGGAGAAGTTGATGTGGCCGCCGCCTATTCTACTGACAGCCGGATCGCCCGGATGGGTTTGGTAATGCTCCCCGATGATCAGGAGTTCTTTCCCGCTTATAACGGGGCGTATGTGTTCTCCGACGAAGTTATCGAGGAATACTCCGATGTGATAGAGCTAATCAACAGCACCCTGGGGGGCGCGATTTCCACTGAAGAGATGAGTGCCTTGAACGTTCGCTATGACGACGGTGAAGAGGTGGGAGACATCGCGCGCGACTGGCTCAGCAGCAACGGATACATCGACTGACATCCATGGATACTCATACCAACTACGGTCTGTTTATCGACGGCGGCTTTCGGGAGGCAACTTCCGGAGCCGTCTTCTCTGTCTTCAATCCCGCGGGAGGCACGGAACTGGCGAAGGTGGCCGCCGCCGGGGCGGGAGACGTGGACGCGGCGGTCTCCGCCGGAGCGCGCGCGTGGAAGGACTGGTGGAGTATCGCCGCGGCGGAGCGCGGAACGCTGCTGGCTGCGGTGGGGCGGCGGATCGCCGACAACCGGGAACGCTTGGCGCGGATCGAATCGTTGGATACCGGCCGCGTTATCTCCGAAACCCGGATGGACATCGACGCCGTGGCGGATCTCTTCGAGTATTTCGCCGGGGTCGTCCGCAGTGAAGAAGAGACGGTAAAGCGTCACGATCCGAAGCAGATGAGCCTCATTCTACGGGAACCGTTCGGGGTGGTCGGAGCGATTGTGCCCTGGAACTATCCCTTTCTCATTTCCGGGTGGAAGATCGCCCCCGCCTTGGCCGCGGGAAACGCGATTATTATCAAACCGGCGACGTTAACGCCGCTGAGTCTCCTGACCCTGGCTGAAATTCTCGAAGATGTGGTGCCCCGGGGGCTCCTGAACGTGGTGCCGGGATCGGGGCGGGAGTGCGGCGAGGCGATGTTGGCACATCCGGGAATCGGGAAACTAAGTTTCACCGGATCCACAGAAGTGGGACGGCGGGTGGCGGCGCGCGCCGCGGAGCGAGTGATCCCCGCCACGCTCGAGCTGGGGGGCAAGTCGGCGAATATTGTCTTTCCCGATGCCGACTGGGACCGAGCGTTGGAAGCGGCGGCGATGGCGATCATGATGAGCCAGGGACAGGTGTGTTCCGCCGGAAGTCGGCTCCTGGTGCATGGTGATATCCATGATCGCTTTCTCCGGGAGCTCGCTCAGCTTGTTTCGGAAATTGTGGTGGGGGACCCGCTGGATGATGCCAGTCGGATGGGTCCCATGGTTTCTGAAGATCAGTTGCAGTCGGTGTGCCGCTATATCGACTTGGGTCGGGCGGAAGGTGCCAAAATCGTGGCCGGCGGCGATCGCCTGAGCGGAGGTCCCAAGGGGATCTACGACACGGGACCGTATATGGCGCCGACTATTTTCTCTGAAGTCTCCACCACGATGCGGATAGCTCAGGAGGAGATCTTTGGTCCCGTTCTCGTGGTACAACGTTTTTCCTCGGAAGAGGAGGCGGTGATGATCGCCAATGATTCCGCCTACGGGTTGGCGGGAGCGGTATGGACGCGGGATATTTCCGTGGCGCTTCGGGTGGCGCAGGCGGTGCGAACGGGAACGATGTGGGTCAACGATTACCATCCGGTGGTGAGCGGTTCTCCCTTCGGGGGATTCGGGGAGTCCGGCTATGGGCGCGAGGTTCACAAGGCGAGTTTGGAGAGTTACTCCCAGTACAAGACGATCTATATCAATATCGATCGGTCGCCCTACGGCTGGTACCGAGGATAGGTGGCTCTGCGGGAGCTCATCCGGCTCCCGTGATCCATGTCTCTCGTCACGGGATCGGCGGATTCTACACAAACCGCATCAGTTCCTCCGCCGGCATGGGTCGGGCAAAGTAAAATCCCTGCAGATACTCTACGTTCAGCCCGTCCACTAACCGCAACTGTTCTTCAGTGCCGACGCCCTCAATGACGATCGGTTTTCCCCGCGAGCGGACTGTCTCAACGATACCCCGGAGGTAGTCGATATCGGTCGTGTCGGTTCCCAGCTCGGTGACGAAATCCTTGTCGATCTTCACGGTGGAGACGGGAAGGTACTTGAGGTAGCTCAGTGATGACTGGCCGGTACCGAAATCGTCGATCCAGATCTCTACGCCCAATGACTGAATCTCGGTCATGACAGTGACAAACTGATCCCTGTGCTCTCCCGTGCCACTTTCGGTAAGCTCCAGTTTGAGGCGGGAAGGATCCACCAGGCCGGTGTCCCGGATCGCTTGGTTGACTATCATGGGAAAGGCGGGGTCCGACAGATTGGTGGCGCTCACGTTGAGTGTGATAAAGAAATCCGGCATGTCTCTCATCGCTTTTAACTGGCGGCACGCGCCGTAGAGTGCCAGCTTATCGATGGGTGCTATCAGCCGGCTGTCTTCGGCCAGTTCGATAAATGACGCGGGACCGAGAACTCCTCGGGTGGGGTGGTTCCACCGCATGAGCGCTTCGGCACCCGCCACCGAATGGTCCCGACGGACTATCGGCTGGTAGTAGAGCTCCAGCTCGTTCCGCTCAAAGGCTCGCTGGAGGCCGGTTTTGAGCGTGAGGCGATCGCTGGCTCTTTGGTGCGTCTCATGATCGTAGTACAAAAACGGCTGATCCTGTTGTTCCGCTTCGATCACTGCGGAATTGGAGCAGTTGAACAGTTCATCGGCGTCCATGGTGTCATCCGGGAACACAGCGATTCCCACGTGACACCCTGGCGCCAGGTCCAGTCCACGGAACCGGTAGGGCACCGTTACGGCGCTGTGAAGCTTCTCCGCCACCAGAATCGCGTCGAGCCGGGTGGCCAGCTCCGGAAGGAGAACCACTAAGTTGGTGCCTTCCCAGCGAAAAACGTAGTCGCTTTTTCGCACCGTATCTCGAATGCGGAGACCGCTGTTCTCCAGCAGAAGGTCTCCCATGCGGTGGCCGTGCATTTGGTTGATTTGCTTGAAGTCGCGGAGCATCACGAAGAGCAGGGCGATCGGAGGGTTGCCCGAGCGACGGGCCCGTGTCAGTTCTTGCTCGACGATAAGTGGTAGCGATCGGCGACTCAGGAGGCCAGTGACCGGATCCTGCTCGGTCAATGCAGGGTTGTTTCGTCCGCGAAGCGAGGCCTCCCGTCGCACGAGCAGGACGGCGTCACCTCCCTGTATCGAGATGAGTTCTATCGAGGTATGTCGATCCGTACGGACCCCGAAGATCGGATCTACCGCCATTATCGCGGGAGACGTGGTGGTAACTGCGTGGAGCGCGGATGCCAACTCCTCACGGTACTCGGGGTCACAGAGGCCGGATACCTCCGAACCCGGCAGGGAGTCGGAATCCCCGGACAATAGCCTACCAGCACTGAGGTTGGCATACCGCACGCGACCAGCCGCATCCAGCAGAAGCACCGCCTCGGATACCGCGTCGATCGCCTCGGTAAAGAGTGAACTCTCCATGACGGCAATTATACGTCACGAATGTGCACTATGGTAGGGGAAGGAGGATCTTCCCATGGGCGGGGGCTTCTCATGAGCAATGGATTTCTATGGGCGGTGGCTTTCATGTCGGTCGTGACCGCGGTAGTATAACGATCGTGCGAGATGAAGAGGTGCTCTTAGGATATCCGGGTGTTTGGCCTGCGCAGGATTTTCCGGTCGTAATTGCCACGATTTGCCGAATTCGGGGCTCGTCGAGCCGTCCGTTGGGTAGTCGAATGGTTATCTCCTCCGACGGTAAGTTTGTCGGGTCGGTGAGTGGTGGATGTGTCGAGGGCGATGTGACGCGTCGTGCGCAGGATGTGCTTCGGGATCGCGTACCCAGAAGTCTGGAGTACGGTCCGGTATCGGACCCGCTGCTGGAAGTGGGGCTCAACTGTAACGGCCGGATCGACGTCATCCTGGAATATGTCGATTCCCACGGCGCGGAGGTGCTGTCCCCGCCGATAGGAAAAGCGCTGGTGACGCGGTATCGCCTAGTCGGTGAGGGTGGAACTGTGCATGTTTCGCACTATTGGGAAACGATCGGGGATGATGCGCCGGAGCATCCCTGGCACCGAACGGTTACGGAGCATGGTAAAGAATGGTCCGAGCTGGTGGAGCCGCGGATGCCGAAACGTTTGCTGCTTATCGTCAGCGCCGGACCGCCTGCGGCGCCGCTGTCGGTCTTTGGCAGAGAAATGGGTTATCGGGTGGTAATTAGCGATCCTCGGGAGATATACGCTCGGAGGGAATTGTTCCCCGCCGCCCATGAGGTGGTATGCCGCTGGCCGCGAGACGTGCCTCAGGTCGTGGGAGTTGGCCCTGGAGGTCTGGGCCCGCGGTGCGCGGTGGTCTCT
The DNA here is from genome assembly GCA_040904425.1 of Alkalispirochaeta sp. Lineage (GTDB taxonomy): Bacteria > Spirochaetota > Spirochaetia > DSM-27196 > Alkalispirochaetaceae > Alkalispirochaeta. The sequence continues at coordinate 78,767 of JBBDTM010000014.1, forward strand.
CTCAATCACGAGCCCCGATTTGAGGACGACCTGTTTCGTATGCTTATGGACCAGCCTCAGGTGGGATATCTTGGCGCCATCGGTAAGCGGCGGCGTCATGAAGAACGGATTGAACGGCAACAGCAGGAGGGCTTCGATCTTGATCGGCTTCCCGAAATTCACACGCCGATCGGTCTCGATATCGGCGGCCGAGAGCCACAGGATATTGCCCTCGCCGTTATCGCTGAAATTCAGGCGGTACGGAATGGAGCACCGGGAGGGTTCCTGATATCCCCAGGGGCAACCTTGCGCTCCCTTTACACTGAGTACCAGAGTAGTTAGTTTTATATGCATGAATACAAGACGGCTGCAGGCGGCACTGGTTTTTTTCCTTGTATGTGGAGGAGCTGGAGTGCCGCTATTCTCACAGGGTGTACAGGATGTACAGGATGACCCGCTGGCGGGCCATCCTCAGGTGTGCACCGACGACCTGGACCTGGCGCAGGTGCGAGATGTGTCGGTGCGGGTGTCCGGATCCGGCCGGCAGTTTTCGGTGACCGTGGAGCACAACGACGACGGCTGGGACTACTACGCCGACGGCTGGGTGGTGGTCGATCCTGAAGACGGAACGGTGTACGGCGAGCGTGTGCTGGCCCATCCCCACGACCACGAGCAGCCGTTCACTCGGTCACTATCCGGAGTTTCGATTCCCGATGGTGTCGACCAGGTTCTGGTGGTGGCTCGCAATAACGTCCGAGGCTTCGGCGGATGCGGGCGGCTCATCTCGCTGCACTAGCTTCCAGGTGAGGCTACACCTCGAATCCGCGAAGCATGCGGTCCTGAATCGTGGCGGCTGTACGGAGCCGATCATTCCCTTCGGATACCGCGTGGACAGCGGCGGCGATCTCCTGATTCGCCGTGACCACCTCCTGCAGACCTGAGCGCATCGCGTCCATACGCTCTTTGAACTGATCCGCTGAGCCACCCACGGTGGAAATCTGCTCCTTGATCGCCTCTAACTCGTGGTCTATTTCAGTCATGGCGTTGCTGTTTGCCTGTACCGCTGCGTTAATCTCCGCGAACGTACCACGAATCTCCGTGGCCGCGGTTCGGTTGCGCTGCATATAGTCCATGCTTGTGGAAACGGTGCCGTGAACCGCTTCAATCTCGGTAATGATGGAGCTCAACTCCGTTTCGATTCGGGTGCTTGTCTCCTGTGATTGCGCTGAAAGCCCGCGAATCTCATCAGCCACGACGGCGAATCCGCGGCCGGCCTCACCGGCGCGGGCGGACTCGATCGCCGCATTCATCGCCAGCATGTGCGTGCGATCGCCGATGTCCTTAATCGCATGAATCAGGTCAGCGACGTCGCGGGAGCGGTTGGAGAGGCGCTCGACGACCTTGGATGTACTGGTGACCGCCTGCACAGATTCGTCGGTCTCGTTCACTCCCCGTTCCACCGTGGCGGCACCATCATCCGCGAGGGTACGAATCGACCGCGCCCGTTCAACGATTGTGGCCATTTCCCGTATCAGTTTATCGATGGAGTCGCGCAGCGTATCGGAGGCGGTGGCGATCTGTCGGCCGGTGTTGTCCTGGTGTCGGGCGTCATCCTGAAGCTCCGCCACGGCGGTGTCCACGCGGGAGACCGCCGCCTGAGACTGCTCCGCGCTGGCAGAGAGTTGCTCGCCGGTTTCCGCCACGCGGTCGGCCTGTTCCCGGACACCGGCGATCATCTCGCGCAACGAGGCGGGTTCCTGGTTGTAGGTCGCCACCAGTACACCGCGCTCCGCCACTTCGTTGATGGTGGGAATAAGCCGGTCTGAAAAGACCGGTACCACGATGCCGTCGGCGCCGTTGTCGGCGGCGCGACGGATCATGCGGTGCCACTGTTCGAGTTCGTACGGATTGGATGGATCGTCGGGGAGGGAAACGGTCACCCGGGTGCCCCGTTGCGCAAGAAGTTGACCCGCTTCTTCCGCTCCCTTCTTCACCGGCGGCCAGAAGTCGTAGTCCTTGGGGACCAGATAGACCAATTTCAAAAGCTTCTCCACGGTGTTTGCCAACGGTTCCGCCCTGCCGGAGGGGTCCACCGGATTTTCCAGCATGGCGCGGAAGTTCTCTTGCGTTACCACATCGGGGGTAATGAACTGTCGCGGCGTCTCCGGCTGCCAGTCTGCCGTGAGCGCGTTATAGATGTGGATGAGCGGGTTAAATCCTTGCAGGTACGGGCTCTGGGTGAGGGTCGCGTTGAGATGTCCCGATTCGAAAAACGGAAGAAATTCCGACCGGCGTCCATGGCCTACGAGAATCACCCGGTCCGGGGAGAACTCACTCTGCAGCGCGGCGAAGACTTTGGTGGAGGATGCTTCCTCCAGCTGGTAGACGGCGGTAATCTTGGAATCCCGTTTCAGCAGGTCGACGATTCCCGCAACCGCGCGGTCCGCTTTACGACCGCTGTAGATGATTTCCGCCACTGTCACGTGGGGAAACTCCGCCGCCAGCGTAGTCGTGAAGCCGCGTTCCCGAAGAACGGAGTAGTTGGTGGTGTGATCAACAGCAACAACCGCAACTCTGGCGTTAGGACCGGCGAGTTCCCCCACGAGTCGCGCTGCTTTCCGGCCATGCGCAAAATCATCAATACCGGTGTACGTCAGGCGCTTGATCGGTACCGCCGTGAGGCTTATCGCCGCATCGGTGAGTGATGCGGTGGCCGTGACCGTTTCGTTGAACGCGGTTACCGCCTCCTGGAACGGTCGCGAAAGAGGGCCCGCGGCGTCCCACTCTTGAGGCTTGGGGGGCGGGTCTACCGCCAGACGCCCCTTCGTAATAGCCCACATAACGCGCGCCACCGGTGCGATCCCCGTCTCATGGAGCGCTTTCAGCCGTTGCGCCATCAGGCGGAGGTTGGCCCGTGACTGTCGGCTTTCCAGATACAATGCGATGAACAGAATCACCGACGCCGCCCCGGCCAGGGGAAACGCCCAGTCTGGAGCAAGCTGCAGGAGTACCGATGCGATAACCAGGAGAAATGCTGCGACGATCACCATAATCATTTTCATGAGTGAGAATATGTTATCACGAGGGTGACAAACGTGCAAACAAAACCGATGCGCCGACGAGGCGGCGGGTGTTTTGCGCATGTTCCGCCATTTTGGTATTCTACCGGTACAGAGGTATGAAAATGATAGTGTTTCCGAAGAATAGGACGATCTCAATCGTCAGTGGTGGTCTGTCGATCGCGCTGGGCCTGGTGGCATTGATTTGGCCGGCGGTGACCGCTGAGTTTCTGGCGCTCCTGGTGGGGGTCTTTCTGGTGGCTGAGGCGTTGTTCTCGTTTCTCACTCGCAGGCGAGATGCCCTGTTTACATGGACCGCTGTCGCTCAGGGATTTGTCGGGTTGTTTGTCGCGCTTTTTCTGGTTGTTATGCCGGGGACCGCGCTCCGGGTGCTCGTGATGATGATCGCCGTGTGGATCGTTATTCGCGCGGGAGTGCAGCTCTGGACTGCGGTTCAGTTTCGCAATCTGACGGGCGTGCCGGTGTTCGTCGGGCTTTTCGGCGGGATTTCGCTTCTGGTAGGTATCCTGCTGATATCACGACCGGAAGCGGGCATTATTGCGTTTTCCTGGCTTATCGGTATCTACGCCATTATTTCCGGCGTCCTTATTCTGTTATGGGGGCTGCGTTCCACCGATTGGGATTCGTCCACCGGCGAGCGACGTGTCGGGCCTGATGTTTGAGCGTGCCCTGGTCCCCTTGCACTTGAGGGAACGGCGTCCCCGGGTTGAAGCGGTAGTTGCGCTTCTTTCGCGCCTCTCCATTCACAACGTGCGACTCTTGCACGTTGCCGGGAGCGCCTCCGGAGCGCGGAGAGCCGCGGGAAAGGTAGAGACGATGGCCCGCGAGATCGCCGCCGCTGTAGATTTTTCCGACCAGCTGACGATTTCCGCCCAGACCGTATCCGGTAGTGCCGTTTCAGAGATCATCGAGACGGCGGTGGCTCAGGAGGCGGATGTGATCGCCGTCCCGTGGAAACGCAAGAACTGGGTGCAGCGGAGTCTGCTGGGGAGTACCTCTTTGGATCTGATCCGGCTGGCCGATATGCCGGTCCTGATTCAGAAGACCAGTCCCGGACGCGCTCCCGAATCGGGAGCGCCGCTCTCCGTGATGTATGCAACCGATCTGAAACAATCCGACGAGACGGTGTTCCCTTTGATCGAGCGGGGCGCCTTGGGCTCGATCCGTCTGACGATTCTCACCGCGGGACAACGCGCTCCCGATCCGGTGGCGGAGGCGCGTCGGGTGGACGCGGCGGAAGCGTCGTTGACACAGCTGGCGGAGCGTGTTCGGCCGGTTGTGGAGGAGGTAGACACGGTGGTCATTACCGGATCTTCCCGAAAGGCGATTCCCGCCTACCTGCGATGGAATAAATTCCACGTGGCGATTATCGGGAAAGGCTCGTCCGGTTCACAGCCGATTCTCGGGTCCACTGCGGAGGAGGTGGCGTACCGGAGCCCGGGATCGGTTCTGATCATCCCCCCCGCGGTCGGTGGTGAGGTACCCCGTGGATAAGAGCTCATCCGGCGGAACCGTTTTTATCGTCTCCGTGGTGCTGGTAGTGGGATTGGTAATTTCTGGTGCACTGGTGCCGGACGTTCTGGACCAGGTAACCTCCGCGGTTCACGAGGCGATTCTCGACAGCGTGGGCTGGGCGTATCTGCTGGCGACGATGGCCTTCCTCGTGTTCGTAGTCTTTCTGGCTGTCAGCCGCTACGGGTCGATCCGTCTTGGAAGCGATCATGAAAAGCCGCAGTACAGCTATTTCGGGTGGTTCAGTATGCTCTTCGCCGCAGGCATGGGCATCGGACTGGTGTTCTGGGGTGTGGCGGAGCCGCTGAACCACTTCCACAACCCTCCGGCGCACATCGCCGCCGACACCGGGGCCGCCGCCGAGTTTGCCATGGTACGCAGTTTCTTCCATTGGGGCGTTCATCCCTGGGCGGTATACATTCTCATGAGCCTGTCTATTGCGTATTTCTCCTTCCGGCGAGGTATGCCTCCGCTAATTTCCAGCGTGTTCTACCCCCTCATTGGAGATGCGATCTATCGTTGGCCGGGCAAGGTGATCGACATCTTGTCGGTCTTTGCCACGGTGTTTGGTGTGGCCACATCCCTGGGATTTGGCGCTACTCAGATTCGTGGAGGGCTCGCCACGGTATTAGGTGTCCCGGATACGATGGCGTCGGCCCTGATTATCATTGCGGTGGTTACCGTCCTGTACATGGGTTCCAGCATGATCGGTCTCGACAAAGGCATTCAGGTTCTGAGTAAGGGAAACGTGATTCTCACCATGGTACTTATGGGCCTGGTGCTGATAGTTGGCCCCACCACCTACATTCTCAATGTTTTTACCAGTACCGTCGGCGGATACGTAACAAACTTGATCGATCTGAGTCTGTCCACCAATCCCTTCCAAGGATTCTCCTGGACTCAGGACTGGACGCTGTTTTACTGGGCGTGGTGGATCTCGTGGTCTCCGTTCGTGGGGCTTTTCGTGGCGAGCATTAGCAGGGGACGGACGATTCGGGAGTTTGTAATAGGGGCGTTGCTGGTGCCGGCGCTCCTGACGTTTTTCTGGTTCGCCGTATTCGGGGGCACGGCGCTCAACCTGGAATTGGGCGGAGACGGGAGTTTCGCGCTCTCGCAGATCGCCGTAGACAACGCGCCGCGGACGCTCTTTGCCCTGTTGGAGCAGCTCCCGCTTGCCACGGTGCTCAGCGTGGTCGCCCTGGTGGTCCTGGGAATCTTCTTTGTTACCTCGGCTGATTCCGCAACCTACGTCCTGGGAATGATGAGTAGCGGAGGATCCCTGAAACCCTCTGCGGCGAAGAAGATCACCTGGGGTCTGCTGCAGTCTTCCGCGGCGGCGGTGCTTCTGGTATCCGGGGGACTGGGCGGCTTGCAGCGCATGGCGATAATCGCGGCGCTGCCGTTTACTCTGGTTATGCTGGTGATGATGCGCAGCCTGCACAAGGCGATGCACTACGAGGTCACCCGGGAGCAGCCCGCGGATAAAACTTGACGATTCCCACCGATTCACGGACCTTCAGGGCATGAAAACGACTGACGTCCATGGAATCCACCATATAACGGCGATCGCCGGCCCCCCAACGGAGAACTACCGCTTCTACACGGAGGTTCTGGGATTGCGACTGGTAAAGAAGAGCATCAATCAGGACGTGCCGGACACGTACCATCTGTTTTTTGCCGACGGAGCGGGAAATCCCGGCACGGACCTGACGTTCTTTCCATGGCCTCAAATGGGACCGGGCCGCGTCGGGGCCGGAGTCTGGGGCGAGGTGAACTTCGTCATTCCTTTAGGGACGTTGGAATACTGGCGCGCGCGACTCCACGCTGCAGGAATTGGGGTTCGTAAAGCGGAGACGCGCTTTGGAGAGAATGTGCTGCCGTTTACCGATCCCCACGGGATGGAACTGTCTCTCACGGAGACGGAGACCTACCAGGAGTTTACCTTCGTTCCCTGGGAGCGATCGACGGTACCGGAAGAGTATCAAATCCGCGCACTGGGTTCTGTTCGCCTCACCGTACGTGACGACGCTGCTACTACCACGTTTCTTGCCGGGGCGTTCGGATTTTCCCACGCCGTTACGGACGGGGATTGGAAGCGCTACACCGTGGGAGACGGCGCCGGGGGGCAGCGGATCGATATCCTGGTGAACCCCGAGGCCCCGCGGGGCAAGTGGGGTGTTGGCGCAGTACACCACGTGGCGTTTCGCATTCCCGATGAAGAGCAGGAGCTTGTCGTTCGGAATCAGATAGTCGGCCACGGGGGACAAGCCTCGCCGGTAATCGATCGTTTCTGGTTTAAATCGGTGTATGTCCGGGAGCCCTCCGGTGCACTGTGCGAGGTAGCAACCGACGGCCCCGGCTTTGCCGCCGATGAAGATCCGGATCACCTGGGAGAGTCTCTGGTCCTTCCTCCCTGGTATGAGTCGCAACGAGCGCAGATCGAGGTCGTGCTTCCCCCGCTGTAACGGAGTCGACGCCCCGGACCGCGTGACTGGTGGGTCGTTTTGACGCACCAGTCAAATTCAATCGCGTAAAATGGGAAATTTCGACTCACCTGCTACCGATTGAGGGCGACCGATATGGTCTATATTGATACAGAATTCGCGCACCCATCCAACTGCCCAACGTTTGCAATTCCTTATTTTGAAAAGAGTTATGTTGTTTCGATGTTTGGCACGGTGTTTGCATATTAATTAGTGAAACCACCGATAAAAGGAGTTGCATATGAACTATCGGACGTATGGTACAGAGTTGTGGCCGTTTCCCGAGGTCGAGCGGCTTCGTAATCAGATCAATGACCTCTTTGATGAAGATGTAGGATTTGGATCGACCGGTCTGTTTGATCGATCGATGTCACCGCGGCTGGACGTCGTCGAGACGTCGGACGCGCTTCTGGTTGCGTGCGATTTGCCCGGAATCGACGCGAACGATATCGAGCTCGAAGTTGTTAACAACGTGCTCACGATTCGGGGCGAGAAGAAGCAGCACCATGAGCCCGATCCGAATGACGGACAGTTCCGGAACGAGACGTGGCACGGAGCGTTCCATCGAACTCTGGCGTTGCCGGATTCGGTGAACCCGGATGAGGTCTCGGCGGAGCTTAAGAACGGCGTGCTCTCGATTCAGATCGCCAAGCGTGAAGAGCGCAAGCCCAAGCGGATCGGCGTAGAAGTAAAATGACGAAAGGAGGAGCAGCTATGAGTAACGCAGTAGAACGGAAAAACCAGACGGATGTGGATTCCCGGCAAGAGGGAAGCAGCCCGGCGCAGCGCCGACAGCGACGAATCTTCCCGGCGTACGAGGTGTACCATGACAAGAAGGCCGTACACCTCCGGGTGGAAATGCCGGGTCTGAAACGGGACGATGTAGATCTGACCGTTGATAAGAATCAGTTGATCATCAGCGGTACTCGACCTGAATGGTCGGTGGAGGGAACCGTGCTCCTCAGGGAGCGTCGCGTCGGCGAGTACTACCGCGCGTTTACCCTGGATGAGACGGTAGATCCCGAGTCGATCAACGCCACGATGCACAACGGTGTACTCGAAGTCGAAATGGGACTGCGGAAACAGGCCCAACCACGCCGAATTAAGATTAAGAGCGGCTGAACCACGTCGTAGACCAGGCGGTCGTCCGCGGCCACCATGAGTGCCGGGGGATTCGAGTGGCAATGAGCGCCACCGGATCTCCCGGCGATTTGAAATTCGATATATGTGGCGGCCTATCCTCCGCCGGAGCACGGGAGTCGGGCCTGTGCCGTGTCCGGCGCAGGCGCCGATGCTTCACCTACCGCATCTGCACCAACGCCTGTGAAATGAGGAGAGAATAATCACCGATGTGTTCAATATGGCGCAGGAGGTCGAGATAGAAGAGCTCCGTCTTTACCGAGGAACCGGTGCGGAGCCGCTTCTGCGTGGCCTTCTTGTAGCGCTTCTGGTAGCCGTTGATTTTCTCGTTCATTTCCTGCGCGTGCAGGTATTTTTCGCTGCTTAACGCGCCCTGCAGGTGCTGCGCGTTAAACGAGAGGAACTCCACCACCATGGCGGTGTGTTCGCTGATCTGTTCTCGGGAACACTCCACCAGGAAACCGGTGATCTCCTCATGCATGCGCTCTACCAGGAGCAAAAGGTCGGCGTGCTCCGGGCGGTAATCAGATCAAGTTCTACCGCATCCTGAAATTTCCCCCGCACATAGGGCACGTGGTCTCCTGTTGATTTCCCGGTTGCTAACGGAAATCTAACAAAAAACTAACAGACGGCGATGGGGTGAAGGGTGAAGCGTCGATTAGGGCCACACCTCGACCCGAGGGCGGCGTATCGATTTGGGTAAAGCCCCGGCGTACGGCCGGGACCACAGCGAACATGAGTGCAAACACGCGGCCCCGGCGACTCAGCGGCCTGTGGAGGTCAGCCGGACACTCCCGGTAAGCCGGAGAGTGCCATGGCGATCTCGCTCTCCGGATACTCATAGGCGTGCAGCTTTCCCGCCATGAAATCGAGATAGCTCTGCATATCGAAGTGGCCGTGGCCACAGAGGTTGAAGAGAATCGTCCTGGAGCGTCCCTCTTCTTTGGCGCGAAGCGCTTCCTGAATCGCTCCCACCACGGCGTGGTTGGCCTCCGGCGCCGGAATAATGCCCTCCGCCTTGGCGAACTGGATCCCCGCCGTGAACGTATCCATCTGGTTGTAATTGGTGGCTTCGATCGTGCCGGCGTTGTGCAGGTGGCTCACTAACGGCGACATGCCGTGGTACCGCAGACCTCCGGCGTGAATCGAAGGCGGTACGAAGGTGCTCCCGAGAGTGTGCATTTTGAGTAGCGGCGTGAGGTGGGCGGTGTCTCCGTAGTCATAGGCGAATGCTCCCTTTGTCAGGCTGGGACATGCCGCCGGTTCCACGGCTACCACGCGGACGTCCTGCTCGCCGCGCAGTTTGCGGCCGATAAAGGGAAACGAAATCCCCGCGAAGTTGCTACCACCCCCGGTGGCTCCTACGATCACGTCGGGATAATCCCCGGCCATCTCCATCTGCTCGATTGCTTCGAGGCCGATTACCGATTGGTGAATCATCACGTGGTTCAGGACGCTTCCCAGTGCGTAATGCGCCCCCGGGTCCTGTACCGCCGCCTCCACCGCCTCGGAAATGGCGATGCCCAGACTTCCCGGGGAGTCCGGGTTGTCCTGGAGGATCGCCCGCCCGGCGGCGGTGGTGTCGCTGGGACTGGGTATGATCGACGAGCCGAACACCTCCATCATGCCGCGACGGTAGGGCTTCAGGTCGTAGCTTACCTTGACCATGTAGACTTTCACTTCAACGCCCATGAGTGCGCCGGCCATGGCAAGCGAGCTTCCCCATTGCCCGGCGCCGGTCTCCGTGGTGAGGCGCGTAATTCCTTCCGTTTTATTGTAGTAGACCTGAGGTATCGCGGTATTCGGCTTATGGGATCCGGTGGGACTGACGCCTTCGTACTTGTAGTAGATCTTCGCGGGAGTATCGAGCGCCTTTTCGAGTTGTCGTGCCCGGAACAACGGTGTCGGGCGCCATTGGCGGTAGGCGTCGCGCACCTCCTCAGGGATCTCGATCTGCGCATCGCGGCTGACTTCCTGCATAATAAGCGCCATGGGAAACAGGGGAGCCAGGTCGTCGGGACCGAGCGGTTCATGGGTGGCCGGATGGCGGGCGGGGGCTGCTCCCTCGGGCAGATCCGACTGAATATTATACCATGCCCGCGGTATACGATCCTCGGAAAGCTGGAATTTGACCTGACTCATAGCACCTCCGTGAATATTTATCTATGCGTATGGTAACAATATTCGAAAAGTGGTGCTACCAGGAAACGGCCTGCTTTTGGAGCACCGTCACCGTCCAGCGTGTTCCATCGCCGGGAGAGCTATCCCGATCGAGCTCGGCGTCCACCTGTTGACCAAGAGTCGAGATGAGCGTCAGTCCGAATCCGCGGTGTTTCGCCGGATCCGCGGGAAAGCCCACGCCGTCATCGGTTACGGTGAGCGTGAGGTGTTCCGCTTCGATGGTGACCGTGACGGTGATTACCCCACCGGCGTTGCCGGGAAAGGCGTGTTTCACCGCGTTCAGGATCAGCTCGCTGGTAATAAGTCCCAGCGGTACCGCAACGTCCATACCGCAGCGGGCGCTCTCGGGAATGTCGCGAACGATCGCTATCGATCCGTCGGACGGTATATACCCGGCCTCAATCGCCCGGGCGATATCATCCACATAGGGCTGGAGCAAGACATCTTCCGAGAGGCCCGGCTGGAAGATGTTGTCATGGGATGCGGCTAACGCCTGAATGTGAGTCCGAAGCTCGTCTATGAGCCGGGTGGCTCCTTCGTCGACATCGAGAGCCCGCAAATTGAGCAGGCTCGAGACGAGCTGGAGATTGTTCTTGACGCGGTGGTGAAGCTCACGGAGCAACATATATTGCAGTTCGTTGGCGCGCTGGAGACTCTCGTACATCCGTGCGTTGGAAAGAGCTACCGCTGCGTGGTTAGCCAATGCCTGGGCCAGTTCGATTTCGTCGGGACCAAAGGGGCAAACGGTAGCGCGGTCCATCGTGAGCATCCCGATTACTTCGCCCCGGTCAAGGAGCGGAACGCCCATCCAGCTGCGAATATGCCCCGAACCGAACTCCCCTTCGCTGGAGAGAAAATGGGGAAAGTCCACCCGGATATCGTCGAGGGCAAGCGGAGTTTTCCCCGTGATCACATAGTAGTTGGGGAACCGGTCGTCCAGGGGAAACTGGAGACCAATAACGGAACTCTGGTGAGAGAAGCCGGCGCAGGAGACGATTTCCAGCTCGTTGTCGTGCAGAATCTGGATCGACCCGGTATCGAAGGGAACGGCGGCCGACATGTTTTCGAAGGCGGTGCGATAGATCATCTCCGTGTCGTGAATCGAACTGCTCAGTTCCACCGCAGATGCCGGCACCGCCTGGAGGCGGCTTGCCAGAGTAGCCATTTGCGCCTCGGAGTCGTCGCAGTTGTCGCGATGCGGAATTATGTGCGGTCCGTCAGCTACAAGCACCACGTGCCTCTCGGAGGGTCCTCCAGGGGAAACGACCAGTTGCGCGAAGGAACCTCTTACCGTGACACTGAACGTTCGTCCCTGCCTGAGTAGTTCATGGAGTTCCGGAGCGTCCTGCACGTCCTCACCGGCGCCGCTGTAATGGTCGGCGTTGTCACAGTGGGTACCGGAATAGGGGGCAATGGCGGGGACCAGCGAGTCGCCGGGGCGCAAAATTAGCCCCGCGTATCGCACAAGCGCGTCACGGAATCCGGGTTCGGCGGAAATAATCCGAAGTGAGCCGTCGGTTGTGGCTGTTGGGAGCACGCGGGGTAACACGGTGGGTGTAGGATACGCGGGAACGCGGTGCGTAGCAACCGAGTAGACTGTTTGGTAGACTCGGCTGTTGTACGCGCGAGACCACCAGAAGAGGAGCAGGTAGGATGGAACAACCCAAGAGCATCGCATGGAATGAGGGCAAGCTCCTGTTGCTGGATCAGACTCAGCTGCCGGGGGCTGTCGTAGTTAAAGAGCAAGAGACCGTGGAACAGGTGTGGGACTCAATCAAGCAACTTAAGGTTCGCGGAGCACCGGCGATCGGGGTTGCCGGTGCCTACGGGCTGGCGGTGGCGATGCGGGGATTCCGCACCGAAAGCCGGGATCGGTTTCTGCAGGAGCTGCGGCGTTCGGCGGAGTACCTGGACGGTGCGCGACCGACGGCGGTGAACCTGAGCTGGGCGTTGCGGCGAGTCGTTGCTGCTGCGGAGTCCTCGGATGCCACGGACGGGGAGTCACTCCTTGCCGTGGTGCGACGCACCGCCGAAGAAATTCATCACGAAGATATCCAGCTGTGCAAGCGCATCGGCGAGGTAGGAGCTCCCCTCATCGAGGACGGCATGGGAATCCTGACGCACTGCAACGCCGGACGGCTAGCCACTTCCGAGTACGGCACCGCCACCGCCCCGATGTATCTTGCCCATGAACGGGGTGTGCGGTTCTCCGTCTATTCCGACGAGAGCAGACCTCTCCTGCAGGGATCACGCCTCACCGCGTGGGAGCTGCAGCAGGCGGGAATCGATGTGTACACGATAACGGATAATATGGCGGCGCACATCATGGCGCAGGGGCTGGTCGACATGGTGATCGTCGGCACTGATCGGGTAGCAGCCAATGGTGACGTCGCCAACAAGATCGGCACCATGGGCGTGGCTATTCTGGCGCGGCACTTTGACATCCCTTTCTACGTGGCGTGTCCCTCTTCAACGATCGACCTGAACACCGCCACCGGTGCCGAAATCGTTATCGAGGAACGGGACGAGGTCGAAGTGACCCATTTCGGGCTTCGCCGGACCGCCCCGGAGGGGATCAAGGTCAGAAATCCCGCCTTTGATGTGACGCCCACCAAACTCGTTACCGGGTTTATCACCGATCGCGGTCTGGTTGAGCCGCCGTTCCCGGAAAACCTGCAGCGGGTATTCGGGGCAGCCGACTAGTCGTCGCGCCCTTTGAGCCGGCGTTCCGCTTCCCAACCGACCTCACCCAGTCGATCAAGTTCGTCGGGAGAGAGTGTAACTGAGAGCGCTTCGGCGTTTGATCGAGCCTGGGAGACGGAACTCGCGCCGGGAATCGCCACTACCCGTTCCCCGTGGCGTTGAGTCACCCACGCCAGGGCGACCTGAGGTGCCGTGGCGCCGTGCTCCTCTGCCGTGCGTTGAAGCTCTTCGATGAGGGGGCGGGTGGCCTCGAGTCCGTCCGGTTTGAACCGTTTGAGCCATTTTCTCGGACCTCGGCGGGAGGAAATCTGTTCCGCCCCATGAAACTTTCCGGTAAGAATCCCCTGGGCAAGCGGTGAATAGGCGATGATCGAGATTCCCAGATCTTTGGCGGCATCCAGGACGCCGTTGCGCTCGATCTCCCGATCGATGAGGCTGTAGCGCATTTGGTTGGTAGCCAAAGGCAGTCCTTCCAGGGTGAGACGAGCGTGGGCGCGCCGCATTCGGTCTACGTTAAAGTTGCTCACGCCCACGGCGCGGATGCGTCCCTGGCGCACCAGTTCTCCCATGCGGGCGACTTGCTTTTCGACCCGGGAGAAACTGAACGGCTGGTGGATCTGGTGGAGGTCGATTGAGATTCCATCCAGCGCCCGCAGGCGGTCCGGAAACGTCTTGTGGATAGAACCGGCGAAGCGAAACGCCGGGAACCACTTGTCGGCCAGGACGTAGCGGTCGTGTTCCACCCCTAGCGCCCGGATCGCTGCCGCGAGAGACTCTTCCGATGCGCCGTTGCCGTACACTTCAGCGGTATCGAACCAGTTGATTCCGTGATCCAGCGTCACTCGGACGATCTCCTGAACGGTCTCCTGCGGTATGGCGGCCCAATAGCCACCGGCCACGCCTCTACTCCGTGAGAATTGCCAGCAACCGAGACCGATAGGTGTTACGCGAATCGTAGTTTTTCCGAGGGGATACGTTTTTAACATGGGTGATGATTCCTCCACCGCGAAAGATATCTCATCCCTTGGGGGTACGGCTATCGGTGGATGCTCCGTCGGAGGGCATGAACGGTGCAGACGCCCGGTGCGGCGCCGCGCTCCACAGCGTACCCGATTTGGGAGAGGCGCTCCCGGGGAAAGAGAAGATCTGTGGTAACGGTGCTCCCGCCATCCACAAAGACCTCGAGTATCGAATGGTCAAAGATGATCTCCACGGTACCGTACGGTGAGGCGAGGGGTACCGTCTTGTCCGTATCGATGCGGGTGCTGAAGGAACCCATGTCGCACGCGCCGCGATCCACGCGTAGTGTGGATGGGGTGCGCTCGATCGTTACCGCTCCGGCGTTCGCGAACCGCAGAAGAACTCGAAACGAGGTCGGCTCGGTGGAGCGTGTCGCTATTCGGTACGCCGCAGTGCCGTCGGTGGCCCAGGACGCGATCGTTGAGGAGTCCGCTGTCAGCGAGGAGTGAGGCTCGTCCGTGTCGTCCGGCCGGCGGGACTGATCTGAGACCGGTCTCAGCTCATGCTCAATGAGATCGATAAACTCCCGCACCGGCCGCTGGTGGAGCTCCACGACACCGGTGGTGCTCATTGCGAGGGAAAGCTCGCGGGGGAGCGTCATCGTCCCTGCCCATCCTTGTGTCTGAGGGAGGTCGGAGTGAGCCCAATGAGACGCCCAGGCGATCCAGATGCGGCGTTCCTCCGTACCGCTCCAGCTTTGGGCCGCGTAGAAGTCGTGACCGTGGTCCACGGGACGGAAGTCACCCTCGATCGGGTGGAATCGCTTCCCGTCGAAGTCACCGGTGATGTACTGCGCCCCGGCGTGTCGATTGGAAAGTCCCCGCCCCGCATGGACCACCAGCACCCAGCGCACCCCGTCGTCCGGTAACGGCAGTTGAAAGAGGTTGGGACACTCCCATTCACCTTCGGTGTAACCCAGACCGTGCCCGAAACTGCTCTCGTATTGCCACCGCTCCAGATCGGGAGACGAGAAGAACTGCACGTGATCCCCGGCGGCAAGAACCAGATACCAACCCCCGGTGCCGGGATGCCGGCCCACCTTCGGGTCCCGAAAATCCGCGATACCGGGATTGGCAATCACGACACCCCGTGGGGTCCAGCGCTCGCCGTCCGCACTCGTGGCGACGCACTGCTGCTGGAGCGTGGAATGGGCCGATTCCTGGGGCAAGGCACCGGTATAGATCGCGCACAGGGATCCGGGCGATCGATCCGCGGCGGACTGAACCTCTTCGGCACTCTTTCGGGTCCCTCCCGGAGGCATCACCACCGCCGAACCGGTAAACGCCATGCCATGCACATCGTCGGGGAAGAGAGCGATGGGGCGATCCCTCCAGTGGAAGAGATCCTCGCTCACGGCGTGTCCCCAATGCATCGGACCCCAGCGATTCTCGTGAGGGTTATGCTGGTAGTAGAGGTGAAACACACCGTCGTGCCACACCAGTCCGCAGGGATCGTTCATCCAGTTGGCCGGTGGGGTGAAGTGAATCGTCGGTCGGTGCGGATCGTGGTTCATGAGTGGAAAGTGTGCCACGGTCCCTGTGTTGTGTCTGCCCGTCGAGAGTTCCCCCGTCGAGTTCACCGTCCACCGCCGTTCTGATATACTGAGGCCAATGGCAACGACATACGACGATAAGAAGATCATTTATACGATGCACGGAGTCAGCCGCGTCCGTGGGACAAAGATCGTGCTGAAAGACATCAGCCTGTCATATTTCTATGGCGCAAAAATCGGCGTGATCGGACTCAACGGGTCCGGTAAGTCTACACTGATGCGAATCCTCGCGGGGCTCGACGATGAATATACCGGGGAGATCACCGTCTCTCCCGGATACACGATCGGTTATCTGGAGCAGGAACCGCATCTGGAAAATGGCAGGACGGTGCTCGAGATAGTGTCTGAAGGAGCCAGAGAGATTACCGATCTCCTGGCGGAGTTTGAGGCGGTGAACGAGGCCTACGGTGATCCCGACGCGGACTACGAGAAGCTCGGCGAAAAGCAGGCCGCGATTCAGGAAAAACTGGATGCCGTGGGAGGCTGGGACCTGGACGCACGGCTGGAAATGGCGATGGACGCGCTGCGCTGTCCGCCGGGAGATACCAAGGTGGATGTCCTTTCCGGTGGTGAGCGGCGCCGGGTGGCGCTGGTGAGATTGTTGCTTCAGAAACCGGACATTCTGCTCTTGGATGAGCCCACCAACCATCTGGACGCCGAGACGGTGGCGTGGCTGGAGAAGCATCTCCGCGAGTACGCCGGTACGGTAATCGCGGTAACTCATGATCGCTATTTTCTGGATAACGTAGCCGGCTGGATTCTGGAGCTGGACCGGGGTGAGGGAATCCCGTGGAAGGGAAACTACACCGGGTGGTTGGAACAGAAACAGGCGCGCTTGGCGCGCGAAGAGAAGGGTGAGAGCCAGCGGAAGAAGACGCTCGAGCGGGAGCTGGAGTGGATCAGAATGTCGCCCAAGGGCCAGCACACCAAGAGCAAGGAGCGGATCAAACGCTACGAAGAACTTCTCAACGAGGGTGGCAAAGAGCGAGTAAAAACCGCGCAGCTCACGATACCGCCGGGGCCGCGCCTCGGTGATATCGTTGTGGAGGCTACCAACCTGAAGAAGGCCTACGGGGAAACGCTGCTCTTTCAGGATCTGAACTTTGAGGTCCCCCCGGGGGCGGTGGTGGGGATTGTCGGCCCCAACGGCGCCGGTAAGACGACGCTCTTCCGGATGATCGGCGGACAGGAAGAACCCACCGACGGCACCCTCCGCGTGGGAGAAACGGTGAGACTCGCCTGGGCCGATCAGATGCGCGGATCGCTGGATGATTCCAAGACGGTCTGGGAACAGCTCTCCGGCGGTCAGGATCTGATTACGCTCGGCGGCGGCCCGTCGGGGACGCGGCAGGTCAACTCCCGGGCGTTCTGTTCGTGGTTCAATTTCAACGGTACCGATCAGTCCAAGAAAGTAGGGGAGCTCTCCGGGGGTGAGAGAAACCGCATGAATCTGGCGATGATGATTCTGGAGGGTGGCAACCTGCTGCTCTTGGACGAGCCCACCAACGATCTCGACGTCAACACGCTGCGCGCGCTGGAGGAGGCGGTGGACGAGTTTGCCGGATCAGCGCTGGTGGTAAGCCATGACCGCTGGTTTCTCGATCGCGTCTGCACCCACCTGCTGGCGTTCGAGGAAGACGGAGTCTTCTGGTACGACGGCAACTGGAGCGAATACGCGGAATACCGCCGCAAGAAGTACGGCAACAAGGTGGACCGGCCGCACCGCTACACGCACCGCAGCCTCACCCGATAGCGGGGCAGGGGGGGGTGGTGCGGAGACGCGCTGTCCCGGCGTGCGACGGAGGTGTGCCCGGCTACCGCGATGCGGTCGAGTAGCGGAACCGCCGCCTAATACCACTGCACCACTGCGTTCCTGGGATAGTAATGGTTGAGAATCGTTTCCGCATCGAAGCCGGCCTCCGCCATGCCGGCGGCACCGGTCTGATCAAGGCCGACGCCATGGCCCCAGCCGGCGCCCTGGAAGAAGAAGTACGGCGGGGCGTCGCTGAGCCGGTTATCTTCCCGGGGATCGGTGGAGCCTTCGTGCACATCCGGTCCGGCATACGCGCTCACCACGAAGAGATTGCTGCGCAACCCTCCCAGCCGTGAGCGGATCGCATCCCGGCGGACTTCCGTTTCGCTGTCGGTGCCGTGAATCGTTACTGACTCCACCCGGCCGGTGATTCCCCGCGGACCGGTGCTGATCCGCTCAATTTGCCCCACGGACTGGCCATAATCGGCGAGACGCCGTTCGATCGCTTCCCGGGGCACCAGGAGGTTCCAGCGGTATGAGCTGCGTCCGGCGTACGGGGGACGACCGGAATAGCTGTCCGGGCGTGAAACGAGCCACCGGTACACCACGGCGGGACTGCGGTTGGGTTCCAGTTCCGGAAGGAGCGGATCCGAGGTCGCCACCAGCGAATTGGGCCATCCCCAGACACTGCCGGCGGCCTCGGCGTAGCCGGCGTGGTTGGCACTGTACACGGCGTCCAGTGGACGGCTTCCATCCCGCAGCACCAGTCCCCGCGTGGCATTCACCGCGTCCGTGGTACGGGGATGCTCGTTGGTTACGCCCGGATAGTACGCGGAGGTCACCGAGCTGAGAAGATCGAATCCGCGATCCTCGTAGCGGTCGCGGGGATAGAGGGTATAGGAGCGAGCGGCGATCGCCTGCGCCCGCAGCGCTTCCCGCGGCCACCAGGCAGGCATCTCCGAGGGAACGACACTGTACAAGTATTCTTCCACCGAGAGTCGATTCACTACAGTGAATTGATTCCCGCTGGGGAGGATTTCAATTTCGCCACGGTAACTGCGATCCTCCCGGCCCGACGAGAACTGGCCGTGGCCGTAGGTCATGTCGAAAACGGTAGTGGTCCGGGTATGGTCCCGATATCCCACCCGCACCGTATCGGCGCCGCGGTAAAGTGTTTCACCATTCTCCACCGTCACCGCGATCTCGTCCCTGCGGGACCGCACATGGAGAACCGTGGAGCCATCAGTATCCGCCCGTTCGTGTACTATCTCTCCCTCCACGGAAAGAACAAAAGGCCCCCCGGTTTTCAGGTACACCGAATCCAGGTTCTCCACAAGTCCCACGCGGAGTACCTCGGCATCGCGGTACGCCTCGGTGGCGGATGCCACCCGCGGGGGAGTTGCTTCCGCTCGGCGGACCGCGTCCCGGGTGTCGCTATCGGCGGTGAGGGCCGGG
The DNA here is from genome assembly GCA_040904425.1 of Alkalispirochaeta sp. Lineage (GTDB taxonomy): Bacteria > Spirochaetota > Spirochaetia > DSM-27196 > Alkalispirochaetaceae > Alkalispirochaeta. Next base: position 97,625 of record JBBDTM010000014.1, read on the forward strand.
CGCTGGTCCTCCCACACTGCCAGGAGCTGTGGGATCGTGTCGTCCCAGGGGAGGGCGATACGGGCCCGCTCCAGCTGATCCCACGCCGCCCGATGGTCTCCGAGCTCCCAATGTGCGCGCGCAAGCGGCACGAACACTTCCGTTAGGTTTCCATCCTGTCTCAGAGCGTTGTGGTACGCATCGTGGGCGGCGGCATAATCACTGCGACCCGCCGCTAGGCGGCCCAGGGCGTAGTGAGCGTAGGGAAAGTGGCCACCTTCCGCGGTCTCAAGCGTCCGGGTGAAATGGTGGGATGCCTGGGAGTACATCCCGCCCGCGACGTAGCGTACACCGCGCCAGAAGTGGTAGCGGGCCGCCGCCGCACCGTGGTCATCGAGCTCAGTCGGGTGATCTGTGCGTTCCGTCTCCGTGGTATCCAAAGGAGTCGCGGGAGCGATTCCCGCCAGCGCCAGATTCATCTCATGCTCAACCTGGAGCTCCCCGGTGAGATCAGCGGAGTGCTGTAGCGCTTCCTCAATCGCGCCCTGCTGTCGGAGAAGCACCACAAGACTGAGTCGATAGTTCTCATTTTCCGGGTTCTTAGCTACTAACGCGCGGTACGTCTCCACCGCGGTGTCAAGGTCTCCCTCGTACCATTCGGCGGCGGCGAGTTCGGGATTGACCACGCGCTCCGGGGGCGTGTGTCGGCCGGACCTTTCGGACTCCTCCGTGCCGGCATTGATCGGCTCGGCGCAGGAGACGGCGCCAATCGCCGTGATCAAGATAACTGCGGCGGCACATGCTGAAAGGCGTCGTGAGCACCGGGGAAATCGCATATGGGGAGAATATCGCAGGTGCAGCGCTCTGCCTATCGAGAGACGAGTATCCGCCGGCCGCCACGGCAAGCTCCGTCACGGCAAGCGCCGG
>JBBDTM010000014.1:98630-149743 GCA_040904425.1 Alkalispirochaeta sp.
GGATCTGTACCTCTTCGTCCCCGCACCAACACCATCGTTCCCGCAAATAGGATTGCCACCCCCGACCAGTGGAGCAGTTGCAGACGTTCATCGAAGACGATCATTCCGCCGAGCACCGGTATGGCACTGGCGTGGGCGGTATAGCTCGGTATCACGCGAATCGCCTGAGCCCGAGTGTAGGCGACTTGTGCAACGAGCATCGATACTACGGTAATGACCACGGAGATAAGGATCGCCCGATTGGTGGCGACGCTGATTACCAGCGCCCACACCCCCTGGTCCACGGTGAACGAAAACGTTCCCAGTTTCTGAAAGAGTTGGGAAAACGCGGCCATACTGCCCGCCAGCCCCCCGAGGATAATACCACGGTGGTGGCGGCGCCCCACGCTGATTGCGGCACCGCCGTATACGGCGATGGCGGCTCCCACAAACCAGTACAATAATTCGGTCCGGGCGACACCACTGGTATCCAGCGGAACCACGCCCACGAGCCCGGCTCCAGCCGCTACGGCCACCACCGCCGCGATTTCGCGCCGTCCCACGCGCTCGCGAAGGACGTACCTGCTGAACACCGTGAGGGACGCCATTCCTACACCGGTCATCGCCCCGACGAGTGCTACCGATCCCATGCCGATCGCCGCCAGCACCAGGAAGAAGGAGACCGCGGTGCCGGTGGTAGAGAGAATCCAGATCATCCACCCTTTCCGGGGACTGTCCGCGATCGTGTGGAGTCCGATTTTCTGGCCGGCTTGGCTGATGCTGAGGATGCTATAGCCCGCTACGGCACACAGTAGAACGATCATGGAAGTCGACATATGGCGATAAAGATAATACACCGACCGGGATTGTCGTGTCGTTCCCGGAGAAATATGGTATACATGGCCCCTGAGAGGTCCGCGGGTGATGAAAGTAGTGGTGTTTGTACTGAACAGGGAAGAACTCTTGGAGCAGGTCCTGGAGGCGTACGTGGAAGCGGGCATCACCGGGGCTACGATTCTGGACTCGGAAGGAATGGGGCGTTTTCTGACCTATGAGGTGCCGCTGTTCGCGGACTTCAAGGGATTCATGAAAGGTAACAAACCGTACAATAAGACGATCCTGTCGGTGATTCAGGACGAAGAGGCGCTCCCACGGCTCGAGTCGATCCTGGATGAAGTGTGCGGAGGGCTGTCGTCACCGGGGACAGGTATCCTCTTCTCGGTGCCGGTGGACTACGCCGTCGGCCTGGTGGGGCAGGAGTCGACCGACGACAAACAAGGGGGAACAGATGAGTGACGGGATAGCATCGATTCTCGATCCCAAGGCGATATCATTGTCGATCCAAGGGAAGAAGAAGCCGGAAATCATTCGGGAGCTCGTGGAGTTGCTGGGAACCACAGGCATCGTCCAGGACGTAGATAAAGTAGCGGCGGAGGTGCTGGCCCGGGAAGAGTTAGCCACCACCGGCATCGGTAGTGGAATCGCGATTCCCCACTGCCTTTCCTTCGAGGTTAGCGGCACGTCCCTGGCGTTTGGCCGAAAGATTCCCGGTGCCAAATTTGACGCCGTCGACAAGCAACCGGTGCAACTCTTCTTCCTGATGGTTGGGCTTCCGGGGGCACACAACGAGCACCTTCGTCTCTTGAGCAAACTCTCCCGCTACCTTCATGACGCCGACACGAAGGCGAGCCTCCTGGCGGCGGCTTCCCCGGAAGACGTGCTGGAGATCTTCTCTCAGCGAGAATCTCGGTAATTGGAGCAACCGATGGAACCGCTGACACGCTGGAACATCGTCCGAACTCTCGTCACCGCAGTCTACCTCTGGATCGGGTGGCTCTTGTTTACGTGGTCGGTAGAGCCGCAAACGATGCTTCTCGGATTCGTTCAGAGTCTATTGGTAGCGCTTTTGACCTATCCCGTTTTCGTGGAGCACGACGAGGCGGAACGGCGGTCGCACGTACCGCGGGCCCGGTTTCTGGTGGTATATCTGGCGGTTCTGATCTTTCAGATGTATGTGGCCAGCTTTAAGGTGTTGTGGCAGGTGGTGCGGGGACGGATCAATCCCGGGGTGGTGCACTTTCGTACACGCCTGCGGAGTGACGTGGCGCGCGTAGCACTGACCAATTCCATCACCCTGACGCCCGGGACGATCACGTTACTTCTCGACGATGATCATCTGATCGTGCATTGGCTCGACAGCAAGACAACCCATTCCCGGTACGCCTCGGAACTGATCGCCGGTCCTTACGAGGTGTTGCTCCGACGGATCTGGGTATAACGACGGAACGCACCATGGAACAGATACTGACATACGCAATCTGGTTTTTCGTAGGTTCCGTGGGGGTGAGTATGGTACGGGTAGTGATCGGACCGAGCAGTGCCGACCGCATGACCGGGCTCAACATGGTGTCGGCCCAGGTCTTGGCGGTACTGGTGCTGGTGGCGGTGCGGGAAGGGCGCAGCAGCTATCTCGACGTGGCGCTGGTCTATGACATCTTCGGCTTTATCGGGATTCTGGCGATGGCCCGCTACTTTGGAGGGAGCAGAACATGAATTGGGGAGCGATCATCTTTCTCTCCCTGGGCGTGATCTTCGGGATCATCGGAAACCTGGGAGTGCTCATCCTGCCGGACATATACACCCGACTTCAGGCGTCGTCCACCGCGAGTACCACCTCCGTCTTCTCTGCAATCGTAGCCGGCATGTTTGTGGTGGGATGGGATCCGATGGCGGGCAAAATCGCGGTGATAGCGCTCTTCTTCTTTGTAACCAGCCCGATCGCCGCGCACATAATCGCCCGCTACGCGTGGCAGCGGGAGATCGTGCCCTGGCGGCGAAGCTACGTCGAGCGGCGCTCCTTCCGGGAGGAAGCTGATGATTGAGCTGCTCCTGATTATGATGATCGGTCTCGCGGTGATCGCCCTTCGCTCCCGCGATCTGTTGACCGCCGTGATCGTCTCCAGTGTGTTCAGCCTGGTGAGTTGTCTCGTGTATCTCCTGCTCTCCGCCCCGGATGTGGCGCTCACCGAAGCCGCCGTGGGGACGGGGATCGGCACGGTGGTGTTTATCTGGATCGTATTCAAGACACAGAGAAAGGTCTCGCATGGGCCGAGTCGTTGAGCTGATCGCCATTCTCCTGGTTGCGCTCTTTCTCGTTCTGGCGGTGGGAGGACCCCATCCCGAGCAGAGTGAATCCGGTCGGGTGGTGGTAGAGCAGGGGCTCGAGGATACCGGAGCGGTGAATCTGGTCACCGCCATCTATCTGGGCTACCGCGCGTACGACACCCTGGGGGAGACGATCGTGCTCCTCATGGCGGTGAGCGGCGTGATGCTGTTGGTGAAGCGATGAGAAAGACTGATATCCTCGACGTGGTCGCTCGTAAACTCTCGCCGTACATGTTCCTTTTCGGAGTGTACCTGGTTTCCTTCGGCGACTCCTCGCCGGGAGGGGGCTTTCAGGGAGGGGTGGTAATCGCCTCGGGTATCATTTTGCTGGCCATGGCGCGAGGCCCCGCCCGAGCGGAAGATCTCTTTCCCGCGGCCCGCCTGACGATGGTGGAGACTACCGCCTTTATCGCCCTGCTGCTCACCGGTACCGCGGGTATCGCTCTTTCCGGGGCGTTTCTGGCGGGGTTCCTGGGAGGATCGGGGGTGCGATTCGTATTTCTCCTCAATATTCTTATCGGGCTCAAGGTGGCCGCCGGGGTGAGCCTCATCTGTCTGACCCTTTTTCGCGAGGAATGATATGGCGTGGTATTTGATTGCGATTCTGTTTCTGATCAGTCTCTGGGGAATCATCGCGGAGCGGAACATGGTACGGAAAGTGATCGCTCTCACGTTCGCAAATACCGCGGTGACGATCCTTTTTGTGTACTACGCCTCATTGAGCGGCAACACCGCTCCCATTCTCACGGAGAGCGGGACTCCGGTAGATCCGATTCCCCACGCGCTGATGCTTACTGCGATCGTGGTGGGGGTGTGCGTGGTGGCGTTGGCGCTGGTGTTGGTCTACCAGCTCTACCAGCGTTTCGGCACGCTGGACATGACCGAAATCGAACGCCGCGTCTGGCACGGAGATGAAGACACGTGAGTGCGGTAGGTGTTCTATCGGAGACGATTCGAGGCCACGCGCCAATACTCGTGATCCTGTTGCCTATGGCGGCGGCGGGTATCGCGTTGGTGGGTAAGGCGTTTTCCGGGAGGCGCGGTTTCCGGGAGGCGGCGATCGTCCTATTGGGACTGTCGGTGGTAGTGTTGGCGTTCACCGTGGAAACGGTGTCCCGCGACACAGCGGCCGTGCCGTACGCGCTGGGGGGATTTGACGCGGAGCCCGCGATTCTGTTGCTGCTGGACGGGCTGGCGTGGGTCTCGTCGGCGCTGGTGGTGCTGGTGGGGATTCTCGTGGCGGTGGCCTCCCTTCCGCACCCGCGCTTCGATGCGGCGTACTTCTTCTTCCTTATGATGACGATCGCCGGAATGCAGAGCGTGGTGGTCACCACGGATCTCTTCACGATGTTCGTGAGTTTTGAGATCGTCGCGATCGGGGCGTACGTGCTGATCGCCTGGGAGCGCACGCCCCAGGGCCTGCTGGCGAGTCTGAAGTACCTCTTTCTGAGCACCGTGGGAATCCTCTTCTTTCTCTTTGGAATATTCGTGCTCTATCGCGACCTGGGGTCGCTGTCGATGTTGACGCTTTCCTCCCTGATACCGCAGGAGCCCGCCGCGGCGAGCGCGGTGATCCCCGGGTTCAGGCTTCTGACGTTGCCGGAGCCCGGCGTGGCGCGATCGGTACCGCTGGCGGTGGCCGCGTTGTGCGTGGGAATCGGCGTTCGCACCGCCTTCATTCCGTTTCACACATGGCTCCCGGAAGCGCATGCCTGGGCGCCGCACCCCATTTCCGCGCTGCTCTCCGGTGTCCTGATTAAGGTTTCGTTCCTGGCGATGGTACGCATCGTGGCGGCGTTTCACGCGGCGTACCTGATGCCGCTGTTCCTGTGGATCGGGGCGATTACTGCGCTCGTGGCCGTAGGCTGGGCGCTGGCGCAGCACGACGCGAAGCGGCTGCTCGCGTTCCATTCGATCTCGCAGATGGGATACATCCTGGCGGCCTGGGGTGCGGCGGGAGCGCTCTCCGGTGTGGCCGCGTATTCCCACGCGATCAGTCACGCCCTCTTCAAGAGTCTTCTCTTTATCGTCGTGGGGATCGCGATTGAGCGGGCGGGCACCCGTGATGTGTACCGCATGCGCGGAGTTGGCCGGGGGGCCCCGCTCCTGGCGGTGGGCGTGATCGCCGGCTCCCTTGCGATTTCCGGGATTCCTCCCTTTAACGGATTCATCAGCAAGCAGCTTATCTCCTCGGCGCTCTATGGTTCACCGGCGTACGTGCTCCTGCAGATCACCAGTGTCGGTACCGTGGCTTCCTTCATTAAGCTCTCCTCCATCGTGCTTCCGGGGAATGGCGGGAACGGTCGGGAAGGAGCGTCCGCGGGCAGGCTACCCCCGACGGAACGCTTCTCGATAGCGGTGCTTGCCGTACTCACCCTTGCCGGGGGTATCGCCGGCAGGGTGGTGACGCGGTTTCTTCAGAACCTCACCGACGGCGGCGGAGAGCGTGGAGCGATTCCGGCGCTCTTCGAGCTTTCGGCGGTCGCCGATGCCGGAGTCACCGCCGCTTTGGGGGCGGCGGTGGCTTTGGTAGTGATGTCGGCTCCCGGTCGGCGGGTGGCTCATCGGTTGAGCGAGGTGGCGCCGGAGTTGCGAACGGTGTTGCTCTTCTTCGTGGTGGGGCTGGTTCTGTTTTCCCTGGCACCGTGGATCTCAATCTGATGCCGGCCTCACCATGATTCCGCTGCTTCCCGGGCCGGCGTTCCTTCCCCATCTTGCCTCGCTACTTCATGAGGACCAGGAGTTTGCCGCGCTGCGACCGATCACCCCGGAGGCGGTATCCGAGGTCTGTCGTCACGGGTATATGCCGATGGGCCTCGGCGGGGAACAGCCCGACATCCTGTTGGTCAAGTGTCACCACCGACGAATGGTACTCAATCTCGACGAACTGCACGTGCCGCGCAACGTGGCGCGCTACGCCCGCGGGCTCACGGTGAGCGTCGATCAGCACTTTTCCGAGGTACTCGCGGAAATTGACCGGTATCACGGGGACTCCTGGATCTCCCCCGCGCTCGCCCGGGCGCTCTCCTCGCTCCACGAGCAACCGATTCACGGCGTGAGCGTCCACTCGGTGGAGATCGGCGACGCCGCCGCGTCTCGAGACGCACCACCGGTGGCGGCGGAGATTGGCTACACCGTCGGCGCGGCGTATACCAGCCTCTCCGGCTACCACACGCGGAACGGTTCCGGGTGGGTGCAGATGGTGGCTCTGGGGCAAATCCTACGGGCGCGCCATGCCGCGTTCTGGGATCTGGGAATGGACATCCCCTATAAGCGACGACTCGGAGCGCATCCGGTGGCGCGGGATGAGTTCCTGCAGCGCTACCACGCAGCCGCCACCGCCACCGGTGCTACCGAGAACCCCCGAGCGCTCCTGCAACCGGACGGCCCCGTTTCCGCGAGAGAGCTGATTGCCCGCGCTTAGATCTCTCGCGGCCCGCGTAGCCGATTCTTCCCGCAGGTAGTACTCTGAGCGTATGCGAGATCTCCATGAATTTGCATCTATCCTGAACGAGGTTCAGCAACGGGACGGACGGGAACTTCCTTCTCGGCCGGGAACGGAACGCTTCCTCGATGAGCTTCTTTCTCTCCTGTTCCCTCATTTCACCGAGTCGGAGCGGTATGGCTCGGTGGAGGAGGTGACCGCAGCCGTGGTAGCGGCGGAACGACATCTTGCACGTCTCCTGGCTCCCTTGGAGCCGCGCATGAAGTGGGGCTCCCGGGACGTGGCCACCACCTTCATCGATGATCTTCCCGCGGTTTACGAGATGCTTCGGGAGGACGCCACCGCGATCCATGAGGGTGATCCCGCGGCGGAGTCGATCGATGAGGTTATCGCCGCCTATCCCGGCTTCTACGCGATCGCCGCCTATCGAATCGGACACTGCTTTTACAAGCTGGGCGTTCCCGTGTTTCCCCGAATCATTACCGAATATGCCCATCGCCGCACCGGAGTGGATATCCATCCCGGAGCGCACATCGGCCGTTCCTTCTTTATCGATCACGCCACGGGTATCGTAATCGGAGAGACTACCGAGATCGGTCACAACGTGAAGCTCTATCAGGGCGTCACCCTGGGAGCGCTGAGTGTTGCCAAGGATATGCGGAGTACGAAGCGGCACCCCACCATCGAAGATCGTGTGATTATCTACGCCAACGCCACCATTCTTGGGGGTAAGACGGTGGTCGGGCACGACAGCATAATCGGTGGAAACGCGTGGATTACCTCCAGCATCGCGCCGTACTCCACCGTATACAACCGGGCCGAGGTGAAAGTTCGTAGTGCGCGGGATAGCGCCGCCGACGGGTCGTTTGACGAATGAGTAGCCGCCGATATCGGGTATCCGCCGCGGCGCTCACGGTGTGTTTCGTGGCGATCTTCCTCATCCTGAACGGTGCCGTAGCGGTGGGCCAGGATGCTCCGGCGCCGTTGCTGGTCGGGGAGCAGCTGGAAGTGGTGCAGCGGCACAACTTTACCGTCCGTACCGACGGGCGGTACGGGGGGCACGTGCAGCGGGAATCACGGTTGTGGCTGAATCGGGACGGCGGCGACACGTACCGCGGCGAGTACCTGGAGTCCGAGAACACGCTGCGGGACATGCGAACGATCGCCACCCGTGTGGACAACCGGCGACCGGTGACGATGCGCTTTGACGGGGAGCGGATCGTGGCCAACCGGGACGGCAGGGCGGCGGAGATGAGATCCGTGACGCAGGGTGTGCCCACCATACCCCGCGGGGATGACCGGTGGGAGGGTAGCACTTCGGACCGGTGGGAGGCGCCGGCGGTGGTGAGGATTCAGTTTCCGGACGGTGCAGTAGCAGAGCTGCCCACGGTGGTGTCCTACCGGTTTCTCGGCAGCGAAGAGTACCAGGGGGCCTCTGTGCACCGGATCGATTTCGGTTACGGGTTGCGCTGGCCGCTGAACGAAAAAGAACTGGAGGAGCACCCCGCGGCGGTCCTGATCGAAGACAGCCTCCTCCCACGCGGAGACGACCGCGTCCGGGGCAGCCACCAGGGCACGATCCTGATGCCCTGGAAGGGCGGAGTGCCCGTTCTCCACCGCACGCAGATCCGACAGGAACTGACGGTAGCCGGGGAACCCCCTCAGGAGCGCAGTGGTTTCGTGCTCACCTGGTATCACAGCCCCCGTCCCGCCGAGGACCTCTTGAACCGCATCTCCCGGCTTGATACGAAGGACGTGGATGTCGACCGGGATGAACACGAGCGCGTGAGACTCTCGATCCGGAATCTACGGTTTGTGGCGGATCAGGCGGAACTCCTTCCCGGTGAAGTGGATCGCCTCGATGCGATCGCCGAAGTCCTGACCTCGGTGCCAAACGGCGTCTTTTTGATTACCGGCCACACTGCGGACGTGGGAAGTGCCGAGAGTCAGCAGGTGCTGTCCGAAGAACGAGCGCGGCGGATCGCGGACGGCTTGATCGCCCGGGGAGTCGCCCCCGGAGCGTTGCGTTACGAAGGGCGGGGCGGGACCGAGCCCGTGGGCGACAACTCCACCGATGACGGCCGCGCCGCTAACCGGCGCGTGGAAATTCGAATTCTTTCCGAGGGCGGCCGGTAGCACCGTCCCGAGCTACCACATTCGGCGTCCAGCTTGCCGGGAGCGTGTCGAGATACGGACCTTCGCTGGAGTATGAAGGGATTTTCGATCGCCAGAAAGCGGGAGGCAATACCTACCTCTACGAGTGCGTTTCTTATCGGGATGATGCCGATCTGGCCGGTAATTACCAGGGCGGTCTGGATACCCATCGCTGTGACCGCCACCGCAACAGCTGCGAGTACAAGTCCGCGGTGAACGCCGCTGAGATGGCGAACCGCCACGGCAACGCTGCCCTAGACACCGATTTCAAACACAAGACCAAGAATGGAAGATACGTTCACCCGTTTCCTCTGTTTTTCCCTGCACGATGAACACGATCGTGGTAAAATCAACGAAGTAATCTACACTTCAGCTTCCGAAGATCGGGCATTGTTGCATGTGGCGCAGTGGCGACAGCATATGCAGAATAAAAGAGGGATAGGAGAGAATCATGGCTTCGTATAAAAGTCTGCAGGATCTATTGAAAAGGGCACTGAAATGGGAAGAAGAAATCCTCAGTCTTTATGATGTCGCCAAAATCGGTTTAGCAGATGAGAATTCGAAAAACCTGATCACAAGACTCGATACGCAACAGAAGAGAAACCTGGAGATTTTAGGCGGCATTGATGTTACGAAGTACGGTCCAAATGAATGGGTGAGATTTTCCATCGAATATCACGATGAACAGCTTATCCCTAGGAAAACGGTTAAACGAGACAGCAGTCCTCAAGAAATTGTAACGGCGATACTTGATTATGAAAGAAAGTTGAAAGACTATTACCAAACAATTCATGATTCGCTGGTTAGCAAGAGTCAAAAAGAGCTTTTTGCTTCCCTTGTACAGTTTCGTGATAAGCAGATAAAACAATTACATGCTTTTTTGTAGCGTCAAGACGTTCAGTAGCTATACCAGCTGCGCCTAAGCTGAAGGAACGGTCTAAATGAAACAGAGAGCAAAAATAGAATCTACAGAATATTCGGATCTGGCCGGGGTCGTTGCCTGGTTTATCCAATTACGATGGATCGCCGCAATAGGCGTCTTTGCTGCTCTTCTGCTCAGTGACTTTGTGTATTCCTACCGTCTACCATACAAAGCGTTGTATTCTTTGACCGGGATTCTTTTTCTCTTGAACAGCTCATTGGCGCTATATTTTTTCCAGCTTAAGGCAAAGATATTATCGAGAGGTGAAATGAGTTTTGTCTTTCACTTTCAAATCGTAAGTGACTACGTTATTCTTTTTTTACTAATCTATCTTACCGGGTTTTTGAAGAATCCGCTTATCTACTATTTCGTTTTTCATGTTGTGCTTACCGCTTTCATCTTTCCTCGGAAAGCTGTATACGCGTACGTGATTTCGCTAGTAGTTCTTTTCGTTCTGACGGCTGTTGCCGAATGGAGTGGCTGGATACCAACATTTGGATCTATTCCTGGTTTACCAACTGTGAGTGAGAGCTACCCAACCTCATTCCTCTACATGTTTGCCCTGGTCTCGACAATTCTTATCACCGGCTATCTTATTACGAGTATAATGGAGAGAGTGGAGGAAAGAGGTCAACGGACAGAGTTGGAGTTGGATCACTATAGACGACTTGACCAGGCAAAGAGCAACTTCATTCTCCAGGTGACCCACGAATTGAGAGGTCCCTTGGCGGCACTTAAGGGGTACCATGAGATGATCCTTAAGGGCATAACCGGGGAAATATCTGAAAAGACGCAGAAATCCTTGCAACGGGCGAACCAACGCACCCAGAACCTTCTCAACATAATCGATGAGATGCTCGACTATGCCTATATGAAATCTGAAGAAGACAAGCAATATGAAATTGAAGATCTTTCGTTGAAAGAGGTATTAAACCATAATTTTGAACTTTACAATATTTTGGCAAAAGGGAAATCGATTAAACTTATCATCTCCTGTCCGAGTAGCTTAGTGGTGAAAGCCAGCAGAGACCTCTTAGACATCATCTTGGGCAACCTCATCACCAACGCGATCAAATACTCGTCTCCGAACACCACGGTTACCGTAAACGCGGAGGAAGAAAAAGATGAAGTACATCTTTCGGTGAGGGATGAGGGAATGGGTATCGAACCGGAAGAACTGGCGAAGGTTTTTGATGAGTTTCACCGAACCCGTCGGGCAAGAAAAATCGAACAAGACGGCACAGGGCTTGGATTGTCAATTGTACAAAAAGCCGTGAATATGCTAAATGGAAGGGTGACAGTGTATTCCGAAGTCGAGAAGGGGACGAGTTTTCATATCTATCTACCTGGCTACCAACAAACGACGGAAAACACCGAGGTTGCGGTGCCGGGACAGGACACGGACGAATAACATTTTTCAGGAGAGAACGATGGCAAAAGTAAGAGTTCTAATAATTGATGATGACAAAGACATTATCGAGACCACCGGCGCGCTTCTAGAGCACGCCGGGTTCGAAGTCCACCACTCTGAGTCTGTAGAAGAAGGTATTGAAATGATCGGTGTTACTTCGCCGGACGTTATATTGTTGGATATCATGTTTCCTGAAAAGAAGACCCGCGGGTTTGAGGCGGCCGGAGAGATTAAGGAAAGCTATCCGAATATTCCGATTCTCGCCTTTACTGCTATCAATCGTGAATACGCGTTCGATTTCGCGAAGGAAGACATCAAAGCCGAGGAGTTTATCAACAAGCCGGTCGATACTGATCGTCTCATCAATCTTATAAACAAACATCTGAAATGATCTGTGAATCAGGGGAGAGGAAGAGGAATTTTCACGACGCTCCCTGTCTCACCCGTTCGCTAAGAGTTGCTGTTCTCGGGGCGGGCGAATCAGCATCGACTTATGGCAAAAGATCAACCAACGCGGATAAACCGTTACTTCCCATGTTTTTCGGTAAGTCTTTAAGAGAAGCACGGGCGGCCTGTAGGTGCTCTTCGGCTGCTTTCGATATGTCGTCTTTCAGTGAAAATACCGCATCCTTATCGGCGAGGTCGTCAAGCAATTGGTAAGCCATACCGATGTGCCGCCCGAAATCAATCAACGCCTGAATATGGTCTTCTGTTGCCTCGGCAACTATACCACCCGCCTCACAGCAACCTGACATGAGTGAGGCTGTTTTGTTCTCAATCGTATCGATATAAAGATCGAAGTCCACTTTCATCTTGCCCGCGCGGATTCTTTCCTCGTAAACCTCACCAAAACACATTCTTCTGGTCACGGTCATTAACAGATCTAGCAAGGCAAATCGCGTTGAAGCACTCAACTCAGTCAAACCACTTACAATCGTGTAAAACTGAGTGAGCAATATGTCACCAGAAAGGACGGCGAGTTTGTTGCCGTATCTTGCATTTGTCGAAAACCTGCCGCGTCTAAAGATGGACTCATCTATCACATCGTCATGCACCAAAGAAGCGGTATGGATAATCTCTACCGCTGTAGCCAGTTTTACGACGGTTTTTTTGTCGGGAAGGGCCTGTGTAGCGGCAGCATAGGCAGAGAAGATCATCAGCGCCGGTCTTAACCGCTTACCGTGAGTTTTAAAAGAATGCTTTAACGCTTTGTCGCTGTGGCGTGATAACGTGTTGGTTTGGGTGTGGGAATGCTCAATATCCTCGAGTTGTCCATGTAACTCCTCATCAACGGCGTTCAGATAGCCTTTGATCGGATTTAGGATGTGAATGAGTTTCTCTTGTCGACTCATCGCAATACAAGTCCTTCCGTCCATAACGGACACGAATTCTATCAACGATTCCATTCTACAGCGGTCACTGATCTTCGGTTACTGCTCTTCCGTCCCTGGGTCATCTGCGGATCAGACAAATTGTGGAGACCAATTTCCGGCAAGTACGGGAGTGCTTCTCAAGATAAACCAATTGTTTTATAAATGAAACAGTTATGTATACAAGACTGAACAACTACGTTCTGGCGACGCGACCATGGTCGTTTGCGATGACGTTGATTTCCGCGGCTATCGGAACTGTGCTTGCCACAGTCAACCCCGATTTCGAGTTGGTCCTCATTCTTCCCCTTGTAGTCGGCCTGATCTTGACTCATGGCGCTACCAATGTGCTAAACGATTATTACGACACCAAACACGGGGTAGATACAGCCGATTCTCCAACGGCGCAGTATCGTAGGCATCCCTTAATATCCGGCGATATTTCACCAAAATCGTTAAAACGGTATGCCGTCATTCTGTATATCGCGGCGATCTTCATAGCCGTTGGATTGACTTTGTATCGAGGGTTCCCGGTACTCCTGTTCGTGTTGCTTGGCTTGTTGGTAAGCATTTTTTATACCGCTGATCCGGTTTCCTATAAGCACCTTGCAATGGGTGAATTGGCTGCGTTTTTCATGTGGGGACCTGCAATGACGGTGGGCAGCTTTTTTGTCATGGCCGGAGGATGGGAAGGTGTCATCCCGGCTGTGCTTGTTTCGATCCCTCACGGGTTATGGGTTGCCCTTGTACTGTTTGCCAATAACCTCAAGGATATTTCCTTTGACGGTACGGTCGGAATTTCTACCCTCGGCACAACGTTCGGTAGACAAAAAGGTAGAAAAATATTTATTGTTATGATTATCGTAAATTACCTGGTAATATGTGTCGAGATAGTATTCCAGGTCCTTCCCCTGTGGTCGCTGCTCGTTATTCTTAGCCTTCCCTTGACGGTACGACTCATAAAGCAGCTGTTCCAACAGGGGGAAGTACCGGCAGACGCCGACCCGAGAACCGCGCAAATTGGAACGGTCTTTGGTCTATTGCTCGTAATTTCGCTCTTTCTGGAATACACGCTGTTATGAGACGTGGTTTCACCAAAAATAACAGTCTTTTCATACCGATCCTCTTCTTGCTGGGAGCTATCGTAATTTGGGTTTTCGCCTTTGTCGTTGAGTACGGGAATTTCTGGCTCAAACTTCCACTGGGAGTATCCATACTGGCCGTTTCTTCGTTTGCAATTTCTAGACGTGAAGATCGAACTTCTTTTGCGCTTACTGCCCGATCCGCAATAATTGGAGTAGTCAGCGCCGCCGTGCTTTACGGGATCTTCCTTCTGGGAAACGAACTGTTGATCATTTTGTTCCCGACCGCGGAAGAACAGATAGCAGCGGTACATCGAAACAAAGAAGCCCTCCCCCTGGGGCTTATTGCTGTTCTTCTGTTCTTCGTTTCTAGTCCCGGGGAGGAGATTTTTTGGCGTGCCTATATTCAGCGCCGGCTTCAAAGAAACCTTGGTTCAATATCCGGACTGGTGGTGGGTATATTGTGCTATGCAGGAGTGCACCTGTTCACGGGAAATCCTTCGTTGGTGCTTGCCGCCCTCGTGGCTGGGGCTTTTTGGGGCATTATGTATCATATCGAAAAAGATATCATTACGGTGATCGTTTCGCACAGTTTCTGGACTTTACTGGTTTTTGTACTTTTTCCGATAGGAGCATAACGTGTCCGTCGAGATTGTTGAAATGTTTGACACAATTGTTGCGCGTTATGACCTCCTTAACAGGTTTTTGAGTCTTTTCTTGGATCAGCGGTGGAGAAGAAAAACAGTCAGACGTGTTTTACAAAATGGAAAAGTGTTACCGGGCGAAGAAGGAGGGCTGCGGATCTTGGACGGCTGTACCGGGACCGGAGATCTGGCGATACTACTTGCCAAAGAGCCCATGGTTGCGGAAGTGGTGGGAGTTGATGCCGCCATAAGCATGCTGGATCGTGCCCAAATGAAAACGGACGACACCTCCGTTGTGGCGAGTGTACGGTATCAACAAGCTGATATGTACTGGTTGCCTTTCGCTAATGACAGTTTTGATGCGATCACGATAAGTTTTGGATTTCGAAACCTGCATAGATACGAAGACGCACTGCAAGAGATGGTGCGAGTTCTTCGCCCCGGTGGGTGTATCGCGATACTTGAGTTTGCGCCGCCTGCGGACGGATTGAGGGGCTTTTTATACCGGCTATACCTGTGGATTATACCTGCACTTGCCACTCTTCTGTTGGGAAAGCTGTCCGCGTACCGATATTTGGGTTCGTCTATACGCGGTTTTCTCTCTCCTGGCGAAATGCTCACATTGCTGCGGAAACACCGCGTGAAGCACACAATGGGGACAAATATTTTTTTTGAAGGCGTGTATCTCTATACCGGTTGCATATAGCTGATAATGAGTATTTCGAGGTGTAGCAATGCCTGGACCGGGGCAATTCCTTCTGTACGATCGCTACAATCCATGGTACTATCATTCAAGCAATCCAAACAAATCCCTCTGGTGTAATGATCTGTGAAGCTATGCTGTTTTACTGGGGCGGGTTACGCTATGATTGCCGCTTGTGAATACGAATTCAGATTTAGGGTCAACGTTGACAATGAAGTCATCTCCCGTGGCATAACTTGGAGGAATGAAACAAATGGAGAAAGACATTGGATACATGGATGGCAGATTCATTCGATCGGTAGTTCTCTATGGGGCTTTATGGGGTGCGTGTGAGGCGGTTTTCGGCTTTCTTCTGCACCTGGTTTCACGATATATCGGAGTACCTTCCCTTGCTGGTTTTTTCATGTTTCCTCTGGGGCTTTTGTTTATGGTGGCAGGGGTGCGTTCGACGAATAGAACCGAGGCGGCGATGATGATTGCAACGTTAGCCGCCGCCATAAAAGTTTCCTCTTCAGTTATGGGACCAGTTCCGTGGATCTTTGTGCAGAATCCTACCGTTTCCATTCTTTTTGAAGGGCTTGCTGTATGGATCGGTGCCAGGTTTCTTCTTGGTAATTCTTCGCCGGTAAAGGTTCTGCTCTCGGCGGGGAGTGTGGCGGTCTCGTGGCGAATTTTGTTTGTTCTTGTTCATTTGATTTTTGGGATTGAATGGGGGCTTTTGTCGCGAGGTGTGCCGGCGATCGCGAGGTTTATCTTTTTTGACTCGGCGATAAACGGAATGCTGATCTTCCTCATTCTTCGGCTACAACTCCCGGAGAAGCTCACAGTGCAAACGAAGCACCTTCTTAACCCGGCGTATGCGACTTCACTGTTTGTTCTCGCTGTCGCTTCCGAAATAGTTCTTTCATCGCTCTGAAATCGGAATATGTATGACGAAAATACGCGGCGTAAGCCGGGTATTTTCGTCATTTCGGGTGCCGCAGCGCGGCATAGGAAACTGTTGTAAAGAGGAAGACTAGGGACGTGAATGCAATTGTATTGGCGGGCGGTAAGAGTACACGGTTTCTCAGCTCATCCGTTCCCAACAAAGCGTTTCTTCAAATCGGCGATCGGACGATAATCGAATCGATAATTTCCAGTCTGTATACTGTTTTTGATCGGATCTGGGTGGTCGCAGGGGAAAATGAAGCATTTTATCGTTTAAAACAGGTGTACGGCGACATCGAAGTCATAGAAGACAAGATTCCGGGGAAGAATTCGTTGGCCGGAATATATTCCGGTCTGATTGATTCAGATTCAATGTACAATTTTGTCATTGCGTGGGATATGCCCTTTATGAATACAGAGCTAATTCGGTATCTCATGAAAGCCAGCGGGGGGTATGACGTAACAGTACCGGTAATTGATGGGTATTTTGACGGATTACACGCGATTTATTCTAAAAACTGTATACCGTT
Source organism: Alkalispirochaeta sp. (assembly GCA_040904425.1). Lineage (GTDB taxonomy): Bacteria > Spirochaetota > Spirochaetia > DSM-27196 > Alkalispirochaetaceae > Alkalispirochaeta. Next base: position 114,963 of record JBBDTM010000014.1, read on the forward strand.
TATAGAAAGACAACTATCACAGAATAATCTGAAAGTCATCGATTTCTTTAACAATATTAACCTGAAGACAGTTCCTGAAAGGACAGTCAGACTATTTGATCCTGATCTTCTCGCGTTTATCAATGTCAATAAAAGGGACGAGTACAGAAGGGCGCTGGAGATTGATTCCGGCGTAATGGGGGATACCAGTAAGAAGACACTTACTGCGTATTGAACACAACTATGGAGGCATAGAAACGAATGGAGATCGCGATTGTTGAACACATGTCCTATGACTGGCGAATAGCCCTTTACTTTTTTCTCGGCGGGCTTGCAGGTGGCAGCTACTTGCTTTCCGTTGCCGCGAACTATTGGATAACAGGGTTCAAGCCCTTTGCAAGGACTGCTGCATATATAACTCCGGTCGTTCTGGCCGCGGGTCTCCTCGTTCTGATCCTGGACCTTGGCAAACCCTTTCGAGCCTGGAGACTGTTTCTCACTTTTAACGCGGCATCAGCACTTTCGTGGGGCGTATGGTTTTTGTCTATCTTCTTTGCCATAAGCGTTGTCTACGCGTATTTCTTTTTCATGGGGAAAGAAGACCTGTTAGAGAATAAAAAGGTAAAATTAATCGTCTATATCGGTATCCCTTTTGCCATTCTTACAGCTTCCTACACGGCTGTAATCCTGATCCAGGCACCGGGAAGAGCGTTGTGGCATTCGCCCCTGCTTCCGGTACTGTTTTTCAACGGCGGCTTGATTTCAGGGGTTGCAGCGACAATACTGGTTGCTTCGATAAGAGGAGGAACTGCAAATATTGGCGGGCTGGGAAAGCTTCTTTCGTGGTTGATTATCGCCGAACTGGGCTTCCTTCTCATCGAGTTTATCGTGCTTATGAACGGCGGAAAAGAATATGTACGCATCGCAAAACACATTGCTACCGGTGACTGGGGACTGCTGTTTTGGCCGGTTGAAATTGTTATTGGCTCCATCCTCCCCGTGGCGGTTTTTCTGTTTTTCAAAAAATTGCCGGCTTACAGCATAGCCATTGCTTCAACAGCCGCGCTAATAGGTGTTTTCACCATGCGTATTATCGTTGTGCTGGGAGGACAAGTGCCAACCAACCTTTTTTAATTTTGCATGCCACGGTGCGGCACCCCAAATAGCAAAAATACCTGGCTTTCGCCGTGTATTTTCGTGTTAGGTGAAAGGAGAATAGAATATGGGAAAACGGAAAGATAAGGATACGCAGGGCGATAAGAAAGGATTGACTCGAAGAGAGTTATTGTTGGGCGCTACGGGTTTCGCGGTGGCAACCGGCGCTATCGTGCATTCCGTATCGGCTCAAACGTCGAACAGGCCGAACCTTGAAGGGAAAGAACTGGCTATGGTTATCGACCTTCAACGCTGTACCGGGTGCGGTGCCTGTGCTATCGCCTGTAAGAACGAAAACAACGTACAGGATGGGGTTGCCTGGGCGTGGCATGAGACGCGAACCACCGGAACGTTTCCCAATGTCCAATATGAATACATGCCGACCCTCTGTAATCATTGTCAAAACGCACCGTGTGTACGACTCTGTCCGACAAAAGCGATGCACAAAGTGGCCGGGGGTATAACGGCTCACACTCCGGAGAAATGTATAGGGTGCAAGAGTTGTATAGCCGCTTGTCCGTACAAAGTAATCACACCGAACAAGAAAGAACCACACAAATTCTGGAAGAGCGATGAGCAGCTTTTCGCAGGTGCCTCCGACTCTCCGAAGGAAGTAGTGGAAAAAGTAGGGGGCGATACGATTCCTTTGTATAACCCGGACCGCGAACAGTTTTTGGAAGGATCCGGTTTACGGTATAAGGGGATCGTAGAGAAATGCACGTTCTGCGATCACCGGGTCACCCAGGGGAAGCTTCCCTATTGTGTTGAACGATGCCCTACCAAGGCGAGGATTTTCGGCGACCTGAACGATCCGAATAGTAAAGTAAACGAGATACTTTCCAAGTACTCTGCAAAGCGCCTCAGGGAATACCTTGGGACCGAGCCCAAGGTGTTCTATGTACGGGAGTTTAACCCCGCCACATACAGAAAGAGTAAAGGAAGCGTCTAAGCGCTTTATGGTTCTTGAGAAAACGATTGATGAAGCAGGGGCATTAAAATGATAACAGACAAAAAAATGACCAGAAGGGATTTTGTAAAGACGAGTGCCGCCGTTGGCGCCGGTATTGGACTATCCCATTTGTTTCCGTTACGTGCTTTCGGCCAGGATAATGGTGCCGAATACACTGAATCCGGTGAATGGAAACCAACTACCTGCCAAGGGTGTACCTCATGGTGTTCCGTACAGGCGTACGTGGTCAACGGACGGGCGATAAAGATCAGGGGTAATCCAAACTCCAACGTAAACGGCGAGGCAACGTGCCCAAGGTCACATATATCCCTACAACAGGTGTATGACCCTGACCGGGTAAAGGTCCCCATGAAACGAACCAATCCCAAAAAAGGCCGGGGAGAGAACCCCGAATTTGTACCGATTTCCTGGGATGAGGCGTTGGATACGATAGCCGATCAGATCCTTAGTCTACGAAACGGTGGTGAGAGCCATAAATATATGCTGATGCGGGGCAGGTACTCTTACATGCGGGATATTCTGTATGATCGCATGACAAAAATTATTGGTTCCCCGAATAACATATCCCATAGCGCGATCTGCGCGGAGGCCGAGAAATTCGGTCCGTATTATACGGAAGGCTTGTGGGATTATAGACAGTACGATGTGGAAAACACTCGGTACATGCTCATCTGGGGAGCCGACCCGCTGGCAACCAACAGGCAGGTATCCTACTACATGAGCGTGTGGGGCGATGTGCTTGACAGGGCGGAGGTGGCGGTTGTTGATCCGCGGTTTTCCGTCACGGCGTCAAAAGCCGACCACTGGTTGCCGATTCTCCCTGGAGCGGATGGTGCCCTTGCGACGGCGATCGCCCATGTAATCTTAACCGAAGGTCTCTGGTACCGCGAGTTTGTCGGTGACTTTACAGACGGCGTCAATAGATTTTCCGTGGGCAGGGAAGTGAATGAAGACGATTTTGAAGAACGACACACCCACGGATTGGTAAAATGGTGGAATATTGAACTCAAAAATAGGACGCCTGAATGGGCGGCTGAGATCACGGGACTCCCGCAAGAGCAGATCGTCCAAGTGGCGTGGGGCTTCGCGAACGCTGCGCCCCATTCGATGTGCTGGGTAGGGGGCGGTCCGGTGATGCAAATACGGGGTGGTTACCTGAGCATGGCCACGCACGCGTTAAACGGACTTGTGGGCGCTGTAGATAACGTGGGTGGTACCCTCGCGCCGAACAAGGAATACAGCGGAGGATTTCCCGGCCCCGGCGAGTATATGGACGAAATAGCCGAAGCCGGAGTCCAGCATGAAAAAATTGATCAGCGTGGCCGTTTGGAGTTTCCGGCAATGAAAAAGGGCAAGCCCGGCAGCGCTGTTGTGACGAACAACGCCGCCCGGGGTATTCTTGACGAAGACCCGTACGACATTAAGGTAGCGATAGGCTATTTCAACAATTTTGCGTTTTCCTGTCCCGGTTCCGAGCGGTGGGAACGTGCTCTGTCGAAAATACCATTTTTGGTACACATAACTACCAACGCCAGTGAGTTGAGTTGGTTTTCGGACATTATCCTCCCTTCAGGGCACCATATGTACGAGAAGTGGGGCTTTCTGAAATCCGCGGGACATGGTTACACTCATGTTACGCTACAGCAACCGGTCAATGACCTGGTATGGGATGTAAAGACCGATGAGACCGAAATTCCCTGGTTATTGGCAAAGAAGCTGGAGGAAAAGGGTTTTTCGAATCTCATGGAACACTACCGGGAGTATCGAGACCCGGAGACGGGAAAAATTCCTGAAAACGAGCAAGAGTTTGCCCTGTTTGCCCTGAAGTTGGCCACCCGGAAGCTGTGGGACCCGCAACAGTATGCAGGCGGCGACCGGATAAACGGCTGGGACGATTTTGTACAAAGAGGTGTCTGGAACTCGGATCCGTATCCGTATAGGGACAGATGGGGGGCAATGAAAACCAAGACGGGAAATTTTGAGTTCTACAGCGAAACGCTTAAGGCCGCCCTTACGGCTCACGCCAATAAACACGGAACAACAGTGGATAGAGTGATGGAGGTGTGTAACTACCAGGCCAGGGGTGAGCAGGCGTTTGTTCCGCACTATGAGGAGCCGACTGCACCGGGAGACAAAACTGAGTATCCCTTCGAATGGGTGGAATACAAATCACGCCTCAGCAGGGAGGGGCGGTCGGCGAATTGCTCCTGGTTTCATGAATTCCACGACGTTGATCCGGGTAACGTTGCCTGGGAAGATGTGGCAACGATTAATCCTCAAGACGGTGAGAAACTGGGAATCGTCAGTGGAGACACGATACGGATAAGTTCGCCGTCCGGTAGCATAGAATGCAAGGCCAATATGTGGGAAGGAATCCGACCGGGAACTGTCGGAAAATCGTACGGTAACGGGCATTGGGCATATGGAAGGATGGCCGCCCTGGAGTTCGGGAAAACGCCGCGGGGAGGTAACAATAACGTCATCATTCCCGCCGAGTACGAGAGGTTAAGCGGTGCTACCGTGTACTATAACTCGACGAACGTTAAAGTGGAAAAAGTGACTTGATATGGCGGAACGGGGAGAGGAGGAAGTTGCAGCTGAGGTAAACCTCGTGAGCAGGCGCGTAACGGCCTACCGTCTGCTCGCCGACTGCTTCTATCCCCCGGATAAGAACCTGCTGGAGAAACTGCGCGGGGCGGGTGAATGGAATGAAGCGAGGTTTTCCTCCCTTGTTCAATGTTTTGAAAGGGAAGAAGGGATAGAATCTCTCGCTGTTGATGCCGCCAAGTTGTTTATCGGCCCGTTTGAACTCCTCGCTCCACCGTACGGTTCGGTGTACCTGGACAACTCCCGCGTAGTGATGGGCGAATCGACGATCGATGCAGAGAAACTGTATATAAATGAAGGGCTCAATCTCGAGCTAAAAGAAACTCCCGACCACATTACCGTTGAGCTGGAGTTTCTCAGCTATCTGAATTTCCGGCAGTTGGAAGCACTGAAAGCCGCCGACATGGAATCCGCCGACGGCTACAGAAATAAGCAGCAGGCTTTTCTGAACGACCATCTGGGGCGCTGGGTATTCCAGTTCACCAAAAAAGTCAAAGACTTTTCTCGCACGGAGTTCTACAAAAGTGTTGCCGTTTTGACCGATGAATTTATAAAAGAGGATATCGGCTAGACGTCGGTCGACTTTTCGCCGGCTTCCTGCTCTTTTTTCTCCGTATCCACCTCTTCGGCGATTCCGTCCCTGAACTCCTTTTTTGCCCTGGCGAGGTTTTTTGCAAACTTCGGAATCGCGTTCGCGCCAAAAAGCAGAACTACCACTCCGCCAATGACAATTATTTCAGTTGTACCTAACATATTTTACTCCCTTAAAAAGTCAACCGTGAGCTGGTGGACACCAGCCAATTGCTAACGTGACAATGCAATAACGCCGGCGAACCTCTATCGCGCTTCCTTCCGTGTAGAAGATTGTATAGGATCTTCGACTTCGTTCTGTGACGTTTCTTTACTGGTATCGTCTTCTCTTATTTCGCGGTTGAATGAGGCTATCTCACTGTTGAGGCGAGTGCTAACGGATCTTATATCCTTCATCTCCTCTTCTATACCGATAGATCGTTCCATTTGACGCATTTCCCGTTTTAGCATCAAATAGTACCGATAGAAATTTGCCCACACTCGGCCGATCACCCGCATTATTTTCGGCAAATCCTCCGTGCGGACAAGAATGAGAATGAGAACTGCCAGTACGAGAAGTTCAGAGATACCCAATCCCGGCATTACTTTTCGCCTCCAAAACGAAACACAAGGGCTACCAAGAGCGCAAAGTAGTAGAGAACCATCATTGGTAGCGCTATCATGATTTGACTCACAAAATCCGGTGGTGTGATGACCGCCGAAAATACGAAAAGCCCGATTACTACAAACCGGCTGATCTTAAAAAACATCTTGCGGGTTACCACGTGGCTTGCCATCAATATTACCATCAAAACTGGTAGCTGAAAAGTTACGAGAACCAAAAAGAGAAACCGGAATACGTACATGATGTTGCGCTCATAATTCAGCATTAGGCCGATCTTACTCGGGAAGAATCCTGCACTGGTAAAAAAATCTATAACCAGAGGCAAAATCGAGTAATACCCGTAGTAAAACCCTCCAAAGACAAGAGCTGCACTTGAGAGAAGTGTCCAGAGGGCTACCTTTCGCTCCCTTCTTGTGAGAGCCGGAAAAACGAAACGGATAAGAAGGAATACGAGTATGGGGGAGGAGACTACCAGCCCTACAAAGACGCTGATCTTTATGCGCGTAAGAAACCCTTCAAAGACATGATGGGCAAAGAGGGTGCTCCCATCAATCGTCTGGGGAATACCAGCGAAGGGCTTAAATATGAACATGATCACCGGATCAAAGAAATTGTACATGACAGCGGAGATGAGGGCTACGGAGCACGCTCCGATGATAAGCAGACACCTCAATTCAAGCAAATGTTCTCGTAAGGCTAAACGGGCGCCATCATAGATCCCGTCATTCACTTTTCGATCCCTCTTCATAGGCTATCATCTCGTCACATAAACTGAAGCATCTTTGTACCAGAATGAGTTGGTGTACACACACCCGCACGGCCAGGTTGTGAGTTTGACAACACCCCCCCGGCCATCATTATTATGAAAGACGTGCTTGGGGTGAATCGAGCGATAACAAGCATAATACAGGGAGGTAGACGATGTTTGAGTGGATAGATTTCACCAAAGAGCCCGGCGAGCACAACGACAAAAAGATACAGGTACTTGCTCTCAGAACCTGTGCGGTCTGCAAAGAAGGGATGGAGTTTTTGGCTTCGTACGGCTTTTCGTATCAATATACCTTCGCGAATGAGCTTTCGACGAAGGATAAGAAACGGCTTAAGGAAGAGTTTCAGGACCATTTTGGCGAGCACCCATTTTTTCCGACGATTATTGTGAACGACACCGATTATCGGGTTGGCCTGGTAAAAGACGCGTGGAAAGAGGTTCTTGGAATACCGTCCGAGTAGGTTGTGGATAGATCGTACTTTGGATGATAGCACGTGCGTATACTCAAAAACCTGAATTGTTACCACTTACCAACCGGGCAGAAGGATTCCTCGTATCTCACCTTCAACTTAAGGAAACAACCGCACTTCAGGCACTGCTTTGTCGGAGGAAAAAAATGCTCACACTCCTCACAAATCGCATACCTGGACACGCGATCCTCTTTATTCACGAAACTGACATTTCCCGTTATGTAATCACGAATCACATGAAAAATATTGTAATGTCTGTCAAAATCACATCCGTGCCGCGGCATATTATAACACCTCACTTCTTACAGGTAATGATAAAAGACAAAAGCGATACCAACAAGGATGCGCGGCAACGCTCTCTTAGACTTCTGTTACCGTGATCGTGTTGGTCGGACACACATATGCGCAGGATTGACAGCCGATACAGGCATCCGCGGCTTTCCCAAAAGGAGGTCTGATTTTCCGCGAGACACCTCGACCAACAACGGATAAAGCGAATCTTTCGGGTACTTCCTGGCAGACACGAACGCACAGGTTACAGAGTATGCAATTAGTCTGCTCTCTCTTTGGAGCACGGTACAGCAAGTACTGGCCCACTGGGTCCAATTCGTCTTTATCCGTATTCGATATGCCCAAATCGTTCGCCAAGGCTTGTATTTCTTCGGCCTCCGGAGCCCGGGCAAGAAGTAACTGAACCACAAAGTTTCTGGCTTTTAACACCCGTTCCGATTCAGTTTCTACTTTCATTCCGTCGAAGATCTTCGTAGAACAGGACGGCGTTAAAACGGGCTTCCCCACCTGCTCAATCAAACAGACCCGACAACCTCCGTATGGTTTGAGATACTCGTTGTAACATAGAGTGGGAATTTCAATCCCCTTGTCCTTGGCAGCCTCGAGCACGGTTATTTCGTCTTCAAACTGATATTCCTGTTTGTTGATTTCCACATTGATCATGATTCAATCCTTACCGCATCAAAATTGCATACGTTATGACACATCCCGCACTTGATGCACTTATCCTCATCGATAACGTGTAGCTCTTTGTGTGTACCTGTTATTACGTCTACCGGGCAGTTCTTGGCGCATAGGGTGCAACCGGTACACGCTTCCGGGTCAATTCGGTAGGTTATCAGTTCCTTGCACTCTTTCGCGGGACACCGTTTGTCCTTAATATGCGCCTCATATTCGTGTCGAAAATGCTTTATCGTAGTTAACACCGGGTTGGGTGCAGTCTGTCCCAGGGCACAAAACGAGGTTTCCTTTATTCTCATGGCCATCTCTTCAAGCAACTCAATATCACCCTCCTGACCATTTCCATTTGTGATGTCAGTGAGGATGTTGAGCATATGTAACGTTCCTTCTCGGCATGGCGGGCATTTGCCGCAAGATTCCTGCTGGGTGAACGAAAGGAAAAACCGCGCAACTTCAACCATACAGTTATCTTCGTCCATGACGATCATGCCGCCGGAGCCAACAATCGCCCCTACCTCTGCGAGTGATTCATAATCGATAGACAGGTCAAGTAATGATTCGGGGAGACAGCCTCCAGATGGACCGCCGCACTGAGCCGCCTTAAAGCGTTTTCCCTTGGGGATACCGCCGCCGATATCAAAGACCATTTCCCGAAGGGTGATTCCGAGGGGCACCTCCACGAGACCGGTGTTGTTCAGTTTGCCAACCAGAGAAAAGACCTTGGTACCCTTACTCTTTTCCGTACCAATACTCGCGAACCAATCCGCGCCATTATTGATTATATGGCGAACACTGCTCCACGTTTCAACGTTATTGATATTTGTCGGCTTTCCCATATAGCCCGAATTCGCCGGAAACGGCGGGCGCATTCTTGGTTCCGGAAGCTTTCCCTCAAGGGAGTGAATTAACGACGTTTCTTCTCCACAGACGAATGCGCCCGCTCCGCGATTTACGGTAATGTCGAACGAGAACCCGCTCCCCATGATGTTTTCGCCAAGCAGTCCGTATTCCCTGGCGTCATCGATCGCCTTTAGAATGCGTTTTAATGCCAAGGGGTATTCATCTCTGATATATACTATTCCCTGGCTCGCACCCATTGCATAGGCGCCGATAGTCATACCTTCGACAACCGTATGCGGATCAGATTCAACAACCGACCGGTCCATAAAGGCACCGGGATCTCCTTCATCGGCGTTACAGATTACGTATTTTTCCTCTCCGGGAGCTTTACGGCAAAAATTCCATTTCACGCCGGTGGGGAAACCCGCTCCGCCTCGTCCACGAAGCCCGGCGTCGGTTATTTCCTGAATGATCTTATCCGGCCCCATTTCAGAAAGGGCTTTAGCCAGAGCACGGTATCCGCCGCGGGCAATATACTCTTCAATTAGGTTCGGATTGATAGACCCGCGGTTTGCCAAAACAATGAGGCGTTGTTTTTGATAAAAGCCAATGGTATTAAGTGGTTCTATTCCGTCCAAGCCTTTCTCCCCCTCGAAAACCAGCCTTTCCACGGGGTGCCCCTCAATGAGGTGTTCATCCACAATATCCGGGATATCTTCGGCTTTCAGACGATGGTATATCGTACCTTTAGGTTCTATTCGTGCGATGGGACCCTGCGTACACAGTCCCTGACAACCGTCAAGTTCAATATGGACGTCGTTCTCCAAGCCGTGCGCACGCACGTGTTCTTCAAACGCCTTTTTCACCTTTTGGGATCCGTTTAACACGCACGATGTACCATTACAGAGTACGACGCCGTTTTTGTCGTTCGGCATTACCCTAACCTCTCACTTCCCGTTCCCAGAGCATATTCTTTAACCGGCTTTTCACCCAGCACGTGATCTTCATAAATCCTTCCCACCTTGGATTCAGTAAGATCGATATACTTGACCGGTGCTATATCGTGTACCGTTTCGATGGTGGCCATTGGCTCGGAACTACAAAGGCCGGCACATCCACTGGTAGTGATGAGGACATCCGTTGCTTCATGGGAATCCATTTCGTCAAGAAATTTCTTGAGTATTTCCTTTGCCCCGGAAGCGATACCACAGGTGCCCATGTGTACATTTATGCGAACACGGTAGGCTGTTCTACTCAAAGCGTTTTCACTCTTTGATTTTTCAGCGATCCTATCAAGGTCTTCAAGTTTCATTACTTGCATAACATCCTCCCGATCGGGTTCTAAACGGCAGGTTTACCGCGTCACGATTTCTGTTCATTGCGATATTTTTTGAGAACCTTGACAACTTTCTTTTGATCCATCTTTCCGTGGAAATCATCGTTGGTTGTCATCAAAGGAGCCAAAGCGCACGCCCCCAGGCAGTTTACCGTCTCAAAGGTAAACTCACCGTCTTCACTGGTTTTGCCGGCTTCAAGTCCCAATTCGCGCTCTATTCTATCGACGATGAAAGGCGCTCCTTTCACATGACACGCCGTACCAACACATGCGCGCACATAGTTTTTTCCTATCGGTTCGAGTCGAAAAGAGTTATAGAATGTGGCCAGGCTATAGAGGGTGCTTACCGGCACTGCGATTTCCGTAGCAACATGGGTAAGTACATCTTCGGGAAGATACCCGTATTCTTCGTTGAGATCCTGTAGTATACCTATGAGTGTTCCGCCCTCAGTCTTATACGCCTCTATAATACTTTCCGTCTTGGCCAAATCAACTACCATGTATACAACTCCTAATGAACTGTCACCATCCAACGTTTACTTGTATCAAACCTGTTTGATAGAACCATTTCACGAACTACTTCAAGATGGTTTGGAATGACTATTTGTATGTCGTTCTTTATTTTCACCTGACAGGCCAAACGCATTCCCTTTTCTTTCTCTTTACGGCTCATGAAGATTTCTTCGGTTGGAAGGACGGGCCCGCCCCCTTCCGCGACGATAACCTTGCAATAACCGCATGTGCCTCTGCCTCCACAGGAAGAAGACACTTCTATTCCGTTGTCCTTGAGGTCGGTGAGTAACGTTTGTCCTCCCTCAACCTGGAATTCCTTCCGTTCATCATCCTTTTCGATGGAGATCGTGCATACACCGTAGCTGACGAGGAGGCGGTCGGCGATGACAAGCACGATCGCAATAACGATCAGAATCGTATTCATGACCAGGACTGGAAGAAAGCTCATATATCACTCCTCATAACTATTGGAAGCACACTGCGTCTTTTCGCCACTATTGCCGTGCAATAGCCGCAACTTACCGTACCACCGCAGGATGAAGAACCTTTAGCTTCGTTATTGTAGAGATGAAAGAGTAAATCTCGTCTATCCGCTACGCGAGATCTCGTTTGATCGTCGTCCTTGTGGCCGGTGATTCTTGATTCTCCAGAACCGGTAAAGAGACGATTGGCTATAACCAGCAAGATGGTGATACCTATCAAAAACGCATTTATGATCACGACTGGAAGAAAACTCATATATACCTCTTAGATGTTGGCCACACCGGTAAAACCGAGAAAGGCGAGGGCGAGAGTTCCGGTGATCACAAAGATTATACCCGGCCCCTTCATCCCCGCAGGAATATCACCGATAAGTTTGAGCTTTTCGTTTATCGCTGCAACAATGACTATTGCAACAATCCAACCGACGGCGGAACCAAAAGCGAAAACGATCGACGTTAGGTAGCTATAATCGCGGATAACTAAGAACAGCGATACCGCAAGTACCATACAATTGACCGTTATTAACGGAAGAAAAATCCCGAACGCCACCTGTAGAACCGGGAAAAATCGCTCCATTAACATTTCAACAAGCTGAACAGTAGCAGCGATTACAATTATGAATACTATGTAATAAATGAGCTCCGTGCCGGTTGGTACCAGGATCAGGTTATAGATAGGCCAATTAATAACCGCGGTGAGTGTAACCACGAAAACAACCGCTACACCCATGCCGGAGGCGGTGCGAAGACTTTTGGAAAGGGAAATAAACGGACACATTCCCAATAAGTACGTAAGGGCGATGTTGTGGGTCAGTATCGCGGCTATGAAGACCATCAGTAGGCTTGCCAACATGTATTTTTCTCCTTACTCCGATTCCATGCCCGCGGCTGTACGGGATATCCAAATGATCACGGCGACAACGAAAAAGGCTCCGGGGGCCATCGCCATCACCACCCAATTCGTCCACGACTCGGGGGTAACCTTGTACCCAAGAAGGGTGCCGAACCCTAAAACCTCCCGGATGATCGCTACGGAAGCTAAGGTGTAGGTGTAGGCGATCCCGTTAGAAAGAGCGTCGAGGATTGACTGCCCAAGCCCGTTGTGACTGGAAAACGCCTCGGCGCGGCCCATGATGATACAGTTGGTAATAATGAGTCCGACGTAGGGACCTAACGCGGTACTGATATTCGGGAAAAAGGCCTGTAAGAAAAGGTCAACAATTATCACAAAAGAAGCGATCATGACCATATACGTTATCATCCGCACTCTGCGGGGTATCAAACTTCTCAGAAGCGAAATAAGTGTAGCAGTAGAAACCATTACAAAGATAACACCGGCACCCATCGCGATCGCGTTTTCGAGTTTATTTGAAACGGCGAGAGCTGAGCAAATACCCAAAACCATCGAGAATATCGGGTGATCGCGCCAGAGACCGTTCATGATAGTTTCAAAGCTTTGGGTCTCTTTAAAGTTCGTTATTGCCATCAGCTTTGCTCCTCATACAGTTCCTTATACCGGGAATACTCCTCGTTCAAAATCTTCACAAACGCTTTGCTGGACAGTGTCGCACCGGTGATCGCATCAATTTCATTTTCTCCCTCTGCTCGTCCTTCCGGCTTTAACTCCAATTCCGGGGAAAAACGTTTATTCGTGAACTGTCCCAGGTATTCGTCCTCAGCTATCCGCCCGCCGAGACCAGGCGTTTCCTCTTGTTGGATAATCGTCAGGCCCCGAATTCTGTCGGTTTCAGGATCAACCGCCAGGACACCGATTATGGGGCCCCACAATCCGCTTCCATTGTAGGGAACCGCAACCGCCCCCTCTTTCGTGACATACACTGTCCGTTCGCCTATTTCAGTTTGTTCGACATGTGCGGAAAATCTTTCATCTAGTGTTTCACTTGTAAACGGAATTTGCAGAGCATTCAGGACGCCGGATTTCATTTTGATGATTTCATTTCTTTCGATAATAGGTTCCGTATACCCATCCATCAGTACCAAAGAGGATGTAAAGAACGTTCCTATAATTATAAGGAATAACAGCATCTTAACGATATCATTCATTGTGTTTTTCATCGTTATACACTCTCCAACGGTTTGTATTTTGCTTTCATGACAAAGTGATCGATCAGTGGAGCGAGCGCGTTCATAAGGATGATGCTGAACATAACTCCCTCGGTGTAGCCTGAGAAACTTCGAATCACTATCGTCAGGAAACCGGCGAAAACACCAAAAATAATCTTGCTCTCGTTGTTGTACGGAGAGGTAACCGGATCGGTGACCATGAAAAAGGCTCCAAAGAGCAGGCTGCCCGCTAACACCTGAAACAACGGAGGTGCAATCAACTCAGGAAGGAAGATATTTCCGATCAGAGACAAGACAAAAACGGAACCGACATAGAATACCGGAATACGCCAATTTCCCACCCTTGTGAGAAGGAGAAAGATGCCCCCAACAATTATCCCGATACTGAAGACTTCCCCCATACTGCCGGCAACATTACCGAAGAGTAGGTCGACGTAGGGAGTAATCTCCTGGCCCGTTTTGTACAACGAAAGCGGAGTAGCCGAGGTTATCGCGTCGGTAAAAGGGGCTTGCCATGAGGTGGACATCGCCTTCGGAAAGGCAATAGTAATAAAGAGTCGCCCCACCAGAGCGGGATTGAAAATGTTCCGGCCGGTTCCACCGAACACCTCTTTGCCGAAAAAGACCCCAAAGATAATTCCCACCGCGACAATCCACAGCGGTACGGTCGGGGGGAGTACAAGAGGAAAGATCAAGCCGGTTACGAGAAACCCCTCCTCAATCGGACGTTTACGGAGAGCGGCGAACGCAACTTCCACCAATCCACCGGCGAGGTAAGAAACCAAAACTACCAACAGCACCCTTGGTCCCCAAAACACTACCGCGGCAACGGTAGTGGGAAGTAAGGCGACAATCGCCATCGACATGAAGCGCTTTATCTCAAGGTGATCATGAATGTGCGGGGCACCGTCCGCCAGCTCGCTGGGACCATAAATGAAACCCTCTACAGCTTCAAAGATCGCCGAGAAGGATAGAAGTCCCGTTGCAGTTGCTTTGCGATGCAGCTTTTCTCTAAAGCTACTCATCATTGTACTCCCTTCAGTTTCTGGTGTGACTCCGTAACCTCGTGGCTGCTAAAGCCTTCATCAGTCATTCTTTTTTTACCTTCTCTCATAAGGTTTGCCACAGGAATCTTAGATGGGCAGACATAGGAGCACAAATTGCATTCTATACAGTCGAAAATCTTAAATTGCAAAAGCGTCTCGGAAAAGAGTTCGTTAATAACATAACGGTGCAGGATATTCGGTTGAATGCCTGCTGGGCAGACTTCCGCGCAGAAGGAACACGATAAACACGCACGCTCTTCCCCATGGAGGTTAGTGTCAATTTTCTTTTTTCCAATCGGTATGAACGTTTTGGAATAGGAGTCACTGTCGGTGCCCGGACCCATAAAGGAAAATTTTCCCGTGAAAGTCAACTCGGGAATCGCGTACAATGCGCGACTTACGCGCACAATAGGTTCTTCATCTTCCCCCACGGCGTGTCCTGTCAATAGACTGTCGCGGACAATCCGGTAACGCTCCCTACCTACAAGTCGCTCCTTGGTCAGCTCGCCGATAGAAACCCCTACGGGGACTCGCACATGCTGTGGTTCCGCGAATCCCTCGCCCGCCATAGCTATGGTTCGTTCGATCATTGGTATACCGTTGGCAATAGCATCAAAAACGTGGAGCACCGTCTGTACCGAGACAACCACAATTCCGATATTGACCGCTTGATGCCCGCTTGGAACTCTCTTGCCAAAAACCATAGGAACAGCGACTTCTTCCCAGGAATAAGGAAACTTTCCTTTGACCGCTCGTAGTTCAATTTCGTCTTCGTCACCTATATGTTGGGACAGGGAATTAATCAGATCTTTGTGTGCCGTATCGATCGCGATATGGGCCGAGGCCTCAGGGAGAACTCGTTTCAACATCCGAATTCCATCGAGAAAATCGCTATATCGACTCGCCGGGAGTATTGCGTTGAGGGAGGGAGATAGAGGCTCATCCTCCAGTCCCAGCACGAGGATAGACTCCACTTCCATCGGCTCTATAGGGGAGCTTCTGTACTGAGTTGGAATACCGCCGGAAGCAAGCGCCGAAACTCCCGAAAGATAGATGAGTTCGCCAAGACGTTCAGAATCAAGAGTTTTCCAGTCGGAGGAATGTCCAGCAAGCAATGACGTACTCTCGTTGGAAAATCGAAAACCCGCGTCGGTTTCGATAATAATCGCCTGTTGTTTGTCTCCTGCCACCAAAATCTCGCGGATATCAGTCACGTTCCCTGCGACACTGGCATGTACCGGGGAAGAGATCGTCTCGTCATTTCGACCGATAATCTGTCCGGAACTCACATGTTCTCCAACTGTAACCACAGGCTCAACTTCTGTTCCAAAGCCCTGCCGGAGAGGAATGGTGACCTTCCCGGGAACCGTACTGTTCTCTACTTTTGCAGCAGGCTTACCCTTGAAATTTTTGAAACGATATCCACCCCGGGTCGAATTACGTATTTTACTCATGTCGCTTTGCTTCCTTCGAATCATGTAGCTGTCAGTTGGTTATGTACAGTAGCCTAACAACAGATCGTAGCATCTGCAAGTAAAACCTGCCTTTTGCCGGCATTTCTCATTATGAGGGATATAGGTCTTCTCCAATATTCAGTGTGAGCAGCAATTCTCTTTCTAGGAACCGCCGGAATCCATTCTCTCCCTTCTCGCAAAGCGATTGGGCGTTGCCGTCTTATTGTTTTACTCGAATACTACCTAATTCCCCGCCGAATTTATACCTACACCGGGAAGAGGCCTTTTTCAATTCCGACTATGAGAAATGCGGGTTAGATGCCACGGATCATCTCAACCTCTCGGTCGATCAACGGCGCGACTTCCGCCGAGAGCTCGAGACAACGCTCACGAGCTTGACCTTCCCTTCCTACGCGGCAAATACTGTGCCCCACAACCATGGAGCACACGAATCACGCCCCCAGTAATCACGACCATCCCGAGCACCAGCACGGCAACGACGACCACGATCACGAAGTGCATGGCCACGCCCACAACCACGCGGTAGTAGGGGACCTGCGGGTCGCCCTCGGCATCAACGTGCTTTTCACCGGTATCGAGCTGGTCGGAGGCCTGCTCACCAACAGTGTTGCCATTATCGCGGACGCGGTCCACGACCTGGGCGATTCCGTCACGCTGGGAATCGCGCTTGTCATGGAGCGGATCGCGGGTAAGCATCGTACGCCGGAGCTCACTTTCGGGTACCGACGCTTTTCTACACTGGGAGCGCTGGTAACGGGCCTCGTCCTCCTGGTGGGAGCTGTTACCGTCCTGATCCACACGATTCCGCGTCTGCTCGAGCCGGAGGCGGTGGATACCGGAGGAATGATCGTTCTGGCGGTGATCGGCGTGGCTATGAACACGCTGGCGGCGCTGCGCCTGTCCCGCTCCGGTTCGATGAACGCCAAAGCGGCCTTTCTGCACCTGATGGAGGATGTCTTTGGATGGATCGCTGTGCTCCTGGGAGCGATCGCGATTCGACTGTGGGGAATTCTCTGGCTCGATCCGCTCCTGTCGGTGGGCATTAACGTCTACATCGTATTCCGGGCGGTCCCGATTCTCCTGCAGGCGCTACGGGTGATGCTGCAGTACGTCCCGGGCGAGCTTTCCGTGGACGAAGTATCGGACCTGATGACCGAAATTCCAGGCATCCTCGATGTGCACGACGTTCACCTCTGGACGCTGGACGGTACCTACACCCTCCTCAGTGCCCACGTCGTCTCCGACGGAGACCGGTGTCTCAGCGATCTGGAACAACAGAAGGACAAGATTCGCGAGATGCTGCACAGCCGCGGCATCCAACACGTCACCCTGGAGTTGGAGTCATCCGATGCCGGGTGTAGTGAGTGTGATTTGTGACGGCACCCGACCGCTCGGTAGTGGCGCCGTACACTGCCTACTATTCCTCATGCGTTCCGTTGGTGCCCCGGACGGAGGGACCCCGTTCCACCTCAATTAGCCTATAAATGATTCAGGCAACCTCGTATTTTTTGTTGAGTATGAACAAGAGAGTGAGGCCGAATACAGTTGCAAACCCGGCCAGAAGGAATGCAGCGGTAAATTCTCCCGTGACATCTAATAGCCAGGAACCGAGAAGACTCGTGATAGCACCTACGCCGAATGCACTGAAGACCAGACCATAGTTCATTCCCAGATACCTTGTTCCGGATACTGCAGCCACGACCACTGGAAAGAGAGCAAATGTCGTAGCATAACCGAGACCTAGAAACAGTGAGCACACAAACAACCGGAGAGGAGTTGTAGCCACCCAGGGGAGCGCAATGAACACCGTAGCCTGTACGGTGTATACGATCAGCATCACCCTCATCGTGCCTTTTCGATCAGCCAACCAGCCTACAAAAGGACGGCCCACGCCATTGGCCAGTGAATAGAAAGAGACGGCCAGTGCTGCTACGGCGGGAGCCAGCTGGAGCTCGAGCTCCCCATATGCAGTTAGCAGACTGATCGCAGTCAATCCTCCTCCTATGACCGCGGCAAGTGCCAGCCATAAGATGAAAAATCTAGGAGTCCGCACAAACTCGCCCGGTGAAATGCTTACCGTCTGCGCGGCTTTTGAAGATGGTGGCGAATCAGGATTATTGGAAGATGGTACCCAACCTGGAGGAGGATTGCGTACGAGTCGTGTGCCCACCATGGCCACAACGGCCACAAAGATTCCCAGTACGAAGAGAGTTCCATCTACACCCCAGAGATCTATCATTTGCTTTTTGAGAGGGGCAAAGATCACAGCCGCGAGACCAAAACCCATAACCGCACATGAGACGGCAAATCCGGGGCGATCAGGAAACCACTTTCGAGCTGTTGGAGCTATGGTCGCGTAGGTAAGTCCACATGCTACGCCGACACCTACTCCGTAGGTCACGGTGAGCCAGCCAGGGGAAGGAAAATGGCGCATGAGTGCAGCTGAGGTATAGCCCACCAGGAACATCACGGCTCCCACAGTTGCTACCTTGCGGGGGCCGTATTTGTCCTGGAGTCCTCCCGCCGGAATCATAACCAACGCGAATACGATAATCATCACTGTAAACGGCAAGTTCGCCTCAGCCGTACTCCATCCCCAGCCGTTCACCAGAGGAAGCACAAATGATCCCCATGCATAGCTCATTCCGCCCATCAGCGAAAGAAGGAACCCTCCAAAAAGAACTATCCACCGCCGAGTGGTCTGCACATCGTCTTCTTCACTGAATTCGTTCATCTTATCCCTCCATTCCATCAATGCGGGTGACGACTAACACGTGCGCACATACCGATTCTTCGAGGGTGTTGCCATTGACCAAGGCGCGGTTGGCATTCAGAAGGATGCAATTACTCATGGAAACACCTCCACAAGTGCACCTTCGATAATACCATCTGTAGGACCGGAAATGAATCGAATCTTCCTGTCATGTGTTGAACCGGTCGGTTCTTCAATGCGATGACGACTGGTTTCCGTTTCCTTTATCCGCTTGAGTCCAACTGATTCCGGCAGCTCATAAGGAACAGCGGTACGCCGATCAGAGCCACGCTAATAACGCTCCATTTCATACTGAACCCGCCGAAGCGCGGGCCGTCATGAATGTGTCACGCTTGTCTTGGCAATTCGGATGATGAAAGAGATTTGCAAATCATCCTAACCGCGGCTACCATCGGTGCACACCGTGTGAGAAGGGATGTACCATGGCTGATCTGATAATTCGAAACGTCCGCACCGTTACCGATCCGAATCCGGTTGATGTGGCGATGACCAATGGCGTGATTGTGGCGATCGGCAGCGATCTAACCGAAACGGCGGCCACCGAGATTGACGGGGAGGGGGGCCTTGTGAGCGCGCCCTTTGTCGATGCCCACTTTCACCTGGACAGTGTGCTCACCAAGCTTCCCAACGCCAGTGGTACGCTCCGGGAGGGTATAGACAACTGGGGCGCCTACAAGCGCGACGGGCTTTCCGTGCCGGATATCGTGGAGCGGGCAAGTCGCTACTGTGAGCACGCCTTTTCCCAGGGGATCATGGCGATTCGATCCCACGTGGATGTTTCCGATCCGCAGCTGCGCACGGTGGAGGGGCTTCTCAGGGTGCGGGAGCAGTTCGACGACCGTATCGATATTCAGCTGGTGGCGTTTCCGCAGGACGGGTTTTACGGGTCGCCGGATACCAAAGATCGCCTCCTGCGAGCGTTGGATATGGGAGTTGATGTAGTAGGTGGCATTCCGCACAACGAACCAACGTACGAGGACGGCACGCGGAGTATTCACGAGCTGGTGGCAATCGCCGCCGAGCGCGGATTGCAGGTGGACATGCACTGCGATGAGAGCGATGATCCCCTCTCCCGTCACGTGGAGACGCTGGCCGCGGCGACAATCGCCAACAATATGCAGGGGCGGGTGGCCGCCTCCCACATCACCGCCAGCGCCACCTATGACCGGTATTTTCTAAGCCGACGGCTGATTCCGATGATGCAGCGTGCCGAGCTCCGGGTGATCACAAATCCCCTCATTAATGTGCATCTCGGCGGACACTTCAGCTATCCCGCGCACCGCGCCATGGCACCGATCCAGGACTACCGCGATGCGGGGCTTGTCGTGGCTTGTGCGCAGGACTGCAATCAGGACCCCTGGTATCCGATCGGAGATGCGGACATGTTCGAGGTGGCCAAGATGGCGGGGCATATCGCCCATCTTATGGGCGAGGAGGAGTTTGCCGTGCTTTTCGACCTGGTCACCAAGGAACCGGCGCGAATCCTCGGACTGGAAAACTACGGGCTCGCGGTGGGTGGCCGGGGCGACCTGGTGGTCTTCGATGCGGACACGCCCAAAGAGGCGATGCGACGGTCGGCTGCTCGGAAGATCCTCGTGCGAAACGGGTCCGTGGTATAGCCCCATGGAAAAGGGGTTCTATCGAGCGACGTTCATGATCGGCCTGGGGTTTTTCACGATGGGCCTCATGGACCCGCTCTACGACAACTACGTTCCCGTGTTTCTCGACGGGTTTGTGGCCTCCCGCGCGCTGATCGGTGCGCTCATGACGATCGACAATATCATGGCGTTGCTGTTGATTCCCCTGGTAACGGCGTGGAGTGATAACGCGCGCACGCCCATCGGACGACGGATGCCGTTTGTCACGGTGCTGCTTCCTCTGAGCGCGGTGACGTTCGCGTTGCTCCCCTATGCCGGGGGCGCTACGCTGGGGATCTTCGTGATCGCGCTGGTGGGCTTTAACTTGTTCAAGCAATCCGCCCGCGGTCCGGTGGTGGCGCTCATGCCGGATACGATCGCCAACGAGTACCGCAGTGAGGCCAACGGGGTCATTAACATGATGGGGGGCATCGCCGCCGTGGTGGGAACGGTAATCCTGGCGCCGATGATGGACCTGAGACTGACCCTGCCGGTTCTGGGTGACACCTCCCGGCGTCTGCCGTTTATTATCGCGGCGGTTCTCATCGTGGGTGCCGCAACCCTCCTGCGGCTCACCGTGCGGGAGAAGACGCTTCCCGATGCTGCGACCAAGCGGACTCCGGTACTTTCTTCGATTCGATCTATCTTTGCCCAGCAGGACAAATCAGCGGTCTTCATTCTTATCGGGCTCTTTCTGTGGTTTTCCGCGTACTGGGGAATCCGACCCTTTATGACGCTCTACGTGATCGAGTATCTCGGGCTCAGCGAGGGAATCGCGGGGCTTTCCACCGGCATGGTGGCGATCGCCTACCTGCTCTTCGCGGTTCCCAGTGGCATGCTGGCGCACCGCATCGGCCGCAAGCGCACGATACGCCTATCCCTGATGGGCATGGCGATGCTGACGTTTCTCATGTTCTCTCACCAGTGGTGGACGCTCCGAATCGGGGCCTCAACCACCGTGGCGGTGGGGACGTTCTGGGGGCTGCTGTTTCTTTTCGGGGCGTGCTGGGGTGCGGCCAATACCAACAGTTTTCCTATGCTCTGGCAGATGGCGGACCTGGACACGATGGGCGCGTATACCGGTGTGTACTACGTATTCTCCCAGGCCGCGGCGATTGTAACCCCGCCACTCACGGGGCTTGTCGTGGATCTTACGGGGTTCCGGTCAATATTTCTGGTATCTGCGGTAGCGATGGTGGCCTCCTTCCTGGTGATCGGTCGCGTTCGCGGAGGTGAAACTGCTCGCATTACAAATCTGTAACGGTTCGGAAAGCTTGAGGCAATATTGGCGGGTAAGACTGCTCTCCTACTGGGAGGAATACAGTGCCTGGACAGAATGAGCGCATACGGATCAACGCGACGGATACCGATCTGACGATCGTCATCGACGGGTGGCCCGTGGAGGTCGCCTTCGATGCTACCTCTTCGGTGACGCCGACCACCGAGAGTCTTCCTATGGATTTCTTTGAGCTGACTCCCTCGGAACGGGCGCAGGAATTTGTTCTCACCTTCGAGTTTGATACCACCCAGCAGGACGGCCCGGAACGGCGGAAACTCCAACGTCTTGACGCGCATGTTCGCAGAGTATCGGTACGCCTGCGGGACGATGGGTATGTGCTGGAAGGTGAGCTCACCGGATGGGTCGGTTATACCACGGCTGCTGCGCAGTCGCGCTCAGCGTGAGCGTCGGCTTTTAGCGTGGCTTAGGAGGCGACCCCCGGGGGCGCCTCCGGCCGGTTGGCAAACGGAGTGACGGTGAGAATCATCACGGCAATCCCTGCCGTAACCAGGGAAGCGGGACCGTAACTGCCGAACGTATCCAGGGCAAGGCTGAACAGATAGGGGCCGACTGCGGAACCCGCCACCGTCCATCCCAGGGCAAATCCGGAGATGCGGCCGAGGTTGACGGTCCCGTAGAAGCGGGGCCAGGGAACGTTGAGGACGATCCCGAACATACCTCCGTTAATCCCGTTGCCGATGATCAGCAGCACAACCGTGGTCGGCGTAGAGAGAAACAAGACTGCCATGGTGCTCAGCAGAAAGCCTGTTCCCTGAATCATCAATAGGTACTTCAACTTGATGTGATCGCTGATCCAACCGCCTAGCAGATTGAGCGTGAGAGCGATTATGGAAGACGGCAGGAAGATTGCCACCGCCTGGGCGCGTCCCATTCCGGCCTCGGCGAAGACTGAGACGATGTTAAAGGTGAGTCCCGTGAAGTACATGGAAGACAGGGTGGTGATTCCCACGAAGACCCAGAAGGTGAGCGTTCGCTGCGCCTGACGCAGGGTAAACTGTGCGCTGGGAGTTGCTTCCGGCGCCTCTCGCGTGCGGGCTGGTCGGATTCCTCCGTCGGGAAGCAGGCCGCATTCCTGCGGGTTGTCACGGGCCAGCAAAAAGAACGCCGCCGCGAAGGGTACACCCACGACGACGCCCATAATCCGCCACGCCTCCTGCCATCCGTATGCACCGATCATCGCGTTGAAAATCACCGGCGAGGAGGAAAACCCTACCGTCGTGGCAACACCCACCAGGGCGTTCGCCAGCCCTCGTCGCTGTTCGAACCACTTCAGCACCATGTTACGCGATACAAGGGCCAGAACTCCCTGTCCAAAAAAGCGCAACAAGAAAAAGCCCACCGTGACGATAACGAACGCCGCCGGTACCGCCGGGATCACGGGGAGGATTGTGCCCAGCAGTGTCACCGTTTCCGGTATCAGGGAAAGCATTACCAGGACCAGGCCCAGGGCAACGGTTACCACCGTGCCCACTAGGCGGGCGCCGTGCACGTCGTACGCGCGGCCGGCGTGAGAGAGCGTAAACGAGCTTGCTAGGGTTCCGATGAGGTAGGCAAGACTAATGTTGGTCCTCGAAATATCGAGGTCACGGATGAGGAAATCGGTAAACGGCGAAACCCCTACGGTCTGGCCCGGGGCGCTCATGAGCACGCCGAGAGTACCCATGGCGAGGATAATCCACCCGTAGAAGAAGGGCGTCGAAGAGGGCGAAAATGGAAAACGTGGTGGTAAATGCATAGATGTCTTCGTGTGCTCCAGCGTGCACTATACCATTTAGACGGTGCCGTAGGTAAGCCGACGCCAGAGCCACTCCAGCGGCCCATACCGGTGGCGGCGGAGCCACCAGCCGCTGACGGGTATCTGCACAGCGTACAGCCCGATCGCCAGGAGAAATCCGGTAACCAAACTGGTAGTTCCAAACATGCCGGCACCGTAGCCGTACGCCAGGGTGCTCATTACGACGGAATGGGTGATGTAGTTGGTGAGCGCCATCCTGCCCACCGGCGCCAGCGGAGTCAAAACACGAGTTCCCGTGGCTGTTCTGCTGAGGAGTACGATCCCGGCGATGTAAGACAGGGAGAGCAGAACGCTGCCGATTCCCAAGGCGGAGACTTGTGCCAGCTGCAAAAGGGTGAAGATCTCGATGCCCAGCTTGTTCTGCTCGAATCCCGTGGCACCGACAAACAGATTGAGAAGGAGTCCGATCGGAAGCGCCCACGTCAGGAGACGCCGAAAGAGGCCGAGATTGGCCTCGATATTCGAAAACCAGCCCTTCTTGCCGGCGCGCAATCCCAGAAGGAACATCCCCAGAACACTGGGCGCCATAAAGAGCATCGTCGATGAGATGAGAGTGAAGAACTCCGAGAAGCGGTACTGCGTAACGGTCCACCAGGAACTGCTTGTGTACGCCTCGGTGGCGGCCGCCAGCTCGGTGCGAATCTCCTCCCGCGCCGCGTCAAAAGCTGCCTGTACCTGTTCATAGGCGCCGGTCTCAGGAGGCGCCGCCCGGGCCAGCTCGATGAGACCTGCGGAGAGCGCGATAAACAGCACGGGAAGGATCAAGAAGACCACCGCCCACACCAGGAGCGTCTTCGGTGACCGGTTTCGAAAGAGCATTACCGTGAGAAATCCGATCACCGCATACATGAACAGGATGTCTCCGGTCCACAGTAGTACGCCGTGGGCGATCCCAAACAGCGCCAGCACCAACAGCCGGCGGAGATAGATCGGGAGAAAGGGAGCTCCCTTGGACTGCGCCCGGGAGATCTGTATCGCCATTCCCAAACCAAAAAGAAACGAGAAAAGGGTGTAAAACTTGGATACGAAAAACGTGTTGGTGATGAATTTCACCACATGTTCTCCGGCAGTGGAGTCGGCGGTAGTCATCGGCGCGTACCACGGATTGAAGAAGTACAGCACGTTCACCACCAGGATTCCGAAGATCGCCACTCCCCGGAGTACGTCGATTACCTGTACCCGTTCCTGAGACGCGACCGGACGCATGTCATGTGTATCCATAGGAGCCTCCCGCCGGGGACTCTACCAGAACCGAGGCGAGGGGACCACCGGGTGAGTTGCGGCACAGCTTTTCGGGAGGAGTGCCCCTTCTGTGGTGCCGATTCTTCGGGTATAATCCGGGGGTCATGGATCGTCGCCGCCTACACCAGAAACAAGCCGACTACGCTGATCGCGTTCTGCGCCTCGACCGGACGCTCATGCGGCGGGTCGGGCTCATTCGCAACCGAACCCATCTCAAGATCGACGGTCATTTTCTCAACTGCATTCCTTACGATCTATCTCTGAAGAAATGCCGCGTCATTTCGATTCTGGATTCCAAGGAGGTCGAGTTTTTCGGCAAGTACCGCGGATCAACGCACAACCTGCATCTCACTATCGACAACGCGATGTTCGGCCGTGAGATTTCGATGTTCGCCAAGGTGAAGGTTCAGGATCTGCGGCAGCCAAATCCGGAGACCTCCGTGTGTCTGATCGATCTGGATCTGCTGACGGTGCCCAACGACCTGGCGGAGATTCTGGTGACGCTCTTTGAAGAGCTTGATCACGCCCGGACGATCTATGACCACGCAGTTGCCGCGGAGACACCCCGTTCCCTGGTGGACGTATATCCTGCCTGGCCGTATCGCCACGGCCGAGTGGAGCGGGCGGGAGAGACGATTACCGCGGCGGCCCGCGTCATTACGATCGCTCCCCATCGCACGCGGCTCTTTGCGGATCTGCCCGACGGTGCTCCCGATACGGAGAGCGTGGTGGAGGTGGTGTTTGGTGACGGGGACGATCAGCTCTTCGTGAAGGGCAGGATTTCCGCGGTTGATGATTCGCAGGAGGTCCCGCAGTGCGTGATTCTCACCGTGGAGCTTGAGTTTTCCGCTCCGTTCGCGGGAAGGTTGTCGCAGGCGACTAAAGCTGCGGATTCGGGGGCATCCGATGAGCGCGCCACCGCAAGCCCCCCTGAGAACGGATTAGGGACAGGGATGGAACCCCTGCCCAACGCGTAGCGGGAGCACCGATGCGATTCGAAGTACGAAGGAACCCGAAACGGGTACAGACGATCCTCATTATGGCCGCCGCGTTCGCAGTGTTTTCGGTGATGGCGGTGGTCCTCGCCGGCTACCAGGCGGGCATGGTGCTGCTGATCGCCTCCGGGGTAATTCTTGCATTCTTTGCGTTGGAACAGGGAAAAGCGGGGTGGTACTACCACATCGGCGATGGGTCTCTTACCGTCCGGCGGACACTCAAAGCGTATCCGCTTCCGGGAGATTCGATTGAGAAGGTTACCATGGTCGGATGGCCGGCGGTACGAGACCGGGTACACCGCTATCGAAGTGGAAGCGTTCCTGCCGGAGCGAGTAGCAAACAGGTGGCTTTGGGACGGCTGATCGGCTTCTGTACGGTTGCCGTTCCGCTCCGGGGGCCGGTCCCCGGGGGACGGGAGCAATTCGTGTTGCTCACCCGGTCCGGCGGGCGGGAGTACATCCTGAGTCCCGCCGATCCCGAGAGGTTCGTGAAGGAATGTCAGCGGCTCATGAGCCGGACCCGATAACGGGCCGCACCGCGACCGGCGGCACCCGGCAAAGGAGCGATATGGCGCGCCACAACATCATTATTGATACCGACCCCGGAATCGACGACGCCATGGCGGTGTTTTACGCGCTCGGCTCTCCCGAAATCAAGGTTCTTGGACTGACCACAGTCTTTGGGAACGTGGCCACGGACCTGGCCACGGAGAACGCCCTTCGACTGCTGGAGATCGCCGGTAAAGGGGAAATTCCGGTGGCCCGCGGCGCCTCCCGACCCCTGGCCACCGCGTATCGCGGGGCGGTCGAGTTTGTGCACGGAGACAACGGTCAGGGAGGTGTTCCCCTGAGTCCTCCGACGTCTCGCGAGTCTGACTCCCGGGCGACTCAGTTCATCATTGATGCGGTTACTTCCCGTCCCGGGGAGGTGACGCTGGTGACACTGGGCCCGCTTACCAACCTGGCGCTGGTGCTGTTAGAACGCCCGGAAATCGTCCGGGACGTGCGGGGTGTCATCGCTATGGGTGGTAACGTCCACGTTCCCGGTAACGCTTCCGCCACGGCGGAGGCAAATATCTTCAACGACCCGGAAGCGGCGGATATCGTTCTCTCCGCGGACTGGCCGGTGACGATCTGCGGTTTGGATGTGACGCATCGCATTACGATGACTCCCGATGACCTGCAGCGCATCTACCGGATCGATACGCCCGTGGGACGCCACCTGGCGAAGATCGTTCCCTTTTACCACGAATTCTACGAGAGACATG
The DNA here is from genome assembly GCA_040904425.1 of Alkalispirochaeta sp. Lineage (GTDB taxonomy): Bacteria > Spirochaetota > Spirochaetia > DSM-27196 > Alkalispirochaetaceae > Alkalispirochaeta. Next base: position 141,867 of record JBBDTM010000014.1, read on the forward strand.
TAGGAAGTGACGGTATCTACGTCCATGACTCCACGACGATCTCCTATCTCCTGCATCCCGACGCGTTTTCCGTGGAACGGCGGCCACTGGTGGTGGATACCGGTCACGGTATCGGCCGCGGAAAGACGTGGCCGGTAGTCGAGGGAGACGAGGCGAGTCGCTTGGAGACGGCTCTGCGTCCGCCGGTGACGATCTGCGTGGACGCGGATGCCCGGCGACTGGTGGAATCGGAGATCACTGTGCTGGAACGGATGGCGCAATAACATGACGCAGTAACACCACCTGGTAAGGACCGATTATGCACCGACGAACGCTCATCCGGATCATCCCCGTCACCGTGCTCCTGGCGCTGGTAATTGTTGGGGGAATCGCGCTGATCCTCACAATTCGTCGTCCGTTTCCGGATACGGACGGCACGGCCGCGGTAGCGGGCATCGGCGGAGCGGTGGAGTTTCATCCGCGACACTGGAGCCGAGACGAGGTGGATGGTGCCGCTCGAGACGAGCTGGTGCTTGTTCCGGAGGCGAGCCCCCGATGATACCGGGGCTATTAGAAACTGACGCTCCCGTTGAGATGCGCCACCGAATTTGCGAAATAGAGCATTCGGTATTCCGGAGTGAACTCCACGGCTGCCACACCGCAGTTGAATAGACGGATGCGACTCCGGGAGAGCGATTCGACCGGAACGTTGAGCAGTCGTCCGAGGAAGAATCCGCTGAAGTGAGCGTGGGAGACGACGGCGATCGAGGGCCCGCCGGCGGGATGCTCCCGGCTGATGCGGTCTAGGGCGCGTTCCACCCGGTCTACCAAGTGCTCCGTGCTCTCACCGCGGTGTCCGGCCGCCCATCCTCCGTGGACCGGTAGATCAGGAGGCACGGAGATGCGTGGCGCAATGGTCCGCATCTGTGCCACGGTGAGTCCGGGATCATTGTAGAGCATGCCGTACTCGCAGATATCCGGATCAGCGGTGAGGGCCGCGTCACAGGCGGAGGAGATCTCCCGAGCCGTCTCCAATGTCCTGCGGGCGGGGCTGGTGTAAACCAAGGTGGGCACCGCGGAACCGGCCGGTGTCACCCTGCGAAGGCCGTCTTCATCCGCGAGCCATGCGGCGGTACGCCGCGCCTGTTCGAGGCCCAACTCGGTAAGGGGCGAGTCATCGCTGGTGGAACTGCGGGTGTTTTCCGCAGACTGGCCGTGACGAATCAGGTAGAGCGTCATACGACCGGACTTGTACCATGAAGCGATACGGTCTGGCCAGGCGCTTGCCCTCGTGCCCACTGAATCCACGTAATTGACTTGGCAATAGGATGCACGCTATTGCGCAGGGCGCTCTCAGGGCGTAGCCTGTGGGTAGGATGTCTCTATTTCGAAAACGACGGTCCGACGCGACTCCCCGAGCGGGGGACCACGCGGATTTTCTCAAGACGGTGACCACCTACACGGTACCGGTGTTGCGCCTGTGCCACTTTGCCTTCAAGCAGAAGCGGAATCCCGATTTTCCCTGTCGGGACTACCTGGGGCACCTCTACCGGGACGCTTCCACTCTTCAGGAGTTGATCGATCTTCACGGCGCACAGACCAATAAGATGTGGTTCCCGTTTCGCGAATCTATTGCGGCGGCGAAGAGTTTTGCCTCCGTCACGTATGATGTGCTCCATATTCGGCAGGCGATTCATCGGTACCAGCTTCTCGATTCTCAGCAGGAGTTCGCAGAAAAGACCGATGAAGTGTTGTCGGTGCTCCGGGATGTGGTGTTTTCCGTGGCGGGCACGATTATCGATCAGACACGGCTCTGTGGGATTCATCCTAAAGAGGTCGATGCCGACTTCGAACCGTGTATTGCGGCTCCGCTGGACTTTCGGCTCGCTGCGGATCGCGAGGTGCGACATGTGGATCGTATCGGCGAGCAGGTCGTCTACTTGGCAACACAGTTTCTCAACCTTTCCGAGGATTCCGACGTCCAGGCGGTCCTTGCCGAGCGGGAAGGGGACGAGTACCCGGCGTGTGTCCCATACCCGATCAGTGAGGAACGGATGCGCCTGGTGGAGGCGCGTTTTCACAACCTGCAGTCACTGTACGATACCTACATCTTTGAGTCGGATCTTGAACAGCAGAACGAGCAACTCCGCTACCTTCGCGGACATATCAGCATCATCTATCATCTGCTTTCGATCGGGACCGACCTCGTTCACTACTACATTCGCCATATGAGCTCCCTGCGACGTGAAACGTACCGGGAGATGCGCTTTCCCATAGAGCCCGAGCGGCTTCGCGACCAGGTGTTCGAGTATCCGTTGAGATATGCCCGGGAATACATGGAGTCGGCGGTGCAGCTGTGTCGGACGATGATTCAGGCGTACTCCGAGCAGGCGGAGATAACCGTCCCGATTCCCAACTATCGGGGCTTTCACGTCCGTCCTTCCACCTTAGTGGCGCGTATCGTGCTGCACTATGGAAGTAAGGTAACGATGCACATGGACGATGAGGAATATGATGCCTCATCTCCGATGGACCTGTTTCGTGCCAACGAAGCGATCAATCGCGTCAAGCGGCGGAGAATCGCCGAAATGCTGAGTAAGCTGCCCGAGCTCCAACGGCCCATCCCCGAGGACTCCGATGAATTGGTGCGGGAGCTGCAACTCGTGTTCGTGCGCCTCATGAATGAGGGACAGATCATAATGTACGACACCGACCTCTCCTTCGGTGAGCTGGAGGTGGAACAGGATACCACCATGGCAGATCTGGTGGCGCGGGCGGTGCGGCATTTCATGTCGATCGCCAAGGTTGACGTGCAGAGTGCTATCACCGTGCGTTTTGTCGGCGATAGCCGCGCCCTGAAAGATCTCAGAATTCTCGCGGAGCACGGCTACGGCGAAAACCGCATGGGAAACAACGTAGTCCTACCGCAAGAACTTTCGTATCTGTCGCGGGGGTGAGTACGTAACACTCTTTACTCAACAATCCCCACGGGCTCTGGATCGCCGGGAGAAACATTCGCCCCGTAGCGGCGTGCCGGGAGTGTCGCGTACTTTCCGGCAACGTCCCGGAGTCGGGTGCCCGGAGGAAAGCGCTCTATCCCGCTCCCCGCCGTGGCGCCGGTAGGATCCAGGAGGATAGGGCCGTTCTCCCCGGTCACAACTACGACGACATGCCCTTCGAGCCCACTCTTGAGGGAGAGGCCAAGCAGGGTGTGGTCGACGTTATGACGACTGAGGTAGGCGGAAACCACCATCGCGTGATCTTCGCAATCGCCGCTTCGAGCGGCCCATACAGCGTCCGGGGCGGACCAATAGTCGTCCGGTTCCGGACGATAGGACACGCGGCGCGCTACGGTCGTGACCAGTTGTCCGGGATTCATTTCACCTTCAAGAAACGATTCATATGAAGTGAGTGATACCCGCGCACGGCCGTAGCCTCCCTGGAGCAACGGAAGAACTATCAGGATCAGGAGCACGACCGCCCCGAGGAGCACAATCACCGACCCGACACCATAGCTACTCCCTTCCGGCGCAGCGCCTTCCGGTTTTTCGTCTACGTCGTGGGACTCTTGAGATGGAGTGCTCTCAGGGGCGTGGTGAAGTTCCAACGTAATCCCCTATCTGGACCGCCAGAATCTCCCCGTGGTACATCCGGTGATAATCGTTCTCGTAATGGTCTTCCAGCGAGCGGTCCAGCATTCGACCGGGAACGATATCGTTGTAGTAGATCGTTCGGCACTCGATGGACAGGACTGCCTCGGCGTAAGTGGGTGCCGCTACGGTGGTGGCCGCCACAGGAGTGAGGCCACTTTTTATCATCTTGTCGGTGTTGCGACCGGAGCGGGAGCCGAGAATCTGCAGCGCCTCGCGATAGGATTCCGGAAACGCGGTGAGCGTCCAGGTATCGGTTCGCTCCATAAACTCGTAGGTGTAGCGTGTGGGTCGTACCGGAGTGATCGCAACCGGACGACGCCACATGGCACCGATGAAGCCCCAGGCCACGGTCATTGAATTGATGGCGGCGGGGCCCTTCGAGAAATCGCCTGCCGACAGCAGCATCCAGTCATCCAACAGTTGTCTTACGGGACTCAGTTGTAACTCTCGTGGATCGATCATTTTCATAGGGTATTAATCGTACTACATTTCACGCTGTTCCGCACCGGGCGGGTGCGCTGCCTCATGGTAGGCCAGGGCATGAGCTCCCACGACTACGAACTCAACGCGATGAGAGTGAAATAACTCGAGCAACTCGCTCCACGCCATCAGCATACTACCGGATGCGCAAGTCGAACAGAATACGGAATGTAACCGGGGCTCCCTTCGAATGTGCAATAAGCGGGAGACAACTCTGTTGTGGAGTGGTAGGATTAGAGCGAGTCCTGACATGCGTACAGACATCTCGCAAAAGACGGCCATTTTATCTTTGTTACTTCTGACTTTTTCCACCGTGTGGCTCTTGGCGGCGGATCTGCCGGAGATTCGTCGCCGCGGTGTGCTCCGGGTGGCTGCGCGGCCGGTCTCAACGCTTATCTTCTCTCCTGGTAACAGTGAGTTTCCGGGGTTCTGCTATGAGATAGCGAGGGAGTTCGCTGGGTCCCAGGATCTGGAAATAGCGGTACAGCTGGTGAACTCTTTTGGCGCATATTGGCAGCACAGCGATGACAACCGGAGTCTTTCTCTGTTCCAGGAGGTTGACCTGTACGCGGAAATCCTCACAGTCACATCGGACCGGCAAGAGCTCCTGTCCATGGTGCCCTACGTTGACAACACTGAGATCTTGGTCGGCCGGGCTGACAGCAGGGCGACCGAGCTGAGCGACCTGCGGGGAAAGCGGGTCGCCGTGATCGAAGGTATGTCCTTTCAACAGGTGCTCGAAGACGCCCTGTCCCAACAAGAGATCGCCTATCGACTCGTGCCGGCGGCGCTGAAGGGGGGAGCTATCGTACCCCGCGATCGGGCCCAGGGCGGGCATGAGCAGGGCCAGGGAGTAGAAGAGGTTCAGCTCTTCCTCCTTCCGCCGGGAATGCCTACGACTCTTATGTTCTTCCCGGGCCAGTTGACCCTGGATTCGGTGGACTTCTTTGTGGCGGATTCCTTTTCGCTCTTTCATCAGCTCAATGTCAGTCAATCGTTGCGGAGTCTGGTGCGACCGCTCTTTCCGGTAAACGGTGCCGTGGGAGAGCTGGCGTTGGGGACCTCCTCTGATACGCCCCAACTGACTAACACCCTCAGCCGTTGGATGACCGAGTTTCGGACAACCGCCGCCTATGAATCCCTGGTACAGCGCTACCTTGGCATATCGTACGATCGCTACTGCGCGTTTATCGAGGATTTTCCGCAGTGAAGTTTTCAACACGGCTCTTTCTTGTCATTTTCCTTGTGAACAGCGTGACGGCAATTATCTCGACCTCCTTGTTTCTCACGACGTTCCGGGAGGGAGAGTACGCGGACCTCGAGCGAAACATGGAACTGGTCGCCACCGTGGCCGCGGCGCGATACACGAGCTATCTTGATCGCGCCCAGGCGATACTGGAGGTGGTCGCAACCGATAGCGACGTGCGTCGTTTCTTCGTGGATCACGAGATACTTCGAGAGTACAGCCGTAACGATGCCAGGAGATATCTGGGGCAAGTGGTCGAGAGCAACCCCTCGATAAGCGATATCGTGCTCTCCTCCGGAGAGGAACAGATATCAATGATTGGCTGCGGTACGGACGAACGGAGCCAAGCCGGGAGCTATGTCCTCTCCTGCGATGGGGAGCGAGGCTATGCGCTTCTTTCGTCTCCGGCGGGCCCGGCGGGTTCGGCAGATCCATCAGATCCGGCGCGCCCGTCGGTCCGGGTGGATCTTCTGGTCGATCTTCAGCGCTTTGCCGATACTCGTGTTGCGCCGCTATTGGAGGAGGGCGGCCGTCGCCTCGCACTGGTGGGCCCGGATGGTACGCCGCTTGCCGTGACCGGAGCATCGCTGGAGGAAGGGCGGGAGTGGGTGGAGCAACAGGGACTGAGCGCGGCGATCGTTCCCGATATCCTCGATCGACACCAGGACAACTACACGTTCCGCCTCCAGTGCGGGGACTTGGGTTTCATTCTTGTCTCTCCGGTGTCGGATTCTAATGAGCGGCTGGTCACGACGAGCCGCTGGGCGTTAGTCACGGTGATTCTGCTCATTATTGTACCAGGTCTGCCCGCTCTCCTGCTTTCCCGCACGCTCGGTAAGCGCCTGAGGGAACTCGCCCACGCAAGCCGGCTGCTCGATGGACGGACAGAGGTGGACATTGACACCACCGGCAGTGACGAAGTAGCGGAACTTTCCCGCGCACTCGTGGACCTGGATGGGCGGGTCAACCGCTCCACGGGCGAACTGGAGGAGCGAGTGCGGCAGCGAACGGAAGTAATCGAGCGTCAGAAACGAGAGCTGGTACGTCTAAACCAAGAGCTGGCAGAGATGGCCTCTCACGATCCACTAACGGCCCTCTTCAATCGGCGCGCCTTCGAGGAGCAAGCGCACAACCTCTTCGCGCTTGCCCGGCGAGAAAGCCGGTGGCTTGGCGTGGCGATGATAGACGTCGACTATTTCAAGTCGGTGAACGATCACTACGGACATCAGGTCGGGGATGATACGCTACGAGCTCTCGCGGCACTTTTCACGGAGAGCTTTCGGCGGGAGACAGACCTTATCGGGCGCTACGGCGGTGAAGAGTTTGCCATCGTAACAACCACGGCCCGGGGAGACGGCGAGTTTGTGGCGCGCCTGGAGGAGTTTCGTGCGACACTTGCTGCAACACCGATTCCTACCAACACCGTCGTGGTGCATGTGACCGTCAGTTGCGGCGCAGTTGTCACGATTCCCACCTCCGACGATGCCATTGAAGGGATACTGAACGATGCGGATCAGGCGCTCTACCACGCCAAGGAGCAGGGTCGCAACCGGGTAATACTCGCCGACTCAGCGGTTCACTCTTGAGGGGATGGTTTGCGCCGGAGAGTAATTGCGCGAGGGGCGAACCCGAGCCTACCATAGAACTCAATCGCCTCCTCGTTTCCTGCAGCAACTGCAATGATGATGTTGGTTATTCCGGACCCGTCGAGCCAGTTGAGGATACTCGAGGTGAGTTCTCTACCAATTCCCTGTCCACGCCACTCCTCCTCAACATACATCGAGTCAAGCTCGCCGCGTTGCGTATCGTAGGTGTCCGTGATTGAACCGATCGCGTAGCCGACGGGGCCGCCCCCGGGGACGTCAGCCACAATTACGCGCAGAAGCTTTCTGTGCCGGCGAAGACGCCGTATTCGACTCTCGAAGTCGATTCCGCGAAAAACCTCAGAGAAATCGGGTGAATGTCTCGCGTGGTGCGCGTTGAGCTTTCGCCATAGAGGCGCGATGGTATCGATCTCGTGGAGTGCAAGTTCGCGATATTCAACATGTACCACGATTGCTCACCTCGACGGAAAAAATGTCCGGAAACTCACGGCGCTCAAGCATAGTGGTGAGATAGTAACGCCGCAGGATCTCTTCGTCGACACGAGCGGGACAGTGGACGTGCCGCAAATCGTTCTTGGAAGTGACCGTTGCCGATGAGGAGTCTGCCGATCGGGAAGGGTCCGGTGACCAAGAGAGCGTACGGTCCGGGACCGATGGCGGCGTTGAATCGCTTCCCGAGGCCGACGTCCCGGTGGTTCAGGTGGCGGCCGGTCGCGCCATGAGCTTTGCAATCGACGACGACGGCGGTCTGTGGCGGTGGGGTGCAAACGATAGCGACCTGAGTTACCCCCTGAGCACAGCGAACGTCGTCCTTCGCGCGTCTTCACCGAGATCGCGTGGTTGCAGGTTGCCATGGGAAGTCGGCACATATTGCTCGTCTCGCAGGATGGCGCCCTCTATTTGGTGGGGGTCCAA